>NZ_OY728607.1:0-600000 GCF_963422225.1 Candidatus Trichorickettsia mobilis
CATATGTAATGACATAATCTTATTAAAGGATTAAAGAAATGAAAAAGAAAAATTTTCTTCCATCACTATGGTATAATCCATTCTCATATAAATATCTTTTGTGTTCTTTTCCTTTAGTTTTTATGGTGTTTAATCCATACTCGTATGCATATCAATTAGCACAGCAATCAGTTCAGTTTGGTAATGCTTTCTTAAAGCTAGGTTTTAAGGATCGACAAATTGAAGAGCAATTAATAACAGTTAAGCAGCAAGAAGAAGCTATCTTGCGTATTTTTTATATGGCCGGATACCTTACTCCAGAGAGGTTATGGCAAGATGTTAATCACGTTCAAAGTATAACTAACAAAAGGGAAGCATTCTTTGAGTTAACGCATGCTATTAAACATGCGTCAGCTAATCAAAAAAATTATGCAAAATTTCAACCAGACCTATTATATCAATATTTTACCATGATACCTCTTGATAGTAAGCAGTGGATGGATTTATTATTATATATTTCTCAACATGCTTTTAATCGAGATAAGGGGCAAGAACGCAATGAATTAATTAAGCAAAATTGGATGGAAGTTTTCCATCATGAATATATCAAAGAAGCAACGCTGCTTGGGCTGATCAATAGAAAGTTACCGGAATTCAAAAAATACGATATGGTCTGGGTCACCGGAGCGTCACGACCAGGATTATTAGCTAGGCTGGAGGATTATCAATATCTTTTAGAACAAATGGGAATTACCATTAAAAATGGTACATTAATTCTAGCTGGTGGCAGAGAGTTGTGGGCAAATATAGACGGTATGTCTTATAAGTTAAAAAATATCTTTGATACAACAAAATCACTAAATATTGATAATATTGATGTATTAGTTACCGCTGGTGATAAAGAAGAAGCAGTACAGGAAGGAGCGAAATATATACAGTATCTAGCTGAGCAAACGGGAATTAAATTAAATGAATCGCAGCCACTCATTCAATATAAAACTAAAGAAGATTGTCCTGCTGGTAGGTTGCCAGGGCGGCTTTATCCTAATTATGCGGATGAAGAAGAGCGTAAGTTAACTGAAACTACGATGGCTCAGGACTTATTTAAAAAATATATAGATTTAGATACTAGTTTTGAGATCATTGATACTGATTTACTTGAATCTCAACGTCCAACTACAGCAACAACAGTTCGTGAGACGGTAGAGTTTTTAGTAAAACAGATTTTGCAAGGAACTTATGGTGCGCAAAAAGAATTTATAATTTTATTTCAGACTAATAATCCTTATATTGAGCGGATGACAATAGCGGCTCAGCGTGAAGCTAATGAAGTGTTTAAAAAATATCATTTACAGGAACAAGGATATTCAATAAAGATTGATGGTGTCGGCTTTGCTTGTAAACAGGACGTAGTAACTGTTCATTCTGAACTGGCAGCGTTAATGGCAGAAAAATGGAAGCAGGCCTTCCAGGATGAAGAAAATGCAGCGGAGTATATTAAAACTTTATTATTCCAAACCCGTGACAATAATTTTATTGATGAGCCAATGCCTGTTGAGATAACTGGAAATCAGTTGAACCTTAATGAAGTGGATTAGAGTTTAGTTTACTTTAACCATTTTATAGTTTTCTTTTGTAATCTTTAACACATTATATACAGTGCGACTAGCTTTTGGCTTTATTTTTGATCATTTATCTAGTTTAGTAAAGTTACACAAGCTGGATCAGGTCTTTTTAGAATTTTTAAAAGAGCATGATAGCGAGGTATATCAGAAGCTTTGTCATTTACGTACAATAAATAAGTCTAATGCTCAGTCCTATCCTTATTTTGATGAATTAGAATACTCAAATTTGCTCTTAGACCTTGCCCTGATTCTGGATAATTTTTTGGCTCAGCTATTTTTTGTTGAACCGGAAATTATCAAATCAAGGCAGGAGCATGAAAAATTTGATAGTATCTATCAGTGTAAAAGAAAATTTATTCAACGTTTTGCTATTAAAAAATATCCAAAAGCCAGTATTAATTCTATTGATATTGTCCATGTTACCAATGTGCTTGATCAATTAATAGGAGCTGAACTGACGCCAATTACATTTGCTATTCATGTTAATGAATGGCTTTTAGACCAAGAAGAATATGTTGATGCACTTGATATTGCGGCGCAGTATGCAGCTTGGATGGTTCATACCAACAATGAACATATATTATTTCAATTACCAAAATCGGTAAATCAAGCACAGCTAATTGATCAAGATAGAATAGCTCAATATAAAAAGCATATACGTACTGGGTTTGATTATACTAATACCGAATTAACTTTGGATAATGCGCTGAATAATGCACATTATTGTATCTATTGCCATAAACAGGGGAAAGATTCCTGCTCTAAAGGTTTATATAATAAAACTCAAGTTAAGGCTCCACAAGACGGTTGTCCGTTAAAACAAAAAATCTCTGAGATGAATTACCTAAAAGCGCATGGTCTTAACCTGGCTGCTCTTGCGGTAATTATTATTGATAATCCGATGGTTGCTGCTACTGGTCACCGAATTTGTAATGATTGTAGTAAAGCTTGTATCTATCAGAAACAAGAGGCGGTAAATATACCTGTTATTGAAACCGATATTTTACAAACAGTGCTTGCACTACCATATGGGTTAGAAATATACCTGTTATTAACTCGCTGGAATCCGTTAAAGCTTGATAGTTTTTTACCGAAAGTACCAACAGGATATAATGTGTTGGTGGTGGGGCTTGGCCCTGCGGGCTTTAGTCTTGCTCATTATTTATTAAATGATGGTCATAACGTTACTGCTATTGATGGTCAGAAAATTATGCCACTGCAGTTCGACCCACAATTACCAATTAAGAATTGGCAATTGTATACTCAAAACTTATCCGAGCGCTTGCCACAAGGTTTTGGTGGAGTAGCGGAATATGGTATTACTGCAAGATGGGATAAAAATAATTTGATTATTTTGCGGCTAATACTAGAGCGTAGAAGTAATTTTAAAGCATATGGTGGAGTAAGATTTGGCAGTAATATTACCGGAGAGCAGGCGTTTGCTTACGGATTTGATCATATAGCTTTGTGTGTAGGAGCTGGAGCACCAAAAATTTTAACACTAGAAAACGGTTTGGCTGTCGGTGTAAAAACCGCTGCTGATTTCTTGATGACTTTACAAGCTGGCGGTGCTTACCATCAAGATAGTCTGACTAACTTGATGATAAGAATGCCAGTAGCAGTAATTGGTTGTGGTTTAACAGCAATTGATGCTGCAGTTGAGGCTTTAAATTATTATCCATTGCAGGTAGAAAAGTTTCTTAGAAAATATGAGCAACTTAATGAGCAATTTAGCATTGAGGTGATAGAGCAAAATTGGACTATTGAAGATAGGCTGGTAGCGCACGAGTTTATCACCCATGCACAGCTATTTAGAACAGCTAGATCGCAAGCTGAAGTACAAAATATTTTAGATTCTTTGGGTGGAGTTACCGTCTATTATCGTGGTAGTTTAAATGATGCTGCGGCTTACAAATTAAACTATGAAGAATTAATACATTCTATGGCTGCTGGGGTAAAATTTCGCGAGCAGATGAAGCCAGTTAAAGTTAATCTTGATCAGTATAATTATTTACAGTCTGTGGAATTTGAACAGCCGTATATTGATGTCCCAGTAAAAACAATGTTAATTGCGATTGGGACGGGAGATTATATAGATAGTGATATATTAATTAAATCAAATAAATATAGCTATTTTGGTGATTGTAATCCGGAGTTTGCTGGTAGTGTGGTTAGGGCTCTTGCCAGCAGCAAATATGGCTATGCACATGTAACCAGTAGTTTACAACAATTATTGCCGAGTTTTAGCGGTGATTATCAAAAATTCATATCATATTTAGATAATATTTTATTGAGTAAAGTATCGCAAGTTAATATCTTGGCAAATAATATCGTAGAACTAATTATTCATGCACCAGCAGCTGCTCGAAATTTTTGTCCCGGGCAATTTTTTCGTTTACAAAATTTTACTATAGAGCCAACTAAAGCTTTTGAACCTCTGGCACTTACTGGTGCCTATGTAGATTTAACAAAAGGTCTTATTTCCCTGATTATTTTAGCTGTAGGTCGTTCCAGTAGTCTATGTAAGTTCATAAAAGCTGGAGATAAGGTATCATTAATGGGACCGACAGGATTACCTACTGAAATTATTAAGAATAGTAACGTCGTGCTTATTGGAGGTGGTTTAGGTAATGCAGTATTATTCTCTGTCGGTCAGGCTTTAAGGGCTAATGGTTGTAATGTTACTTATATTGCTGGTTATAAGAATGAGGCTGATCGTTTTTATGCAGAAAGAATAGAGGAGGCTAGCAATATGGTTATATGGTGCTGTGAGAATGATATTTTAACTGCTAATAGAGTAGATGATGTTAGTATTAAGGGTACAATCATTGATGGATTACGAGAATATCATGCTAAAAAGAGCAACAATATTGTTGATTGTGTTGATCGCATAATTTGTATTGGCTCAAGCAGTATGATGTTGGCGGTACGTAACATCAAAAATGAGCTGTTTGGTTCCAGCTGTAAATTGATATGTAGTATCAATTCTTCAATGCAATGTATGATGAAGGGGATCTGCGGCCAATGTATTCAACCAGTATCAGACGAGCGAAATTATATATTCGCTTGTGCTTGTCAGGATCAGGATGCAGATATAGTTGATTTTGAGGTATTACAGAATCGATTACAACAAAACTCTTTGTTCGAGAAAATCATGTCTTTTGAAAATAATCTATGAATAATCCGGTGATTATTTTAGTAGCTCCGCAAATGGGAGAAAATATCGGTGCTACTGCACGAGCCATGAAAAATTTTGGCTTAACGAATTTGCGGATTGTTGCTCCTCGTGATGGTTGGCCAAATGATAAAGCCAGCAGCATGGCAGTTGCGGCTATTGATATATTATCAAAGGCAAAAATATATGATGATTTGGCAAGTAGTATTGCTGATTTAGAATATGTATATGCTACAACTTCTGCACCCAGAGATATGAATAAGAGCTATATATTATCCAAGGAATTGCCTAATCATTACCCAATACAGCTGAAAGTAGGAATTATGTTTGGCAGAGAAAATTGTGGTCTGACTAATCAGGAAATTACAATAGCCAATAAAATTATTACTATTGACACTAATCATAATTTTAGTTCATTAAATATTGCTCAGGCAGTGATAATAATTTGTTATGAACTATTTAAGTTGCAAGAGCGTACAGATTTAGTTAATACACAGCTTTTGGCTACTAAAGAACAGATGGATTATTTTTTTGCACATTTATTTACTGAATTGGATAAAAAAGATTTTTTTAAGGTAGCACAAAAACGACCACAAATGACAAGAAATATTATGAATCTTTTTTATCGAATTGAGAATTTATCTAATACTGAATTACAAACCTTGCGAGGAATTGTCAGCACTTTAACAAAAAAGTAAGTGAAGTAAAAAAATCATTTGATTTATAAAAGATATTTGATATATATGAAATATAAATAATTTTATGGTAATAAAATATGAAAAGTCAATATCAGGAAATGCAAGAGAATAGTCAGGAACATAATGCACAGTTAGATGTAGAGTTTGTAACTATGTTATTCCAGCCTCAGTATAACGCACAAGATATTAAAAAATTGGTGAATAGTTTAAGTAAAGAGGAATTTTATAAAATGCTGACTGGTACTGGGTTTCTTTTATATGCCGGTCCTGTTGTTCCAGAAGAAATAGATGTGGCTCCAGTAACATTAGATCTAGATAAAGTAAATCAACCAGTACGAATTGGTATTTATAATATTACACTAACTGAACCAGTTATGGTTCAGCTTATTACCGGAGAGGCAAATAAGATTAATATTGATATTAATCTTAATGATGGTGTAGTACGTCACGCTGTATTTACACCAATTGATCAGTTAGGAGGTCCAACTCATAATGTAAAATTAATTGAGACCACTCATGGCTATGTTTCAAATTCTAAACTCAGTGAAGTGCTGAAATGCTGTGCAAAATTTGGAATCACGGAAATTCCTATTTTGCCAGAAATGTGGGGGCATTTAATGGAGAATGCGAAGTATGATAGCAGTATTGGTAAGCGCCCAGATAATTATGAACAACAAGTTTATAATGCTAAGCTTGCGAAAAAGATCTGCTTGCCTATAGAAATATTAAAGCAGTCTATAAATAGTGCTGATGAATTTGTACAACTATTTATGAAGGCTCCTGCTAAAGAATTTAAAAATTTTGTAAAAGAACATAAAACTGAGTTAGTAAAATGTGTGAAAGCCAGAAGTGATGAATATCTTGAAGGAATATCAGATTTATCACAGTTTAATAAAGCACCAGTGTCTTTATTTGAGCATCTTGGCATTATGGGTTATCAAGTAAAAGCTGGCACAGGTTTTTTACAGCCTTATACTGTTAATAATTGGTTAAATCATAATATCGATCAAATACCTGATTTGTCTAAAAAACTTTCATCACTATTAAAAGAATTACGTGGTCAGGAAGTAGTATTTGAGCCTGAGCAAGTAAAGTACATGCAAATATGGCTTGCTTCACCAGTTGTAAAGATTTTGTTTGATGCAAAAAGTAAATTTACTAACTCTATAAAAATGTTTGTTGAGAGTGGTTACAAATTATTAGCTCCATCAGTAGAAGAAGCAAAGAATGATTGGAAAGAGAGTGTTATTGCTGAGCAGATCTTGCCTAAAATTAAAGATATGATGATGTATCGAAAGCTTCTTTCCGTGGATAAAAATGTTGCTGATAAGAAAGCTATAGAATTTAAGCAGTATATTGCGGAGGAATTACAAAAAGTAGCACAGAATCCACAAAACTTACCAGCAAAGGATAAGCAAGTTCTAAATATATTAGAGATTAATCCTGGTAATATGAAATTAAACCAGGGAAATATAGAGGAAATCAGTGAGCAAGCTTCTAAAAAATTAGTGAAGCTTGCAGGTGATTTTGTAAAAGCCACAAATGATTTTTCATCATTTGTGAATCAGGCTGCTTTTATGAAGAAGTTGGGTCCAGTATTAAAGTATAAAACCACAGCGTACACTAATGATAATAAGTTGCTCAGTTTTTTTGACTATGTAGAACAACTTCCTGTTGCTAAAGCTATGAAAGCGAAAATAATCAAAACTGATAAAGAATATGGTTATAGTGATTCTAAGTTACATGAGGTATTGATAGAGAATCACTGGATTGACCGTGACTTGATTGAGTTGGGTGGTGAATTACAACAGATTGAACAGATATAATTATTTATTTTAGCACTCGCAGCAATAGGTTGTGTTGCTGCGAGTGCTTTTTTTTAAGCAATAGCAAAAAAGCAAGGGTTATATATAATGTGAGCGTTGTTCACGGTTTTTAGAAAAGATCGTCATAGATTTTGTTGAAAATCGAAGCAGTCTAGTCTTTTCAAGTGCTTCCCCTTACTCAAGCTGCAACTGGATCCTAACGGCTCCTCGTGACCTGATATATCCCCACGAATTTGAAGTGTTTAAAAAAACACTCAAAAAGCCTGTCATTGCGAGGAATGTGCGTAAGCACATGACGAAGCAATCCAGAAAAAATCATAACAGTGACACAGCTTTTACTGTGTCAATCTTTCTGGATTGCTTCGTCGTAACCTAAAGGCTACTCCTCAGCTCAGACGATGTATAGCGCATTTCAGCACTTTCAAATTCTGGTGATATATCAGCTCGTGACGGCAACCTTGTATGTAGTATACTAACATTCAAACTTAAAAATCGTGAACGCGCACAGTTTAGTGCTTTTCAATATAATATTTAGTGTGATCACGTAGATCAATAATTTTATAATTTTGATCGAAGAGTTTTTGTGCTTTATATAGTTCTGCTAAATAATTAAAAGCTTGATCAAAGCCAGCTTCTGGCATCTTTACTATAATATCTTGCTGTAAGTTAAGATTCCATCTACGCTCACCATAACGTACAGCTGATACGATTTTTGTCGAAAACTCAGGATGCTGTGCGATATCTTCTAGTAATTTATTAGTATAAATATTGGCATCAACCCCAACCACATGTAATAAATTATTAAAATTATCTATATGCTGGTCAGTAATTACAAATCCTTCATCATCGATTAAAAATAATTGTTTGTTATTTTGCCAAATAGCAATAGGTATTCGTTCAAGTATAGCAATATAAATAGTAGATGGTAGTCTACGTTCTACTATTATTGTTTTAATCCATCGGTTACGTTCTAAATTATCTTGCACTTTTTTTAAATCAATCGACGCTATAGGCGTTCCTTTGTCAGCATTAAGTGCTGACAAAATATCAGATGAAGAAGTATTATGTTGTCCTTCTATTAAAACATTTTCAAGAGTAAATCCTAAATCAGCAGTGAATTCGTAAATATTATCAGCAATCTCATGTCGTAAGTAAGGTAGATATCCAGTAAAAAAAATTAGATAAAAGAAGATGCCAATTAGTATTCTAACAATTATTGTCAGCCGCGTATAAATAATAGCTATTTTACGACGTAGAGGAATGTTTTGTTTTTTCCTATTTCTTTTAGTAAGTTGCTTCATTCTTAGGAAATCTATAATTCATAATTTGCAGTCTTAATTAATTCTTCTATCAGCTGATTAAAGCTTATACCATGCCATGCGAGTATTTCCGGACAGATAGAAAGTGGAGTCATTCCAGGGTGAGTGTTGAGTTCAAGTATAAAACATTCATCTGATTCTTGGTTGTAGATAAATTCTGCTCGTACTAACCCTTTACATCCTATAATACTATTAGCAGCTTCTGCAGTATTCAGTAAGTAATGATAAATTTTATCTGAAATTAATGCTGGCAGTATGTGCTCAGCAAACCCTTCTGTATATTTAGTGTCGTAATCATAAAATCGTCGTTTTAAAAATTTAAGTTCCAATACTCCAAAAGCTTTACCATTTAACAGTGCAATTTGTAATTCGCGTCCTGAAATATATTTCTCAATCATTACTTGATCTCCATATGGAAAATCATAATCAGCAAAGTTAAAGGAATCAGAAGCAAAAATAACTTCAACCCCAATACTTGAGCCTTGTGCTAGTGGTTTTATCACAAAGGGGCGTGGTAAAGGGTCGTGCTTGATATTATCAGATCTATTAACAATAATGCTTTCTGCGGTCTTAATATTATTCGCAATAAACAACTCTTTTGACTTAAGTTTGTTCAAAGCAAGAGCTGATGATAATAAACCGCTATGAGTATAAGGAATACGCATAATATTCAATAATCCCGGTAAACATCCATCCTCGCCATAAGTACCGTGCAAGCAATTATAAACGACATCTGGTTTAATTTGTGTAAGTTTGAGCGCAATATCTGCACCCATATCAACAAAAGTAACTTGATATCCATTGTCAATAAGAGCTTTTATCACTGCTTTGGAAGATACTAAGGACACTTCACGTTCAGCAGACATGCCGCCGCCTACTACCACAATATGCTTTTTCCCATGCTCGTTTTGAGCAGTAACTATAGAATTTTCAATAAATATAGTTTTATATTTATGCATATATTACATGCTCCTAATTTTTTAGACTTTTCCTATTCTTTTAATTTCCCATTCCAGTAGAATGCCGGTTTTTGTTAATACCGTCTCTCGAACAAATTCCCCAAGTGTTTCTAAATCTTGCGCTGAAGCATTACCATGATTAATCATGAAATTACAATGCAAATTAGATATACCGGCATCTCCAATTCTATAACCACGTAGTCCTGACTGATCAATCAATTCCCAAGCTTTATGAGGAGCTGGATTGATAAAAGTACTGCCGCTAGTACGTTCTTTTATTGGTTGGGTAGCCGTTCTTTTAGCATTAATTTCTGCCATTGTTGTGGTGATTTTATCTTTATTACCAAGGGGAGCACGAAAGACAGCCTTGGTAATAATTAAATCCTGAGGTAAATTACTACGCCGATATGTGAAATTAATATCTTGCTGACTAAGCATTACTATTTCTCCTTTATGAGTGATTGCTTCAATATTAAGGAGAATATCTTTAAATTCTGCACCATAAGCCCCAGCATTCATTATTACGCCACCACCAATGGTACCAGGTATGCCGATTAAAAACTCAAAGCCAGTAATAGCGTTTGCCTGACAAAATTTTGCTAGATTAAAATTTAAGCAGCCGCCACCTACAGTAAGATTATAGTAATCAAATTCTATATTGGAAAAATTGCCACCAAGTTTAATTACTACCCCATCTATGCCACCATCTCTAATGATAATATTAGAACCTGCTCCTATTACAGTAATTGGTAACCTATTTTGATTAGGTACTAGAAACTCTATTAAATCATCTCTATCAAAAGGTTTAAAAAATAATTTAGCAGACCCACCAGCTTTAAACCAGGTTAAATGTTTTAAATTATAATTGGTTTTGTAAGTACCTTTGACTTTTTGCAGAGACATATACTGCTCATCTTTCAAGAATTGGTTTTCTAAAATTTCGAGAGCAGGGCTCCTCAAAGTAGTAATCTACGTACCAAAGCTCACTCCTCATTTTAGAATCCAATTCGCAGGTATTGTGCAGTATACATACTTGAAAGAAGTTATTATAGTTATAGCTTTTTTATTACTAAACTTGCATTAGTACCACCAAAACCAAAAGAGTTTGATAATACATAATTAATTTTTGTAGGTTTAGCAACAATCGGGACTAAATCTATTTGAGTTGTTATTGAATTATGTAAGTTTAGAGTGGGTGGAGCTATTTGATCTCGCATACTGAGAATTGAAAATATTAATTCTACACTACCAGCAGCGCCTAATAGATGACCGGTTGCTGATTTAGTAGACGACATTAATAGCTTGTTGCTATAATTTGTAAATAATCTTTCTACAGCAGCAAGCTCAATAGCGTCTCCAAGTGGTGTTGAAGTGCCATGAGCATTGATATAATCAATCATAGAAGGATCAATTTTTGCATCATTTAAAGCGTTGCTCATTGCACGATAAGCTCCTCTTCCTTCGGGATGAGGAGAGGTAATGTGATGAGCATCTCCAGTTAACCCATAACCAATTACCTCAGCATAAATTTTTGCACCGCGAGCTTTTGCATGAGCATATTCTTCCAGCACTACCACTCCAGCTCCTTCGCCCATAATAAAGCCATCTCGATCCTGATCCCAAGGTCTGGAAGCTATTTCTGGAGTGTCATTGTATCTAGTAGACAAAGCTTTAGCTGCCGCAAAGCCAGCTAGGCCAATTGGAGTAATTGGTGCTTCGGCACCACCGGCAACCATAACATCTGCATCGCCATACTTAATGATACGGGATGCATCACCTATGGCATTGGCTCCAGTAGAGCATGCAGTAACTACGGCATGATTTGGTCCGGTAAACCCATATTTGATAGCAACATGACCAGATAGCAAATTGATTAAAGAAGCGGGAATAAAATAAGGACTTACTTTCTTATTGGATGATTGATGAAAAGCGATAGCAGTTTCTTCAATCATTTTGAGACCACCAATGCCAGAGCCTAGAATAAGCCCGGTTCGATCACGAGAGATTTCATCTTCAGGTTTCCAGCCACTATCTTCAACTGCTTGCACAGCTGCGTCGATACCATATTGGATAAACACATCCATTTTACGTACATCACGTGCTGGAATCACTCGTTCCGGGTTAAAACCATCTGAAGAGTTATCATCAACTAGACCAGCTATCTTACATGAGGAATAAGAAGTATCAAATTTTGTGATTTTCTTTACGCCACTTTTTCCTTGTAGAATAGCTGACCAGGAAGTGTCCACATTAATGCCTAGTGGGGTGACAAGGCCAATTCCGGTAATAACAACTCTTCGTTCTGACATATCAAAATATCTTTAAATAATATAATTTCGAAAGTGATTTTATTTTTTAAATTATTTAAGTATATTATTTATTCTAAATATTAATTAACTTAATTACTAACTATTTATTTTTTGTTTTACATAACCAACAGCATCTGCAATTGTGGTGATTTTACCAGCTTCTTCGTCTGGTATATCACAATTAAACGCTGCTTCTATTGCCATCATCAATTCTACTTGATCTAAACTATCTGCGCTTAAATCATCAACAAAATGCGACTCGGATGTAATTTTACTTACATCTATTTTTAATGTTTCAGCTGCAATCTTGATAATTTTTTGTTCGATGTCATGGTCATTCATAATAAACCTCATAATCGTTTATATTGCTCTTCATAAACTATAGCTAAAATTACATTTTTGCTGGATCATAAATAGGCGCTAATTCATAAATCGGCCTAGAATATCATCTTTTAATTCAACAAAAATATTATCTCAAAAATTCTTTACCTAGGAGCACAATAATTCAGAACTTTTAGCATAAAAAAACGTTTTGTGCTAGAGAAAATAAATAATTTAAATAATTATACCATTATCATCCCTCCATTTACGTGAATGGTTTGTCCAGTAATGTACCTTGATTCCTTGCTAGCAAGAAAAGCAACAGCATTGGCTACATCATTAGCTGTACCTAATGTTTTTAAAGGTATTTTTTGCATAATAGCATCTTTTTGTTGGTCATTTAGTTTGTCGGTCATGTTCGATTTTATAAATCCTGGTGCCACAGCATTTACTGTGATTCCACGAGTAGCCACTTCAAGCGCTAGAGCTTTAGTCATGCCAATTAAACCGGCTTTTGAAGCACAGTAATTTACCTGACCAGGATTACCAGTAACTGCTACAACAGATGCAATATTAATGATGCGTCCATAACGAGCTTTGAGCATTTTTTTAATTGCTTCTCTATTTAAAATAAAACTTGCTTTTAAATTAAGGTCAATAACGGCATCGAACATTTCATTAGTCATTTTAATTGCTAATGTATCCTGAGTAATACCAGCGTTACATACTAATATATCCAGTTGTTCTATGTCATGTAGTAAATTGTTACATTCGTCGGCATTTGCTAGATTACAAGTTTTTATAGTATAGCGATCTTTTAAGCTATCACCAAGTGCGATCAGTTTTGGCATATTGCTGCCACTGATAATTACATGCCCCCCTAGTTGATGTATCGTCGTCGCAATAGCTCCACCTATACTACCACTAGCTCCGGTAATCAAGGCTACCTGACCGGTTAAATCAATCATAATCTGTGCTCTCCATATCCAGATTAGTAGTTATGCTGATATCGGTGAGGTTGGTAGATTTTTGACGAATCTTTTGTTCAATCTCATTAAATATCGTTGGATGTTCCTTAAAGTACTGTTTGACATTTTCGCGTCCTTGACCGATTCTGATATTATTATAAGAAAACCAAGCACCAGACTTTTCAATTAATTCCATTTTCACTCCAATATCAATGATTTCTCCTTCTTTTGAGATACCAGACCCATACATAATATCAAAATCAACTGACTTAAATGGCGGAGCTACTTTGTTTTTTACAACTTTAACCCGTGTTTGGCTGCCTACTACTTCCTCTTTATCTTTAATAGATCCAGTTCTACGAATGTCTAGTCGAACTGATGCGTAAAATTTGAGAGCATTGCCGCCAGTGGTAGTTTCAGGACTACCGAACATCACCCCTATCTTCATTCTGATTTGATTGATGAAGATGATAATGCAATTAGTCTTTGATATTGAAGCGGTGAGTTTACGTAGAGCCTGACTCATAAGCCTTGCTTGCAGTCCCATATGTGAATCACCCATTTCACCTTCAATCTCTGCTTTTGGTACTAGAGCAGCAACGCTATCTATTACCAGCATATCGATTGCTCCTGATCGCACTAAAGTATCAGCTATTTCTAAAGCTTGCTCTCCGGTATCAGGCTGAGAAATAATAAGTTCGTCAATATTAACTCCAAGTTTTTTTGCATAAGCTGGGTCTAGCGCATGTTCTGCATCAATAAAAGCGCAGATTCCACCTTTTTTTTGTGCTTCTGCAATGGCATGTAATGTTAGAGTAGTTTTTCCTGAGCTTTCTGGGCCGAATATTTCGATAATTCTACCTTTTGGTAATCCACCAATACCAAGCGCAAGATCAAGACCAAGAGAACCGGTGGACACAGCTTCAATATCTACGGCTGGTCGTTGCCCTAGCTTCATTACTGAGCCTTTCCCATAGTTTTTTTCTATTTGTCCAAGTGCTATCGCTAAGGCTTTGTCTTTATCCATTATTTATTAATCTCCAAATTTGGATATGTGATCGCCATCACAGGAAAGTTAACTGCGCTTGAATGCAAATGGTCTTCTTTCTATATATTAATAATATTCATGCTTATAGCTACTTTGAATACAACTAAGATATTGATTTTTAGTAATTTAGGCATCAAGTGCCACGGAAATTTAATAGGCTTTAAAATCTACTAAAAATAAGCTCTATAAAATTTCTGTGTACAAGAACCTAGAACCAGATGAATAAGCAGTCTAATTTTGCACAATGTTCAACCTATGGTTAGAACGTTGTTTGCTAAATCAGTTTTTGCAATATACTGGAGTTAAAAATAAAATCCAGTAAAATTATTAATTTTTGCATCTTTTAGTATAGATTTGGCATTTTCTTGAGGATTATACTTAACTGATGCACATGTGCAGCTTTGAGTTTGCAGCTATAAAAGTATTGAGCTCCACAAATTTCAGGCACGACAATACCAATTTATAGAAAAAATGAATATCTTAATTCAAGAGCGTTCTCTCAGTACTAACCAGGTTTCTTTAATTTCCTGTAAAATTTCTTTAGATAATTGTATTTCTTCATCTTCTAATTCACTAAGTGATCTGATCATTTCTTCAAGATAAGTTAACTTAATGAGAGATATATCTTCTTCTGGATAATTGTCTTCTAGAAATTCAGCAATTTCTTCAATGTTATTTACAAGCATCTTCTACAACCTAATTCTTAATTAATTTAAGAGCACTAGTATTATTATTATTTATTGCTGTCTACCACAAAAAATTTTATTAGTGTACATGTAAGCTTTTGAAATTGCCAATGAAGTGAGATTATTATGCAACTAAATATTAAAAATAAGGCAAAATTTTTGTGATGAGGCTCAATGTTACCTTCGACTCAAAGTGCACTAAGCTAACGCGAGTTGCCAATTAAAACTGCTAGCAACTCCAGTTTCTACGTCATTACGAGGGAGCGCAGCTGCCGTGGCAATCCAGAAAATAATGATATCTAAGTAAAACTGGATTGCCACGGCAGCTGCGCTCCCTCGTAATGACGACTGGAACTGGCCTCTGTAGTGTTTAAAAAGTATTTTAATGGCAACTCGCGTTAATCTATCATGAAGATAGACCTTGAATTAATTTTAAGAAATCGGCAGCTAAAAACAAAGAGCCGCAGATTACAATGTTTATTGTAGTGTTTTGTGTTTGTTTAGCAATTTGATTTATGGCTTCAATTAATCCCTCTGCCGGAGAAAATACCATTCCTATACAGGATGCTTGTTCTGCAAGCATGTTTGCACCATAACTTGATGGCTCAGAGAGTACTTTAACTGTGTAACCTTTGATGATGATTCCATAAAAATGCGAACAAAAATCTTTAATATTTCGGTTTTTAGTCATACCTAATATTAAGTATGTAGGTGCAGTTAAATTATAGCGTATCCAGTGTGCTAGTGCTTGAGCCCCATTGCTGTTGTGAGCCCCATCTAGCCAAATTTGAGCGCGATTACTAATTAAATGAGCATATTTCGCTTGATCAATTTTTTGAATTCTGGCAGGCCATACGGCATTTTGTAACCCAGTATCAATTTGTTGTTTGGTTATATGAAATTGTTGGTTAATCAAGCTAATCGCTGCAATTACAGCAGCAGCGTTGATTAATTGATGATCACCAAGCAATGATGGGGCAGAGAAGTGCTGTCTGATATTAGCTGTGGAGTACTGAAAACTATGTTTATTGTTTTTGAAGATAATAAAATCATATTCATAGCAAAACGCAGGAGAGCCAGCATTGTTACATTTATTTAGTAATACCTCATATACTTCTTCGAGCTGGCAACTAATAACACATGGTACGTTAGGTTTAATTATTCCCGCTTTTTCTGCAGCAATAACCTGTAAGCTATTGCCTAAATATTCAGTATGGTCATAGGAAATGGGTGTAATTAAGGTAAGTAGTGGTTGAGTAATAACATTAGTTGCATCTAATCTACCACCTAAGCCGGTTTCTAACAGCAGGATGTCAGCTTTGACTTCTGAAAACGCTAAAAAGCTAGCAGCTGTAACTGCTTCAAAAAATCTTGGTTGCATATTTAAGGTCTCGCTGGCCTTTCGTGTTCTTTCACAGATCTCAAATAGATAATGATCGGTGATTTGTTCTCCAGCCAAGATAATCCTTTCGTTGAATTCAATTAAGTGCGGAGAAGTGTAAGCATGTACTTTATAATTTGCTGCTTCAAAAATACTCTTTAGTATTGCTACTGTTGAACCCTTACCATTAGTGCCTGCTATATGAATCACTGGTGGTGTGGATTGATGTGGCGATTCTAGAATTTTTAATAATTGTAGAATATTTTCAAGATCATATTTCGGATTTTGTTGCCAAGGTAATGTTGGCCAATGCGGCATTCTCATAGTATCTAGAATATAGTTTGTTGGGGTCAGCTAAAACAACTATATAGAAATTTATTCGAAATTATAATGAAAACTTGTGTGAATAGTGTTGACATCAATTGTATTTGTAGATATAAAACCATCACGCAAGGAACAAACCTTGTAGCTGTTTAACAAGTTGATAAATAAAGCTGAAATTATTACACCGCGAATATTAAAAATTTAATATCGTGAGTAGATACTGTTTGCAAAGTAATATTGAGTAGACAAAGGTCAAAATCAAGAAGTGCTAGAAGTTTACAGAGTCAAGGAGTGCAGCGTATGATTTATACGTGAGGCACTGCAAGATCCGAATAAACGACGAAGCAGTTTGTAGATTTTCACCGAGTGTACATTAATTCTGCATACATCGTGTAATCTCAAGTTAATTAATTTAAAGTAAATAATATAAGAGCATTTGGTGGATGCCTTGGCGCTAGAAGGCGATGAAGGACGTAATACGCTGCGATAAGCTTCGGGGAGCTGCGAATAAGCTTTGATCCGAAGATTTCCGAATGGGGAAACCTACCTGTTTACAGGTATCATATAGTGAATAAATAGCTATGTGAAGCAAACCCAGCGAACTGAAATATCTAAGTAGCTGGAGGAAAGGACATCAACAGAGACTCCGTTAGTAGTGACGAGCGAACGCGGACCAGGCCAGTGGTTTTAGAGTGATAATTAGAATAACATGGAAATGTTAGCCATAGAAGGTGATAGCCCTGTATAAGTAAAGAATCTAAAATCCTTGAGTAAGGCGAGACACGTGAAATCTTGTTTGAACATAGGGGGACCACCCTCTAAGCCTAAGTACTCTCTAGCGACCGATAGTGGACAAGTACCGTGAGGGAAAGGTGAAAAGAACCCCGACAAGGGGAGTGAAATAGACCTGAAACCGAATGCTTACAAGCAGTCGGAGCAGATTTTAGATCTCTTATCTTTCTAGATATGAGAGAGAAATTTTTAGAAAAAATTAAATGAGAAACTGTAGCGTACTTAGGTGTGCGAGGATTTTTCGTTTAATTTTGACGCAAAATTACCTCTTATATGAAGTAAGATAAGGGATCTATCCTGTGACGGCGTACCTTTTGTATAATGGGTCAGCGACTTAGTTTATCGAGCAAGCTTAAGCCGTTAGGTGTAGGCATAGCGAAAGCAAGTCTGAATAGGGCAAATAAGTTCGATGAATTAGACCCGAAACCGAGTGATCTAGCCATGGCCAGGCTGAAGGCGGAGTAACATCCGCTGAAAGGCCGAACCCACTACTGTTGAAAAAGTAGGGGATGAGCTGTGGCTAGGGGTGAAAGGCCAATCAAACTCGGATATAGCTGGTTCTCCGCGAAATCTATTTAGGTAGAGCGTTATAGCGATTACCATCGAAGGTAGAGCACTGAATAAGCTAGGGGGGCCTACAGCCTTACCAAACTTAATCAAACTCCGAATGTCGATGAGTACAGCATAGCAGACAGACTATGGGTGCTAAGGTCCATAGTCGAGAGGGAAATAGCCCAGACCGCCATCTAAGGTCCCTAAATCATAGCTAAGTGTGAAAGGTTGTGAGAAAACCAAAACAACTAGGATGTTGGCTTAGAAGCAGCCATCATTTAAAGAAAGCGTAATAGCTCACTAGTCTAAATAAGTTTTCTTGCGCCGACAATGTATCGGGGCTAAAGCTATGTACCGAAGATGCGGATTCGTACACTAAAGTGTATGAGTGGTAGCGGAGCGTTCCGTAAGCCGTTGAAGGTGAACTGTGAGGTTTGCTGGAGGTATCGGAAGTGAGAATGCTGACATAAGTAGCGATAAAGAATGTGAGAAACATTCTCGCCGAAAGTCCAAGGGTTCCTGCGTAAAGTTAATCTGCGCAGGGTTAGTCGGCCCCTAAGGTGAGGCTGAAAGGCGTAATCGATGGGAATCAGGTTAATATTCCTGAACCTGGGGAGCGTGACGGAAACAGAAAGTTGTATATGCTTAACGGATTGTGTATGCAGTGAATGTTTTCCAGGAAATAACACCCCAATAAGACCGTACCCGAAACCGACACAGGTGGACAGGTAGAGTATACCAAGGCGCTTGAGAGAACGATGCTGAAGGAACTAGGCAAATTACATCTGTAACTTCGGGAGAAAGATGACCTGTAAATGGGTAACCATTTATAGGTGGCACAAACTAGGGGGTAGCGACTGTTTACTAAAAACACAGGGCTCTGCAAAGTCAATAGACGAAGTATAGGGTCTGACGCCTGCCCAGTGCTGGAAGATTAAAAGGAGGTGTGCAAGCTCTGAATTGAAGTCCCAGTGAACGGCGGCCGTAACTATGACGGTCCTAAGGTAGCGAAATTCCTTGTCGGGTAAGTTCCGACCCGCACGAATGGCGTAACGACTTCCCCACTGTCTCCAGTATCGACTCAGCGAAATTGAATTCTCCGTGAAGATGCGGAGTTCCCGCGGTTAGACGGAAAGACCCCGTGAACCTTTACTATAGCTTTGCACTGGTATTAGAAATTAAATGTGCAGGATAGGTGGGAGACTATGAAGCAGTAGCGCTAGTTATTGTGGAGTCATCCTTGAGATACCACCCTTTTGATTTTTGATCTCTAACCGTACTCCTTGAATCAGGAGTCGGGACAATGCATGGTGGGTAGTTTGACTGGGGCGGTCGCCTCCCAAAAAGTAACGGAGGCGCGCGATGGTTAGCTCAGGTTGGTCGGAAATCAACCTTTAGAGTGCAATGGCATAAGCTAGCCTGACTGCGAGTCTGACAAGACGAGCAGAGACGAAAGTCGGTCATAGTGATCCGGTGGTTCCGAGTGGAAGGGCCATCGCTCAACGAATAAAAGGTACTCCGGGGATAACAGGCTGATGATTTCCAAGAGTCCATATCGACGAAATCGTTTGGCACCTCGATGTCGGCTCATCACATCCTGGGGCTGGAGAAGGTCCCAAGGGTTCGGCTGTTCGCCGATTAAAGTGGTACGTGAGCTGGGTTTAGAACGTCGTGAGACAGTTCGGTCCCTATCTGCCGTGGGTGTAAGAAGTTTGAGAGGATCTGCCTTTAGTACGAGAGGACCGAGGTGGACGTATCTCTGGTGGACCAGTTGTCGCGCCAGCGGCATAGCTGGGTAGCTAAATACGGAAGGGATAACCGCTGAATGCATCTAAGCGGGAAACCCACCTCAAAACTAGACTTCTCTATTAGAGCCGTGGAAGACCACCACGTTGATAGGCCAGGTGTGGAAGTGTGGTAACACATGTAGCTAACTGGTACTAATAGCTCGATTGATTTACTTTGCTGAGATTACACATGTATGTAGTGTTAATTTTGTAAATGCAGGTCATATAGATTTTAGCTTTATTTATTTAATTTGTTATTTTATAGTATAATATAGCCAAGAGCGCTTTAGAGTAGTATGGCTATATTTTTACTTAATATAAGTTTTCATTGCTGGCTTGGTGGTTATAGCGTGAGTGAAACACTCGATCCCATACCGAACTCGAAAGTGAAACCTCACAGCGCTGATGGTACTATGTTGTTCAAACATGGGAGAGTAAGTCGCTGCCAAGCTTGCAATGCAAATTTTTAGTTTAAGTTTATAAATTTCTGTATATTAATCTGTTATAGGCTGGCAAAATACAATGCAGCTTTTTTAAGATTTGTCTATATCTGTTGAGTACATTTCAATAATTCTTAACCAATCCTCAAGCTTGTCGGTAAATTTTGGTAGTATTTTGCAGCTGTTATTCAGCTTTCATGATAGTATCATTGATAATTTCGCCTGAATTAGGTCTCTTTTTTAAATTCACCTGTATATTTTATAGTATAGGAATTTCAAAAATTTTACCAAAAATATTTTTTTGAAAATTTTAAAATTTTCTTTAAAAATTTGGTTGTTAAATTGTGATATTAGAAATTATTGACACTTGTATAAAAATCTTCTCTTAAAATCTATCTCAAAATAGGCCAATTTTTTAAAATTATATTAACGTGGCGTGAAGCAACGGTTCACCATATGAATATCACCGAGGCGTTCACAATAATTCATTGATCTTCACTAATAACAAGGGTGGAGATAAACCGTAATAAACCTGTCTCAGGCTCATAAATTGATTACAGTTTGGACAAGATAACGGATCTTTTTTAAAGTTTAACCAAATCATTAATCTCCAGTTCAATGACTTGATTTTCTTAGGTATAATTTGGTTTATCGCCTTATATACAATAGGTAGTTGTATTCCTCTAGTTCTGTTAGATAAAAAGCCGTAGTACCTTATTATTCGAAAATAACGATCGGGTATGTGCATAATCAGGCTAGATATAAACTGCAGTACAGGCATTGTGACGTGATCAATCGTGTTATTGTAGTGGTCAAGAAATCTAAACGTTACTTGCAGTCCATCATATTCCTCTATTCTTGCCTCAGAAATAGGAGGTCGTTTTATATATCGCCCTAAATAGTTTATGTTGCGTTTATGATCGTCTGATGGTTTTTGCAAATAAACATACCAACTGATTTCATATAGGCCGATCATCCAGTTGTTAAAATCGCCATCATTTTGATATTTCGACGGTAATTTCAAATTACTTGAGGCGTATTCTGAGCGAAATAACTCAAGAATTCTATGTCTCCACATTTTTTTAATAGGCTCGGCAGGGAAAAATAATTTACGCCAATTACCCTTGCTATCTATACCGCCGCAAGTAACCGATAAATGGATATGAACATTACGTTTTAAATCTCTACCGAAGGTGTGCAGGGCAGTAAATATAGCGACTACAATCTTTTTCTTTGTTGCTATTTCCTTAATAATTCCGGCGGCAACAGCAGAAATTAATCCAAACAGATTGCGATTAAGCCAAAATATTGGCCATAATGAGTCGGGCATTGTAAATGTAATGTGCTGCCAACGTGTCTTTGGTAGAACATTGGTAGCTTTACTTATCCATTGATCTGTTTGCTTCTTACCGCAACGAGAACAAAATCTACCTTTACAACTAAATACTACTGATTTACCGTGATCACATGTAGGGCAGCTATAACTCTTAAATCCTAAATATTTCGTTCCGCACAATATAACTTTAGTAACGTTAAAGATAATACCATACCTCAGCTCGCTATATTTTTCAGTGAAATCGACGCCAATTACCCCGATCAAGAAAAATATGTTTTATAGAGATTCCTTTACCGATTATTTCCATCTTTTACTCTGATTATTTGTAATGACTTGCATATTACCTTTGATAACAGAAGTTGGCAAGAGATGTAAAAAGCTAAGCTGCCACCGATAGGTGGCTTATCTTGTTCCTTTCGGTATCTTCAATCACTATTCTTCTTTGATAACAATTTAAGTAGCAAAAAATTAGTACAAGGTAAAATAGTGTCAAATATATTATTTAGCTTTAGTGTTTTTTTGTGAAGAAAAATCCGGCAGATTTTACTAGCTCACTGCTTAATGCTCGGAACTCGGAATAACAATTTTATAGATATTAATACAGTGTAAGGCAACTCATTTTGTAGTATATTCTAAAAAACAGGATATTCAATTGATAATTGACTGTATTGGATTTGATAATTATATTAATATTCATAATGAAGATAATTAAAATAAAACTAATTTAATAAACCTATAAATACAAATATGGACAAAGATAATACAGATAACAAAGATAATGAGCAAAGTGAGAATATTAAAAAAGCTACCAATGAAAAAAATATTACTACAAAAGAATTTAAAAAACCTAACATAAATTTTGATCAACCTAAAAGACGATTCTCCTTTTCCCAAGAAAATTCACCTTTAGCACCAGAAAAGCAAGAAACAAAAGAGTCGGTGGTAGAAAAACCGAAATCAGGCTGGCAGCGATTTATGGATGGGGTATCAAATCTTGTTAATAAAGTTAAGGAATCAAAAGTAGGGCAGTGGGTTTCAAAAGCTGTGAACACGGTAATAAATTCAAAAGTTTTTAAAGTAGTTACTAGTAATATAGTTGGTAGAGTTGTTGCTATTGGTATAGGAGTTACTTTTGCAGTATTAGCAGCTCCGCTGGCAGTGGTGGGGCTTGTTGCAGCTGGAGTGGGAGTAGGAATAGGAGTAGTTAAAGATACTATTCAAACTAGAACTACTCGTAAACTAAATAATGAACATCGATTACTTATTCAAAATAGGAATAATATTGCTGTTCAAGAGCAAATATTCAAAATAGATCCAAAATTGAGAGTTATTTTAGAAAGTGAATTATATACTCCAACAAAAAGTGGTAAAAGATCAGAAACTGAGAGATATGTAGAGGGTAAAGAAGGTGCTTCAGGGTTGAAAAGTGCAGCCAAGTACGGTGTAGAAACGGTTGTACCGTTAGTAGCAGAAACTGTAACCAATGCACTAACTAATCCGGTAATGCTTGCCAAAACTGGTGCGATGACTGCGATTTCTGGGGGACTTGGAGTTACTGGCCAGAATGCAATAGATCAAAAGCGTTTTGAATTGAAACAAGGAATAGATACCGAACGAGGAAAACCAGATACACCTGGATATAACAATATTACTGAGTTAAGAAAAGCAAAACGTGAACAACAGAAGCAAACTATGGCGCTTAAACAACTTGTTGGTGATAAAGGCTATTTTAAAATGTCTGATCAGCAAAAATTAGATAAATTTAAGGAGGCAAAAGATCAAATAGAACAAAAAGTAAAAAAGGTGCAAGAGGCTAAGCCTGGTTTTATAGCTCGTACTGCCAGTATATTTCGAGATGTTGTAAGAGCTCATAATCCATTGGATAAATATAATCCAGGTGAAATTGCAAATCTACAAGTTACCCAAAAAACTCCACTGGCTAAAGCTATGGAGAATGCTCAAAAACTAGACATGCCGACAAACACAGTAAATAAAGAAAAATTAAAAACACAAGCAGTAACTATAGGAGAACAAATTAATAATCATCAAAAATCTACCACACAAAGAATAAGAAGGTATAGTGTTGGTGCTAAATTTAATGGTAAAGAAGTGAAAGGAGGAGGGGTTAACCACTAGGTTTTACGTCTTGCTTGAGCAGGTTAATAGGATCCCGGCGTCGTCATGGCAATCCAGTCTTTATTAAAGTCCCTTCTCGAGCTGCAACTGAATCGCCACGGAGCCTAACGGCTCCTCTATGTCTTGTATGTGGTTAAGCTTAAAAATCGTAAGCGTTCACGGGTTTTTAATATTGAACGCAAGTCAGGGGCTTACAAAGCTACAACCCCCGTCTGAGCTGAGAAGTGAAACGACGAAGCAATCCAGAAAATAGCTAAAAAACATTGATTTCAATTGGATTGCTTCGTCGTTTCACTTCTCGCAATGACGATTTTTTAATCCGTGAACGCTCACTAAAAATCGTGAACGCCCACAACGATTGAAGCTATAGATCAAGAATTTGCGTTGAATGAACAGTCTCAGAATTCCTAAAATTATAACATTTTTAAACAACTTGAAAATATATATTGATTAGCACTTTTGGCTATGGACAGAAACATTTACTATTTATCCAATAAAGTTTGTTTACTCCATTTTATAGTTTTATGAGTAATATAAAAAATGCTTACACCTATCACTCCACCTAATAATACGTTTAAAATACGTTCTCCAGCAGATATTACATTTTCGTTCATTAAAGTGATTACGAGTGCTATACAGCAACATCGTGTTCCAAATCCTAAAATATATTTGCGAAAAGCCACTAACGTCAATAATGTACATAGGCTTCCAAGATTTATGTATAACGTCGTATGAGGTAGTAAGGTACCAAGTATAATACCAATTGCAATAATTAACACGGTGTATTTATCCAGTCTCTATACATAATTGATTTTACTAAATCTACATTCTGAGCAAGTTGATTCCAAGCGTAACAAGCCATAGTGACAATATCTTCATATGCACCGTAACATTGGTTAGACAAGAAATGATTTTTGATCCACTCCCAAACTTGTTCCATTGCATTAAGTTCTGGTGCATAAGGCGGAAGCGGTATCAAAGTGATATTGCTTGGAACAGTTAGTTTTTTGGCTGTGTGCCAACCTGCATTATCCATTAGTAAAGCTATATGTCGGTTGCTTTGAGTAGTGAGAGAAAGGTCTTCTAAGAATTTATTCATTGCCCGTGTGTTGGCATATGGTAAAATTAATGCAAAAGATTCTCCCGTATCATGGCAAGCAGCTCCGTAAATGTATGTTGAAATGAATTGCTGTTGCCGAACTTTACGGGGTCTAGTGCCGCGTTTAGCCCATATACGAGTTAAGCTACCTTGTTGCCCAACTCGAGTTTCATCCTGAGACCATATATCAACGTTACATCTATCGATATTTTTTGGTAATAATTCTGTTAACATGTCTGGGAAGTTTTTTTATATGTATTTTGAGTCTCTTGATTTGACTTTGGATGCATTGAACGAGAAGTAATCCAGCTAAAACCAAGGCGATGCATAGTATTGTAGACTGTTTTTAAAGCGCATTTAGCGCCATATTCCTCAAGCAACATGTTATGTAGCTTGCGGTTATATACCGCCAGTTTCACTTTCACTGAGCATATTGATTTTATCAAAAAGAGCAGATTTTTGTAGAGTGTTAATCTTCCTAGGAGCGCCGCTTCTTTGTGATTCAAATAAACCTTCAAAACCATGATTTCTAAATCTTCTGAGCCATGATTGCACGGTTTTCCAGTGCAACTTCACTATTGCAGATATGGCTTTAAAAGATTTGCCTAATTGAAGGTGATACATCGCCAATAAACGTATGCGATTCCGACCATGCGGCTCATGTTTCATCATTTTTATAAAATCATGATCATGAAAACCTAGCGGCAATATTAACTTAGCTATTTGAGTACCTTTTATCCGTTAAAAATCCATTTTAGGCCACCGCGTTAATTATTGCAATTGGTATAATTCCTATGGGAACTCCTAGTACTACTCCTATTGAACGATCTCTTAATTTTTTTGATGCTGTAGCTACCTCTCCGGTTATCACACTAGCGGAAGACCAAATAAGCCACTGTCCTTTTGCTACTCCTTCTGTCTCTACTAGCAAAGCGCTTAAGCTTACTGCTAAAGTAATAGCAATTAATGGCTCAATAGAACTAATTCCTTTACCATAATCCATTGATTTATTCTGTAGTTGGAGCATGTACCATATTAAAGATTTTTCTTTCTTATTATAACTATAATAATGATTATATATGCTGATAAATAATACTGGCAATATTGCATAGATCATATAGGGAACAAAACTAAGAGCAGTTTGAAGACGTTCTTCAACAAGCTCTTGATTAAGCTCGCAGGCAAGATATAATACAGGGATAAAAGTAAAATTACCAAAAGTACGTAAATTACTATTCCAGTTAGTAAGGTGTATAGTAAAGGCTGCCATACTGGCGCATAACAATACAAAAAGCCATGGAATAGGTAAGGCAAGAAATGTAAGTAGAAAACCTATAATTATCAGTGTTCCGTGCAGCATCACCCATAACGGAGCTGACTGCAAACGATGATGGACAATTAATGTAGCTATTGAAACTATAGTCACTTTTTGCCAATAGGTATCATTTAGCCATAGAGATATGGTATACAGAGGAGTAACAATAATTACTGCAATTGTTAGTATAGTAGTATCCAAACTGTTATTACACCAAAGCCAAAATCTTTTGATTACATCATTCATCACGTTTTCATTTATGTGAAGCTGTTGCTAGCAGTAGGAAAACATAAGTTTTTATCCTGCAAACGTAATTTTTATCATCATTTAAACAAAACTTAATCATCGAATATATTTATGCTTGGGAGTGTTCGCTGAACTGTGTCATTAAAAATCATCTTAACGTTTTGTTTACATCTACCCTTTAAGGCTTCCACTTCTTACTTTTTGTTTGAACGTTGCTTCCAATTGTTTGGTTATAAAACTCAAATTAAAGGTTGGTCATGTCCGGTATATGAATAATTTTAGCTATAATGGATAACATTTCCATAGATGTTTGATGCATTTTTTCATTGATAGCGGCGCATGCATCTTCCAATACATATACTTCATAATCCCGATCATGAGCATCACGTACTGTAGATTGTACTGCCCAGACGCTACTTACCCCAGCCATGACGAGTCGATTGATTTTATTGGCTCTTAATGCTGCTTCAAGCATAGTACCGTAAAAGGCACTTACTCGTGGTTTAATAATTACTAAATCTGTAGGTTGTACATCTAGTGCAGAATGAAAATTTGTACCTTTTCCCTCTAATGCTAAAGCATTAGAAATATGTACCTTACTAAACATTGGAGAATTTTTAGGCTGCTCATAATAATGTAAAGAGAAGCCTACTTTTACCAATATAGTCAACCATCCTTTTTTACGAGCTATATGTAATGCCTTATTAGCGTTATCAATACAATTGCGCTCGGCAGCATGAGCTGCAGAACTGGCAATCTTTCCGCCTTCTTCCGTAATATCAACAATATAGTCTAATCCAATAAAAGCTGTGTTTATCATATTTCTTCGAAAGCTACCCTCTGAGAGAAGTCTAATATTAAATTACAAATACTGCAACCACAATAGCAATTTTTTTGTGACGCTCATTTGTAATATTTATAGAGATTATTTTGATTTTTAGATATATTAAAATAAGTAAAACAGACTCCTAATTTATTATTAAGTAACAAAGTTGTTCATATATTTATGTTTGATATAACAAGATAATGGTGTTAATAAAATGAATATGAAGCAGGCGGTATTTCTTGCATATAGCAGAATCTTTGATTATTCCTCTAGAGCGTCGAGGGCGGAGTATTGGTGGTTTGCCTTATTTTTTGGAATCATATACGGCTCATATAGTTATTTTAGGTTGCAAGAGAATGGTATCCTCGTATATCTTCTTTTATTTTTTTTTGTTACCCCTAATCTTTCCTTAAGTGTTAGAAGACTCCATGATATTAATAAAAGCGGATGGTGGGTTCTGATAGGTTTTATCCCTATTGTAGGTTTTATGTATTGGCATATTAAACCTGGGGACGTATCGGCGAATCGCTATGGTGCCACTACTAGGCTTGAAAGTTGATATTCTCTGCTGGCTTTAAGGTTTATAGATATGTTTTATCACATTTTTAACTTACAACGCTCACTAGAAATTTGTCGAACCTGCTCAATTATTTATTAAGCATTGATCTAGCATGTATCTTTATTAATTCTACCCCTGGTTGGTCAAAAGGATTAACGTTTAGTAAATGTCCAAGTAAAATGATTTCCAACATGCTATGAGCCATTAGAGCTCCAACAGATTTTTCTGATAAATCATTTAATATTAATGTTCTTAGCGGCAAGTGTTTATCGCTTAATGCTTGTTTTGTTGCTTCGAAGCAAATCTTGTTAATTCGTGATAATTCTGGGATGCTGTTCTGCATTTCTGGATCTGATAGATAAAACATGGTAAATATTTTATCGCTCTTACCTTCTAAATATAGCTGTAACATGCTATGTTGATCATTAGGTCCTATGCCTCTAATTGGAGTAAAACCACCTTTGTTTTTACCTAATGATTCGGCAATAATTTGTGAGTACCATTCTAAAAATGGAGAAAAACACTGTAGATATGCCAGATTAACCATTATTGGTTTTTCTACAGCGGCTAGTATGGCTGCAGCTTGTGCTACTATACTTTCTTCTTTATTGTTCCAAAAATCTTCGATCACTTTGGCGGCTCCTTGCAAAAGCTGCTCAACATTGATTCCAGCTATAAGTCCTGGTAAAGTTGAGATGTTGGTAAATCCAGCATAGCGCCCACTAATATGACTAGCATGGTCATAAATTGTTGAATTTATTTGTTCGCCAAGACGGCGCAAACTATTATTACCTGCGCCAGTGATGAACAAAAAATTATTTTGAAAATTTATCACAGCTGATTTTTGATAATATTCCAGACATGATTTTGTAAGAGCTATAGTCTCTAAAGTTTCACCAGAATTACTAATAACAATACAAATAGTTTTACGAAGGTTTAATTGATCAAGCAGGGTCTTAAAATAAAAAGGATCGGTATTATTGATAAAATGAAACTGTGGTCGAGCTATTTTATTTTTAACCAGTCCTAGAATAGCTTGTGGATTTAACGTTGCTCCGCCCATAGCTATAATTAGAATATCATCAAAATTTTCTCTGATTTGTTTAGCAATAGTAATATAAGGGGTAATCCATTCATCGACTGCCGGTTGATGTAATACTTTATATAATGGGGTAGTATTAGTAGTATAAGAAAGTCTCTCTTTTATAATCGTACGCAATGATAATTTATTATTGTTGAATCTTGCTAAGGTATCGTCCTTAATCTCTAAACAATTTTTATAGGTATACTGGTACATAAATAGTCCATATATTTATATTATAATATTAGTTTTTTGATATGAAAGTGATAATAACTACTTCTAATTTAAATACAATAGTTACTTTTGTTTTTCTAGTTTATGGCTCAGAGGTTTATGAAACAAAACATTAAAATGATTTTTAGGATATTTTTTGATATTTCAAGTCAAATTTTATGATAAACTGGTACTAATAAAATTTGCAACAGAAAGATAAAAAAATAGGCAAAATATACAAAAATAAGCCTATTAAAATTTCCTTCATAGAGCCTACATACATCATCTTAAAGCTGCGAAAATAAAGTTTTTGAATAAGGGATGTGGTTTAAATGGCAAAGATTTAAGTTCTGGATGAAATTGTGCTGCTACAAACCATGGATGATCACGCCATTCTATAATTTCGGTTAATTGACCATCAGGGGACATACCGGAAAATATCAATCCAATTTCTTCTAGCTGGTTCCTATATTTTAGATTAACTTCATATCGATGCCGATGCCTCTCAAATATTAATGGAGCCTCGTAGGCAGCATAAGCATTGGTATTATTCTTGATCTGACATGGGTATGAACCAAGACGCATAGTTCCACCTTTATTATCAGTATTATTACGTTGTTGTGTTAGTAGTAATGGGTCAAGCCATTCTGTCATCAGTGCAATTACTGGCTCAGCAGTCTGACCAAATTCTGTACTGGAAGCATTGCTTATCCCTAAAACATTTCTACAAGCTTCGATAATTGTAAGTTGCATGCCCAGACAAATGCCTAAAGTAGGAATCTTGTTTTGCCGAGCAAACTTAATCGCGGCAATCTTACCATCTATGCCACGAGTACCAAATCCACCTGGGATAATGATACCATCAATATCGTTAAGATGGTGATGGATATCATCTAATTGTTCGGTATCAACCCATACTAGTTCTATCTTGGCTTGTGCCGTTATACCAGCATGAGTTATCGCTTCAATAAGAGATTTATATGCATCCTTTAATTTAATATATTTCCCAGCTATGGCTATACGTAAGCTATAAGTTGGATTCTCTATTCTCTCAATGATATTTTGCCAATTATCTAAATTAATTGGATGATTATCAAAATTAACCCCAAAATACTTGCATACACGTTGATCAAATCCTGCTTGATGATATTGTAAAGGTACATGATATATAGTTTGTGCATCTAGAGCTGCCAGCACATCTGCATTTTGGACGTTACAAAATTGTGCTAGTTTGGTACGTGCTTCTATTGGAATGAGGCGATCACTGCGGCAAATTAGTATATCGGCCTGGATGCCAACACTTAATAATTCTTTAACTGAATGTTGTGCGGGTTTTGTTTTAATTTCTTCTGCTGTATGGATGTATGGTAATAAAGTTAGATGAATAAATAAAGTACGATCAGAGCCTAGTTCGTTTCTTAATTGTCTAATCGCTTCCAGATAGGGTAAGCTTTCGATATCACCAACAGTTCCACCAATTTCACATAATATAAAATCAGTATTAGCGGTTTTATTTAAAATAAAACGTTTTATTTCATCGGTAATATGAGGAATGACTTGTACTGTCGCTCCAAGATAGACCCCTTTTCTTTCCTGAGCAATTACGTTACTATATATTTGTCCGGTAGTTACATAATCGGCTATTGTAGCATTGATACCAGTAAAACGCTCATAATGACCAAGATCCAGATCAGTTTCCATGCCATCTTCAGTGACGAATACTTCTCCATGTTGGTGCGGACTCATTGTCCCAGGATCGACATTTAAATAGGGATCAAGCTTTCTTAAAGTAACGCTAAATCCTCTAGCTTGCAGTAGGGCGCCAAGAGCAGCAGAAGCAATACCTTTGCCTAAAGACGATGCAACTCCGCCAGTAATGAAAATAAATTTGGTGGTCATTTTTATATAATTTGATAATCAAAGAGTAAATGCAGTAAATGTGGTGCCGGATGTCGGATTTGAACTGACGACCTACCGCTTACAAGGCGGTTGCTCTACCACTGAGCTAATCCGGCAAGAAAATAGACCTCTTCGGAAACTGTATCTAAGAAGTAATTTTGTCGTCAAAACTTGTCTCCGCTCCGAAACAAACAAGAGTACGTTGCGGTGCTCGCCTTCATTCTTCCTAAAAATTCCTCTCTTACATGCAGTTTCCGAAGAGGTCTAATATATAATTTGAGATAGTGTTTAATAAGTATGCTTATTATTATTATTCATCTTTATCTAACTTATCATCATCCAGAGAATACAGAATGTTATCATGGATACATAATATCATCCATAATCATGCCCTGACACAAGTTAGGGGTATGGTTAGGGATGATATTCGCTATATTTTTAGCTTTCTGATTTTTTAGGTTTTCTGGCTTGTTGGCCTTGTGTTCTTATAGCCATCTCTTTTTTTGCCCATTCTGGTAAATTTACACCAGCGGCAGCAATAAATTTTGCAACAATTTCTGTTGGTTTGGCACCACAGCTTAACCAATATTCAATACGATCTACTTTTAGCACAATACGATCTTTATTATCATTAGCTAAAAGCGGGTTGTATGTTCCGACTTTTTCCAGGAAATCTCCATCTCTAGGAGCAGTAGCATTTGCTACTACTATCCGATAAAAAGGACGCTTTTTTGCCCCACCTCGAGCTAGACGAATTTTTGTTGCCATAATTTAGTTAACCTTATTTGATTTTTTCTTCTTTAAATTGGACATGCTTTCTAACTTTTGGGTCGTATTTTTTAAATGATAATTTTTCAGTTTGAGTTTTTGGATTGCGTTTTTTTACTAAAAAATAACCAGTACCTGCGGTGCTTACAAGCTTTACTAAAATATTCTTATTCTTCTTTGCCACGACTGAACCTTATTTTTAGTATTAGATTATTATAGCTTTTCCAATTGACTTAATAATTCCGTTGGAAAAGCTATCAAAATTTGGCAGCGAGTATATAAGGAAGACCTACTATAGTCAAGTGTTTTAACTCAAGTTACGTAATATCCATACATACTGGATTATTACTACTTGGATAAAATAAACAAATAATATATTTCTGGTAATCACATTTATTTTTAGATTAATTGGTTGATTAAAATTACGTGCAGTTATAAGTAAATATCCACTAATTGCTATTATTATGGTGATAATAAGATCAGATTTTGTCGGCATAAATATAACAAAAGCATGAAATAATGACAAAATAATTGCGATAGCCACTGTTAAATTACGATTTCTGTCTTCATATTTTGCGATATATCCCAGAATCATTATTGCTATAACCAGAGTACCATATTCGAATAAAATGTCGGTATAAGGAAACAGGATTCCGCCAATGATCACGTGCCAACAACCGCTGGCAAATTTTTTTAATTGATGATCAAACAAAAATATATACCATTGTCCTAGATAAATACTGATTAAGATATTAGCTCCCTGAAATTTTCCAAAAATAAACCGTGCAATAATATATAATAATATTCCTAATATTAAGATTAAGTGTTTCGGGCGTTTGTGAAAATTATAACCAGCAAAAAAACAAAAAATAGGCATCGCCAATCTGCCAATAGCGCGTAATATTTGTTGTTCCGGATAGAAATATAGACCTAAATGATCAATGGTCATCGCTATAATTGCCAGTAATTTGAGAAGATCTTGATAGTTAGATTGAGTTTTCATTTTTTTGATAATAATTCTTGATAAGTTCCTATAATTATGCTGCTGATAAAAAATATTAAAGCTCCAGTAAGAATGGTGGCTGACAGCGTTAATGATTTAATTAATAATGACTCATGATAAAAATATGAGCCATAATAATAATTGATGATTAAAATCGCTAAGCTCATGCATAAAGCACTGAAAATTAATTTTAAAGTAAATATCATAATCTTTTTGGAAGTAAAAGAGACTACATGATAAATTTTTGCATGTTTATGTAATAACCAAACATTATACCAGGCAGCGATAGATGAGCCAAGTGCTATTCCTACATGATCAAAGAACAGCATTAAGATCAGGTTTAATATAGTATTTATAGTTAATGAATATATAGTTATTTTTAATGGAGTTTTAGTATCATTATTTGCATAAAAAATAGGCATAAAAATTTTTGAGAGAACAAAAGCAGGTAATCCTATCGCAAAAGCTGAAATTGCTTGTGCGGTTTTTATGGTATCACTAGCAAGAAAAGCACCACGTTCAAAGATTATATGAATAATAGGTTCAGATAGTAGAATGATTCCAAGACTTGCCGGTATCGATAGAAATAAACCTGCTTGGATGGCTTTGTTTTGAAGCTGGTAAGCTCTTTTTAGGTCATTGGTTTTATATATTTTAGATAATTCAGGAAGTAATATCGTGCCAAAAGTTATTCCGATAATCGATAGGGGAAATTGATAAATGCGATCTGCATATGAGAGAATAGAAACAGCTCCTGGAATAAAACTGGCAATTGATTGCGAGATAAATAAATTTAATTGATATACACCTGAACTTAAAGTTGCCGGAATCATATTTAATAAAAATTTCTTTACATCACTATCATGAATGTTAATAGTCAAAGGAAACGACAAGTTTGCTTTAAAGACAAAATAAAACATAAATAAGATTTGTAATATTCCTGCAATCACTACAGCAATACTAATTGCGATAGGTGATGAGATGTATTGTTGTAAAATTAAAGTACCTATTATAACGGTAATACTTAAAATAATTGGAGCAAACGCAAAAGCGGCAAATTGTTTTACAGAATTCAAGATACCACCCAATAATGCTGTTGCTGAAATGAATATTACATAAGGTATGGTAATTCGGCATAATAATATAGTTAACTCAAATTTTTCTAGATCTTTATGAAATCCTGGGGCTAGTATCAGCACTATTGATGGCATAAAAATTTCCATTAAAATTACTAACGCAATTAAAGTTAATAATAATAAAGTAAAAATTTCTCCGGAAATTTTGCGGGCTGCTTGTGATGAATGTAATAATTTTTCGTTAAAGATTGGAATAAAGACTGCGGATAATGCTCCTTCGCCAAAAATACGTCGAAACAGGTTTGGTAATTTAAATGCTACATTAATACTGTCAGCTAAATAGCTGGTACCAAACATTGAAGCAATAAATAACTCTCTTGCCAATCCAAAAATACGGGAAAGTAAGGTAAAGAATGCTACGATTATACCAGAACGAAATAACACTAGATATATTGTTTTATTAAATGTTTTAAAATAACCCTCCACCATATTGATAGTTGATTAAGCGCAGATATTAACTCAATCATCAAGTTTTTAGCAAGCAATAATTAATAACTCAATATATATTACGCAAAATATGATAGATCTTATTAACTATCATCTATTCATGATTTAGGTTGTCTTGAGTTTTATCATTAAATGATTCATGAATTTGATCTTTTTTCGAGAGTGTTCAATGAACTGTGTCAAATCGTCTGAGCTGAGCCGAAGGCGAAGCAATCCAGAAAAAACTCGGTGTGTCAATTAAATTGACTGGATTGCTTTGACCACTAACGTGGTCTTAGCTCAGACGAGCCTTACTTTAATTGACACAGTTCATTGAACACCCTCCTTTTTCAGAAGCCAAAATTATTTTTACTTAACCCCAGTTGCCAATTAAAACGGCAGAAAACATTTTAATGCATTTGGTTCAGCATATAATGAAGACTTTGTCGTGCTTGGTAATAGTTTGTTATGTGTGTGAATTAAGTATTGTTACACAACAATTACAACGAAGGTAGTACAAGTAGTCTACCGTCGTTGTGTAAGGCTAATAGTTCAGCGAGATTTTTCTTAAAATTTTAAATTATCATCTAACAGCTCTTGCAATCGACCTTCCTGTTCAAGAGCATATAAATCATCGCAACCACCTATATGTATATCATTAATAAAGATTTGTGGTACAGTTTTACGACCATCTGCTTGTTGAATCATTTTTTCTCTCAGCTGTTGATCATTTTCAATATTAATTTCTTCAAATTTAGCATTATTTCTTTTGAGTAAAGCTTTGGCTCTAAGACAATATGGGCATGATGAACTAGTGTAAATAACAATTTTTGACATAATAATTATTTATCCATTTTATAATTGATTTTATTAGGATAGAATATCTCTAGGTAATTAGGCTCGGATATTAGCGTGATTATTAAGTTTTTGGCAAGTAATAAAATTAATGGCTCAGTTTTTAATTAAATCAGATTATCAGCCTGCTGGTGATCAACCAGCAGCGATTCAGCAAATTGTTGAAGGTTTGGCATCTGGACAGAAATCACAAATGTTACTTGGTATTACTGGTTCAGGTAAAACTTTCACCATGGCTAATATCATTGCCCAGATGAATTGTCCAGCTTTAATTATGGCACATAACAAAACTCTGGCCGCCCAAATTTATTCAGAAATGAAAGAGTTGTTTCCAGATAATGCTGTTGAATATTTTGTTTCTTATTATGACTATTATCAACCAGAAGCTTACGTTGCACGCACTGACACTTATATTGAAAAAGATGCATCGATTAACGATACTATAGACTTGCTACGACACTCTGCTACTCGTTCTCTATTAGAAAGAAGAGATGTGATAGTAGTATCATCAGTATCATGTATATATGGCTTAGGTTCTCCTGAGCTTTATCACCAAATGGTAATAACCTTGAAGGTTGGTGATAGCTATTCTAGAAGCCAATTACTACTTGAGTTGATAAATTTGCAATATGAACGGAATGATATCGGTTTTGAGCGAGGAACGTTTAGAGTTAAAGGTGATAGTGTAGATATTTTTCCAGCTCATTATGCTGATAAGGCTTGGAGATTATCATTTTTTGCTAATGAACTTGAATATATCCATGAATTTGATCCTTTAACTGGTAATACTATTGCTAAGCTTGCTCAAGTGGTGGTTTATGCAAACTCTCACTTTATCACTTCACAAACAGTGATCAAAAAAGCAATTGGTGAAATTGAGATCGAATTACAGCTTCATTTACAATTTTTACACCAGCAAGGCAAATTATTGGAAGAACAGCGAGTGAAATCTCGTACCAACTATGATCTTGAAATGCTAATGGAAACTGGTAGCTGCAAAGGAATAGAGAATTATTCCAGATTTATGACTGGAAGATTGCCAGGTCAACCGCCGCCTACTTTGTTTGAATATTTACCTAAAGACGCTTTGTTATTTGTTGATGAGAGTCATGTGACGGTGCCGCAAGTCCGAGGAATGTATAATGGTGATCGAGCTAGAAAAGAAGCGTTAATTGAGCATGGGTTTCGTCTACCGTCAGCATTAGATAACCGGCCGCTAAAGTTTGATGAATGGCAAAATTTGCGCCCGCAAACTATTTTTGTATCGGCGACTCCAAGTGAATTTGAATTGCAGGAAACTAATGGTGTAATAGTAGAGCAAATTATTAGACCTACTGGTCTTTTAGATCCAGAATGTATTATCAGACCGGCAACCAATCAAGTTGAAGATTTACTTGAGGAAATCAGAGTTACTGTCAGTAGATCTTTACGAGTGTTAGTGACGACGCTGACTAAAAAAATGGCAGAAGACTTGACCAGTTATTTGCAAGAATTGGGACATAAGGTTGAATATTTACATTCAGAAATTCAAACTATGGAACGTATAGAAATAATAAAAGATTTAAGACAGGGTAATATTGATGTTATCGTCGGCATTAATTTACTTAGGGAGGGTTTGGATATACCGGAGTGTGGTTTAGTGGCAATCCTTGATGCTGATAAAGAAGGATTCTTACGTTCAGAAGTATCTTTAATTCAGACTATAGGTAGAGCGGCTCGTAATAGTGAGGGTAGGGTAGTATTATATGCTGATCGTATTACTAAATCGATTGCCAAAGCGGTAGCCGTAACTATGGAACGTAGATTGCTACAAGCAGAGTACAATCAAAAACACGGGATTATTCCTAAAACTATTAATCGCAAAATTTATGCGTTAACGGAATTTGATAAAGTGAGTAAAATTGTTAATATTGAACAGGATCGTGAATTATTTCGAGACCAAGGTAAATTAGGAGTATATATAGAAAAATTAAAGAAAGAGATGCGAGCTGCAGCCAGTAACTTAGAATTTGAAACTGCTGCAGCAATTAGAGATAAGATTAAATTATTGGAAGAAGCCGTATTAGAGCTAAGTTAAATTTTAAACGTTCACGGTTTTTAAAAAAGTCGTCTGAGCTGAGACTTTTAGCCGAAGCAATCCAGAAGATCTAGTGCAAAGAACTGGATTGCTTCAGAGCTAAAGCTCTTCGCAATGACGTTGGTCACCAGCTTTGTAAGTCCTATAGTGACGTTCAATTTTAAAAACCGTGAACAACGCTCACGTTAAACTTACACACTCACACTAAACTAAATGAGACAGTTTCCTCCCTCTTAAAACGCTATCACCTCGAATACTCCTTGGAACACAGCAGCTATAATGAACTGACAATGTGAGATGAATGCTTTTCTGTATAGGATAATTCCGCCAACAATTTGATACCTAACCAGCTTTATTCATAAAATTTTTGAACGCCTTAGACGTATGCATTCTATTAAAAGTTCCTAATACTGTTATATATCTTCCAGTTAGTTCTACTTCAACTTTTTTAGCTGAAGCTAAAAGCTGTAGTTGATCTGCAGTTAAATTAAATACCGCCTCCTCAATATGACCTTTATTCTCAATATTATAAGCCATTATTTTAGGTGGTTTTATCGGTTGTAACGTTATTATATTAGATTGATCGAGTAAAAATCTTATTGTTGATTTAGTCCCATTAAATATTATTTCATGATCTGGACTATTCCAACGTACATACAATAAATACTCACTAGATGGAGCTTTATGTTTTAATAAAAAATAGAAAGAAGCATTCTTATTGTCATGAAAGCTTAAATATATAGGCTCTGAGGTTGAATAACCACTAGTTAAACTTTTGTTGTAAGTAGTGGTAGTTTCTATAGCGCATCCAGATAGACACAATAATATCACACTTGTCAATAGACTTCTTCTGAAACTCATTCTGGCTGGTGATTTTGTCGTTGAAACTTGTCTTCGATCCTCACGTGCTTCTATGTACGCTGCGATCCTCGACTGCGTATCAAATAAAAATTCCTCAGCCATTTCTGAGTTTCGGAAGAAGTCTAATGCCTGTCTGTACTTATCTATTGACATGTAAATTCACCGTACTATTAGAAATCATAAAAGTTAATAATATTCAATAAGCCACATTTAATATAGCGTTTAAACTAACAAGCAACCTGATTTAAAACAAAATTCTGTATTTTTTCAAAAGCTTTATTTTCGATTTGTCTGACCCGCTCTTTTGAGATTTTGTATTTTATACTTAAATCATCAAGAGTTGTTGGAGAATCTTGTAACTTACGCTCAGTCAATATCTGCAGCTCGCGTTCATTCAGAATGGCCATAGCTTGAGTTAATACTTTGCGCTTACGTCGTAATTCTTCTTGGTTAATTAAAGATACTTCCTGTGTAGGCCTAGTTTCTGGTAAAAATTCCAGTAATTCAGTTGTAGAATCTTCACTATTTATATAGCTATTTAAAGAAATGTCTCCACCAGATAAACGGATATTCATTTCTGCAACTTCATTAGTACTTACTCCTAACTCTCGTGCAATTTGCGGGAAATCCTGCTCGGTTACCATACGCGAATACATATTGGTAATTTTATTTTTAACTTTGTTTAAAGAAAAAAACAGTTTTTTCTGCGCAGCAGTAGTACCGATTTTAACTAATGACCATGACTTTAAAATATATTCCTGGATAGAAGCCTTAATCCACCACATAGCATAGGTCGATAATCTAAAACCTAAATCCGGGTTATATTTTTTTATAGCCTGCATTAACCCAAGATTACCTTCAGAAACAAGCTCAGTGATTGGTAAACCATAGTTTCGGTAATTAATTGCAATTTTAGCTACTAATTTTAAATGACTAGTTACCAATTTTTGCGCAGCCCTAAGATCATGCTCTTCCAAGTAAGCTTTGGCCAGCAAGAATTCTTCCTCCATCGTCAAAGACGGTATATTATTGATCTCTTGTAGATATTTATAAAAACCAGTGTCATTAGATATTAATGATACATTTTTCTTGTTTGCCATTTTTTAAACCTCATTCATACCGCAATTTATATTATATAATTTTATATTATAAATAATTATCATACAGCAATTTTTCAAGAGTTGAGCGCAGAACTCAAATTAACTATTATCATTGCTTATATCATCAGTGCTTATAGCTGAAGCACCTACAATCTCAGTATCAGTAGTAGTATAAGTCTGGGGATCATCAGGATTAAAACTAGCAGCTTTTCTCATATTTGCAACATTAACAACCTCTTGCTCTAGTTTGGCTAGTACTGGCGCTGAAGCTGATGTTGATGAATACCACAGAGTCGCATTTTGATCGCCTAAATTCATCTCTGATCTGCTAATTTCTTGCTTGTAACTTTCCCACTCACTTTTACGACCGTCACAATCACAGCACACATCAATGCTGCTAGCCAACCATCCCCAAAAAGACCACTGCTTCTGACCATATTTCATAATATACCTAACAAATTAACTTAACAATAAACAAATATTATCAAATTAATTATTAATTATATTTTAGCTATTTTCAAGATATATCCAGATATATATTTTTTATTTTAGAATCTCATTACACTTTAATCACTAAATCTCTAGATCCCGGTATTGCACAGCTACTACCTCATATGATTTAGCGCCTTTAGGAGTTGTAACCTCAACTATATCCCCAACTGCCTTACCAATAAGTGCTCTCGCTATAGGTGAAGCGATGGAAATCATTTTTTTGGTGATATCCGCCTCATATTCACCAACAATATGGTATAATACTTTCTCTTCAGTTTCATCATCTATCAATTGTATGGTAGCTCCAAATTTGATCGTGTCACCTGAAAGCTTGGTAATATCAATGATCTCTGCTCTCGCAATCTTATCTTCAAGATCTATAATACGCCCTTCAACAAAGCTTTGCTTTTCTCGTGCAGCATGATATTCCGCATTTTCAGATAAATCACCGAATTCTCGCGCAACAGCTATTTCTGCAATAATTTTATGACGCTCAGTATGCTTAAGGTATTTGATTTCTTGCTCTAATTTTTCAAAGCCTTTTTTGGTAATCGGAAACTTTACCATAATAATTTCTTGTTTACGTTAAGCATTAAAGTATACTGTATAGCAAGGCATTTTGTCAAATTTACAATTATGCTCTGTAAACATTTTCTATGTAATGGTCGATTTTTTCGTTATTTTCGCTCATTACAAGACAATAAACCAAGTTTGGATTTGAATAAAAGCCCATATAACATTGTATTTATTTTTTTATTTACTCATGATGACCACAGCAAACTTTCACTTTGAATCACAACGTAAAATATTTCATAGCTATAGTATAATATTTCCGTTGATTTATTTATTTATGCCAAAAATATATATGGTAATATTTTTGTTCATATTTTTAGTTCCAACAATATATATTGATTTTAATAGACATCATCGTTTAGATATCCGAAATTTTGTTGATAGATTTTTTGGTAAATTTATCAGAGCTAGCGAAGCACACGGCACTTTTAAATTAAGCGGCGCCAGCTTCATGATTGCTGGATTTTTTATTACCGCCTTATTATTTGTCAAACCATTGGCGATTACTTCTTGGTTAATTCTAATAATCTCTGATTCATTGGCGGCATTGGTGGGTATCAAGATTGGCACTGTAAACGAAACTGGTAAATCGAAAGAAGGGTCGATAGCTTTCTTGAGCTCTGCTATACTAATTAGTATAGTGTGCTATGTTTTTATTGGCTATGACACTAATTTTTTTATAATAATAATTAGCTGTATCTGCGCTACTTTGAGCGAATATTATGCTAAAAAAATTAATATCAATGACAATTTATTAATTCCTTTAGTATATTCTTTATCTACTAGCATCTTGCTTTTGATCATATAATTTATGAACATCCCAATAGAATTTTACGATCTATTACGAAACCGGATTAATTTATCGGATATCGTCAGTACAGTTGTATCTTTACAAAAAAGATCAGGTGAATATACAGGACTTTGTCCTTTTCACACAGAGAAATCACCATCATTTACGATTAATAATGCAAAAAGATTTTATCATTGCTTTGGTTGCAATGCTCACGGAGACGTAATTAAGTTTGTTAGTAATATTAGTGGCCTATCCTATAAAGAGTCGGCCATCAAGCTCGCCAAGGATTACGGCATCGACTTACCAAAATTAAATCCAGAGCAAGCAAAATTATATGAAGAATCAGAACAAATAATAGATGTACTTGAACTAGCAACCAATTTTTTTAAAGCAAATCTTAATAATGAGGTGATAAATTATCTAACAACGCGCAAGATAACTACAAGCGCAATTCAACAGTTTAATTTAGGATTTGCACCTACCGGTCGCGAGCTACAAAAATTCTTTGCTAGTAAATCGATTCCATTAATGATGCTTGAGAGTGCTGGATTAATAGTTAAAAAAGATAATGGTAATATTTATGATGTTTTCCGTAATCGTATTATTTTTCCAATCAAGAATATTTATAATAGAGTAATTGGTTTTGGCGGACGAGTTATTGATGATAGTATGCCTAAATACTTAAACTCTCCTGAAACTATTGTCTTCAAGAAAAGTGAGGTGCTTTACGGAGAAAATACCGCACTCCCAGTAGCTAACAAAAAAAATTATGTAATCCTAGTCGAAGGGTATCTCGATGTGATAGCCTTAAATATTGCTGGATTTCAAGAGGTAGTTGCAACGCTGGGCACAGCTGTTACTGCAACACATATCCATAAATTATGGAATATGAGTGATGAGATAGTAGTCTGTCTGGATGGGGATAATGCTGGTCGCCAAGCAACACTAAGATTGATCAATATGATTTTACCTTCTATAACTACCGACAAAAAAATATCATTTATCCAATTGCCCGAAGGTACTGATCCAGATAATATTATTGGTCGCCATCAGGGCAATTTATTTTTTCAGGAACTTCTGGATGCTAGACGCAATTTATCAGAAGTGATATGGGATATAGAATATAGCGGTCAAAATTTTACTACCGCCGAAGCACGAGCTAGTTTAGAAGCAAAACTCGAACATTATTCACAACAAATTAAAGATCGTAGTTTAAGCAGTAATTACCATAGATTTTTTAAAGATCAGCTATGGTCCAATTTAATTAAGCGCCAAAAAAATCCACTTAAAGACTATCGTCAAACCAAAAACCAACAGCAGAATTTATCATTGTTAAACCAAGCTCACAATTACTCAGAAACAGAAATATTAGAGCATGCACTTTGCGCAATATTACTGAGATTTCCAGCTATCTTGCAGCATGAAATCTCTAGAAATTCTTTGCTACATTTAGAATTTAACATTCTAAAATTAAAAGATTTTGTAGAATGGTTACTCACAACATCATCTGTTACTACCAATCTGCTACAGGAAAATATTGAACAAATTGTAAAAAATACTGGATTCTATGACACTTATCTTCTACTATCAAAGTCAAATGGTATTTTTTCAAATTTGCTAGAATTCGAAGACAAAACTAAAGAAGTAAATTATCTCCTATTATGGGAACTATTGTGTAAAAAACACCAATTATTATTGCTAAAAACAGAATATATTTCCGTATTACAAAGTGGCTCCGATGATGCTTTAAAAAAAGCATCACTATACCAAGCAGAGATTTTACGAACTTCCCAAGAACTCCAACAATTAAATTCTTCTTTTTCTAATCGTTAGAAAATATAGTTGTATACAAGATGTAAAGGCCATAAAACATGACTGAAACAAAAACACCAGATAATTCAAATAAAAAAAATAAAAACCTGGCTAATTATGATGAGTTAAATAAACCTATTGCAAATACTAATTTGTCAATAGATGACCTGGAAAAAGCTATTTCAAAATTCTCTGATGCTGGCATTGATATTATTGAGGATGATGATGACGATATCAAGCTTGATATTAATATTGATGAAGAGTTAAGATTTTCTAGCAGTACTCCTATTGAACAAGAGTTGGAAGAAGAGCAAGAAGAAGAAGTTTTAGGCGTTACTGATGATCCGGTACGCTTATACTTGAGGGATATGGGTGGAGTTGAGTTATTATCCCGTGAAAACGAAGTGGAAATAGCTAAAAAGATCGAAGAAGGCAAAGAAATTATGATTAAATCTCTTTGCGAAAGTCCAGTTTCGATGAGGTTTTTCATTAAATGGTATGAAGATTTAGTGAATGAAAAATTAATGCTAAGAGATCTAATTGATCTGGAAGCAAATGCAGCGCATGAAAATGAGACTGACAGTGAGTTAAAGGCAAGCAGTACGACAGTACTTGATATTGAATCGGAAGAAACAGAAGAATTGGAAGAAGATAGCAATAATTTATCAATTGCTGCCCTGGAACTACAATTGTTACCGATCATCACCGATCGTATGGAGCGGATAGCGCATCTTGCAGAAGAATTATTATTGGACGGTAAAAAATATTATGCCAGTGCTAATCAGCAGAAGCCACTCCATAGCAATAAAAAATATGCCAAAAATCTGGAGTTGATTATTCATGAAATTTCTGAAATGCGTTTTCATATTAAACGTACCGATGAAATTTTAAATGAAATGTATAGTGTTAACAGAGAATTAATTAGCCAAGAATCTGCGCTGTTGAAACTTGCAGAAAAATATGGCATTAATCGTCAAAGCTTCTTGAATGAATATAAAGGTTCCTCTATTGATGAGCTGCTCAAGCAAAAAATACAAAACAACAAGGATAAATTATGGGCAGAATTTATAATTAAAGAAACAGTAATCATTGACAATATGATTACTGTTTTAACAGATATGGCACAAAAAATTGGCTTGCCTATTACTGAATTCAAACATCTAGTGAATACGATTCAGAAAGGAGAAAGACAAGCAGAAAGAGCTAAAAAAGAAATGGTCGAGGCTAATTTACGTTTGGTGATTTCAATTGCCAAAAAATATGCCAATCGCGGGTTACAATTTTTAGACTTGATCCAGGAAGGCAATATTGGTTTAATGAAAGCCGTAGATAAATTTGAATATCGTCGTGGATATAAATTCTCTACCTATGCTACCTGGTGGATCAGACAAGCGATTACCAGATCCATAGCTGACCAGGCAAGAACGATCCGTATTCCTGTTCATATGATCGAAACCATTAATAAAATTATTCGTACCTCAAGACAAATGTTAAATGAACTTGGTCATGAACCTACACCGCCGGAAATTGCCGCTCGTCTTTCAATTCCTGTAGAAAAAGTACGTAAGGTAATGAAGATCGCCAAAGAGCCGGTAAGTCTAGAAAATCCAGTTGGAGATGAAGATGGTAGTTATCTTGGTGATTTTATTGAAGATAAAAACGCAGTACTGCCAATTGATGCAGCAATTCAGTCAAATTTGCGTGAAATTACCACCAGAATATTATCAAGCCTTACCCCACGCGAAGAGCGTGTCCTTAGAATGCGTTTTGGCATCGGCATGAATAGTGACCATACATTAGAAGAAGTTGGTCAGCAATTTAATGTTACCAGAGAACGTATAAGACAAATTGAAGCTAAAGCTTTGCGTAAATTAAGACATCCAACCAGATCTAAAAAATTGCGTAGTTTTTTGAGTAGCAATAACAAACAGCAACATAATATTTCTGAATAAGTTTATGACCGAAAATAATTTGAACCTATCTTATTTACCGGAATATATAGTAGCAGATCCAAAATCAAATATCGCTCCTGTTGTGCTTAGGACAGTTGCTGAACAGGTTTCATTTCCTTTGTCTCAAAGTGATCTTGAACACTTGTCTGTACTGATACAAAAATTTGATCATGAGCAGAACTGCGTTGGTCTTGCGGCTCCACAAATAGGTATTGCTAAACGAATTATTATATTTGCAGTGCCTGATGATCCGGAGCTAAAATTACGTCGTCCGGATTTAACAGACTCCATGCCGAAAACTGTCTGGATTAACCCTGAGTATACTCCACTAGATGATGAGATGCATGAAGATTATGAAGGATGTTTTTCAGTACCAAATATTATTGGATTTGTAAAACGCTATAAATCTATTTCATATTCTGCTTATGATCTCAATGGTCTAGCTATAGTTGGTACAGCCAACGGGTTTTTAGCGCGCGTGATACAGCATGAAATTGATCATTTAAATGGTAAATTATTTACAGATTATCTACCGTCACTAGATAGCGCATTAACCGTGGAAGAATACCGCGCTCTTCGTGCTTATAATAAAAATAATTCTGATCCTGATTTAATTGATTAATGTCTAGAACGCTTGAACAAAAAATACAACATCTATATTGGCTAAAATCTATTGGCATTGATTATTATTGTTCTGAAACTATTGTTACTCATAGTAATTCCAGCACAAAAAACCTTGATAACGATAACATGACGGCTTTACAACCATCATCGCCAACAACCAAAGAGAGTGCAGCGATCCAGGTAGCAACTACAAACGCTCGTATTAACACTGGATTATCACGGTCTTTAACGAGCCCTCGCAATGACGTTGTTCCTGAATCTTTGTTACAACATGCAAAAACGACAGAGAGCACTCCCAGAAACGCAGAACAAGCTGCGCGGCATATAGCTAATTCAGTAACTACTCTAGAAGAATTAAAGCAATCAGTACTTAATTTTGAAGGTTGTACATTAAAAGGCTTTGCAACTAACACTGTATTTGCTGACGGCAATCCAAACTCCCAAATAATGTTTATCGGTGAAGCGCCAGGCGCCACTGAAGATCAGAAAGGCATACCGTTTTGTGGTGAAAGTGGCAAATTACTAGATAATATGCTGGCTTGTATAGGAATTTCCAGAGCTGTAAATGCCTATATCACTAATACTATTTTCTGGCGTCCTCCGGCAAATCGTGAGCCAACACCAGAAGAAATCAGTATCTGCAAGCCTTTTGTTGAGAAACATATAGCACTAATCAATCCCAAACTGATAGTATTAGTGGGTAGTACAGCTGCTACCAGCTTGCTTGGTAAGCATGCTGGAATTAGCAAAATTAGACAGGAATATTACTCATATACTAATCAGTATTTACAAAAACCAATTGCTACTACCGCTATTTTTCATCCGGCTTATTTACTTAGACAACCGATGCAGAAAAAAACTACTTGGTACGATCTAATTAAGATACAACAATTCATTGCAGAAAATAGACTTCTCTCACAAACCTATTTATGATGAGGAATTTTTAGGAGATATACAGGTGGGGGCGGCAAGCAGTATTATAGAAATATGTGAGGAGCCGGAGCTTGCGTTTCAACAACAAAATTACCATCAGAAATTGAGTTTGTGAGGAAGTCTAATATCAAATAACGTTATTTCTTTTGCATATATATACTAAACATGGTTAGAATTTAAATTTGAGAACTTAGGTTAACAAGGAGCGCACCATGACAGATACAAAAGTACCGGAATCCGCCGAATTAAAGATAGGTGATAAAATCGTACAATTACCGATAAAACAAGCGACCATTGGACAGAATGTAATTGATGTCAGTCAATTATATGCTAAAACTGGTTATTTTACATATGATCCAGGCTTTATGTCAACCGCATCCTGTGATTCTACGATAACCTATATTGATGGAGATCTTGGAATACTGAGACATAGAGGTTATGAAATCAAGGATCTTGCTGAGAATAGTAATTTTTTAGAAGTGTCTTACTTACTATTAAACGGCGAGTTACCAAACCAGTCGCAATATAAAAATTTTTCCAACCAACTATTACATCATTCATTAGTTAATGAGCAATTGCGTAATTTATTTAGGGCATTTCGTCACTCAGCCCATCCAATGGCGATAACGCTTGCTGCTGTTGGTTCATTATCTGCATTCTATCATGACGTACTGGATGTGGATGATAAAGAAGAGCGTGAAATGGGAGCAATCAGAATGATTGCCAAAATGCCGACCATTGCTGCAATGGCTTACAAATATTCTATTGGCCAACCATTTATCTATCCCAATAATAATATGAGTTTTGCCGAGAATTTTCTGCATATGATGTTTGCGACTCCTTGTGAAGAATATAAAGTAAATCCAGTTTTGAGCAAAGCGCTGGAAAAAATATTTATTTTACACGCGGATCACGAACAAAACGCCTCAACCTCTACTGTTCGTTTGGCTGGCTCATCAGAAGCCAATCCTTTTGCATGCATTAGCGCTGGAATCGCTTCATTATGGGGACCGGCGCATGGTGGGGCTAATGAAGCAGTAATTAATATGTTGCTGGAAATTCGTTCTTTAGAGCGAATTCCTGAGTTTATTAAACGCGCAAAAGATAAGAATGATTCATTTAGGTTGATGGGCTTTGGCCATCGTGTATATAAAAATTATGACCCAAGAGCAGCCGTATTAAGAGAAACTTGTCGAGAAGTATTAGGAGAACTTGGACAATTGCAAAATAACCCATTGATGCAAATAGCGATTGAATTAGAAAAAATTGCGCTTAGCGATGAATATTTTATTGAACGCAAATTATACCCAAATGTTGATTTTTACTCAGGTATTATTTATCAGGCAATGAATATTCCTCCTCAAATGTTTACCGTATTATTTGCAGTGGCTCGTACTGCAGGCTGGATGGCTCAGTGGAAAGAGATGCAGGAAGATCCAAATCAACGTATTAGCAGACCAAGACAATTATATACTGGTCATGTCAAAAGAGAGTATGTATCATTATCACAGCGTTAAAAGTGTCGTCTTGCTTGGGAGATGCAGTCGATAAAGCAATAATGCTTGTAAAACTGAGAGTGTTCAGTGAACCATATGCGTCAAAGAGACGAGGCAATCCAGTTAAACGTTTTATTTCCTGGATTGCTTCGACTTCGTTTCGCAATGACGTAGATAGCGGCTCGCAATAACGGTTCATATCGTCTCCTCTCCTCAACTTGAAGCATATGGTTATTGAACACTCTACTTTTTATTCAAATGAAATTATCAGATTTTGATTTCCACCTACCAGCAAACATCATAGCACAATACCCTACAAGCAAACGAGATCATTCACAACTTTTAGTTATTCCTCCTGATAATAAAGATTTTATAAAAACTGAATTTTATAATTTAATAAATTATTTATTGCCAGGAGATGTAATAGTATTTAACAATAGTAAGGTTATTAAAGCTAAATTAATTTTATTTAAACAGGATAAGAAAATCATATGCAACCTTAATAAACCTATTGCTGACAATTGTTGGCATGGTTTTGTAAGACCAGCACGCAAACTATGTGAAGGAGATGAGTTTAAATTTGATGACCACAAAGTGGTCATCAGCAAGAAACTGGCAATGGGTGAAGTTGAAATACAATTTATCCTAAATAACATTTCGGTTTTTGAGTTTCTAGAGCAGTATGGACATCTACCATTACCACAATATATCAAAAGGGAAGCTGTCGATATTAGTGATGAACATAGATATCAAACTATATATCATCATGTTCCAGGATCAGTAGCAGCGCCTACTGCAGGTTTGCATTTTACCGATGAACTGCTGGCACAAATTAAAGACAAATCCATAGAAACTGCTTTCGTAACCCTGCATGTGGGGGCTGGAACGTTCTTACCAGTCAAAACCGAAAATATCCTTGATCATAAAATGCATGCTGAATATTATCATATCGATCCTATAACTGCTCAAATAATAAATGACGCAAAGGCAGAAAAAAGACGTATTATTGCCGTTGGTACTACTACTGTACGTACTTTGGAAAGCAGCGCAAAAAATGGTTTAATTCATGGCTATGGTGAAACGGACATATTTATTACTCCAGGATTTCAGTTTCAAATCGTAGATTTGCTGATTAGTAATTTTCATTTACCAAAATCTACTTTATTAATGTTAGTATCAGCCTTTGCCGGTTATGATAAAATACGCGCGAGTTATCAATATGCAATTAATGAAAAAATGCGCTTTTTTAGTTATGGTGATGCAAGTTTATTATATTTAAATAAATCTTATTAATAGGCAAAATATGAGTTACTTGGTTAATGGTGTTGATATCGAGAATTTCCTTAACGCTCGGAAAGTATTTGAAGATTTTAGAAAAAATATGGTTACAGATCGGGACAAAGCCGGAGCAATTCAGGCTTTTGAATTCTGTTATGAACTCGCTTGGAAAATCATGAAGCGTATATTGGAAAATCCTGATAAAAGCCTTTATTATAAAAAAGCAATATTTCGTGAAGCAGCAGTTGCCGGTTTAATTTCTGATCCAAGAATCTGGTTTGAATTTATTGAGATAAGAAATATTACTGTACATACTTATAATAAAGATAATGTAGAGGCAGTAATCGCAATTTTTGATGATTTTTCTAAAGCTTTGGAGGAACTAGCATTCAATTTGAAAGAGCTAGGAAACAAAAATGATCTATCTTGATCCAGAAGATTTAATGATCTTGAAATCTATTTTACAAAAATATCCTTATACATTTTATGCTTATGGCTCTAGAGTAAAAGGTACTCACAGAAAATTTTCTGATCTTGATTTATGTATCATCGAAGATGTAGATGATAGAGCAGCAATATTTGAGCTGAAAGAAGAGCTAGAAGAATCTAATTTATCGATAAAAGTTGACATAAAACGATATTGGCATGATATGAATGATGATTTTCGCTCATTAATTCAAAAAGACCTGGTACTGGTACAAACAAAATAATATGGAAAAAACCAAATTTACTTTTCAACTATTAAATCAACATAAAAAAGCGAGACTAGGGTTAATAAATACCGCTCACGGAGAGATTCGAACCCCAGCCTTTATGCCAGTGGGTACTAGAGGTACGGTAAAAGCAATGTTACCCGAATCTGTAAAAAGCACTGGTGCAGATATTATACTTGGTAATACCTACCACCTGATGTTAAGGCCTGGTGCAGAGCGTATAGCCAAGCTTGGCGGTTTACACAAATTTATGAATTGGCCACATCCTATTCTAACAGACTCTGGTGGTTTTCAAGTAATGTCTTTATCAAATTTGCGTAAAATTTCTGAAGAAGGAGTAACATTTAATTCACATATTGATGGTAGTAAACATCTACTAACTCCAGAACGAGCTACTGAAATTCAACTTTTATTAGATAGCACCATAAGTATGGCTTTCGATGAATGTACCCCTTACCCAGTTAGTTTTGACCAAGCACAATTATCAATGGAACTAACTTCAAGATGGGCCGAGCGCTCTCGAAATGCATTCATAGCTAAATCAGGATATGCGCAGTTCGGGATTGTACAAGGTAGTATTTACCAAGATTTACGAGAAAAATCAGCTAGTGATTTACAACAACTAGATTTTGAAGGATACGCTATTGGTGGACTTGCAGTAGGAGAAGGTCAAGATCTAATGTTTGAGATACTGAACTATGCTCCGGATTTACTACCAGCTAATAAGCCACGATATTTAATGGGAGTTGGAAAACCTGCGGATATTATTGGAGCAGTAAAACGTGGTGTTGATATGTTTGATTGCGTTATACCAACTCGCTCAGGTCGTAACGGTCAAGCGTTTACCAAAGGCGGTACCATAAACATACGTAATAGTATACATGCAGAAGATGATACTCCTCTGGAGCATGATTGCTTATGTCCAACCTGCCAGAATTATACAAGAGCTTACTTACATCATTTAGTCAAAGTAAATGAAATATTGGGAGCGATGTTGATGACCTGGCATAATCTGTTTTATTTTCAAGATTTAATGAGCAGAATTAGGTCTTATATTAAAGCTGGAAAAGATTTTGACTTTATTAGCTAATGGTCTGATTATTTGGTAATAACTAACTCTTTATTCAGATAATTTTAGTGCTTGAGCTACAGAAGTAATTACCGGTAAATCTACACCACATTTATTTGCCAATTTAGTAATTAATTTTACTGATTCAGCCCCTTCAACCAAATATGGATAGTTTTTTAAGAATCCATTTATATCATGTCCTGATTGATGGTACAGTTCATATCCAAACTTAGTATTACGTGAAGTCTTAGAGTAGCAAGTAAGTACAAGATCACCTAATACACCAGGTTGTAGTAATGTTTCAGCTTTGCCGCCAAGTGCTTGCGATAACACCGCAATTTCTTGCAGACCTTGGGTAATCAACCAAGCTTTTGCGTTTCTCTTATAACCCATTGCGTCAAAAATACCGCTTTTAATAGCAATAATATTTTTTATAGCTCCCGCAATCTGCACAGTAATAATATCCGCCGTAATACTAGTAACCAAATTCTTTGATTCTACGCTTGCTGCAATTTTTTCTGCTAATTTAATATCTTCGCAAGCAATTGTTATTGAAGTCAATAAATCTTGCACGACTTCAGAGGCAAAATTAGGGCCAGCAATAAAAGCTATTCTATTGGGTAATAAAGATTTTATTTTTTCAGACAATAGTTGTACCGGCTCACCAACAACACCTTTTGTTGCAATTAATAATACGGTATCTGCTGATATTTCTATGTCCCTTAAAGCATTGATAGTCTGAATAATAGCAGTAGATGGTACTGCTATTATTATTACTTCTTGATCTTTTAGAACCGACACTTGATTAGAAGGTAAAATATTATCAGCTAATTTTACTGTCCCAAAATATTTACTATTAGTGCGATGTTGTAATATTTCTTTAATAACTTCTGGATCACGTAAGTATAAATCTACTTGCTTAGTTACTTTAGACACAGCACAAGCTAAAGCTGTACCCCAGCTACCACCACCATATATTGCAAAATGCTGAAACTTATTCATTAGACCTCTTTCAAAACTCTACTTCTGTAGCCAATTTGTACTTTGAGCCGGTACTCAAATCTGAAGCAAAATCAGAGTACGCTCCGGTTTTGCGCATCCTCGCCTCCTTCAAATTTACTCACTTCGCTGAGTTTTGAAAGAGGTCTAGCAACCTTGGCCATCATATGGGTTTCATTAAAATCTGTTAATTGAGCTGCAATAATCATTCCAGATCCATAATTTCCATCTAACTTCACCGGAATAAAATTTTCAGTATGTGCCATCTGTTTATTTTCACATAATAGCTCTACATGTTGATGCAAGTGCTTTTGAAAAAATTTGTGCAACTGTTGTTCCCCTGAGTCTCGTAAGATTGCAGCTCTGGTTTTTATAATATCTACTGGTATCTGAGGCATTTTTGCCGCCGGAGTTCCATCACGTACAGAATAAGGAAAAATATGTAAATATTGTAAATCGGCATCAATTATCAACTTTCTGGTATTTTCAAACATTTCGTCAGTTTCAGTAGGAAATCCGGCAATAATGTCAGCACCAAACGATACATTACTACGCACCGCACGTAACTTATGACAAAATTCAATTACTTGCTGACGATCATGCCTACGTTTCATCCGTTTCAAGATCATATCATCTCCTGCCTGCAAGCTAATATGAAAATGCGGCATTAATCTTAAAAAATGCGCCATAATTTCAAATAATTCGTCATCAATCTCGGCAACATCAATCGATGATAATCGTAGTCTAGGTAGCTCCGGCACAAGATTAAACACCCGTTTAATCATCTGCGCTAAGGTAGGACAACCTGGTAAATCAGCGCCATAAGCAGTAATATCAACTCCAGTAAACACTACTTCATTATAGCCCAACTCAACTAAATGCCGAATTTGTTCTACAATTACCCCGATAGGAACAGAACGACTATTGCCTCTGGCAAACGGAATAATACAGAATGTACAACGATGATTGCAGCCATTCTGTATTTGTAAAAAAGCCCTGGCCTTACCATCAAAGTGGCTTATCAGATGATTGGCAGTCTCCTTGATTTGCATAATATCATCAACAACTACTCTATCATCATTGAACTGATAATATATGTGTGACAATTTTTCCTGATTACCAATTACTTTATCTACTTCTACCATATTAGCAAATGCTTGCGGGTTATTTTGCACCGCACAACCTGTTACTATTATTCTAACTTCAGGATTATTCTTTTTTGCCTTACGAATAGCTTGACGAGCCTGCTTTTCCGCTTCTTTGGTGACAGTACAAGTATTAAATACCATTACATTATCAAGATTTGCCAACTGCAAGTTTTTCTTAATCACTTCACTCTCGAAAATATTTAATCGACAGCCGAATGTCACTACTTCAGTTAATCTATCTTGGGTCATAATTAAATTGTCTAAAAAAATCTGTTGATTATATACTTTAAGTATATATATGATATTTTGTATGTAATATATATAAAATATATATAATAAATGGTGCCACTTAGGGTACCACTAGCCACCCATGTAAGTTTTGCTAATCAGAAAATTTAAGTAGGACTAGTCATAAAACCATATAAAATAAGCTTTCTATGATCACATTTCGTCTATCGTTATTACTATGTTCATTAATTTGCAGCGGTTGTAGTACGGTTGATTATTATTCATATTCCTGTGATCAATTGCAACAAGCATATCTTAGCGAACAAACACAGTCTAACGAACGTTTAAACTTTCAGGACATGCAAAAACACCCAAAGCAGAACCATAATAATACAGCTAAATTATCTCGTGATTGGAGAAGAGATCGTAATAACCCTACGCTAAGTGCAATTGAACGAGTTGCTACTAATAAAGGATGCAAGTTTTAATTACTAACCTCATGATAATATTTACCAATCGCAACTAAAGTGGCTGAACCAGTCATAATAATATTTGTCTCCTCTCTAGACATGCTCAGACTACCATGCTTAAAAACCACTTCAGCTGCATTATCCATAAATCCTAATTTTACTGACGCAGCAAAACTTACACAAGCACCACTGCCACAAGCAAGAGTGAAGCCAGCTCCTCTTTCCCAAACCGACAAATAAATCTTATTATCGTTAATATAAGCAAAATCTACATTCACTCCATCAGGAAATAATTCATGTTCTTGCAACATTTTACCAACTACCTCCTGATCTTGACTATTTAAATGACTAAAAATCACTAAATGTGGATTACCAATATCAGCACAAATCATTTCTTTGGGATCAAACATATATCGTTCGGCAACACGCCATATCTCCTCACGAGTAGGCATCCATTGCTCATTAAAACTTACTGCTCCCATATTTACCATAATCTGGTCAAAAGCAAGTGCTTGGGCAGTTATTTTTCTTCCGGCAATTCTAATATCAATTTTTTTTTTGTTTGAGTTAATATATAGTAACTTCGCCAGGCATCGTACAGCATTTCCACAAGCTAATGCCTGAGATCCATCCTGATTATAGATTTGCATCTCGTAATAATCTTGACATGAATTATAGATAATAAACTGGTCACAACCTAAGCCCAGGTGACGATCAGCAACTGTTAAAGCTAATAGCTTTAAGTCATACTGCTCAGGCAGAAGTTTAGCATCAATAATAACAAAATCATTGCCTAAACCGTGCATTTTAGCAAAAACTATTTCTTGTAACATTAGAATCTTCGTTATAAATATCTATAAAAATTATGGTGAAGCTAATTGGATAAAAATTTCTTCACAGCGCTCAAAAATAGTAATATACTAAAATGATTTATTATTACTATATTTAAGTATACCAAATAAAAAATTTACGTTCATCTCTCCTTGGCTTAAACTACAAACTATAATATAATTTAAATTTTTATGCTTAATGATACATTAAAACATCTTACAGAATTGGTTAACTGTCAATCCATTACTCCACTAAGTGATGGCTCAATAGAATATATCGAAAAATTGTTGACCCAACATGGATTTTCTGTAATCACTAAAATATTTGGAGAACCTGATTATCAGGTCACAAACCTCTATGCCGTATACGGTGTCAGTAAACCTAATATTTGTTTTGCCGGACATGTTGATGTTGTACCAACAGGTAATCTTGATTCATGGAGTCACAATCCATTTAAAGCAACAAAGGTAGAAGATAAAATTTATGGCCGTGGTGTCGTAGACATGAAAGGTGCCTTAGCCTGTTCTCTTGCTGCAACCATTGAGTTTATAAAGCTAAAACCTAAGCTAAATGGTTCGGTTAGTTTTTTACTAACCAGCGATGAAGAGGGACCCGCAAAATATGGCACTAGTAAAATGCTGCCATATCTTACCAGCATAAACCATAAAATAGATCTCGCAATTCTTGGCGAACCAACTTGTGAGCGCGAGATAGGTGATATTATTAAAATTGGTAGGCGTGGTAGTATCAATTTTACTCTAACAGTTTATGGTATTCAAGGTCATGTGGCTTATCCGGAATTAGCTGAAAATCCTATTCATTGTCTAGTTAAAATAATGCATAATTTATCCAGCTTACAACTAGATTATGGCAGCAAACAATTTTTAGCTTCCAATTTAGAAGTTACTTCAATTGATGTAGGTAATAATACTACAAATATCATACCAGGAACTGCTTCAGCCAAATTTAACATTAGATTTAACGACCTTCATGGAGCAGAATCAATTGTTACCTTGATCAAAAGAATTGTTGAACAACATACGTTGAAATATGAGCTTGTTCCTTCAATATCTGCGAACGTGTTTATCCAGGAGCCAAACCACCTTATTAGCGAATTTGCTAAGATCATACCGCAAATTACTGGTATTATCCCGAAATTTTCGACAAGTGGAGGAACGTCAGATGCCAGATTTATTAAAAATTACTGCCAGGTTGTAGAGTTTGGGTTATTATCAGAAACAGCCCACAAAATTGATGAATATACAACAATTAGTGATTTACAAAGATTATATAGCGTGTATTATAGAGCGTTAGAAAAATTTGTTGGGTAAATCTGTACTAAGGTTATTATTCTTGATTTTTTGAAACAAAAAGATAAGAAAATGATATATATTTATTGATATAGATATATATAAAGTTAAAGAGTTTGATATAGACGAAGGTCAAAATCAAGGAGTGCTAGGAGTCATAGAGCTTTCGGAGCGCAAGCGTACATTTGGGTACGTGAGCACCGCAAATCTCTAGCTGACGACACCGCAATCCGCAGATTTTCACCGAGTATAATATATTGCGGGTGTGGCGAAACTGGTAGACGCACTAGATTTAGGTTCTAACGCTGCAAGGCGTGGGGGTTCAAGTCCCTCCACCCGCACCAAACAATATAGATTTAAAAATATTCTTCTTTCCAAATACCATCATGTCATTGGACTTCTTGAGTTGGATAGACGAAATTTAAGAGAGTATTCAATAAATTGTATCAAATCGTCAAGCTTTGAGGGCTTTGCCTGAAGCAATCCAGTAAAACAGTGGTTAACTGATTGCTTCGACTATAAATGGTCTCGCAAAGACGTAGAGGAGCGGCTCAGCTCAAATGATCAATTGTCAACTTATCCAAACTTGACGCGTAGGTTTATTGAACACTCTCAAATTTAACTTCATTTAGTTAGTAGGTAATTTTTGATGCAAGTTACAGAATTAAAAAAAGATGCTCTAGACTTTCATGTTAGAATTATTATTCCATCAACAACGATTACTGATGAGATTAATAAAGAGTTTGCTGATTTAGCCAAAAAAGCAAAAATGCCAGGGTTTCGTGCTGGGAAAATTCCTCAAAATATCATTAAGCAGAAATATGGTGCTTCCGTTAGAAGTGATGTTATTCGCCACCAAATTAACCAGACTGTTCATGATCTTATTGCAAAAGATAAGCTTAACCTTGCTACTGATCCCACTATTGACGATAGTATCACTGAAGAAGACAAAAATCTTGAATTTACGGTAAAATTCGAGTTAATGCCTGAAATTGTGTTACCAAATTTTAAAGAAATATCAATTGAAAGGCCTACTTTAGAAGTCAAAGATCAAGATATCGATCAACAGCTTAGTGAATTAGTGCAATCTGCTAAGGTATATGCACAAGAAACCGATAAGCCAGCCACTGTTGGTGACCAAGTTACTCTCTCAGCAATTGGATATATTGATGGCGTGGCATTTGATGGTGGTAAACTTGAAAACCATAAACTAGTTCTGGGCAGCAAAGCTTTTATTAGTGGGTTTGAGGATCAATTAATTGGTAGTAAAACCGGAGATCAAGTTACGGTAAATGTAACATTTCCAGAAGATTATCATGCGGCAGGATTAGCGGCAAAACCTGCTATGTTTGATGTAAAAGTTATTGTCATCCATACTGCTGCTATTCCTGAAATTAATGACGATTTTGCTAAAAAATTCAGCTGCGATACTGTAGAAAAGTTACGTGATAAAATTGCGAATGACTTTAAAGCAAGTATGAAAGAACAAATACATACTATATTAAAAATGCGTTTGTTCAATAAACTGGAGCATATTCTGGATTTTGCTGCCCCAACATCTCTTGTAGATAGAGAATATCAATTTTTAAAAACAAAATCTGCTTATAATATTACTGAAGATGCTATTACTAACACTGAAGATGCTAAATTTGAAGAATATTATCAAAAATTGGCACTACGTCGTGTCCGTATTGGTTTATTACTAGCTGAATATGCGCGCATCAAGGATTTAAAAATTACTCAAGATGACATTAGGAAAGCTGTTTTACAGCAAATAAGACAATTTCCTAATCAAGCAAAAGAAGTGATGGAATATTATCAAAAAAACAGGCAGGCTGTTGAAGCGTTGCGTGGCCCTATCTTAGAAGAAAAGGCAGTTCAGCACATCTTTGAGCATGAGCTTTCAATTATCGAAAAAGCATATTTTTTAGAGGAACTAGAAAGCCTTTTAGATCAAGAAAATGATAATGATATCGCTTAATTCTAAAGAGCATTCAATAGACATAGACATCCAGCGTAACCTAGAAATTTGAAGAATTTTTTAAACAAAATGCTGCAGAAGAAGATCACAAGTATCAATAGTACATGCTGCGTCTTGAGTCAAGTTTTGACGACAAAGTAAGCTTCGCGAGTTTCGAAAGAGGTCTAATACCACATACAAGACGTCATCTTTTTCTAAAAACCGTGAACTATAGCTGAAACAGTTGAATTAGCTTAATAAACACTATGTCATCCCGAACTTGTTTCGGGATCTCATGATTGCTTCAGGAGATGCTGAAATGAATTCAGCATGACTTAATAAAATTAAACGCCAATTCAACTGTTTTAACTATATAAATACGATTACTTAGTAATCACCCCATGAAATAACTGTAAAACCATGGCAACCAGAATAATTTAGAGGTCTAATGAATAAATGGATATATTATTTTGGTACTGGAGTTGCTGAAGGTAGTGATGACATGCAACATCAACTTGGTGGTAAGGGCGCAGGCCTAGCTTGTATGTCCAAATTAAGGATGCCGGTACCCCCAGGTTTTACTATCACTACTGAAGTTTGTAATTATTATTATGAACATCATGATATATTACCATTAAGTTTTCATAATGAATTGCAACATAGTTTACAGCGCTTAGAAAAAGATACTGGAAAACTCTTTGGTGGAACTATCAACCCATTATTGTTATCTGTTCGCTCGGGAGCAGTAGTGTCGATGCCAGGAATGATGGATTCTATCTTAAATCTTGGGATGAATGATGAAGTCTGCAATGCTATAATTAATCAAACTCAAAACAAGCATTTTGCGTTTGACTGTTATCGCCGCTTTTTAGAAATGTATGGATCAATTGTATTAAAGATTCCCTATTACTTATTTGAAGATAGTTTTGAGCTAAATAAAACGCAAACAAGTTTACAACAAACCAATGATATAGTTAGCATTGAATCTTTAGAAAAAACTATAGATGATTTTAAGAAAATTATTATCAAATATTCTGGTCAAGAATTTCCTACCGATCCTTATCTACAGCTACATTCTGCCATTGAAGCGGTATTAAGATCCTGGAAAAATGATCGCGCTATTACATATAGAACACTACATGATATTTCAGAAAAATTAGGAACAGCAGTTAACATCCAATCGATGGTATTTGGCAATACTGGCAATCATTCTGCTACTGGAGTAGTGTTTACTCGTTGTCCGTCTACAGGTGAGAAAAAGCTTTTTGGTGAATTCTTAATAAATGCTCAAGGAGAGGATATAGTCGCCGGGACTAAAACTCCAATGCCGATTATGAATAATCATAATTCCATGCAAGCCCTACTGCCTTCTGCCTTCCAAGAGCTGCAAGATCTTTGTCAGCAGCTTGAACTCCATTATCGTGATGCCCAAGATATAGAATTTACGGTAGAGAATGGTAAATTATATTTATTACAAACTCGTAGTGCTAAAAGAACTGCTAGTGCTGCTATTAAAATAGCAGTAGATATGGTACAAGAAAAATTAATCTCAAAGACTGATGCGCTGATGCGTATTGAACCGGAATCATTAAATCAATTATTGCATAGCCGGGTTGATTATAGTAAGCCATTGGAAGTAATAGCTCAAGGTCTACCGGCTTCTCCAGGAGCAGCAACTGGTATTGTGGTGTTTTCTACGCAAGAAGCTGAATTAATGGCTGCACATCATAAAGTAATCCTGGTACGTAATGATACCAGCCCAGAAGATATAAAAGGAATACATGTCTCTGCAGGGATAGCTACTGCTCGCGGAGGAATGACTTCACATGCTGCAGTGGTCACCAGAGGTCTTGGCAAGCCTTGTATATGTGGCATCAGCGGTAGCACTATTGATGAAACCAATAAGGTTTTTAAAATTGGTGACATAATGATTAAACAAGGTGACGAAATCACTATTGACGGCACTAGTGGGAAAGTATTTTTAGGTAGAGTTCCATTAGTTCATCCAGTATTTTCTGATGAATTTATCACCCTACTTGACTGGGCTGATGAGGTTCGTGACTTAAAAGTTAGAGCTAATGCAGAAACAGCACTAGACGCCAAAATGGCTTTAAAATTTGGTGCGCAAGGTATTGGCTTATGTCGTACCGAACATATGTTTTTTGATGCCGATAAAATTCCATTAATAAGAGAAATAATTGTAGCACCTGATATCACACGGCGGAAATCAGCAATAGCAAGATTATTGCCCTTACAAATTGAAGATTTTAAAGAACTATTTCGCATTATGAATGGCTTGCCTGTAAATATCAGATTACTTGACCCACCATTGCATGAATTTTTACCAATACAGGAAGTTGATAAAATAGCCTTAGCAAAAAGCCTAGATCTCCCTTTGGCTATTATACAACAAAGGCTACACGCTTTGCATGAGGTCAATCCAATGCTTGGCCATCGAGGATGTAGACTAGGTATTTCCTATCCTGAAATTTATCAAATGCAGGTACGAGCAATTTTAGGCGCAATTCAAGCCTTACAAGAAGAACCAACACCAGTACCAGTAATTCTTGAGCTGATGATCCCGTTAATTAGCAATGTTAATGAGCTAAAAACACTAAAACTATATATCCAGGAAGTTGTTAATGATTTTCCTCAAATATCAGCACCTATTTTAAATTGCACGAATGAGTCTCCAGAAACTGCTACCATACATTTCACTATCGGCACGATGATCGAGTTACCAAGGGCAGCTTTGCAAGCTGGAATAATAGCTGAAGAAGTAGAATATTTCAGTTTTGGCACTAATGATTTAACACAAACTACTTACGGTATTTCCAGAGATGACATTGCTTCCTTTCTTCCTGATTATTTAGCTCAACAAATTTTTCCACACGACCCATTTATTCAATTGGATGAAGTTGGAGTAGGAGAATTGATTAGCATTGCTGTAGAGCGTGGTAGGTTGCGTAATTCCAAGCTGAAGTTAGGAGTGTGTGGAGAGCACGCTGGTAATCCACAATCAATAAAATTTTTCCATAAATTAGGATTAGATTATATTTCCTGTTCTCCTTACCGCATCCCGATTGCCAGAGTGGCTGCAGCGCAAGCAAAAATATTAGGATCATCCAGGAATAATAATTCAGGAATATCATGAGTTTTATAGACAATCTGGATAAAATTCTACAAAAACATCACGAATTAACGGAAAAACTTGCTAGCGGTATTACTGGCGATGAATTTATCAAAGCTTCAAAAGAATATGCTGAGCTAGTTACTATAGTCTTTACCATCAATCAATATCACAAAGCCTTAGCTGATTTAAAAGATACTCAGGAATTAGCGAGAGATACTAATTTGGATTCAGCGACACAAACGATGATCGAAGAAGAATTACGCACTCTTGAAGGGCTTATTCCAAATCTGGAGCACCAGGTAAAAATTGCGTTACTGCCAAAAGATGAAGCAGATAGCAAAAGTGCAATTATCGAAGTACGAGCCGGTAGTGGTGGTGAAGAAGCAGCGCTATTTGCTGCACAATTATTTAATATGTATCAAAAATATGCGGAATTAAAAGGGTGGAAGTTTGAGATACTCTCTATCTCTGATACTGGAATTGGTGGTTATAAGGAGGCAACAGCTTCTATTAATGGCAATAGTGTATTTGCTAAATTAAAATTTGAATCAGGAGTACACCGAGTTCAGCGTGTGCCTGAAACCGAATCTAGCGGTAGAATTCATACTTCTGCAGCAACAGTTGCTGTATTGCCGGAAGCAGAAGAAATTGATATTAAGCTTGAAGATAAAGACTTAAAAATAGATACCTACAGAGCTTCTGGGGCTGGTGGGCAACATGTAAATACTACTGATTCAGCGGTACGAATTACTCACCTGCCAACAGGCATTGTGGTCGCCTTACAAGATGAAAAATCGCAACATAAAAATAAAGCTAAGGCTTTAAAGATTTTACGCTCTAGAGTATATGAAGCAGAACGACACCAGAAAGAAATGGAAAGATCTTTATCAAGAAAAGGCCAAGTAGGCTCTGGAGACCGTTCTGAACGAATTCGTACTTATAATTTCCCGCAAGGACGGGTGTCTGACCACCGCATTAATCTAACATTGTATAAAATAGATGAAGTTGTAAGGGAAGGGCAATTAGATGAATTTGTTGAAGCCTTAATTGCTGATGATGAGGCTAGAAAACTAGTGGAGGCTAGTATAGCGTTATAGCATCAGCCAGTTGAACATGCTGGATGACCTCAGTTCAAAAAAATTTGTAAATCAAAACAGCTCGCAACCACAACAATGTTGTTGTTCATCTAAGCGTCCTACAAGCGGTGTCTGATTTAATTCAAATTCAAGAAATGCACTACCTATAAAATCTACTTCAGCTTCTATTTTCGATTTTTTATCGTTGTACTCTGAGGTAAAATGTAAATTACCTATGCTATCAGTGGTTAGAACTTTTATTATTCTCGTATCAGCATTTGGTAATCCATTACGAAATGCATTACCTATTCCGTGGATCCATGCAGCAGGGTTAAAAATTTGTACACTATCAATTGCTTTATCGATGTATGATGTACTTTTGCTAAATTTATTTTGAAAACCCTTAAGTGAAAACTCTTGTAGCTTTAGATCCTCTGGACTTGATTCATAATAGACCTCTTTCGAAACTCATTTACCAAGCTCCCAATTATATAAACCAGCAATTAAATTGAACCTAAGACCAAATCTTTTGCGTCTATTTCGATATTTATCAGCAATTATTTTAAAACGCTTTAACATACCGATAACATTTTCATTTAATACTCTGTCACTTGCTAAACTTCTATTATTTTTCTTATCTTCTTTAGTTAAAGCATTCTTTTTACTCTTTTTCTTTGGTAGCTCAGAATTTGTATGAATCTTCTGTAAGCCTTGATAACCAGTATCAGTAATCACTTTAACCTCAGGCAGTATATGGGTTCTTGATTCTTTAAATAATTTAAAATCATGACGCTTACCATTGGAAAAAGAAGTGCATATGACTCGTTTGCTTTTCTTATCTACTACTATTTGAGTCTTTAACGTATGTCTTTTCTTTTTACCTGAGTAATAGTATTTCTGTTTTTTTGGGGTCGCTCTATAGGGCTTTCTGTAGCATCTATTAAAACTAATTCATACTCCATACCGCTTTTAACTAGAGCCTTCTTACCTGGAAGAGCAAAATCCGGATGTTTTATTAGAGTGTCTTCAACAAAACGAATTGTTTTAAATGCACTGCTTTCGCTAACTCCATAATTCTTAGCTATATGAAAATAGGTACGGTATTCCCTTAAATATTCAAGTGTCATTAATAGGCTGTCTTCCATACTAAGACTAGCTCTTCTGCCACCTTGGTACCTCCTATTTATTTGTTTCTCTGTCTTTAAAATCCCTACCATCTTTTCAAATGTACTATTTCTTACCCCTGTTAATCTTCTAAAATGCTCTTCCGATAAAATGCTTAAATTTTTATATCTCATATAGTTCTAAATTAAGTAAATTCGACTTTATAACATATTTAGTCCAGTTTCGAAAGAGGTCTAATGAATATACTTATCACTATTTGATGAAAAAATTACTTTTATTTTTTCTACCCCACGTTTATTGGCACTACTCATCACAGACAATTGATCTTCTTGCAAGCTTAGATTAGTCTGCTTGCCTCCAACCACATTAGTCTCTCGCGGTATGATAATAGTACATTCCTTTACTGGAGCCATAGAATCAGATAAGTGTTCTTTCCATGATAAGTTACTAGTTAATAATTTTGCAGCTTTTGGAGATACAGGCACTACAACCTTTTCAATTCCCTGAAACCGAGCCTTAATTAAACCTGTTTCTACCTTATCTAGCAGTAGATTATTTCTTAACCAAGATTCTTGTCCTATTTGTTCTGCTGATGGCTGCGGAATAACTTTTTCTATAATACTGTTTACCGAGGTGCTTTTAACTTCTTCTATATTTTGTTTTTTCATATGAGCTATACCTTTTTTATAGTTATTTAGCATATATTAAAATAATATGTATTACTTCAATATATTCATATAAAGATATCAAGTCAAATAAATTAAACTAAAAGGTGGAATTTTTTTATTTTATGACCCAATAGTTGTCTAAAATAAATATATCTCATAACTTAATGTCACAGCAAAATTAACCATAGACTCCCTCACAAACTCAAACGTAAAAGAGGTCTAAGTATAATAACTTGCTTTTCATGTCATAACAAAAAATGAACTTAATAAGTAAAAAATATTGAGTTATAAGTTGTTTGTTTACAAAAAATTAACTTCTGAGTTGTATATATATAAATAGTACTTAAATCTATACAAAGTACTTAAGATCACAATCGGAGAAATTAGCGATAATTTCTAGATCACTACTAGATAAAGCTACCGAATTCCTAGGTAATCGGTAGCTTTGACTAATCATTAGCCATGCTTCTGCAAAATCTCCTGGATAATTTTACTTGCAAGTGGTGCTGCTGCTCTGCCACCACTGCCACCGTGATCTACAAATACTGAAATTGCATATTGGGGATCGTTATAGGGTGCAAACCCGATAAATACTGCATGATTACGTTTTTCCCACGAGATAGATTGTCGACTTAGATCATCATTGGCATTCGCCTTTGATTGCACTTGTGCAGTTCCAGTTTTACCTGCAAACTGAAATTTCTCTTCTAGAATACGACTATAATAAGCAGTGCCGCCTAAGCTATTGACCGTTTGATACATTGCTTCTTTGATAAGCCCAAGATGCTCTTGGTTAATATCAATTTGAGTATAATTAGGGGTGTTTTTAGCTAGTCTTGGTGTATAAAGCTTGCCATTATTTGCTATGGCTGCACAAAAACGAGTTAATTGAATAGGGGTAGCTAAAAGAAATCCTTGTCCAATCGATAGGTTTAAGGTATCGCCTAATGTCCAATCTAGTCGTAATTTACTTTTTTTCCATTTTTTGGAAGGAACAAATCCTAGCACTTCCCCTGGTAAATCAATGTCAGTTGGGGTACCAAAACCGAATTTTTTAGCCATGTTAATAATTCGATTGGCACCTATTAATTTTGCAATCTCGTACATATAAGAATTACAAGAACATTTAAGTGCTCCAATCATATCCAAGCCGCCATGCCCTAAACGGCTAGCACAACGGAATCCACTTTTTAAAGCTGGAGTACCATTGCAATACACCACCTTATCTGGAGTGATACCAGCTTCGAGCGCCGCTAGAATAGTAATTATTTTAAATACCGAACCTGGAGGATAAGCATTCTGCACTGCCTTATTAATCAATGGTTTATAGGGATCATTAATTAAACTGTGCCAATATTCTTGTGATAGTTTGGTAAAATTGTTGGGTTCAAAACTAGGGCTAATAGCAAGAATTGGCAGATTACCATTACGGCAATTCATCACAATTGCTGAGCAACCATATTGGTTTAAATAAGGTTCAATTTTGGTATGCAATTCTGCATCAATATTTAAAGTAATATTTTGACCAGGCACACTATTTACTTGTGTTAATTCTCGAATATATTTACCAAAAGCATTAACTTCCATTTGCTTATAGCCAAAACTTCCACGTAGCTCTTCTTCATAATATTTTTCAATGCCTGATTTTCCTATAATAAAATCACGACTACTAACTGGTAATTCTCGAGATTCTTGCTCATTCACTTGTCCAATGTAGCCAAGTATATGTGCGGTTGCATTGTGCACTGGATAAAATCTTACTTGTCCCATATCAATAGAAATAGCACTTAATTTATGTTTATATTCTTCAATAATAGCTATTTGTTCCCAGCTAAGTTGATCAAGAATCATCACCGGCATTCTACGATCAGCTCTTTTTACTTTTTTCTCAATATATTCTTGTTGTTCAAGATTAAGTCCTAAAATTTGACTAATTAATATTAACTCCTGTGAATAGCTTAGTTGACTATTCTTATTCAATAACAACCTAAAACAAAGCTTGTTAGTAGCTAATAATTGACCACTAGTATCATAAATTTGACCACGATTAGGGGGGACTAGTACTAAACTAATCCGATTTTTATCTGATAAAGTAGTGTATTCACTTTTCTTGATACATTGCATATAAAACATTTTGCTTGCGAGTATCGATAGTAATCCTAGCTTACCTGCGCCAAGCAGAAAAGTACGACGTGATATTATTTGATTATGGAATATTTTATTTAGCATGCTTCTTTAAATAGAGTGATGATTTATCAAACAAGATCATTAATAGTGGATAAGAAAAAATAGTCGTTAAATATTGAAATAATATCGTCACTGGATTTAACACAGCTGATGATTTGCTAGTAAAAATTAAATACCTAATAACTAGCGCCAAAAAGGCATAACCACAAAATACGATAAAATTTACCGTGTTTGTTCTAATTATCAGCCAAATGCGTAATTTATTTAATAGCAAATTAGTCAGTAAGAATGTTACTGTACTTGTACCAATAGGAAAATGGTATAGTTGATCAAGGAATATGCCAATAATAAATATTTGCCAATATTTTATTTGATAATTTAAGCTAAAATAATAAATAATAATTATTTCTAATGCCGGAAAAATTTCACTTTCAATACCAAGACGATATAGTACTAATGGCAATAATAATAATAAAAACAAACTTATTATAAAACATAATATAATAAAAATATTAAACAATTTTTTGAACATGGAGTGCATTACTTACAAAACAGTTATAAGTTTAATAATAGTCGTAAACAATGCATAATAACGAACTCCGATTGGGTAGTTTTAGCTAATGCTTTTATAAATTTATGTGTCGGTGTACCTGCACATTCATCACTAAGCCAAACCCTATTAACATTGAAGCCATCATTGTACCACCATAAGATATAAATGGCAATGGCACACCTACTGCCGGCAACATTCCCATCACCATTGCTATATTAATAAATACGTGACTGAAAAAGATTGCGGTTACACCCACAACTATCAGCTTGCCAAAGATACCTTTAGTATTAACCACAATAGTCAGGCAAATTGATATTATTAATGAGTATAGTGTTAATAACCATATCCCGCCAGCAAAACCAAATTCTTCAGCAAAGGTAGCAAAAATAAAATCTGTCTGATGTTCTGGCAAAAAACTTAAATGGCTCTGAGTCCCATTCATTAATCCTTTGCCAAAGGTTCCCCCTGAACCAATAGCAATTTTTGATTGAATTATATTGTACCCAGCATTAAGGGGATCTTTTTCTGGATCAAAGAACACTAATACCCGCTTACGTTGATAATCATACATTAAATGCCAAATTATTGGCAAACTCAGCAGTATACTGACTCCAATAACAATAAATTTCCATAGTCTTACACCAGCTGCAAAAAACATGAAGCCAGCAACAATCAAGGTAATGACTCCTGTACCTAGATCAGGCTGCTTAATAATTAATATAACCGGTATTACTACTCCAATCACTGCCATGCATAATTTTGATATTTTTGTAAGATCTATAATTGGTAGTTGATGAAAATATTTTGCCAGCATTAATACGATCGCAAGTTTTGCTGGTTCTGATGGTTGCACTCTGGTAAAACCAAAATCTATCCAACGTTTTGCACCCATAGCAATAGTACCAAATACTTCAACGCCAATAAGTAATAATAAAATTAAGAAATAGAATAGATAGGCAAATTTAAAAATTATCCTGGGATCAAGAATAGCTATTAAGATGCTAAGCGGCATAAATAAACAAAAATTTATTATTTGCTTATAAGCCCACGGGTATATACTGCCTTCAGCAGCAGAATAAAGTATAATAAAACCACTGCAGCAAAGTACACTAATAATTAATAATAATGTGAGTGGTAATTTAGATAGTAATTCTAAATAATTCGTTTTATACATGCCTAATTATTATAAAAGTGAAGTGTTTACACTGGACAAGGTAGACCAATTTCATTTGATACAGTTATTGAACCATACGCGTCAAGTTAAGGAAAAAAAGACGTAGGAAAGTCTTGCTTGGGCACAATACACCCGTCATTGCGAGACAAAGTCGAAGCAATCCAGAAAGTGGAACGACTATTTAACTGGATTGCTTCGACCACTTAACGTGCTCTCGCAATGACGATGTAGATTCTTTTTCCTTAGCTTGACACATATGATTCATTGAACACTCTCTGATTCTCACTTAGTATTATATATTAGTTTATATTTGGGAAAAATGATCGTTACCTTCGTACCAACATTTGGTTGACTCTTGATTAAAAATGTTGTCTCATGAGCATCAAGCAGCATTTTTACTATTGGTAGGCCAAGACCATATGAATCTATTAAATTATGATTCTTTTTTAAGATAATCCCGTGATTGCTAAGAGCTATTTTTATTTCTTCTTCAGTCATACCTATGCCTTGATCGATAATATCAAGTACCAGACTGTTTGAGATAATTTTAACATCTATAGTAATTATTGTTTCTTCGTTGGAATATTTTATGGCATTACTCAGCAGGTTATTCATTACTTGTATCATACGTCGGCTATCACAAATCAACCCAGGTAATGAATTCGGCATATTAAGATTTATTTTTATTTTTTTCTTATCAGCTCTTGCCTGATTAACATATATAGCTGTTTTTAGTATTTGCGTAATAGAGGTAATATCATTTACGATTTGAAACTTACCTTCAATAATCTGATTCTCATCTAATATGTCAGTAATAAATTTTAATATTACTTCTGCACTTTGATGAATGCCTTTAGCATAATCACAATATGTATCTGATAATGGTCCAAAATATTGTTTAATCATCGCTTCTGATCCAGTGGTAATAAATCCTAACGGTGAACGAATCTCATGAGCTGTAAAAGCTAGGAAATCAGATTTAGCTTTAGTAGCAAGATTTGCAGCAATAGTTGCCTGTTCTGCTTTTTCTCTTAAATAGGTTTCGCGACGATAAATTGAAATTACGATCAACAAAAAAATAGAGACAAATACGGATACTTCAAGAAATTTTTTAATGACGTCATCCAAAATGTTGTTTTTTATTTCATCATCATCTAGATTTACTATTAAGATAAAAGGTAGGTTACTTATTTTTTTTATATAATAATTTACTCCGCTGAGTACATCTAAATATGCTATTTCTTGTTCTGTCTTATTAAAGAAATCAATGCGTTCCAGTACTTCATTTAAATAAGTCGAAATTACGCCATTATCATTAATAATATTATGAATTACTGGTTGAGATTGTGCTATAACCGTATTTTTATTATCTAAAATAATAAAGTTAGTATAATTCTCTTTACTAGCATTTAACCTACGAATTATGGTAGCTATATCATAGCTTAAGACCATGTAGCCAACATACTTGTTATTTTCTGTGTTTTTAGTTCCTGCAATTAATTTAAGACTGTCATTTTTATAAATAGTTTTGCTCATGTAAAACATTATTTGTTCTTGATCACTTAACTCTTTAGTAATGGTTTCCATAAAATCCAATCTTCTTGGATGGGCAATGATTCCTTGAGCACTAGTGACAACTTCACGGAAATTAACATCTACCCAGCTATATTTACGCCATCCAAAGACGGTATTAAATTTTGCTAATTCGCCATAATCTTGCAATACCCTTTGAATATATTGTAAATTCATGTGATAATTACCCAGCTTACGCGTTACAATATTCAAAAAATATGAAGAATAATTTAAATCGGTAGCAAAAACATTGGCTAAGAGCTCAGCTTCTGTCCTAATATCATACATGATACTTTGCTTTTTGCTGGTGTATATTCTGATACAATATATAAACATTACGATTAAAAATACTAAAGTTACAACGAATGTTATAATTCTAATGTTTACATGATAATCAGTCGATTCTTTGCTTAATTTAAAATCCATTTTTATAATCAACTTATAGTTTAATATTAAGGTAATGTCATAAATATTTAAACATATAAAATAAATACATAAAATATATCTGAAAATAAAATGCAATTATTTCTAAATAACACTAAAACCAGAACTAAAGAAATATTTAGACCTATAAATAATAACTTGGTTAAAATGTATGTATGTGGACCAACAGTATATGATCATCCGCATATTGGCAATGGTAGATCAGTAATTATCTATGATATTTTATATCGAATGTTGATTCATCTTTTTGGCAAAGGTCAGGTAGTATATGTACGTAATATCACCGATATTGATGATAAAATCATCGATCGTGCAATGGAATTACAAATTAGTATCGAAGCTTTGACTCAACAAACGACTAAGGATTTCCATGAAGATATGGCTTATCTTCAATGTTTAAATCCTAATATTGAGCCTATAGCTACTGAGCATATTGATTGTATGATTGAGATTATTCAGAAACTCATAGCACTAGGAGCGGCTTATGTAATAGATAATCATGTTTATTTTGATATAACCAGCAGTATAAATTATACCGAATTATCAGGTCGTACCATTGACGAAATGATATATAATGTAAGAGTTGCCGCAGATGAATCGAAAACACATCCAGGAGACTTTGTTTTGTGGAAACCGATGGCCGGTACTGATATATCAGCCAATTTTGATAGTCCTTGGGGATGTGGACGGCCAGGGTGGCATATTGAATGTTCAGCGATGAGTTATAAATATCTTGGTGAAAATTTTGATATTCATGGTGGCGGTGCTGATTTAATTTTTCCACATCATACTAATGAAATTGCGCAAAGCAAATGTGCTTTTCCCGGTTCCAACTATGCCAATTATTGGGTGCATAATGGATTTCTTACTGTTAATGGTGAGAAAATGAGTAAATCTTTAGGTAATTTTATTACCGTTCGTGATTTAATTATTAAGGGAGTAGATGGAGATACAATTCGTTTGGCGCTACTCGGAGCACATTATCATAAGCCATTGGATTTTAATGATAATACTCTTGCGAATGCCACTAAGACACTAAATTATTGGTATCGAGCGGTTGAAGGTATATCATATGACTATTTACCAGAGGTACCATTAAACTTTATTGCCAGTTTGTTGGATGATATGAATACATCTCTAGCTATTAAAATCATTAATGATTATGCAAAATTAACTTATTTATCAACCACTAATAATGAGAAGAAGCTTAACGCTTCATCAATGCTGGCCTGTGCAAGATTTATTGGTCTGATGGAAAAATCAGCTGCAGCATGGTTTAAGCAAGATATTAATGATGAAGCTATTATTAGTTTAATTAATCAACGTACTCAAGCCAAAAGAGATAAAAACTGGCAACTTGCCGATAAAATACGTGAACAACTATCTAAGCAGGGGATAGTATTAGCAGATAAGGCTGATGGTACTACAAGTATACTCGGTAAAAATTGAGAATTGCGTTGTCGAACGCGTAAGAATCTGCGATGCGAAACAAACTAAAGTGTACGCTCCGTTTCGCAGACGGAGGAACTCCTAGCACTTCTTCAATTTTGACCTTTGTCTACCTCGACTCATGCTAATTTAATTTTCGGTAGAGATTCACATATAATGACTAGACTTAGGCAAACATTCTTTGAAAATCATGTGGTGGAAGTAGCGCAAGGGTTGCTTGGCAAAATACTGGTGTTTCAACAATATCAGGGAATTATTACTGAAACCGAAGCTTATAGAGGTACGGATGATGAGGCTTCGCATGCATTCAAGGGACCGACTAATCGTGCTCGAATAATGTTTGGATCTCCAGGGGTAAGTTATGTGTATCTGATTTACGGTATGTACCATTGTCTAAATATTGTTACCGAGCCTTTAGGGCAACCAAGCGCAGTCTTAATTCGTGGTCTTAAGCTATTATCTCCATCTTCTGTATTATTGGATGGTCCAGGAAAAATCTGTCGTACTCTGGGAATTAATTTAATTCATAATGGTATTGATATAACTACAAATGATATATTGTATGTTTTAAATAATGACACGACTTCGCTTACCATCAACCAACAATTTATTGCTACAAAACGAATTGGTATTAACAAGGCTACGGATAAATTATGGCGATTTACTATAACTGCAGATCATGTTTATCCAAAACCTTAAGTCATGCTTACCAATTTTGAAAACCTAAATTCTGTCCAAAAGACAATAAATCCTGCAGCTGCTTGATGGCAAACTACTGTTGCTGGTATAAAACTAAAGACGAGAGTGTTCATTGGGAAGGCGAAGCAATCCAGAAAAAACTCAGGCGTCAATAAAATTGGCTGGATTGCTGTGGCCACTAACGTGGCCTCGCAATGACGATTCTTACTTTAATTGACACAGTTCATTGAACACTCTCCTAAAGACTGATAGTTGCCATGAAATAATTGTAAAATCATGGCAACTGATTTTGCCAGCACTTTAGTTAGTATAATATTTCACAATTGTGAGAACTCTGAATAATCATAATTTTGTTCATCTCTTCCTAATAAAGGTGAAAGCACATCTGGACTCTGTTGATTTTGTGCATCAATAATAATCATAGGTGCAAATTCCTCTAAACTTGAGATTTGTGTTACTTCCCCTAGTTTAGTTTGAAGCAATACTGCCGTTATCGGAGATAGATTAATATAATAGACCTCTTTCGAAACTCATTTACCAAGATCCCAATTATATAAACCAGCAATTAAATTGAACCTAAGACCAAATCTTTTGCGTCTATTTCGATATTTATCAGCAATTATTTTAAAACGCTTTAACATACCTATAACATTTTCATTTAATACTCTGTCACTTGCTAAACTTCTATTATTTTTCTTATCTTCTTTGGTTAAAGCATTCTTTTTACTCTTTTTCTTTGGTAGCTCAGAATTTGTATGAATCTTCTGTAAGCCTTGATAACCAGTATCAGTAATCACTTTAACCTCAGGCAGTATATGGGTTCTTGATTCTTTAAATAATTTAAAATCATGACGCTTACCATTGGAAAAAGAAGTGCATATGACTCGTTTGCTTTTCTTATCTACTACTATTTGAGTCTTTAACGTATGTCTTTTCTTTTTACCTGAGTAATAGTATTTCTGTTTTTTTGGGGTCGCTCTATAGGGCTTTCTGTAGCATCTATTAAAACTAATTCATACTCCATACCGCTTTTAACTAGAGCCTTCTTACCTGGAAGAGCAAAATCCGGATGTTTTATTAGAGTGTCTTCAACAAAACGAATTGTTTTAAATGCACTGCTTTCGCTAACCCCATAATTCTTAGCTATATGAAAATAGGTACGGTATTCCCTTAAATATTCAAGTGTCATTAATAGGCTGTCTTCCATACTAAGACTAGCTCTTCTGCCACCTTGGTACCTCCTATTTATTTGTTTCTCTGTCTTTAAAATCCCTACCATCTTTTCGAATGTACTATTTCTTACCCCAGTTAATCTTCTAAAATGCTCTTCCGATAAAATGCTTAAATTTTTATATCTCATATAGTTCTAAATTAAGTAAATTCGACTTTATAGCATATTTAGTCCAGTTTCGAAAGAGGTCTAATCTTGAAATGTTGTGCGTAATCCTGAATTTTGTTGTAAATTAGCGATTAGTTGTTCCTTAAGCTCTGGATTGTTAGCGACAATATCTAGCAGTTGATCTATGCGTGCAGGATATTTTTCATAAAATTCTAACGTTTTTATATGCAGATTTTGATCCCATTGACTAAATCCACTAAAGCTATTCATGCTATTAAGAACAAACTGATCTCCATCTTTGCTATAGTCTGTTTTTAATAATTCAGGGGCAAGTGTACTTAAGCCTAAGCAATTTAATAGCATACATCCTATATTGAGCTTAACTGTTTTTAGTTCACTTAGAGCTGTCATTAGTTCTGGATTGATTTGTTCTATAAAATTTAGAGATTGTTCTACATTCTGGACTGTCTCAGGAGACTGTTGCATCATATTTATAAACTCGTTAGTAACGCGTTCTTGTAAAGCTGCAAACTGATCTTCTTCTAAACATTCTTTTATATCTATTAAATGTTTTGTAATTTCTGGATTAAGCTTGAATAGATCATTGGCAGTATTACAAGCAAATTCTGGATTAAGTTTGAATAGATCATTGGCAATAATACAAGCAAAAATTTCTCCTAATTTTTGTTGTATGTTTTTTTGTACAGCAAGTTTATATTCATTATCTAACGTGTTTAGTATTGCATGCTGATTATCGAGCACATGAGTTAGCTCATATAATATAGAGTGTTTAGTAGCTGTCTCATAATCTATGTCTGCTCCAACAATTATAAGTTTTTTAGCTAGTATGACTATGTTATCCAGTTCATTATCCAGTTTATCTGTGTACAGCTTACTATTCTCTAATAATTGCTTTATGTGTGCTCCAGCAGTTACAAACTTTTGGTTTAGTGAGAAGATTGCTTTGTCTAGTTCATCTGCATCTAAGCTACTATTTTCTAAACTACGTCTAGCAGTTATAAATTTTTTAGCTAGTGAGATTAGATCATCTAGTTCATTTGTATACAAGCTACTATTTTTTAATATTTTTACTTTATAAGTTATAAATTTAGCTTCAATAAACTTTGAGATTAGTGCGTTTACATCATTAGTCAGTTCATTTGTGTTCTGGAGGTTATCTAATGTGCGCTTTAGTCCAGCAGGTAGTTCAGTCGAAAGTTTAAGGTATTTATTAAATTTGATCCTAAATAGGCCAATTATATCACTTAAATGTTTATTGCATAGGTCGTCACCGCTTCCTCCATTTTCTAGAAACTGTTCAACTGTAGTTTGTATAGAGGTTTCATATTCTACAAGTGATTTGTTGCTAGAATTAGCAAAACTTCTAATTCTAGCAGGTACCTTATGTAATGGCTTACCCTGAAGATTACTCCAATCATCAATATTTATAACCCTCGGCCGTCCTTTCATAATTTTTCTCTCAATATTTAGTTCTATTTAAAAATTATAGATATTATTTTAGTTTCTGTCAAGTATTATTGATATAATTATATAAATAATTAGTTTTATATGTATGTGACCTGATTTTTATTGCGATATAATTTTTTAAGCATGTATTGACGTTAATAAGTATAAGCGACAGATAACGATAACTAGATATAAATATTAATATGATAACAATTGAATTTCAAAATAAAGAGCCGGCTCCGGAACATAGTTAATAGTGATTTGAGGAATGGAGCTTACGAAATTTTGGAAGAGTAATTCTTGAAAGATGCGGAGTATATAGCTATTAATTTATAGGCTTCACTCCTCTTACGTCTAGCACTCAATCCTACTAAATTGACTACTATAACTGAAGATCATGTTTATTCAAAACCTTAAGCCATGCTTGCCAATCTCGAAAACCTAAATTCTGCTCAAAGGACAATAAATCCTGCACTGCTTGCTGACAAACTGCTGTTGACGGTAAGACTAAAGATTGATAATTGCCATGAAATAGGCATTGTGTTTTACAGGCTTGCTCCAAATGATAAGTATAAAACATGGCTTCATGAATAGTGCGACCGGAGGTAATTACACCATGATTGCGTAAAAACATTACGTAATTTTTTTGTAAATCCTGTATTAGATCGACTCCATGTTGCAGCTGATCTAATGCTAATGAATTATAGTTATGATATGAAACTCTATTATAAAAATGTAGCGCCCATTGACTGATAGGTAATAACCCCTCTTTCATTGCAGACACTGCAACTGTAGCTGGAGTATGGATATGAAAAATAGCATTAATATCAGATCGTGCCTGATAAATCGAACCATGAATGACGTATCCTGTTTTATTATATTGCTCTTCGTAACCGTCAATTACCGTGCCATCAAGATTTACTGTCAAGAGATTAGCTACTGTTACTTCTTCAAAGCGTAAACCAAATGGATAAATATAGTAAAAATCTGCTCCTTCAGGTCTTGCCGACAAATGGGTATAAGTATGGTCATCAAGCTGTAGCATTGATAGAATGTGATACCGATTGCAATAATTAACACGGTGTATTTATCCAGTCTCTATACATAATTGATTTTACTAAATCTACATTCTGAGCAAGTTGATTCCAAGCGTAACAAGCCATAGTGACAATATCTTCATATGCACCGTAACATTGGTTAGACAAGAAATGATTTTTGATCCACTCCCAAACTTGTTCCATTGCATTAAGTTCTGGTGCATAAGGCGGAAGCGGTATCAAAGTGATATTGCTTGGAACAGTTAGTTTTTTGGCTGTGTGCCAACCTGCATTATCCATTAGTAAAGCTATATGTCGGTTGCTTTGAGTAGTGAGAGAAAGGTCTTCTAAGAATTTATTCATTGCCCGTGTGTTGGCATATGGTAAAATTAATGCAAAAGATTCTCCCGTATCATGGCAAGCAGCTCCGTAAATGTATGTTGAAATGAATTGCTGTTGCCGAACTTTACGGGGTCTAGTGCCGCGTTTAGCCCATATACGAGTTAAGCTACCTTGTTGCCCAACTCGAGTTTCATCCTGAGACCATATATCAACGTTACATCTATCGATATTTTTTGGTAATAATTCTGTTAACATGTCTGGGAAGTTTTTTTATATGTATTTTGAGTCTCTTGATTTGACTTTGGATGCATTGAACGAGAAGTAATCCAGCTAAAACCAAGGCGATGCATAGTATTGTAGACTGTTTTTAAAGCGCATTTAGCGCCATATTCCTCAAGCAACATGTTATGTAGCTCCTTTGCGGTTATATACCCGCCAGTTTCACTTTCACTGAGCATATTGATTTTATCAAAAAGAGCAGATTCTTGTAGAGTGTTAATCTTCCTAGGAGCGCCGCTTCTTTGTGATTCAAATAAACCTTCAAAACCATGATTTCTAAATCTTCTGAGCCATGATTGCACGGTTTTCCAGTGCAACTTCACTATTGCAGATATGGCTTTAAAAGATTTGCCTAATTGAAGGTGATACATCGCCAATAAACGTATGCGATTCCGACCATGCGGCTCATGTTTCATCATTTTTATAAAATCATGATCATGAAAACCTAGCGGCAATATTAACTTAGCTATTTGAGTACCTTTTATCCGTTAAAAATCCATTTTAGGCCACCGCGTTAATTATTGCAATTGGTATGATAAGCTGCAGCAAGGTTATATTTAATATCGTGAATGTTCATGACTTGATGCTCATGAACTTCATCTACTGACACATATGGCTATTCCCATACCACCACCAATACAAAGTGTTGCCAGCCCTTTTTTAGCCTGACGAGCAATCATGCCATTGATTAATGTTACTAGCACTCTTGCTCCACTAGCACCAATAGGATGACCAAGAGCTATTGCTCCACCACTAACGTTAACTTTACTTAAATCCCATTCTAGTTGTTGATTAACATAAATTGCTTGAGCAGCAAAAGCTTCATTGCATTCAATTAAATCGAGATCGTTAACGTGCCAATCAGCTTTTGCTAAAGCTTTTTTTGCTGCTGGAACGGGGCCAGTACCCATGATACTAGGGTCTACTCCAGCCTCAGCAAAAGATACTATCCGCACTAAAGGAGTTAGATTATATTTTTTGATAGCCGCTTCAGAAGCTAGCATCATTACTGCTGCACCATCATTAATAGTTGAAGCATTACCAGCGGTGACAGTACCATTTGGATCAAATGCCGGACGTAGTTTTGCTAGCGCTGCAATATTGCTATCAACTCTTATACCTTCATCTTGGTCAAATATTATATTTTGTTTTTTTACATTAATTTCTATCGGTACAATCTCATCTTGAAAATATCCAGATTTTTGTGCTTGTGCTGCTTTCTGATGCGATCCCAGTGCGAACTCATCTTGCATTTGCCTAGTAATATTAAATTTTTTAGCAATATTTTCAGCAGTAATTCCCATTAAATTGCCAGAGAATACATCTGTTAACCCGTCATATTGCATTAAATCAATCATATTAATCGATCCTAGTTTAGTACCAGCTCTAATGTAAGCCCCATGAAGGCCAAGCGACATATTTTCCTGACCACCAGCAAGAATAATTTCTCCATTACCTAGAGCTATCGATTGTGCTGCCAAACATACAGTTTTTAAACCCGAACCACATACTTTATTTACCGTAAAAGCTGGTACTTCTTGTGGAATGCCAGCCAAAATTGATGTTTGCCTTGCCGGATTTTGACCGGCGCCACCGGTTAGTACTTGACCGATAATCACTTCATCAATAGCGCTAGGGGCGATGGCACTTGAGTGCAATATTGATTTGATCACTGTTGATCCAAGTTCTGGTGCAGTTAAATTTTTTAAGCTCGATAATAAAGAACCAACGGCTGTTCTTTTTGCATAGGTAATATATACTGCTTTATCATTCATTAGACTTTCCTCCAAACTCTCTGATAGTGGTAATTTTGTTGTCGAAATTCGTCTGCGCTCCTCACGTACAAGTAGTACGTTGCGGTGCTCGTCTATAATTTCTCCTAAAACTTCCTCACTACCAGAGAGTTTGGAAGGAAGTCTATTGTTTTTCCTCAAACCATGATTTATACATTTGAAAAAATTTTCCGTAAGCATTTTTTAGTAAATAACTAATATGCCCACCTTCAACTTCTATTATTGTAGAATGTTTTAAATTTTGAAGCAAAGTCAAAATAGATGACATTGGTGCAATTTTATCTGTTCGTGCTATTATTAAGCTCACTGGAACATTGATTGTTGATGGATCGATAATATTATTATTTATCTGCCAAGAGTTGCGAGCTGGTATATTTGCAGTTACTAGCTCTCCGGTAATCTGAAAATAAGTTGCTGCTGGTAGGTCATAGCCAGACATTAACCAATGCTCAATTTTAAAAAATAATTGCCGATCTTCTTCTAAATCTAAGTCACAATATCTGACAATTTTAGTGTTGAAATATTCTGGCGCTAAAAAAAAGAATAAAATTTTGGTATATATTTTAGGAATTACTGGTAATGATTGGATGTTTTTGTCTAAATCAAGATATTGTTGAATTTGATAATTAGCACTAAAATGAGTGAAATCCCAGGGCGTAGTGAGTAAAGTTAAGGTTTTAACTAGTTCCGGTTTAATTACTTGAGCTGCTATTGATAAATTTCCACCTATACAGTGTCCTATTAAGTTTATCAAATTCTTTGTAGTATTATTTAATATATCTAAAGCATGTGCTAATTCCAATACGTAATCATCAAGCGAATAATCAGCATCGGTAATGGATTGCCAATGAATCAAATATACTGTACCTAACTGTCGGAGCTTGCTGACTAAACCGCCGGTTTTTCCTAAAAATAAAATTTCTGGAGAATTAAAAATCGAAGGTACAACTAAAATTACTCGGTTGGTAACAGTTTGATCAGCTTGATACTTTAAAATTCGAAAATTCTTGCTGGAATATTCAATAGTTGTAGCTTGTAATATGAACTGATTGCCAATGTTATTTTTGTTAATAAAATCATTATATTGGCCAACATATTGTTCGTATTGCTGCATATAATGTATCCTGAGTATCCTGAGCGCACAATGTTCTCGAACACAGATGGTTCATTCTGACAGAAGGGTCATCCCGAACTTGTTTCGGGATCTTATGAAGTCCTGATGAGATCCCGAAACAAGTTCGGGATGATAGCTGTTGTGAGTTCGGGATGACCTTATGTATTCGGATGACAACTCAACCAATCACTAAAACTCCATCCTCTATTGTTATTTTTATAACATCATTACTGTTAACTTTACCAGCTAATAACAATTTTGCCAGCTTATTTTGTAGCTCTCGCTGAATCACTCTTTTTAATGGCCTGGCGCCAAACATTGGTTCATAGCCCTTTGTTGCCAGCCAATTTATTACTGCTTCATCAAATTCTAATTTAATATGCTGTTGCATCAAATTATTACACAAGCCATCCAGCTGAATTTTTACAATATCATGGATATTGCTCCGGCTTAGCCGATGGAATAAAATAATCTCATCTAATCTGTTTAAAAATTCTGGCCTAAACGCTGCACTTACATAAGCCATTACCTGGTCTTTAACTTTACTAGTGTCTTCGTTCTCTGGTTGATTAATTAAAATCTCTGCTCCTAAGTTGGAAGTCAAAATAATAATAGTATTTTTAAAATCAACAGTGACCCCTTGGCTATCAGTTAATCTACCTTCATCTAATATTTGTAACATGACATTAAAAATATCTGGATGCGCTTTTTCAATTTCGTCAAATAAAATTACCTGGTAAGGACGTCTGCGCACTGCCTCAGTTAATATCCCTCCTTGTTCATAGCCAACATATCCTGGTGGGGCGCCAATTAAACGTGAAACTGCGTGCTTCTCCATATATTCGGACATATCAATTCTAAGGCTAGCATGACGATCATCAAACAAAAATTCAGCCAAAGCTTTACTTAATTCAGTTTTACCAACGCCGGTAGGTCCAAGAAATAAAAATGAACCCAAAGGGCGATTAACATCCTGTATACCGGCACGTGAGCGGCGTATTGCATCACTAATTGCTGTTATTGCTTCGTCTTGTCCAATCACTGATTTACGTAATTGTTCTTCCATTTGTAGCAGCTTATCACGCTCACTTGATAACATTTTATCAATTGGAATACCGGTAACTTTGGAAACAATAATCGCAATATCGCTCTCTGAAACTGCTTCTCTTAACAGTTTATTACCACTTGCTGCCTCTGCTTGTTGTAGCTTTTTAGTTAATTCTGGAATGGTGCCATATTTTAATTCACTGGCTATTGCAAGGTCAGCATTACGTTCTGCACGCTCAAGTTCATGGCGAGCACGTTCTAAATCTTCTTTAATTTTTTGACTGATTTGCATGGTTGATTTTTCAGCTTGCCATTTAGCAGTCATATCCAATGATTTAGCTTCCAGTTCATCTAAGGTTTTGATTAATTCAGTAACTTTTTTCTGTGAATGCTCGTCAGTTTCTTTTTTAAGTGCAGCAAGCTCGATTTTGATTTGAATAACTCGACGGTCAAGCTCATCAAGTTCCTCAGGTTTGCTAGATACCTCAATTTTTAAGCGACTTGCTGCTTCGTCCAATAAATCGATCGCTTTATCTGGGAGATAACGATCGGTAATATAGCGATTAGAGAGGGTAGCAGCAGCAATTATCGCATTATCAGAAATTCTAATACCATGATGCAGTTCATAGCGCTCTTTTAACCCACGTAAAATTGAAATAGTATCGGCGACTGTCGGTTCACTGACATATACCGGTTGAAAACGCCTAGCAAGTGCAGCATCTTTTTCAATATATTTCCGGTACTCATCTAAAGTAGTAGCGCCAATACAATGCAACTCACCGCGAGCTAACATCGGCTTGAGTAAGTTTGAGGCATCCATCGCACCGTCAGTTTTACCGGCTCCCACTAATAAATGTAGTTCATCAATAAATAATATGATCTCACCACCGGCATTCTTGATTTCGTTTAATACTGCTTTTAATCTTTCTTCGAATTCACCACGATATTTTGCTCCGGCAATCAACGCACCCATATCAAGCTCAATAATGCGGCAATCACTTAAAGTATCCGGTACATCTTTATTAAAAATTCTAGTGGCTAGACCTTCGATGATTGCAGTCTTGCCAACTCCAGGAGCGCCAATTAATACCGGATTATTTTTGGTACGACGTGACAATACTTGGATAGCTCGTCTAATTTCTTCGTCGCGACCGATAACCGGATCAAGTTTACCTTGTGCTGCTTTCTCGGTAACATCTCGGCCGTATTTTTTTAGTGCCTCATAGGTACTTTCTGCACTTTCACTATCTGCTACTCGTCCTTTTCTAAAACCCGTAATGGCGCTAGTTATTTTTTTTGATTCTCCACCAGCTTGCTGTAAAATCTTGCCAGCAATGGTATTATCGAATGATAAAGCTTCAAATAGACGTTCAATGGTTACAAAACTATCATTATTATTTTTGGCAAGTGTAATAGATTTATCTAATATTTTTAATAATTCTGAAGAAGAATAAAGTTGTCCGCCACCGGTTACCTGTACTTTAGGAAGTTTATTTAATTCAATATCGACATTTTGATTGAGCTGGTTGATATCAATACCAACCAAGTGAGTCAAGTTATTAATAATACCAGTCTCTTCATTTAATAATGCATATAATAAATGTAATGGTAAAACCTGCTGGTGGTCATTAGCAGCTGCTGTATTTTGTGTCTTGCTAAGTATAGATTTTGCGTGAGCAGTAAATTTATCTATATTCATAACTAACTCCTAATCAATTCCAAATAAACATTTAACATTCTTAATATATGATCATCGACAAAATAATTATCAAGTGATAATAATGATTTTAGATCGATCTAAAATTTATACAAATAATTAATTAAAAATGGGTTGTTAATATGGCAAAAGTAACTTTTAACGATAGTAAGACTGAACATGGTAGTATAACTATTACGGGAGCAGCTAACTTGAATCTTAATCCAATTGCTGAACTAGGAGATATTAACCTTGGCGGTGGTAACATAAACTTGCTAGGAGCAGATAACTTAAACTTTTGATTTCTTTAATCATCATCGTCATGATGATAATGATCCTGAAGGTGGTGCAGGAGCATGTGGAGTGCTAGTTGGTGAAGATGCTTCACAAGGAATTGAGGTGTATTAAACTGTTATTACTTTCTTTTTATTTTAATCTGAGTTCAAGCAATGCTTGGGCTCAGATACTTGCTTCAACCAACGCTGCGCTGCTAATCTAAACTAATCAAAAGTTATTTTTCTTACATTAACTTCAGCATAAGACTTGCAATTTAGTCGTGAAATGTTTATTTGATTAATATCAAATTATTTTTTATTGAACTTAAGTGATATTAATCAAATTTTATGTCAAATAACATAGCATTACATGGCACTACTATATTGTGTTTGCGTAAAGGCAATGAAGTAGTCATTGCTGCTGATGGTCAGGTATCATTTGGCAACACTATCTTAAAATCTACTGCCAGAAAATTACGAACATTATCCAATAAAAATATTATTGCCGGTTTTGCCGGTTCTACCGCTGATGCGTTGACGTTATTTGAACGACTGGAGGCAAAGCTTGAGAAACATTCTGGGCAACTGGTTAGAAGTGCGGTAGAGTTGGCAAAAGATTGGCGTACTGACAAATATTTAAGACGCTTGGAAGCAATGCTTATTGTTGCCGACAAGCATAATATCTTGATATTAACTGGTAATGGTGATGTAGTTGAGCCGGAAGATCATATAGCTGCAATTGGTTCTGGTGGATTATACGCTTTGGCGGCAGCTAAAGCTTTAATGACCATAGAGAATAATCTCACTGCAGAAGAAATTGCCTTAAAATCTATGCATATTGCCGCTGATATTTGTGTGTTTTCTAATCATAATATTATTTTAGAGAAAGTAGTATGAGTAAAATTTCCAAGAAAAATATCATGGGGCTAACGCCAGCCCAGATTGTTGCTGAGCTGGATCGATTTATCGTTGGTCAGTTTGATGCTAAAAAAGCTGTGGCAATTGCCTTAAGAAACCGTTATCGCCGTCGGTACGTAGACATCGCAATGCGTCAAGAGATTGTACCAAAAAATATTTTAATGATTGGTCCAACAGGGGTAGGTAAAACTGAAATAGCTAGAAGACTTGCTAAGTTGGCCGGAGCACCGTTCATCAAAGTAGAAGCAACAAAATTCACTGAAGTGGGTTATGTTGGTCGGGATGTGGAGTCAATTATTCGTGATTTGGTTGAGGTGGCTGTAACTACTCAAAAAATTAATGCCAAAAAAGAAGTAATAGCTAAGGCTGAAGCTAAAGCAGTTGAAAGAATCCTTGATGCAGTAGTAGGGAAGTCAGCTACTGAAGAAACCCGTGATAAATTTCGTAGCAAAATTTTAAATAATGAATTGGATAATACCGAAATAGAAATCAATGTTGCGGATACTGCGCCAATCGGTGGTGGTAGCTTTGAAATCCCAGGAATGCCTGGAGCAGCCATGGGAGTTTTAAATATTGGTGATATGCTTGGTAAAGCTTTTGGTGGTAGTAGTAAAACCAAACTACGAAAAATGACTGTTAAAGAAGCCATTGAGGTGATCATCTCAGAAGAATCTGATAAATTAATTGATCAGGATAAAATTACTGCTGCAGCTTTAAGTCTGGTTGAAAATGACGGTATAGTATTTCTTGATGAAATCGATAAGATTAGTTCGCGTAATGAAGCAAAAGGCGGAGAGATCAGTCGTGAAGGGGTGCAAAGAGATTTATTGCCATTAATTGAGGGTACTAATGTTAGTACCAAATACGGGACGATAGCAACTGATCATATATTATTTATTGCTTCTGGCGCTTTTCATTTATCAAAACCATCTGATCTATTGCCTGAGTTACAAGGGCGGTTGCCAATCAGGGTAGAATTAAACCCTTTAACTAAAGACGATTTGGTTAAAATTCTTACTGAGCCTGAAGCTAGTCTAATTAAACAATACATGGCTTTAATGGGCACTGAGGGAGTTAAATTAAAATTTACTGATGCAGCAATAATTAAAATAGCTGATTATGCTACAAGTTTTAATGCTGAAGTTGAAGATATCGGCGCTAGAAGATTACATACTATTTTAGAGAAGTTGTTGGAAGATATTAGCTATAACGCTAGTGAGCTCGAGGATAAGAACATCGTTATTGATGATAATTTTATTGACAAACAATTATCGAACTGGGTTAAGAATATTGATTTGGCACGTTTCATTTTGTAATATATTTAATGATAGTTCATGTAGCAAGCCTAACCTTTAACGGTATCGAGATTATAGACGTAGACGTAGACGTACAAGTACAAATTGCGCCCGGAATTCCCAATTTTATTATCGTCGGCCTTGCGGATAAAACAATTGCAGAGTCACGTGAACGGGTGAAAGCAGCTTTATCTTCTATTGGTCTTGCCCTTCCAGCAAAAAAGATTTTAGTTAATTTAGCACCAGCAGATCTAGTTAAAGAAGGTAGTCATTTTGATCTGGCAATTGCCTGTGCAATTCTTAGCTCTATGAAAATATTGCCCGCAGAAGAGATCATGGAATATTTGATTTTAGGTGAAGTGTCGCTGGATGGCACTATATTGCAAGTTAATGGCGTGCTACCAGCTGCTATTGGTGCTTCCATGAGAGACAAAGGTTTGATCTGCTCTAAATATAATGGTATTGAAGCGGCTTGGTCTGGTAATGAAAAAATTCTGGCACCAGAGAATTTGCTGGAGTTAATTAATCATTTTAAAGGTTCGCAAATATTGGTATCACCTAAAACAGAATTTGATGATACGCCAATAAATTATTTGGATCTTAAAGACATCAAAGGACAGAAAATTGCCAAGAGAGCGCTTGAAATTGCGGCGACTGGTGGTCATAATATGTTGATGTTTGGACCTCCTGGAACCGGTAAATCGATGTTGGCGCAACGTTTGCCTAGTATTTTACCAAATATGAGTGCTAAAGAAATTTTGGAGTGCAGTACTATTGCCAGTATTGCAGGTCTCATTCAAGGTGGTAAACTAACAAGAACTCGTCCATTTCGTGCTCCACATCATTCCTGTTCTATGGCTGCAATGGTTGGCGGTGGTATTGGCAAGAAAGTGCGTCCTGGTGAAATTTCATTAGCTCATAATGGTGTATTATTTTTAGATGAATTACCTGAATTTCCTTCTCACGTCATTGAATCTTTGCGGCAGCCGATTGAAACTGGCGAAGTATTAATTTCCAGAGCCAATGCTCATATAAAATATCCAGCTAACTTCCAATTAATTGCAGCAATGAACCCCTGCAAATGTGGGTATATTGGTGATAGCCATAAAGAATGTGCAAAAGCACCAAAATGTGCTAATGATTATCAGATGAGGATTTCCGGGCCGATTATGGATAGATTTGATCTACATATTGAAGTCGCGGCAAGTAATATTTATCATTATGAGAATCTGGAAAATGATCAGGAAGAAAGTTCGAGCATTATTGCCAATCGGGTTCTTGTTGCCAGAAATATTCAGTTACAAAGATATGATGGTTATAATATTCAAACTAATAATAATTTGGATGGGCAGTTACTAATTGATTATGCCTTGCCGGTTGATGATGGTTTAGAATTGTTAAAACAGGCAACTATAAAATTTCGACTGTCGATGCGAGCACATAATCGTGTACTTAGAGTAGCTAGAACCATTGCTGATCTTGAAGGTGCAAATAGAGTGCATAAACCTCACATTGCTGAAGCCCTATGTTATAAAACATTGACTCTAAAGTGTTAGTATGATCCAGTTAAAATCATTGTTTAAAGGATTATTTAACCTAACTTTAGTTAGAACTTACCTGATTATTCAGTTGATGACTAGGATTGTTTTAACTGTTTATGGGTTGTTAAATGATCAAGTTCAACTAATCGAACTGCCAGCAATATTTTTTATTGGTTTAGTCAATGATCTAATTCCTCTTTGTTACTTTTTGCCACCATTTTTGGTACTATCTGTTTTATTTTATAAATCATCAACTCGCAGCCGTTATTTATTTTCTATCACCACTTATTTTTTTGCAATCATTATCCTGCTGCTTAACGCTATTGCTGAGATCATTTTTTGGGATGAGTTTGGCACACGATTCAATTTTATTGCGGTTGATTACTTAATTTATACTCATGAGATTATCGGTACGATCAGAGAATCTTTGCCTCTACCGTTAATTATCGGTGGTCTTCTGGTTGTAACATTTGTTATTGTTTTTATTACACGACGTTATATATCACAGCAAATCACAAATTTTCAAATTAGTCAGCATTTAATTTACGCAGGAAGTCTACTATTTCTTAGTATTATTACTTTTAACTTTTATGATAGTCTAAAGCTTAGTTTGAGCAGTAATAGATACGCAATAGAGCTTGCTCGCAATGGTTATTACGAACTTTTTTCGGCATTTCGTAATAATAGTTTGGACTATAATAAATTTTATACAATCATTGATGATAATACTGCATTAAATATTGTGCGGGTGAGAATTGGGCAAGATAGTCATGAATTTTTAAATACTCATAATATTGATCGGTATAGTAATAGTGCTGACCATAATGATGGAGCTTCAGTATTTAAAAACTATAATTCGGCAAAGCAGCAGAAATATAATGTAATTCTCATTACCGTTGAAAGTCTAAGCGCTGAATTTATGACTGAATTTGGCAATAAGAATAATATTACACCATATTTGGATAGACTAGCAAAAGCTGGGCTATTTTTTACTAAAATATATGCTACTGGTACCAGAACGGTAAGGGGTTTAGAAGCTATTACTTTATCAACACCACCAACTCCAGGATCATCGATTATTCGTCGGCCTAATAACCAACATTTATTTAATATTAGTAGTGTATTTAAAGAACAGGGTTATGCGATAGATTTTGTCTTTGGTGGCTACAGCTATTTTGATAATTTAGAAAATTATTTTGCTGGTAATAATTATAAAATCACTGACCGCAGTAATTTAAGAGCTGAGGAGATAAGTTTTTCTAATGTTTGGGGAGTAGCTGATGAAGATATTTTATCTAAAGCACTCGAGGTTGCTGATCAGAATTATAAATTAAACCAACCTTTCTTTTCTTTAATTTTAACTACTTCCAATCATCGTCCTTATACTTTTCCCGCAGGAAGAATTGATTTACCTTCTGGTGGTGGTCGTAATGCTGCTGTAAAATATACGGATTATGCTATTGGTAAGTTTATTGAAGCTGCTAGAATTCATCCATGGTTTGCAAATACCATTTTTGTAATTGTAGCCGATCATTGCGCTGCTAGTGCTGGTAAAACTGATCTACCAGTTGAGAAATATCATATTCCACTGATAATCTACGCCCCCGAAATACTACAACCAACAGTAATTAATCACCTGGCTAGTCAGATTGATATAGCACCAACTGTGTTGAGTCTTGCCTTACCTGGATATAGCTATAAAACCAAATTTTTTGGTCAAGATATATTACAAACACCACCAAATCGGGCTTTTATTAGCACATACCAGCTGCTAGGATTTATGAAAGATGATAATCTGGTGATTCTGGCACCAAATTCTTTACCTAATACTTATCAATTAATAGCTAATGAAAAGCATAAGATAGAAAATCTGCCAGCATTAGTGCAAGAAGCAATCAGTTTTTATCAGCTAGCTTATAAATTATATATTAATGATGAGATGCAGGAGTTTAAAGAATAAAACTAAATAATCAAAATAAACAAGCGAAAATTAGAGAACATTCTCCTACAGTGAATTAGCTATAGCTAGAGTAAGCTAGGTGATGACAGTGAAATTTTAAGGTGAGAAAGCGCAAGCAAGGTGAGTGTTATTCACGAGTTTTTAGCCATAAAATAGCTTACCAAAGCATCTAACAAGAATTGTATCTATAGTTTAAAAAAAATAACATTACAACTAATGGATGCAGTACTATCAACATTTACAGCAGCTAGACTCCGCAAGAATTGGATGTGCTAAAAGTACATAATCGGTTACTGCAGTGTAGAATTGAAGAGAATATAAATTCTACATTTTATCAAATCATAGTTGATCCAGCAGTCTTTAATTGACTATAATCCAATTCAAGTAAAGAGTTGGATTTATGATTTTATTACCAAAATTTGTTCTTTTGTAATAGTCTCACCACCTGCTAACTCAAAATATAGTTGTTCATTTTTGACTATTGAGCTTTTTATTAGATCATTAGTAACACTACTAATTTTTGTTGGAGTAATTACAGTTGTAATATTATCGACTGTTGTTGTATGAATTTCATAACGATATTTTCCATTTTCAGCAGGCAGTCCATTTATTAAACCGTCCCAGGAAAATTTAACGATCTCCATATTTTTCAGTTTAGTATTTTCATCACGAACTTGCAGCTGTGTAAACATATTTCCTGCTCTGAATTCTGCTGCAATATAAGGCGCAACATAAGGAGCAACAGCTATTTGATGATCTAAGTTTAAGTCTGTATAATGGTTAAATCCTTGAATCAAGAATTTATTTTTAATGTAATTATCAACCATATCCTTACTAGCTGCATCTAACTGATCATATCTTGGGATAGGTTCTTGATCATGATAACATAAGTCAGCAACTAGCTTTGGCACATCTGCCACTAATTGTTCACCTTTATATATTTTTAGTCGAGCATCGCCCAAACGTTGACCTTCAGCAGGTTTCTGAATCCTTACTTCTCTAGTAAACTGATCACCACTATTATGATTGAAATCACTATTGTCATATTCAACCTGTGTGCCAATATAAGAAGCTGCTAAACCAGTTAAAAATCTTTCTTCTCTTGATTCTCCAATAGTACCAGTTATGTTGGCCAGCGGATAAGTTGCGCTACCTGCAATAATTTTCTTAGCCTTGACATCTACGCCAGTAACATCAACTAACTTTACCTTACCTAACTGTACATTTTGTTGGCTATCTTTGTCTTCCACAAATAATGTACAACTATACTCTCCATCAACAAGCTTATGCTTTCTCGTGTCTAACTCTATAGTACCGACACCTGCTTGCAAAGGTTTATCATACACAACTGTAGTTACCGGTTTACCATTTTTATCTACAATGTCAATTCGTACATTTCCTTGGTGTTCTATCTGAGCCTGATTGTCATAAATAATCTCACCTTTACCTTGCACCACTCTAAAGGTAGATAGATCGATAGTAGCTTGCTTACCAATAAGACCTACACTAGCATTCACTGAAATAGCTCCAGCATCTGCTTTTACATTCTTATATTCAGTGATATTATCTGGGTCAACTAACTTACCATTAACAACCAATAGCCGGTTATCGTCTACTACTCTAATACCATCAACAATACCACTAAGAGAAGAAGTAACATCAATCGGTAGTGTAGCTCTAGTGCCACCCAGGGTAGCTGAAGCTGAAACTTTTATTTTATATTTGCCTTCAGCAACTTCTTGACCTTTGTCGTCTCTACCATTCCAAACAAATTTATTACTACCATTACTACTATTACCTTTACCGTTAAATACCTCTCGACCATCTTCATCAAAAATGCTAATTCTAGCCAACACATTAGTCCCTTGCGGTAAGTCACCATATTTTAATTCATAATCAAAGGTAATATCGCCCTTTCCACTATAATTTCTGATACTATCATCATAATAAATTTCTTTCCCTAGATACAAATCAATTTGAGACTGCTCATTGCTTTCTACTAACCGCTCCATCTGGTTTATTAAAATTCTATTCTGAGCTGTCTCAACAGTCATTTGGCTAAGCTTCATAATAGCATCTTGCTGAGAATTGTTGTTTCCCCCAGAACCATCCCCAGATAGCATACCAACAATGTTTTGATTCTTTAATGATGCAAGAGTTAGTGCTTGAAAGTCGTCCATTATTTTTTGAAAATGTTTTTCTGCTTCTTCAAGACTGTTTCTATCATTATTTAACTTATTATATGCATTAGTATAACCTGCTTGAGTCTTACCACCAAAGGTTTTTGCTAATTCTGGTTCATGTCTTGGATTTAAAACTTTCATTAATTTACCTCAAACTTCAATATCAACACCACCTGCTCTAAGGAGGCTAGCGCCATATCTATTCTTTTTACTATTATCACTAGCTGTATCTTCTTGTAGCATCAAAGGCGTTGATAATATATCTTTCTTATTTTGTTCAGCTTGATGGCTGCTATTACCACTATTATCACCTTTAAAATCAAAACTCAAAGAAGTCTCCCTATCTATATTCACTACTTTACTCAGTTCACGCTCTAAAACAGCAAAATCTTTAGCCAATAACTCACTGGTATTACGATTTTCAGCCATAAACCTTATTGAAACCACTTTTTCATCATTAAATTCAATGATTATACCTACATTTCCCAGGTTATTTGGATGCATTTGTAATGTAATTTTACTATAACCATTTTTGACTGCAGTTTCAACAGCCATTCTCACCTGATCGTTACGATGTGGAATATTTTCCAATTGCTGACTTGCAATCTCTTTAAATGAGATAACCGGCTTCTTATCACTGTCCAGTTGAATAACAAACCCCCTAGAGTTGCTATCTATTAACTCTCTATCACCACTTAACTGATCATTTACATCACCTGTTGCTTCTATCTCTTGCCTCAGCATTTCAACGGCTGGCACAACTATTTTTGCATGAACCAAAAATTCAGGTTTTGCATCATTCTGACCAAAATTCTTCACATCACCACCATCAGACTTAGTGATAATATCAATCTCCACATCTACTTTTTCTTGTTTTTCTTTTCTAATACCCGATAATTGCATTACTTCTACAGATAAAGGATTTTTTATTAGATTATCACTCAAATCTAATAGCTCTGAATCTAAATTCAATTTTTGCACAGATGGTAAAGGCAAAAATTGACTTCCTAATACTAATTCTTGAATTAAATCATCAGTCTTCATACCTTCTTGAGGAAGAATAACATCAATTTCTTTAGCTTGTTTCTCCTTCTCTTCCGGCTTTATTGGTAATTTTATTGGAATATAGCCATCGACATCTGCATCCGCAACAACCAATTCTTGCATAATATCTACCTCTACTATACTCTCTTCATCTACTTTAATTTTTTGTGGCAATATCTGCTGCTGTAAATCAATATCTATCTCTGTTGGATTAACTACAAACATCTCTTGTTGAAGATCTACATCAGTAGCTTCTTTTACTACAAGTTGTTCACTTTCTGTGTTTAAATTAGACAACATAAAACCTTGTATACTATCTTCAACACTATCAGCTTTGCTATTACTTGCAACAAACTCAGGCTCAAGCTCAGCGTTAATATCCTGAGTTTTTTCGGTTTCTTTACTTTCTTGCGCCTCAGGATTTCGTTCTTTTCTGCTTTCAGCTATTTCTGATTTATTACCAGCTTTTTCTAACATTTCCTTGAATTTAAATTTATTATCCCGGCTATTCCGGCTAAAGTCAGATTCAACCGCCAATATTTTATTACTGTTATTACTCATAACACTTAAAACCGCTAAATCAGCCATAACTAAATCCAATCAATGTTTAATATACAATTACGCATAAATCATGCCAAAATTCTAGATAAAAGCAAATAATATTGCTATCACAGATAGAAATTAAAATATATATGCGTTTTTCAAGAGAGTTTTCAATGAACCATACGTGTCAATGAGGTGCTACCACACATAAACTCGCCATTCTTTTGCCATCAACACTACCAAATTCTGGTAGCAAGGCTATCAACGCTTTCATCAATTTAGCCATCAATTGCATCAGTCTTTGCATGACTATAATGGACTGAAGCAGCAAAATTAAAATCAATGCTTACGATTGTGATAGAGGTCTAATGGATTTCCATCCAATTATCTCCTGCTTTTACTTCTACAATTGTTGGAACACTTAAAGGTGAAGCTTGTTCCATGATATTTTTCAATATCGGCAAAACCATTGCGACTTCGTGTTGTGGCACCTCAAATAATAATTCATCATGAATTTGTAAAATTAATTTAGTCTGTAATCGCTGCCGTGATATTTCTTTGTCGATATTAATCATTGCAATTCTGATAATATCTGCGCTTGTACCTTGAATAGGTGCATTAATCGCTGCTCTCTCAGAAAATTGTCTTATATTACTATTTTTATCATTAATTGATGGGATAAAACATTTTCTATCAAACAAGTTTTGAACATATCTATGTTCTCTTGCATAAATCTTGGTAGTTTCCATATATTCTTGAATTTCAGGATATTCTGCAAAATAGCTCTGCATATATTCTGCTGCTTTTTTGGAGGTAATGTTAAGTTGTTTTGCTAGACCGAAAGCGCTAATTCCATAAATTATCCCAAAATTAATTGCTTTAGCTTTACGTCGATGCTCACTTGTTAACTGTGATTGATCCAGTTTGAAAATATTACAGGCAGTTAAACTATGTATATCTAGACCATCCATAAAAGCCTGTTTTAATTTTGCTACATTAGCAACATGACTTAAGATGCGTAGTTCAATTTGAGAATAATCAGCAGAAATCAGCTTATATCCTTGTTCAGCTATAAACACTGCTCTAATTTTATTGCCTTCTTTAGAACGAATAGGAATATTTTGTAAATTAGGATTTTGAGAGCTTAATCTGGCTGTAGTAGTAGAAGTTTGTAAGAAAGTAGTATGTATTCGATGACTTACTGGATTAATATGCGACTGCAAGCCATCGGTATAGGTATTTTTTAGTTTACTTAAAAGCCGCCATCTTAACAATAGGTCTGCGATCATGTAACCATGTTCACTTAAAACCTCTAATATTTCGACATCAGTTACGTAATTTTTGGATTTAGCTGATATTTTACCGAATGGTAGCTGCATTTTCTCAAATAAAACTGTTCCTAATTGTTTAGTAGAAGAAATATTAAATTTAACTCCAGACAAATTAAAAATTTCTTGTTCTAGTGATAAGATTTCAGTAGTAAACTCACTTGATAATCGTTGTAGATAACTTAAATCTACCTTAATACCACTACGCTCCATTTGATAGATAATTTTACTTAACGGCAGATCAATATCACTATATAATTGTAAGATATGATTGCTTCTTAATTCATTGATTAATTGTTGATAATTATCATGAAATTTTGTTACTATTTTTGCTGAATCATTAATAATATCAGCCAGCTTCAAATGTTGTTTTGCCGTCTCAAATATATCTTGCCTGGCAGCTCCGGCAGATAGTATATATTGCATTAATTCTATATCTTCACAAGAATTTATCACTGTAAATAGACTATATAATAATTTTATATTTACCGTAATTTTCTTGATTGCTTTATTTTTTAAATAGGGGGCTATGATTGGTATAAACCAATCATTATCTGCTATCATTGCAAATAAATCTTCGGCTTTGCTATCATGAGACCGAGAAATTATGTAACTTTTATCAGCCTTTACTGATAAAATTAATGCTACTGGCTGATGCTGGTGTTCCATAACATAGATTGACAAAAAACCAATATGCTCTGCTATATGCAATATTGGTGCTAATTCCTCTTTAGTAAAAATTTCCTGGATCACCACTGTATCTACATCAACTAATTGGTGATCGTTAATTTTAATCTGAAATAGACCCTCAGCTCTTTTATATAATGATTTAAAGCCATAGCTTACCAGAAAATCAGACAACTGATTAACATTAGGCGGACTCCATTGAAATTTCTCTAAATCAATTTCAATATCAACATCATGATCTAAACCAACTAATTGCCAAGAGATTAAAGCTTTAGCTTTGGATGCTTCAATTATTGCTCGTTGTTTTATATTGCTGATTTGCTCAGTAGAGCTGAGCATTGCGGCGCATGAGCCAAATTGTCGAATTAAGGTAGCGGCGGTTTTAGGACCAATACCAGGAATTCCTGGTATATTATCCGATTTATCGCCAATTAAAGCCATTACTTCTCTTAAACGATCAGGAGTAACGCCAAATTTCTCTACTACATTATCTGATGATATATATTTATTTTTTATGGGATCATATATTTTAATATGATCACTCATCAACTGTAGCAAGTCTTTGTCTGAAGAAATAATTACTGCATTCTGTTGTTGTTCAGCTACTTTAGTGGCTATAGTTGCGATAACATCATCTGCTTCATAGCCGGATTTTTCAATCACGAAAAAATTAAGACTTCGTGCTGCAGTGCGCATTATCGGCAATTGTGAGATTAACTCTTCAGCTACTGGTGGCCGATGAGCTTTGTATTGATCATAGATTTGATGACGAAAATTCTTATCACCACAATCAAATACCATAACTGCAAAGGTTGGTTTAAAATCATGTAAAATTTTCATCAGCATACTAGTAAACCCATACACCGCACCAACAGGAGTGCCATCTGGTGCAGTTAATGGTGGTTGTACATGATATGCTCTAAAAACAAAACCATAGCCATCTATAATTAATAAAGTATTTTTATCAGTCATCAATAATCATTAATAATATGTGAAATTTATTGGGTAAGGTGGTGGTGTCGTTCTTGCTTGCTATCCCAGTGAACACATGAATGTTATCCCGAACTCAGACGTCATCCTGAATTTATTTCAGGATCTTATGAAGTCCTGATGGAGATCCCGAAACAAGTTCGGGATGACCGCTCGGTTCGGGATAGCATATGAAAGGATTGAAGCACAAAATGACATTAACTATTTACCCCTTGCCTATATAGATAAGGCTTCCAGTATTTTCAGGTGGACTTGTTGTGGATTTAATTGTGCAGCCTCTATTCTGACTATTCTATTTGAAAATTGTTTAGTTATCGCCTGAAATCCTTGGTAAATTTTGTTGTGGAATTCTAAGCCCTCATTCTCGAATTTATTACAATCAAGATTATTTGATATTCTATCTAATGTTTCAGTTGGTGGTACATCAATAAAGAAGGTAATATCTGGCATCAGATTATTAAATATCTCGTCGTGTAATTGGTAAACTTTTTCTGACCCTATATCTGATAAGCCTTGATAACAGGCGGTAGAATCTACAAAGCGATCACAAACCACCCATTGTTTTAAAGTTAGAGCAGGAATAATAATTTTATGAATATGTTCATATCTTGCTGCCATTATTAGTAATAATTCTGAGAAAGGTAACATATGTTCATAAATTACTATATCACGTATCAGTTCTGCAACTCTTGTTCCACCGATTTCCCTAGTTCTGCATACTTCCAAGTTTTTGCCTGATAAATATTCATAAAGCATTTTGCTTTGAGTGGTTTTACCACAGCCAACAACACCTTCAAAAGTAACAAATTTTGGTTGGTTATAGTCTATCATTGCATCTTTCTTAATTATTATTCCGGAAAGTCACCAGCTATAGTCTCTATTATATCGGTTATAGTTACGATGCCAACAAAATTACCAGCTGTATTTGTAACAAAAGCGATGGAGGTTTTTGCTTTTTTAAAAGCGTTCAACATATCCAATACTGAGGTATTTTCTTTAACCGTAAGTACTTGCTGTTTAAGAACTGATGATATTGATATTTCGTTATTACTAAGTAAGCTATTTAGAATGCTTTTCTTGTCTATAATACCAATTGGTTCAGCATCCATCTCTTGGACAACTATAATCTTTGAGAAAGGAGAATCAAGTAGTTTTGCTTTAATGGTTTTAATATCAGCTTGTATACTTATAGTATATAATTTATCGCATGTGGTCATAATGGATTTTGTTGAAAGCTCAGCAAGGCTTAATATTCCGCCAATCATGTTACGTTCATCAGCATTAAAAGCAATAGCTTCGGTTTTTACGCCAGCAATTGCTATAAGATCCTCATTATTTAGATTTATTTTTCCTCCGAGCAAACGATGTATTACCGCAGCTGTTTTTGCTCTTATGCGAGCTTTGGTCAGTGTCTTTCTTCGTTTAGACATGGAACACTGGTTAAATAATTCAACAAGCACTGAGAAAGCAATAGCAGCATAGACATAGCCTTTTGGTACATGATAGCCTAATCCTTCAATTACCAAGCTAAATCCTATCATTAGTAAAAATCCTAAACATAATATAATCAGAGTAGGATGTCGATTTATAAAATTTGTCAGTGGAGTACTGGCAATAAGCATCAGGATTACCGAAATTACTACTGAAGTAATCATTACTGATAATTCGCTAACCATACCAACTGCAGTAATGACTGAATCTATAGAAAACACTGCGTCAATGACAATAATTTGAACTACAATATTCCAGAAACTTGCATGTCCATTAATCTTATGGTCTTCATTATGGTAGCCTTCGAGTCGCTCATGTAATTCCATGGTAGCTTTAAATAATAAAAATACCCCACCAGTGAGCAGGATTAGATCTCGCCCCGACAAAGCTTTTCCTAGGATATGGATACATGGATCGGTAAGAGTAACTATCCAGGAAATGCTAGCTAGCATAGCAATGCGTAGGATGAGCGCAAACCCAAGTCCTATTACTCTTGCTGTTTTTTGTTGATTTTGCGGTAACTTATTCGCAAGAATAGCAATGAAGATCAGATTATCAATACCTAAAATGATTTCTAAAATAATTAATGTAAATAATCCAGCCCACATAGTAGGGTTTGTCATCCATTCCATAATATAGCTTCTAATTTAAAAATATTGTTTTGATGTATTTGTTGAGAGCGTTCGCTGAGCTGTGTCAATTAAAGTAAGATTCGTCATTGAGAGAGCTTTGCCCGAAGCACTCCAGCAAATAGTCGTTTTCACACTTCCTGGATTGCTTCGGGCAAAGCCCTCTCAATGACGATGAGCATAAATTTTCCTTAACTTGACGAGTATAGCTCAGCGAACACTCTCTAATTTGTTAAACTTTGTCAATTTTACCCTAGCTATTATATTTGACCAAAATTTTATCAAGAGTTAGTAGTTTAATTATTTGTTTATGGTGGATATGAGTCGCTATTCATTTCATATAACCTTGAGATTGTACGCTTAAAATCTTCAGCTCGCCGACCTTCTGGGTATATTTTTCCTGGTGTATCCTGTAAGGTAATAAATAATAATACTTTGTAAAAATAGGCGTTATCAATAAAATTGATGAATCTGGTAATAAGGTCATTGTTATTAGCAGAAATTGGGGTAACATTTTTAAGTACTACTACTTTAAATCGCTGACAAATATTGACATAATCAGCATAACCATATTCCTGCATACATAATTCCTGAAAATTGGTTACTAAAATATTTTGATAAGCATGTTGAAATGTTATTGAACGCCCAAACACTTGAAGTGTGATTGAGGTTAAGCTATTATTATGTGTGAGAACGGTAATAATATGTTGAATTTTATCCTGCGTATCTTGAGTTAATGGGTATAAAACACGATCACCTGCGGTAATGAGTTTATCTAACCGATAATCGTGATGGTTATCAAGATGCAATAGCTCAAATTGATGTTGGAGATAATCAATAAAAGATAAAAAAGAATCTCTTTGTAAACCATCTTTGTATAATTCTTCTGGCTTAGTATTACTGGTAATAAAAATGAAGACATTACGTTTATTCAGTTCAACAAATAATTTACCAATAATCATCGCGTCGGTGATGTCTTTGATTTCAAATTCATCTAAACATAATATTTGCCATTCTTTGGCATAGTTGGTAGCCAAGTTAGCGATAATTTTGCTGGTTGTTGTTCCTTGTAAATTATGAAGGTTTTTATGGATAGATAACATAAAATCTTGATAATGAAGCATTGTTTTGGTTAGTTTAAGGTTATTATAAAATGCTTGCATTAACATGGTTTTACCACGCCCAACTCCACCGTATAAATATATTCCGCTCTTAGTATATTTTTTTGATTTAAAGAATTGTGGTATCCACTTGTGTTGAGTTAAAGAGTTTGTAATTGTTTCTATTTTGTCAATAAGAGTTAATTGAACTGTATCTAAATCAAAATCTGGTGGTAAGAAATCTTGGATACTCATACTTAATTAGCGTCCCGAAATGGTAATATTATGCGCTATTAATTTGTAATTTGTCATCTCTTATCTCTGTATAGGTTCAGCAACTTGGTTCCAGAATTGTTAAATTTATATAATCCCAAACATACAATATCATCATTTCGGACATCAATATCATCTTCTGAACACACTAGTCATCCCGAACACCTAATGTCATCCCGAACTTGTTTCGGGATCTTATCAGGATTTCATGAGATCCCGAAACAAGTTCGGGATGACTTGCAAGTTCGGGGTTGACTATTAAGTTCAGATAGTAACTTATAGCGCAGTTTGAAACAGTTTAAAACATTCTCAGATCTCAGGTCTAAACCTATGTTCGTGGATGACATTGGACACTAAGAGCTTGGATTTGTTCTGGTAAGTTAAGATAAGTAGCAATTGCTATTAATAAATGCCAATATAGCTTACGATCAATTTGATTTGATAATTCTTCGTATATGGTATCAGCTGGCATATTAGCAAATTTTATATAAATCTCTGCCATGGCAAAGGAGGGCTCGGCTGTAAATGCTGATTTTAGAATTGAAAGTTGGTTTGTTGTTTTAGGTAAGCTTGCATTTATTGTAAAATATAGATCCAGTGCTTCTAAATATGTAGGATATAGTTCAAGTGCAGATTCCAAGTAATGAACTGCTTCTTTATCTTCACCAAGTTCTAAATAATATTTGGCTGTTGTTAAATAATGTTTGGCAATTTTATTAGCAAGTGTTGTTAATCTTACAGGATTAACTCTGCTAAATTTAGCAACTGTGACTACAAATTTATTCCATAAACCAAGATTAGCATAACAGTCAATTAAGATCTCTAATACCTCACTATCAACTTCAACTAAATTAAACGCTAGAGTGGCGTATTTTTCTGCCTGTTCAAATAACTCACGTTGATGAAAAATCTGAGCAAGTCTCTTTAATGAAAAGTAATTATAATTTTTTGATGAATTTAACTGTTTAAAATACTGTATTTGCTTTTCAAAATCTTTTTCAGTTTCAGCATTGATAATGTCATATAATTCCTGATATTCTGGTTTTATTTTAGCCGGTAATTTTTTAATGATTAGCAAGCTATTTTGTTTATTCCCGAGCATCAGATAAGTCATAGCCTGCGTTAGCAGAGCTACCATCTTTTGTGCATTATTTTTATCTAGCTGTTTATTAATTAAGTATGGTATTTCAAAGAATAATGAAATTATTTTTAAGATTATTATTATTAGGCATACCGTAATAGCTATTAGTCCCAGACTAACAAAGATTGTAGTTTCAATAATATAGTCGTCATAAGCGGTGATAAGAATACGAGAATCTAGTTGTTCAAGTAATATAAAAGATAAATATAACAAAAATAATATGGTGCAAAAGCCTAAAAATCTTAGCATATGTTCATTTACCTTTATTCATTAAAATATTTTGCGACTCTTCTGAATAAATAAAATTAATAAATATCTCTAGGTTAGAAATTATTTTTGTTTTTAGGGCATCTTTATTTTTAAGCTTGTCGCTTTTTTTTGTAATTTTAATCACTCGTTCCACTACACTTGGTTTAACCGGAAAGATTTTTTCATAGTCAGTGTTGTTATTGGCTAATAAATAATTTTTATCATATTCGGTAAAATCTATAATAATGGCTTTGATTTCTGGCGGAAATTCTTGCATGTTAAGCTGGTTTAATTGTTTCAGATAAGATTTGTCCTGTAAGAAATTTGTTACCAAGTACTGGGCATTAGCTAAGTGGCGCCTGTAATTACTAAGCTCTTTTGAGTGAGATATATTTGTTGCTGTTGAGTCCAATGTTGGGTTTGGATCCAGATCTGGAGTAGGGGTGGCAGCAGCTGCATATCCTGGAATATTGTTGATTATTGATGAAATTATTGATTTTGGTTCGTTGGCAATAGTTTTCGATGATTTTATTTCTGAGGTGATAGCTGCTTGTGTCGATGTCACATTCGTATCCTTGCCTATATGCAAGATACTTCTAATTTGTGCAAGTAAACCTCCTTCTTCTGGTATTTCACTCTTAGGCTCGAGTTTTAAAAGAGAGATGCTTTTATCTAAACCTAAGGTGATTTGCTGATAATTATAGAAAGCAAACAATGCAATAATGATTATCGATAATAGTATGAGCCAAAGATAATATTTAGTTTTTATCATAATTAATTAATAAATTTATCATTTGCTGGTGCTCGGCTTGGTCTACATACACAACATTGCTGAAATATATATTTACAATATTAGCTACTTTGGCACTAATGGTAATTACTATCGTATTTTTTAATGTATTTATCAAATTATATTTAGCTAATAGTTTAATTAGGGTTTTTGCGCAGTTTTGAGAGTAGAGTAGTATATAATCAATTCCTGCTATTAGCTCGTTAAAATCTTGAGTTTTTAATGTCTCTTTATAGCTAACTTCATAAATTACTTGTCTTGTAATTGCAGTTGGTAATGAGCTAGTGATTTCGTTAGCAGATAGATAAACAGCTTTATTATATATAGTTTTAGGTAAATTATTAATTAAATCTCTAACATCATTGGCGATATATTGAATCTTTATAAAGGGCATTGATTTTAAAATGACAGCAGATGTGTGACCGACAACCCATAATTCCATATCTTTACTATAATTAGCTGATAAATTATTTAGTGCAGAATATATTAGTTTGGCTGCATGCTTACTGGTAATAATTATATTGGAATAATGGTCAAAAATAGCAACATAATCAATCGGCAAATTTTTATATGTAATTAAAGGGCATGAAATGCAGTTGAAATTATATGGTTCAAGCTGCTTCATTAGTTTCTGATTCTCATTTATACTCCTTGTTAATAAGACTCTGGATTTATATGAAGAAGTGGACATATATAGTAAGTTAAATAGCATTGAATGGTTATAAAATGGTGAGTAAAAGAAAAAAGAGTTAATATTAATCGTCACTGTAAGCAAAATTCGTCATTACGAGTGTAACGAAGCAATCCAGAAAAAATGATATCTAAATAAACTGGATTGCTTCAGTTACTAACGTGGCTCCTCACAATGACGTGTACTTACCTCTAACAAGGTTTGTGCTATGCGTGTTTCTTATTTAAGTATAAGGATTTTTAGTTTTAGTAAAAACAAAACGAATAGGTATACCAGGAAGTGAACAATATTCACGCAAGTCGTTAATTAGATATTTTTTATAACTATCAGTAATTTGATCGGGATTATTAGCAAATATTTTAAAAGTAGGTGGTCTAGTTTTGATCTGAGTCATATATTTTAACCTGAGACGCCTATTACCTACTAATGGCAGCTGGTGTTTTTCAGTCGCTTGGTTTAACCATACATTAAGTTTACCGGTAGAAATTTTGCTGTTCCAAAGCTTATATATTTTTATGCATTCAGTTAATAATAAATCAATATTTTGTTTATTAAGAGCAGAAATAAATACTGTTGGCACTCCTTTTGCTTGTGGTAAACTCTGTGCTAATTGATAATGTAATTCTTCTTTAAAAAGGATTTTATCTTTAATGAGATCCCATTTATTTACCGCAATTATCAGTCCTCTGCCTTGTTCTATTACATATGATGCAATTTTTAAATCTTGTTGTTCAAGAGGATTTCTAGCGTCGAGTATTAATATCACTGTGTTAGCAAAATTAATACTACTTATAGCGTCACTAGCTGATAGTTTTTCTAAATTATCTTTGATCACTGCACGTTTTCTTAAACCAGCTGTATCAATTAGTTTGAGCTTGGTATCTTGATACTGCCAATCAATGGCTATGGACTCTCTGGTGATGCCGGCTTCACTACCGGTAAGCATACGTTCCTGTCCTATAATTGCATTAATAAGAGTTGATTTACCTGCATTTGGTCTGCCGCTTATTACTATCTGTAAGGTATCAGATTTTAGAGGATCTTCTATGGTTGCTTCTGAGTGGTTTTTTTGGGGGTCTTTTGTTTCTTGAATAGTAATATGGTGTTGAATAGCTTCGTATAAATCCATCATGCCGATAGCGTGTTCGGCAGAGATTGCTACTATAGTACTAAAACCTAAAGTATAATATTCTGGATCAATATTAGACTGCTTCTCACATTTATTGATTATTAATATAGAATTATTTGTATATTTTCTGACAAAATTTACAAAAAATTGATCAATAGGAGTGATTTGTTCCCTGCTACTCAACATTAAGCAAGTAATATCTGCTTCCTGGAGCGCAGCAATAGTTTGCTGCATCATGCGGTGTTCAAGTTTGCCATCTTCAGATTCCTCAAGACCCGGTGTGTCGATTACCATAAATTCGAAAGGACCAATACGTGCCTCAGCATATTTACGGTCACGGGTTACTCCTGGCTGATTATGTACTATTGCTTTATTATTGATGCTTAAACGGTTGAATAAGGTAGATTTTCCAACATTTGGTCTGCCAACTAAAGCAATAATTTTTTTCTTCATTTTATTCCTCAGAATATTACTAATTTAAATAAATGATCGGTTTAAGGCTTGCGAACGAATTACCAGTTTATATAATAAAATTGTATAAACTATAGTTATTTAATAAATATTAAACCTTTTCTATGCTATAACAAAAATTGTCATACTAACATGTTTCACAAGGAGAGCTAAATATATGCATAAGTATGTTTCCGATAATTTTAATTATTTGTATTATATGGTTGAAGCATCAAGAATGCAAATGTCTCCGATACGACTTGGTGCGATGTCGTCATTACAATGGTTTGAGAATAGCCATAATCCCATATATAATACCGAATTTGCCAGAACTACTAGAGCATATCTAGAAATTGTTGAACGTATGACTAGAAAATATCAGAAGCCTGATTTTGATATTACCGAATGTAAAGTTGCTGATGAACTTTACAAAATTGAGAAACGAACAATATTAGGTAAAGCTTTTTGCAATCTGCAACATTTTGTTAAGCTTGGTTTAAAACGGCCGCAGCCAAAATTATTAATTATAGCTCCTATGGCTGGACATCATGCGACTTTGTTACGTGGCACAGTGCAGGATACATTACCACATTGTGATGTCTTTATTACCGACTGGATTGATGCTAGTCAAGTACCTTTAAGTCTTGGCGGTTTTGATATGGATGATTTTATTGATTACATCATTGATTTTATGAGAATTCTTGGTCCAGATTTACATGTAATGGCAGTATGTCAACCAACGGTTCCTCTACTTGCTGCTACTGCGATTATGTCTGCAGAACAGGATCCATTGGTGCCAAAATCGATGATTTTAATGGGTGGACCCATTGATGCCAGAAAAAACCCAACCCAAGTCAATGCATTTGCTACTGGTAGAAGTATTGAGTGGTTTGAAAATATGGTAATTACTGTTGTTCCACCCAATTATCCAGGGTATATGCGTCATGTTTATCCGGGGTTTTTACAATTAGCAGGATTTATGAGCCTTAACTTACAACGCCATGTTGATTCTCATTTTGATATGTTTAAGAACTTATTAATTGAAGAAGATGATAAAGCTGATGTGCAAAAGAAATTTTATGATGAATATTTATCAGTGATGGATCTGCCGGCAGAATTTTATTTACAAACTATTAAAGAAGTATTCCAGGAATTTTCTTTAGCTAAGGGTGAACTGGTTTCCAGGGGGCGTAAGGTGGATCTAAAATCTATCACTAATTGTGCTTTACTTGGAATTGAAGGTGAAAAGGATGATATAGCTGCAGTCGGGCAAACTAAAGCGGCTCTTAATTTATGTACCAATATACCACAAGATATGAAAAAATATCATCTACAAAAAGGAGTTGGTCATTATGGAGTATTTAGCGGTAGTAAATTTAGACAATTTATAGTCCCAGAAATTAAAGACTTCATTTATACTCGACACTGAAAACATTATGTTATACTGGTCGATTTATGCGTATTTTTAAGAATATACTTCGCTCACAAACTCATTTTGGCTGTAATTTTGTCGTTGAAACTTGTTTTCGGTTCTCACGTACTTCTATGTACGCTGCGGTTCTTGACTGCGTTTTGCCTAAAAATCCTTCATCCATTTCTGAGTTTGTGAGTGAAGTCTAATGTTCGCGGAAACCTAGGCGTCAAATTTTTCTTAACTTGACGCCTAGGTTTATGAGAACACTCTCTTTTTTCATCTTTTAGTCCTCAATATATACTGCGAGTAAATGAAAAGTTGTCATGACTCTTTGTCATTGCGAGCTTGATATATCCTCACGAATTTGAAGTGGCTAAAAAACACTCCAAAAGCCCGTCGCGGCAAAGAATGTGCGTAAGCACATGACGAAGCAATTCAGAAAAAATCATAACAGTGACACAGCTTTTACTGTGTTAATCTTTCTGAATTGCTTCGTCATAACCTAAAGGCTACTCCTCAGCTCAGACGACATATAGCGCATTTCAGCACTTTCAAATTCGTGGGGATATATCAGCTCGCGATAACATCTTTTGGTTACTACCAACTTTTCATTTACTCACAATATATACATAAATATATATTTATATACATATATTAATCCTTGTTGTTTTTAATAATTCATATTATTATATAATTATATAGTAATATTAAGATTAATAATATGATAGTGAAAAAGACCAAATTATATGATGAACTTGCATGCAGAATAAGCAATGTATACAGAATAAGCAATATGACAGAGCTGTCCCAGTTGACGGTCATGCTGCGTGGTGTTTATTCCACCAAGGGAGAAAGAAATGCAATAGTAGAAAAATTACATGTGCACAAATTACATTTAGATTTACAGTATGATGATAATAGCTTGGGAATTTCGGAAAAATTATGTGATCTATTACGGACTCTCAAGATAGAAGAGTTATCTTTATCACCACAACAACTATCGTTGCAGCATATAAAGCTTTTAATTGCTAACTTACCTAAAACAATTAAGAGTCTAAATTTTGTCGATCATCAACATAGTAATAGACCTCTTTCGAAACTCATTTACCAAGCTCCCAATTATATAAACCAGCAATTAAATTGAACCTAAGACCAAATCTTTTGCGTCTATTTCGATATTTATCAGCAATTATTTTAAAACGCTTTAACATACCGATAACATTTTCATTTAATACTCTGTCACTTGCTAAACTTCTATTATTTTTCTTATCTTCTTTAGTTAAAGCATTCTTTTTACTCTTTTTCTTTGGTAGCTCAGAATTTGTATGAATCTTCTGTAAGCCTTGATAACCAGTATCAGTAATCACTTTAACCTCAGGCAGTATATGGGTTCTTGATTCTTTAAATAATTTAAAATCATGACGCTTACCATTGGAAAAAGAAGTGCATATGACTCGTTTGCTTTTCTTATCTACTACTATTTGAGTCTTTAACGTATGTCTTTTCTTTTTACCTGAGTAATAGTATTTCTGTTTTTTTGGGGTCGCTCTATAGGGCTTTCTGTAGCATCTATTAAAACTAATTCATACTCCATACCGCTTTTAACTAGAGCCTTCTTACCTGGAAGAGCAAAATCCGGATGTTTTATTAGAGTGTCTTCAACAAAACGAATTGTTTTAAATGCACTGCTTTCGCTAACTCCATAATTCTTAGCTATATGAAAATAGGTACGGTATTCCCTTAAATATTCAAGTGTCATTAATAGGCTGTCTTCCATACTAAGACTAGCTCTTCTGCCACCTTGGTACCTCCTATTTATTTGTTTCTCTGTCTTTAAAATCCCTACCATCTTTTCAAATGTACTATTTCTTACCCCTGTTAATCTTCTAAAATGCTCTTCCGATAAAATGCTTAAATTTTTATATCTCATATAGTTCTAAATTAAGTAAATTCGACTTTATAACATATTTAGTCCAGTTTCGAAAGAGGTCTAATGAAGAGATAAAAGAATTAACTGGCATTTTAGGTGCTAAAACGCTTCCGGAACTTACTAGTCTGCGGTTAGATGATATCAATGAAATTGATATACGTAAGCAAAAGAAGTTGTTAGAAGCAATAGAGACTTGTGAGCTTCAAGAATTTAGTGATAAAACTGATCAAATATATAGATTGGCTATTTCACATGCCGCAAAAAATCCTAATACTGCAAAAAATCTTAGAGCCAAAATTCATTTCAAAACTGACGATCAGTGTAATCAAACATATGATAGCATTTTAGAAAAAATAGCTGATTTTGATATAGCTGAATTTGATGAGGTGCCTAGGGATAAAATTTTTGAAGACATTTGTAATAGTTTAATCGAGCATGGATATTTTGCATCTTTAGCTGCATTTCTTTTAGCTGAGGAAAAAAATCTTTCAGCTAAGGAAAAAACTTTGGGCAACACACTTAATTCTACTAGCCTTGTTGGATCAAGGATATTCTCTTTTCACCTATCAGAGCAAAATCAGCAAACAACGCAAATTGCGAAGATATGCTGTAAGTTAATTGAGTTAAAAAAATATGGAGTATTAATAAAGTTTATTAAAAACAATCAAATACTAGATGCAGCTGATATAAAGAATAAAATAGTAGAAGCAAGCATCAGTTTTGAAACATTATGTGCTGCATTTGAGGATAACGGGGAAGTACTTTATAAGACGTTGTCGACTTATGTGGAGCAAGTAATGGATTTTAATACTCCATTGTCAGATTTAGGTAATAATACATTATTACAACATATATTTAGATATGTTAATAATAAAGATCAATTATTAACAGTAATGCAATACTTAAAAGCTTATGAAAATATCGACTGGAATCAAAAGTTACCTTGCACTAACGGTAGCAATATTCTTGAGATAGTATCATATCATAATAATATCCAGCAGGAGGATATTATTACTACATTGCAATTTATTGCTCAAGGGTATGGAATAAAGCTTCACCTAAATAGTTTTAATTTGTTGAGTGCAGTAACAGTAAATTCAAGCAGTGATTTACGTACTGGTATTATTGAAGTCATCAAGGATATTGAAGATGTAGGACATGTAGTTAATGAGGGATTAATGGCTGCTGTCTGTGCTTACAAGCACAAGCTTTCTTTATCCGAAGTATCAAAATTGCTTGATTTCAAGCCTGTTAAAGCACTTCCTAGCAAAATATTCGAGCTTGATGATATATTATGCATAGCTCAAATTGTGGTAACAAGTAATATTCCATTAGGTCATAATAGTAAGAAAGGTAAGAAATATTATGGTAAGAACGTTGACGAAGTAAAAGAGAATTTTAAGAAATTAGCAAAACTGGGTTTTAACCAATGGCAAGATGATTTCGGTGAAGGTAAAAGATTTTTAGATATTATACTGGAACATTGTGCAAGTAGCGTTCAGCTATTATTCGTACTATCAGCTCTCAGTAAATTGCATTCTACTACGTTAGATTTTAATCAAAAGACTTGGGATCTGATATTAACAATATCATCTAAAGATCCTAGTATGCGACTAGTTAAGATAATAGAGGTATTATCCCGATTTGATAATATAAATTGGGATAAATTTGGCTATAAGTTATTCAATGATGAGTTGTTAAAGGTGCATGACCTGAGCTTTATAGAGTTGATGGACTCATTAAAGGATAATAAAGTGGACATGTTCAGAGTTGCAGAAAAAAGTGGCAGCATTTTAATGGACAGGTTGTTATCACAGATAAAAACTACCGAAGAATTAACAAAATTGATCTCTGTATTAACAGAATGTAATGTTGACCTTGATAATTTAGGAATAGAGGTATACAAAATAGCAGAAGACGGCAGCACTTTAATCAGTAGGTTATTATCACAGATAAAAACTACCAAAAAATTAATAGAATTAATGTCTGTATTAACAGAATATAATGTTGACCTCGATCATTTAGAAATAGAGATATACAAAATAGCAGAAGACAAAAGCACTTTAATGGGCAGGTTATTATCACAGGTAAAAACTACCGAAGAATTAATAGAATTAATGTCTGTATTAATAGAGCGATTTAAGATTGACCTTAACCATAAAATTGGGATTAATGAAGATCATATCATAAGCTTAATACCACTACCACTAAAGCTTGGAGAATTAGTGCCGATACTAAATAACTTTGGAATAACAATAAAAGATGATGATTGGTTATCTACTAATAAAGATGGTGTATCTTTATTAGCAAAGATACTGCAAAATAGCAAAGATAATCTGGTCAATAACTACAATTATTTAGTAGAATTATTACCGGTAAAGATTTGGACGCAGCCGTTAGATAAAGACAAAAATACTTTGCCATTCATTCTAGTTAAAATTGGTGGTATGAGTCAAATATGCAAATTATTTAAATTTGCAAATGAGCAGAAGACACCCAATCCAATATGGCATATTAATTATAAAAATCGGCTAGGGGAAACGGTTATGGACCTAGTGGCGGAGGAATATACTAGTGAGTTACGGGTACTCGACCATATTATGGTTCCAAGACATATTCATACTATTAAGCTGATTAAAGATTTACGTACTTTTGGTTCGGATGAGCCAAGAAATATTATTTCAACTGGAAAAGTTAATAAGTTAGATCTCACGAGTAATGGCTTTGAATCGCCAGCTAATAAGCTCAATGCGTATCTCATATTACAGTTATTATACCAGAAATGCCCTTTCTCTGTAGATAAAGATCAAGCTGAGGTTGAGATAGATCAAGAAATAAACTATTTTAAAGATAAATATTTGAGCAATGATAAAGAGTTCCACTGTTGGAGAAATACTCTATGGGATACTACCAGGATATTATCTCTCTCAAATATAATAGATATATAGCTAAACCCCTATAAAACGGTTATAACATGTACTTTTCAAACAGAGTGTCTACGTCACAGCGATATTTCCTTCTTCTAGATTTAGCTTGAGCCCATTTTGGTTCAATAGGATTCAAATCAGGAGAATAAGGCGGTAAGTACTCCAATATATGACCAGCTTTTTCTATCATAGTTTTTAAATACGGACTTTTATGGAAACTTGCATTGTCTGTCACAACCACGGAATTATTAGGTAATTTCGGTATTAAATCTTGTTCTACCCAGCTGTTAAAAATAACTGTATTAACATTGCCGTCAAAAATTGACACGGTTAGCAGCGATTTACCTACTAATGCCCCTATAACATTAGTTCTTTTTGACGGATGCCAATCATGAACACCATAACACCTCTTGCCTTTTGCCGAATATCCGTGAGTTCTAGGCGCGCTATGGACAAACCCGCTCTCATCGGTAAAGACAATAACTTTTTCCTCTGCCTCGTACTTTTTTATCTTATTCTGAAATTCTAACCTCTCTTCTTCTTTTGCCTTCGGATGTTTTAAAGCTTTTTTTATACGTAATGTTCAACTTCTTTAATGCTTTTTGTATTCCAGATTTACTCACTCCTAACCGCTCAGCTCTTTCATATTGATACGCGTCACTATATTGCACCACGTCTTCTCTCAATTTATCAATCGGTATTTTTTTCGAAGCTCTATTCCTATTCTTTAGAGGAGATATTTTTTTAGTCCATACAAATACCGTGTTTTTTCCTACTCCAAAACGTTTTGATATTGATTCAAAACTCATCTTCTCTTTTTCTTTGATAGCCAGTACTTTCTTTCTAAAATCTATCGAATATGTCATAACAATTATTTTAATTATACCCTTTGATTATAACCGTTTTATAGAGGTTTAGCTATATTATCAGAGATGAGGGATGAAAACCAATTTATAGCTGTGCATTGGGACTTTAAAAAAGTACTAGCTGCAATAATATACGTGCTTCGCCATAGCAATAGTGAGGAGACGAGTGCCTATTATTTTGCTGTTTGTTTACAAGAATTACGTATGTGTTCTTTTGGGAAATTAGTTAATCTGCTTTCTATAGTACAAGATCTACTTATTGACGAAAAACAATTCAACTATGAACAGCAAGAATTTTCAAGCTTTTCACCTGTTCTAGATAAAATGATTGAGGAAATAAAATCCAGGCTTGGAAAAGAGCAAGCGCCATCAGCATTAACTGAATGGTTTTTAGATATATCTCGAAGTCATTTTCCTGAAAACTGGACAAGATATACTTTAAAAATCCAAGGGATAATTAATGAAGTGTTTGCTGCAACAGGAGATTACTTTGACAGTAATAATTTCTTTGAATTAAGAAAATACATTATAATGCCCTTAATTGAAAAGCTAATACATACAGAGAAAGTGGAGGTTGACGATCAGCATATTATACAGAAATGGTATGATATATTAAAAGACGGTATAGTCCAGAAAGTGGAAGCATTCTTTAATAAGATAAAAGATACTAATATTGATGACATAGAAAATTTATTTACAGATATATTTGACCATTCTGACGAGCTTTATGGTGATTTTACGTTTATAAACGCAAAAATGATACGACATCATTATGTGCAGATGCAAAAAAACCAAGGGGCAGGTGGAGAAAAAGCCTACAAATTTTTAGAACAGTTAATACTTAATACTAATCTTAATGCAGCAAGCATAGATTATATAAAAGGAGAGCTTAATATAAAATTGTTTGAGCAATTAAAGAACACTCCTGAACAATGTAGCAAAATAATTGATGACTTTGTTGAAAAATTTGAAAAGCACTCAGAATTTAAAAATAAAATCATTGATTTCAGCTTAATCTCTGCAACACAAATAATAGAATTATTACAAGTAGCTACAGGAGAATTAATTAACCTATTAGTTAATAATGAACATATACTAATAAATTGGCTTGCTGTCACTAATACAGATAACACTCCGTTGTGTGAATTAGCGCAGATGAAAGACGGCTGTTATCAATCACAAGCTATGGAGTTATATGATGCTCATCCTGAATGGAGTAATTTAGTTCATGAGAATTGGATTGTTGAACTTAGTGGTGCAGGGAATGAATCAGTCTTGGACTGAAAACATTTTACTTGAAGAAGCCGTTGTTGCTCGCAGGTCAATTCAAAACAAACTTCTATGTACGCTGTGGTTGTGAGCGTCCACGGATTAAAAAATCGTCTGAGCTGAGGAGTGAAACGACGAAGCAATCCAGTTGAAATCAATGTTTTTTAGCTATTTTCTAGATTGCTTCGTCGTTTCACTCCTCAGCTCAGACGGTAGTTGTAGCTTTAGCCGCTGACTTGCGTTCAATCTTAAAAACCAGTGAACAACGCTTACCTGTGGTTACCAGCCTTGCAGTGCAGAAGGAGTCTTCAAGTAAAACTTCGTCTACCAACTTTTCATTTACTGCAGTATACTGGTCAATAAATTGTCTCATAATAATAATGTTTCAGTGTAAAAATCAAGTAGTGTGTTGTCGTCAACTAGAGACCTTCGGTGCCCATATACTTAGGTACATGAGCACCACAAGTTTGATGACTACTAGCACTTCTTGATTTTGACCTTCGTCTAGTAGAGCTTCACTTCAGTATAGTTCATAGAGCTATCCTTAGCTGAAAGGACTTAAGTAAATTAAGCTTCATCCAAGCTAGAATGATCTCCTGCAATTTTTAAATTATCAGTGTGATGATGGTGATGATGACTGTCATCAAGCGCTAATTTTGTTAGTTCTAGCACTACATCTCTATGGTCTGCGACATCATGGGTTTTGCTGTGAGTGTGTTGACTAAACATGCCTGGAATCAACAATTCATTGCCACTACCACCTTGTTTTGCTTCTAACTCTTGTTTAGGAGTATTGTCTTTTGTTGTTGGTGTAAGCGCTGTTTTTTGCTCACCGTTACCCCCTTGTTTTTTCATGTACTCTTGAAATTTTAAATCTTGTGTATCAGAAAAATTAAAAGTAATAGTAGTTTTGTCGTGCGTTACTTTTCCTTTGTGGTGGTGGTGGTCATCTTTGTGTTCAGGATTTGTTAATTTATTATCAAGTTCTACGCTTGGACGTTGTTCTACATCTACTTCCTTAGTAATCACTAAACCAGCTTCTTGTGTTGTTCTTGATCGTATAGTAACCACATGATATACACATGTGCTTATCGAAGTTAAAAATGAGATTATACCGGTTATTAAAGCAACTGTAATGACGGGATCCATAATCGCCTCTTAATTTTGGTTAATTGAGAAAGTAGATAGAAATAATACTTCCTCAATAATAATTATGAGGCATAAACATTAATTATAAGTTAATAAATTAACGATTCGTGCTGATTTATAATTATAATTACAAAATGCCAAAAATTGTATTTTAATTAATTATATTGACAATGGTTAATATAAAAGTTATACATAAGAATACATTGTTAATCTGTAATATAGTCTTTTAAAGAAACAATTAGTCACAAAGTAGCAGAGTGTTTCGTAAACTAAGTACCACCATATCTTTTTCAGAGCGGCTAATATTATTAGCACCATGGATATGTATCTTACTGATAGGAATATTAGCAATCATTTTCTTTGGAACGCGTGTTGGTGCCAGTAAATTTTTAACCCAGGTACATAATCAAAAATTAGCTATTAGTCTTGACCTGGATCAGTTACCCGATCGTTATTCCAACTACTTGCGGTCTACAAAAAATGCCATCGAGAATATAGAGTTAGATGAAAAAAAATTAGCTGCTTTTTTTGTATCAAACAAAGCATTACTATTAGATCAGGCTAATATAACAACCATTTCAGTTACTGATAAGAATTTTAACGTTATTTATTATAATAAATTTTTATATCCTGAATATTCTAATGGCAATTTACTTGATAGAGATTATCAACAACAAATACAAACCTCTGCTGGAGAAATTATTGTTGCTAATAGTATAGCTGGAATTTTGGTTAGAAAACCTATTATTGATTTGGCTATTAGCTTACAAGATAAAAATACCGGTAATTTTATTGGTGCACTAATTGTTAGTATACCATTAACTCACTTAACTCAATTGAGTCAAACTTTTTCGAAATATTATTTACAGCATATTGATTTTGTTGATAGTAAACTTATAAAAGAAGGTGTCAGCATATATGAAGAGCTGGATAATCATCCAGTTCAGTTCTTTTTAACAAAAATATTATTTAATTTAGATAAAACTTACATAGTAGCCTTGGATAATGTTTTTAAAGATAGCACAATTTTATTAACTTATGATTTATCATTGATCAGAAAAAATTTCTTTTATAGATATTTTATAGTGTACTTTATTCTATTAATTGCCATATTGTTAATAACCTGGATTTTATTCAATTATTATATATTAAGACCGCTGTTACCGATCATCTCTTCTCAAAATAATTTGATAATTCCAGGAAGCAAAAATATATTCGCCAAGATACAAGATACAAGAGATAAATACTATTTATCATTTGTTGCAGGAAAAATCTCTAGAATATAAACAATATAATGAGAAATTCATTGCTGTAATAGGCTGTTTTAGTTTTATAGCTAGTCAGATTAATAATAAAGCAGAAATATTAACTGAGGATATAGAAGACATAGTGCTGGCTAATCCTTTATATGACCAATTTCAGGATTGGTACAAAGATACATTAAGAAATATTTATCAGGTTTCGTTAAATAATCGTGAAGAAATGACTGAGATCATGGAGGTAATGACACTCACTATACAAGAAGTATCTCATAACGCAAGAGAATCAGTAGATATAATCCAAATGTTAACTTCAGAACTAAATATTGAGGCGGAGTTAATCATAATAGATAATAATGTGAAATACGAAACATTTTCTGGTATGTTTTTTAAAAAATTGTTGATTCAATCATTACATAGCGCAATTCTCTACGCTAAAGATTGTGGAAATATTATACAGGTGTTATTAACTCAGAATGAATTAATTTATAGTATAAATTTTGTATGCTCACGTTATGATGTTGATGTTCATGGTCAAGAACTTGATTTAATGAAATGTAGAGCTTGGGCACTGGTTAATTGTGCTTCTATAGATGTACATTATACTTCAAATATTATGGCACTTTCTTTTCAGGTTCACAAAATTTTATTTTAGGCTTACATAGCGTAAATGAAAATAGTTTTACTTGAAGAATTGGCGTTGTCTGCCTTGCGATCTGTGGTGCTCCGTATAATATACGCTCTACTCCTCGACTTGGCGCTTCGAGCGGGATCTTCAAGTAAAACGAGTGTACCTCTTATTTGTCGTTAACTAATAAAGGATATAACTTACCTTGATTTATGGTAAATGCCTGTGCAAACATTGATGCAAATCTTTTGCGATTACTAAAAACACAAAGACCGATATTTTTCTGTTTAGTATAATCTATTATTTGTTTTAGTACTTGTGCACCACTCTCATCATCTAGGTAATCAAAAGGTTCATCAATAATTATAAAATCAGTATTAACTAGAATATCCTCGATAGCATAAATTTTTTACTCTCGCCGGATGAAAAAGGTACTTTTTCAAAATTTATAATTTCTTGCGCTAATCCATGTTCAATTTTATTTACTTTTTCTAATAAGCCAACTTTATTCAAAGCATCCGTAATATCAAGATGAGTTACTGATTGGTTATCCAATTTTAAATTATCCAGAATTGTTCCAGTAAAAAATCGTGCTGTTGCTGGAGAAAAATGTATTTTTGATCTAATATCACTTTGACCAAAATTAGCTAATTCTAGATTGTTAATTTCTATTGAACCTTGATGTATTGTCTGTAGTCCAGCAAGGGCATTAAACAATGTAGATTTTCCTGATCCCGGTTTACCATAGATAAAACTATTGTTTTGGCGATCTAAGGTAACATTTAAGTTATCCAATACCATTTCTCTTGAATTGAAACTTATCGATACCGATTTTACGGTAATATTATCTACTCTTTCAAGTGGTAAGCTGGTGGTATGTTCTAATGGTAATTTAGAAAAATTTTCTAAATTAGAAAATAGCATTTTTAATCGATAAAAATTAAATAATAGGCCGGTAATTTTTGATGTTGAAACAGCTCTTGAAGTAAACATGGAGCAGGCGGCTAATTGTCCAATAGTCAGAGTACCTTCAAGAATTTGTACAGCTCCGATTGATACCACAGCGATTAAAGATCCAAACATTATTAAGGTTGAAACATGATTAATACAAGCAAAAATTGTGTTATAATGTAGCCGGTTAGTACCTTTAACCTCTGCTTTTATTTCTTTATTACAAAAATAATTCTCCATATTTGCTAACTTAATAAAGTTGATAGATTGCATTATTTCTGTTTGGATGTGTTTTTTTTCAAAGGTTTTTTCGGTAGAAAGGTGGACAAAGTTTTTTATTGTTGATTGATAAAATAAATTAATTATCACTACAATTGATATAGCTATAATCGTTACATACACCAGATTACCACCGATAAAATAGATCATGAAGATAAACAGCAACATAAAGGGTACGTCAATTACGGCTATTATATGTAATAATCCCATAAACCTAGTCAAGGATTGGCCATCGCTAATAACTTGCGACAAAAATGAATTAACTTCTGGCGTACTACTTGCCTTGACATGTATTAGTCTATTGGTAAAAAATTCATCTACTTGTTCCTCCAACTCTTCAATATTTTCACCTATAAGAAAAGTTAGAGCTGCTCGATTAATAAACCAAATTAATAAAAATACGATTGCAACGAAAAGTAACCATACTAAATTGCTGATAAAGCCATTAGGTAGTACTTTATCAAATACATTCATGTCAAAAAGAGGTACGATAAAGGCAAGGAGGTTGGTGATCAGACCACCAATGAAAATATATACCCCATTTTTGCTAAATAATTGGCGTATAAACCAATTAAAAGTAATTTGCTCTGGTAATGTTGTTATGTGTGCGTGTGCTTGTTTTTGAGGGCAGAAGGTCAGTGTGAATAGTAGTATATTTTTATTATTAATAGTTAGTATGTCGTTATAGTTACAGATCCTTGATTCAGCATTATCTACTGTATTATAAAGTAAATAACTTTCGTTTTCCTGAGCTACGATATCTTTGATATTAGTAATTTCTGTAATATTAAAATGTAAACTTGCTAATCTTAATTTTAATTCTTCCAGGCTAATATCTTCAGCTGATAATTTTTTTTTGATATACTCAACACCATGATTATCTAAATCATATTGTTGTTTTAATTGTGTTATAATATTAAAAAATACTTCCTTGTTCACATTATCTTCCTTATTCATTAGTTATTAAAGATGATTAGTGGTGATCATCGATAAAATTTGCATCTCCATCAGCTCCATCGTCTATTATTGGAGTAATATGATCTTCTATTGGTGTTATCAAGTCTTCTTGCGGTATAAAATCGATAGAAGAAATATCATTTTGATGAATATTGTTAGAAAAATTATCTAGCGTTACCCGAATTGAAGATAGATTTATTGTGCTAATATCTGTGATAGGTGAGGTAAATACTATCGTATGTGAGCTCTCTCCTGCCTGGAATATAATTTGTCCATTATTTAGCTCGGTATCACCGGAATATATCTGATAATTCATTGATGCCTCACCAGAATTATTAGTAATTGTCTGATTAAGCGTGACCATAAATTCTAACTGCATGTTGCCATTATCTATTGATTGTGAATATATATTGGCAGTGTGACCTGGATCTATCGGGAATCCTGTTACCTCAATATCTCCGGTGGCAGTTATATGATATGCATCACCATATGGAGCCTCATTGGGAAATGATATTGATTGTACAGCTGCTTCTTCTGGCATATAAAACACCCCTAGCGCAATAATATAATCACCTGCTGCTAAATCTCCTAAATGTAGAAAAGAATCTAAGCCAGTAGTAGAATTATCATGACCAAAACCACCATCATCATTAAAGCCTACCTGAGTTCCAAATGTGCCATCAGCTGTTTGTTCAAAAACTCGTAAATATGTATCCCAACTATTATTGAAATTGGAACTAACGTCTAAAGTTAGATCGCCGCCATTATGATGTATATGCCATTGATCTACTGAAGAATATCCATTTTCATTAATGATGGTGCCAGCAAGTACTATCCCTGTAGTTACCGGTTCAGTTAGTGATACTGTAGCATCCGATAACTCAATTTCCAATGGTCTGAACACTCCAATTTGAGCTAAGCTGGATACTATATCATCATTGTGCAATTCATTAACATTAATTGATATATCACCTGCTACTAGAGTTTCGATATTTTCTCTGTTTAAATTTATGCTCCAATTACCATTATCTTCTACATTTACGATAGTAGTAACATTATTACCTAAATTATCAACTAGTCTAAGTTCAACATTATTATTCGCTGAAGCAGTGCCGGACAGGGTTAATAGTTCATTATACCCTATGTTATCCCAAGTTAAATTGTAAATAGTCAAAGGGATAGTGTTATCTGGAGGTGTAACATCCGGAGGTGTAACATCCGGAGGTGTAACATCCGGAGGTGTAACATCCGGAGGTGTAACATCTGGAGGTGTAACATCTGGAGGTGTAACATCTGGAGGTGTAACATCTGGAGGTGTAACATCTGGAGGTGTAACATCTGGAGGTGTAACATCTGGAGGTGTAACATCTGGAGGTGTAACATCTGGAGGTGTAACATCTGGAGGTGTAACATCTGGAGGTGTAACATCTGGAGGTGTAACATCTGGAGGTGTAACATCTGGAGGTGTAACATCTGGAGGTGTAACATCTGGAGGTGTAACATCTGGAGGTGTAACATCTGGAGGTGTAACATCTGGAGGTGTAACATCTGGAGGTGTAACATCTGGAGGTGTAACATCTGGAGGTGTGACATCTGGAGGTGTAACATCTGGAATAATTAGTATGGGATTGTCATTGCTATTCGTATTGGCAAGATTTACTGAAGTAGCAGCTGTACTATTTGTATCTTGGATAGATGAATTCGTCTGAGTTATACTATTAACAATATTACTGGTACTGGCACTAGAAAATGTAGATGAAGATGATTCAGAAGTTGCAGCAGCTGCTTGAGTAGACTCAGTGTGATTTTGAGCTTCTTGTTGTTCTTGGCTATCAGATACCACTGAATGATTTTCATTTGGTGCTGCTTCAGAAGTAGAGCTTTCTGAGGCTGTTGATGTTTGTACTTCCTGTTTCACTGTAATATCATTACCAGCCTGCACATTATTAACTTTGCTGAATTCATTGTTGGCATTGCCAGCTGAATTTAAAATTTTGCTATTATTTTCTGTATTACCTTGATCAGCATCGGTATTATATTCGGTTTCGGTGGAGGTATTGGCAGCATTTGTTGATAGTAACTTAGTTGTTTCTTCTTTAGTTTCAGTTGATTCTTGTACCAAGCTATTCATAGCTGAGGTTACAGTAGAAGTATTAATAGTTGTGCGCATAGCTTCTGTGTCATTACCAGTTTTTTTTGACACTTTAACTTCTCCACATATTAATTTAATTTGCTTAATGTTAGGCCCTTGCGCGCAAGAGCTAGCTTATTACTTAACTATTTTACTAAATCATTTTGTTTCTCATAAATAATTTGTGACAATAACTAAATTAGTTTCCATAGTTTTTTATAAAAACCATTAATTTGGCCACAATATATTTACATTTCTAGCAAGGTATCATAAAATTAACATTAAATTTCCATTAATCACAGAGTTTTATGACAGCACAACGAATTATGGGCTTAAGTTTTTTATTATTATGTCTATTGATCGTTATCAGCAATTTTATTTACATCGAAATATTTTCAAGAGCTCAAGGGGAAGTGGTTCCATATAATTCTATCGCTAAAGCTGATTTTTTTGAGGCTGGCATTATTTCTAAGATCAGTGTACAGGAAGGAGATCATGTTAATGAGGGGCAGGTATTGGCAGAACTTGATGCTCAAGAATATTCCCTACAAACAAAATTACTATCTGATAAAATTCAATATATTACACACAAAATAGATTTGCTTAAGGGATTGTTAGTTGATCAACAAAAAATAATTATTAACAATGAAAATAAAGTATTAGGACAAAGTAATTTTGATGAATTAAGAGAAAATTATATTGATCAGATCAAAAATTTTCAGGATTTATTAGCTGCAGACGCACGAGAATATGATGTAGTACAAGCTCTTATTGCTAAAGGTTCACTTGCAAAAATGACCGATATTACTATAAAACAAAGAGTGCTCAAGGATGAGCAATCTTTAGTAAAGGCGATAAAAGATTTTGAGGAAAAAATTATATTTGAAATGGAAAAATATATAGAACAAAAGCAGGATTTAGAAAATAACCTAAAAATTTATCAAGTATATCTTGAAAGATCAACTCTAAAAGCTCCTGCAAATGGAGTTATCGAAAAAATATATTTCGAGCAAGATGGTCAATACGCAGCAAAAGGGGCAACATTCGCTGATATTATTGAAGATACCACAGCTAAATTTAAAATACAATTAAAGGTGAGTACTGATAAGATTGGTAAAATACACGAGAATGCACCAGTATATATCAGAGTTAATACTTATGATCATGGTATCTTTGGCACGATCATGGGTAAAATTATTAATATTAGCATAAATGCTACAGAAGTGACGCAAAGTGAAAAATTTTATTTAATCGATGTTTTACCTGAAAAGCCTTATTTAACTTATAAAAATAAAACCTATCCTTTAAAATATGGAATGTCATTGTATGGTACAATCGGCCGAGGTAAGGTTTCTGCGTTTGCGTATTTTATGAAGCCAGTAATTGAATCTTTTAATGATATTGGAGCATTGTAAATATTACTGGTTTTTTAATAAAGATTATAAATTATTCCTGTCATTCCCAAATATGGGAATGATGTTTATTGGAAGTACACACGAATCTAGAGCAATGTGAGCGTTGTTCACGAGAGTCTATGTCAATCGTCGTTGTAAGCTCTCCATCTTCAAGCTTTGAGACCATTTATGGTCGAAGCAATAGTAAGAGTTAATTACAACCAAGTTTAATTTTGGTATCTTTAGCTCTTTTTATAGAAGCCGCTGGTCTACTAGGAAATTCAGCTTCAAGTTTCGCGAGTACACCACAGGCTTCTTGCTTTTTATTTAGTTCACTTAGTGCAATAGCGAGTTTCAACAAAGAATCAGCAGCCTTGGCTCCTTTTGGAGAATGTTTATATCCTTTAAGATAGTTTATCGTAGCTTTATCAAAGACAGCACTTCTGAAAAAAACCTCTCCATACCAAAAATAAGCATTACTTATTAACGGGCTTTGAGGATTTTTTGTTAAAAATTCAGCAAATTTTTCTTCGGCGATTTGCAATTTATTCTCTTTTAAAGCAGCCAAAGCTAAATCATATTGTTTTTTATCATCTCCAACATCATTAGCAACAACAGAAGATTTAGGCTCCAGCTCTTTAGGCTTGTTATCAGAACTTAATGTTGAAATATCAAATACATCATTTGGATCGCTAGAATCTTGCGGTGATTTAGGCTTCCCTTGACTTAAATTATTGGGTGAGGGGTTGACAGATTTTATTTGCTGCTCAAGAGCAGATATTTTATGTTCCAATAGTTCTACTCTAGATAGTAGAGCTTGAATTTCTTTTTGCTGCTGTTCAATTTGATTATAATCGTTCTCAGCCTCAGCCTTATCAAATTTAAGTTGCTGACTTTGTATGTTGTAATCTTGACTTGCAAGTAAATCAACTGATAAAACACATATGGAAAATAGAAGCAGAGTTTTTCTGAGCATATTCATATTATTCAATTAAATGCAGCTGCATTATACATACGAATCCATAAGAAATCAATTGTTGACTAAATTTATATGGTAATGCTATCTTCATATTTAAAAGTAAGAGTAATAGTAGTTCCTACACCGATAATGCTGGTTAGGTCAAACTTGCCATGCATTAGCTCTACCAGCTTCTTGGTTAAAGGCAGTCCAAGGCCTGTACCTTCATATTTTCTACTTAATTTATTATCAATTTGTCCAAATGTAGATAATGCTTTTGGTATATCTTTTTCACTCATACCAATACCAGTGTCAATTACTTGAATATATACTTCACTCATGCTAGCATCTATTGTTATTTTTAAGGTAATTTTTCCATTCTCAGGAGTAAATTTAACAGAATTTGACAATAGGTTTAATAAAGCCTGCTTCAGTCTTTTGGGATCAGCCTTGATAACGATATGTTCTTTTGGTAAATCTTCAATTAATTGTATTTTTGCTTCATCTGCTCTAGGTTTTACAAAACGCATGCTAGAAGAAGCCAATTTATTGAGATCAAGTTCAACATGTTCAACTTTAAGCTTATCAACCGATGCTTTTGAAAAATCCAGGATGTCATTAATAATACTAAGTAAATGTTTACCAGAATTATTTATATCCTGAACATATTCTGCGTATTGTTTATTCTCTATAGCACCATAGGTTTCAGAGATGATGATTTCAGAAAAGCCAATAATTGCATTGAGTGGCGTGCGTAACTCATGACTGACATTTGCCAAAAACTCTGTTTTTGCAGAGCTTTCAGTTTCTGCACGAATTCTTGCTTCTTCAAGTCCTCGGTTAGCTTCAAATTGTTTGTTAATTATACGTTGAGCATAGTTTGTGTTATACGTTACTATACTAAAAAATATAGAAAAAATAATCAGGAAAGCTGTAAACACTTTTTGTTCAAGGTATGACATATTTTTCCATTGTTCGGTAACATCCGTATCAATTTCCATAACGCTATCAACTATAAAATCACTTAAATCATCATCAATAATAGGGATATAACTGCTAATAAAAGATGCTGAAGTCGATTTCTTATCTTTATTAATTATTAGAGTTTCTGGCCACAGAGCATGAGTTGTTTTACCATGGAAAGCAGATTCTATGGTTTGATTAGTCATTAAATCGCGTAAAAAATATTTATCAATTTTTGCTAAAATCAATCCATAAATACTACTATCATTATGTTTAAGATGAGCTATATTATCCGATTGCATATTGCTGATAAATTTGTTGCCATACATATCAAATAACGAAATTTGAGCATTGATATGTCTAAAAAAAGCTATAGAATCTTTTACAAAATCTATAAAATCTTGATCTTGTAACAAGTTTTGATAGCTATTTTTTTTGAATTTTTTTATAGCCAAGGGGTGCATATCCCAAATATGCTTTTGATAAATCTCGGCAATACGAGAATTTTCTGTTGCTACTTGTTTTACGATTATTTCTTCAATCATAAAATAACGATATAATATTATATTCGCAACAATGTTGAGAAATAACCCGATAAATGATAGTCTGATAACGTATTTATTCTGTATCATAAAAAATCACTTAATCAAAATTATATATGACAGACATCAACTTTACTAGTGCAAAAATAGCAGCCTTAGCATTAGATACGCAAGCATCCACTAATAAAACTTTAACAGATTTACTAAATGAATTGCAAACTGGTTCAATATTAAAAGGAACAGTATCTGAGATAACCAAAGATGGTCATGCTATTTTTACTACAATAGTCGGTAAATTTATCGTAGAAAATAAAAATGATCTTAAAGGTGGTGATCGTATTGCCATCAAAATTCTACAGTCTGATCAACCGCAATTAATTTGCAAATTAGTTTCTATTAATAATGAAAATACTAATAATAGAGCGGCTAAACTAGAATTAACACTGATTACACGCCAAACACCTAATGTTGAACCGCCTCATGTTCATGCTCATGATCCTGCTCCGGTTAACATCCAAAAACCACTATCAACTCTTAAGTCAGTACAAGCAGTGGTAGCTTATAAAAATCTTTCGCAACTTAGTAAAGACTCCAACTTATATGATATTTTTAAAAATTTAGAAGTTGGCGACGCCATAGAATGCGAAGCAGTACATAACATTAACTTAAAAGCTCCAGCCTATCATCAAATTACTGGAAAAGTTATTAATAATGATAATCTATCTAAACAATTAATAAAAACTGTTTTTGGTATCTTATCAATAGAAGCTCCGCTAACTCCATTACCAATAGGTAAAGAACTTCATTTGGCCATAAAAACTATTAATAATATTCCTCTAAATCTAGAACATACTCCTATTAAATTGGATGTAGCAGATTTTTTATTTAAACTTAATCATAGCTTACCAGCTTTAGAGCAGTTGAAAGAAGTAATGTTAAAGTTAACTACGATAAATTCTCCTCAACCTATAAATAATAATATTGTTGATTTTGAGGCAACTCAAACAACAAAATACAGCGAAAATAGTCTGCTATTGACAGAAGATAGCCGCAATGATAAACCACCTATAACTAAAGAGCATAATCGCCAACCTTATAATCAACAATTGAATAATCTAACCTTAGTCAAAGATAATCAACAACTAGGTTTACAAAATATCAGAGAATTATTTAAAATAATAAATGATAAAAGTCAGGTTAAAGAATTAGTAATAGACCTTGAAAAAATCAAATCATCTTTAACTGCCGGTATGGTGGATAGTGATAATAATCTACCGCAATGGTGTGTTTTATATTTGCCAGTTATTGATAATGATCAGCTTAAGAAACACAAGATATTTTTTAAGCGTACAGCGCAATTAGTAAGGTTTATTGTATCGGTGAATGCAGAGCATATGGGAGAATTACAATTAGATGGTTTGTTAAAAATAGCTGCAAACAATAAACAAAAGATAGAAAATTTTGATTTAATCATAAGATTTAAGGGTCTAGTAAACAAGCAATTACAAGAAGATATAGGTCAAATATTTTCATATGGACAAGGAATGAGTGGCATTGCTGGTAGCTTAAACTTTGAAACAGTAGAAGAAATGACACTTCCTGATGATTTATCAGAATCAATGTAAATTGGCAACTGAGGTTTATATTGATTTTAAGAGAGTAAGCACTAGTTACTTATTGCAACATCTCATGAGATGCTACATCCCATGAATATTGGTGATTATTATCGTGGTATAAATCTTTCCCTAATTTGATTATTAATTTGGGATAAAAGTGAGACTGGAAAGCTCTAATTACATAGTTAGTCTGGAGATCAAATATACCGGTGATTGCTATTTTGTAACCGATTTTTTGCAAATTTTGCTGTAATTTAGCGACCTCATCTGATTTATCACCAAAAGAAAACATAATATCAACCACAGAATCAACCACAGAAGTAGATTTGTGAGCGAGGTCTAGATCTACAGGTATTTTATGCCATAATAGGCCTAGCTTATGTTGTGCCAAATATGACCAATTGAAAAATGGTCCAGGGTCAATTTTTCTGTTTGGAGCAATGTCTGAATGACCCAAGATATTAGTTCTTGGAATGTTATATAGCTGTATTAGTTGATTGCATAAGCTAATACAGCTTTGCATTTGCGCTATTGGGTAATTGGTATAACCTAAATTATCTAATTCTATACCGATAGAATATTCATTAATACCACTATAATTTTGCCAGTTGCTGACTCCGGCGTGCCATGCGCTATGTTGATCTTCAACCAGCTTAAACACTTCACCATCAGCCTTAATCACATAATGAGCGCTAACCTTGGCTTCAATATTACATAATTTGCCGATGGCTTCATCAAACTCCATTTCTGTATAATGAATAATGATAAATCTTATCTCACTTTTTCTGACAGAATAATTAGGAGAACAAAATTTTGTAATTATATTCATAAATTGCTAGATTTCATAGTGGTTGTAAACTATTATCGCCTGGTATTGTAGTAAAGCTTTGCAAGCTAAATATATAACATTAAATAGAAGTGTTAAGAAAAATTGACAGCGATCACTGAAAAAAAAATAAATCATACCGTAAATGAAATTAGATCATTAATATATGTTGTTCTAATAGCTCTAACTATCAGAAGTTTGGTGATAGAACTGTTTTTTGTCCCCACCGGCTCAATGAAAGCAACAGTTCTTGAAGGTGAGTATATATTTTCAACAAAATATTCTTATGGTTACAGTAGGTATTCTTTTCCTTTTAGTCCTAATATTTTTAGTGGCAGAGTTTTTGCATCAGCTCCCCAAAGAGGTGATATTATAATTTTCCGTCCACCAATGAATATGGAGCTTAGATATATCAAAAGATTGATTGGTTTGCCGGGTGATAAAATTCAACTTATTAAGGATGTAGTATATATTAATGATAAACCTATAGTGAGATCCGAAATAGGTGATTATACTGATGAACAAGGGCAGAAATATAATAAATATAAAGAAACATTGCCAAATGGAGTCAGCTATACTGCTTATAAACTTGATCAGCAAATGGAAAAATTTACTATGATGGCTAATAAATATAGCAATACTGAAATATTCTATGTACCAAAAGATCATTATTTTTTTCTAGGAGATAATCGTGATTGTTCTAATGATAGTAGAGTAGATTTAGGGTTTGTGCCATTTGAGAATTTTATTGCCAAAGGGCGGGTTATTCTTTTCTCTACTAAAGAACTATTATGGGTAGATAATGGCAGTATAACTGAACGCGTGGCAAGAATATGGTTATGGTTGAAATCTATTAGATTTGACCGGATGTTTAAAAGTATATATTATGAATAAAAATACAAATTCTTTTAATGATAAAAAATGAAACCATTGCTATTCAAACAATAAGTAAAAAGATTGAACAATCGACTGGATATTGTTTTAATAATCTTGAGTTACTAGTTGAATCATTAAGTCACCCTTCTTTAAAGCAAAATATTCCAAAACACTCAATCAATAAAGATTATGAAAGGTTAGAATTACTTGGTGATGCAATACTTAATTTTATTATTACTGAGTATTTGTTCCAAAATTTTACCAAACAAGATGAAGGTACTTTAGCCAGAGTAAGATCATTTCTGGTTTGTAAAGAAACTTTATGTAAGGTGGCTGCAGCAATTAATTTGGCTGATGATATAATAATGACCCACGGTGAAGAAGTTTCTGGTGGCCGTAGCAATCCTAATAATTTAGAAAATGCTATGGAAGCATTAATAGCTGCAATTTATCTGGACAGTAACACTGATACGATTAGGTCTATTATTATCAATCTATGGTCAGAGTTCTTAAATAATATTAATATTAGCCAGACTGATCCTAAAACTACTTTACAGGAGTGGGCTCAAAGTAAAGGATATCATAAACCGGTATATACAGTTGTAAACAAGTCGGGATATGCTCATTCACCATATTTTACTATTATGGCTAAAGTAGCTCATTATCAACAACAAGGGCACGGCAATTCTATTAAAACAGCAGAAAAAGAAGCAGCGCAGAAAATATTGGATATACTCAAATTATAATAAATTTCTAGTCTTACTAGGCATTGCGTACAATATCATGGTCAGCGTTCACGGTTTTTAGAAAAATCGTCATTGCGAGATTTTGTTAAAAATCGAAGCAATCCAGAAAATCTAGTACAAAGAACTGGATTGCTTCAGAGCTAAAGCTCTTCGCAATGACGTTTTGGTCGCCAGCTTTGTAAGTCGTATATTGACGTTCAATTCTAAAAACCGTGAATGTTCACATATCATGAGTGTTGTTTGGTTTTTGTATGCCTCCGATGTCATTGCTGCGTAATACCATCCGCACACCAGTCATTCCTGAACACATAAAGTCATCCAGAAACAAGTTCGGGATGACTTTGTTTTATTCACTACTATCGTATGGATTACTGGAAGCAGTGCCGCCAGCCGGATTGGAATATGGGTTTTGTAGAGTCTGCTGTAGCTTATTGACACTATCAGTTAATGTTTGTTCATCTGCTTCAGGTGTATAGTCTGGCGGATTATCTAGACAACTCCAAAAGTCTCGTAAATTAGCAATCTTTGGAACACAATACTTGGCAACTGATTTTGAATCGGTTAATGCTTTTGAAAAAACTTTTTCTGTAGCGGTTAAGACCCCAGCTTGTTCAAGTCCTTTGAATACCCAAAATGTTACTACTACCGCACCCACTGCTATCATTAGATACCATTTTGTGATTATGCCGTATACAAAGATCCCCATTGGGTTAGCGGTAATCAATCTTTTTAAAGTATTCCACATTGTAAATAACTTGATCAATATATTAGTTGTCAGGTTACTCTATATATATTAACCTGCAAAGTTTTTTTTACCAGACTTTTTACAAAACCTCATTTAAGAGGTAATTTTGTTATCAAAATCAAGTAAGAAATCCTTTTAATAACCATACTAGAGATAACCGACGCTATATTATCAAATGTTGTAAATATTCTTTATTAAATAAGAAGATAAAAAAATAGTACACGGAACCACTATTAAATCAATACCAGTCATAATGGTAAGCAAATAGAAATTAGTTTCCTCTTGTAGAGTAAGGCCTGCCATTATAATATTTGGAATTATTAATGGCATAATTAATATAGATAAAAAATTAGTGTTAGATCTAAAATAACCCTGCATAGCAGCAATTAACACCAACAAAGCGCTTGCCAGTATTACTAATAATATCAGAATTATACTAAGTTTTATTAATGTTGAACTAGTTAAATTAAAAATTATAAAAATAATCGGCATATTTATTATAGCACCAATAGTACTACTGATAAGAATAGCGCCAAATTTTGCCATAACAATTTCGACAGCAGAAAAACTTGACAATAATAATTCCAATGTCCCATCTTCTATATCTTGCTTAAAGATAATGTTGGCAAAACCAATAAAGGATAAGGGGATATAAATTACCGAAAATAATATTCCAAATTTATTAATTTCTTCCTGCTTGTTAATTAATATAATGCTTAAAGCCGAAAATACAAAAAAAGCAATTAAGTATTTGATTAAATTATTAATTTTATGTTGAATAATTAGCTCTTGTCTGAGTAATGATACTAGTTTTTGCAAATTACTATCCTCTTAAATTTAATTACTATAGTAAAATAACTATAGGCTTGTTGCTTAAATCAGTAAAGTTGCTATGCTTATGTATAGTTTCCTATATAAAACCTAGATTTATATGCCAATTAATTATGATGAGCAAGAAGTCTATTGTTATCACTCGCAACAAAATAATAAGTGGGCAAGTAACACATAAATTGACACTTACTGAACATTTACATGAGCTAAAAGTACGAATAATAATAATATTAGCAAGTTTTATTATTGCCTTTATTACTTGCTATTACTTTAGTAATAATATTTATAATTTTTTGCTACAACCATTAGCTGATCTTAATGAAGAGCATCTAAGGCGCATAATTTACACAGGTCTTGCTGAGGCGTTTTTTACTTATCTAAAACTTGCTGCTTTCAGTAGTTTTCTTATTATTGTACCGGTTATAGCCATCCAGAGTTATTTATTCATTAGCCCTGGATTATGCAATTATGAAAAAAAAATGGCTGCTTTTATATTGTTTATGTCGCCTTTATTATTTTGGGGCGGTAGTATTTTTGTATTTTATTATGTGATGCCTCGTGCCTGGCATTTTTTTCTTAGCTTTGAAAATAGTAATGCGGTAATTCCAATAATGTTGGAAGCTAAAATTAGCGAATATTTAAACTTAGTTATTCATTTAGTAGTAGCATTCGGGGTAGCCTTTCAATTGCCAATAATTTTATTAATATTAAATTTATTAAAAATTGTTAGTTCTACAAATTTAATTAATAAACGTCGGTTAGCTGTGGTTATTAATTTTATTATTGCAGGAATATTAACACCTCCTGATATCTTAAGCCAGTTTGCCCTTGCAATACCAATGCTTTTATTATATGAAATTTCAATTATTATGTGTAAATTTGTAGAAAATAGAGGAAGTAATGTTAGACATCAAATGGATTAGAGAACACACCCACGAGTTTGATAATCTGTTAATAAAAAGAGGCATTGCTCCACTATCAACAGAAATTGTTAGGTTAGATGAGGAAAAAAGACAACTTACTACATTGCTTCAACAATTTCAACATGCTAGAAATAAGAAGTCTAAGATGTTGGGTAATATAAAAAATAAAACCACTAAAGAGTTTGAAGAACTTAGGAGTGATGTCGCTCATATTAATGAGAAATTGAATGAGCTTAATCATAAGTTGAATGGCGATAGTAATTTGCAAGATATATTGGATAATTTGCCCAATCTTCCAGCTGATGAAGTGCCATATGGTACTGATGAGAATATGAATAAATTTATTCGAGATTGGCAAAGTAGTAATCAAAACACCTGCTCTAAACAGCATTTTGAGCTTGGAGAGCAACTAGGTATGATGGAGTTTACGCAAACTGCAAAAATATCCGGAAGCAGATTCGTTACTTTAAAACAAGATTTAGCTAAATTGGAACGAGCTCTAATCAATTTTATGATTGATATTCATACCAAGGAATTTGAATATATCGAAATATCACCACCATATTTAGTACGTCCAAGTGCTATGTATAATACTGGCCAATTACCGAAGCTAGCTGAAGATTCTTTTGTTACCACTACCAATTATCGCTTGATTCCAACTGGAGAAGTGCCGCTTACTAATATGGTTGCAGATATGATTTTGCCACGAGAGAAACTACCAATACGCTATACTGCCTATACTCCATGTTTTCGTTCAGAAGCTGGTAGCAGCAGTAGAGATACACGAGGTATGGTTAGGTTACATCAATTTGGCAAAGTTGAATTGGTAAGTATTACCACGCCTGCTGAATCTGAATATGAACACGAATATATGACTAATGCTGCAGAAGAAGTACTGCGTAGGTTAGACTTATCTTATCGCGTGATATTGCTTTGTAGTGGTGATATGGGTTTCTCAGCTAAGAAAACATACGATCTGGAAGTATGGTTGCCAGGTCAGAAACAATATCGTGAAATTTCAAGTTGTTCAAATTGCGGTGATTTCCAAGCAAGAAGGATGAAAGCAAGGTATAAAGAGTTCGGTGCAACTGAAACAACATTTGTGCATACTTTGAATGGTTCAGCGCTAGCGGTTGGTAGAACGATGGTGGCTATTCTGGAGAATTATCAAAATGAAGATGGTTCTATTTCTATTCCAGATTCTCTGGTGCAGTATATGGGCGGACAGAAGAAAATTGAACCAACTTGTATACTCGTTTAGCTGAGAGTATGATTTTTTGTTATTAGATGGTTGATGACGGCGTGGTGCCAAGCAAACTGTATGATCCGTTGAACTTCTCTACTTAAACTCTGTGAATTAAATCACCATTTCAACCAACTAGCTCAAAAAAGTAATCAAACTTCCCTTAGTGATTGACTATTAAAATAGTATAACTTATATGATGATATTTTATATTAATATAATAATATCATGTTTAAACTATTTATTATTATTCTACTATCAACAACCAATTTATGCTATGCCAAAAAATTAGAGCAACCACCACCATTGGTGTTTGTTAATAAAAATAATTACAGCTTGTCTTTTATTAGTAATAACTATCGTGTTGCTGGTAACGGATACAATAAATTTTTAACTGGCGAACAATATTGTAAGTTCGATATTGAAGAGTGGAATAACCAATATAACGAGTATTTTGGAGAAGTTTATGACGGTGATAATCGTGATTATGATTATTATCACCTTAATCGTGATGGAAGCGATAAGTTTGATCATGAATTTAATGAATTCATAACCGGCCCAAAATACTGTAAGCGCGGCAGTACAAGTTAGGATGAGCAATGTCAGGATGCAGTTATGCATCACGTTTATGGTGAAAATTGGAGCGAATTCAAGCGTGTGGCCTTAGAATTTCAACAAGCATTCATTGCCGAGGATAGATGGGGCGTTGCTAGCTTGTGCGCTATGCCTTTGTTGTATGATATACTAGATTATCGTGGAGCAGATTATATTGGAGTCAGCTATTTCAATAGACCTCTTTCGAAACTCATTTACCAAGATCCCAATTATATAAACCAGCAATTAAATTGAACCTAAGACCAAATCTTTTGCGTCTATTTCGATATTTATCAGCAATTATTTTAAAACGCTTTAACATACCTATAACATTTTCATTTAATACTCTGTCACTTGCTAAACTTCTATTATTTTTCTTATCTTCTTTGGTTAAAGCATTCTTTTTACTCTTTTTCTTTGGTAGCTCAGAATTTGTATGAATCTTCTGTAAGCCTTGATAACCAGTATCAGTAATCACTTTAACCTCAGGCAGTATATGGGTTCTTGATTCTTTAAATAATTTAAAATCATGACGCTTACCATTGGAAAAAGAAGTGCATATGACTCGTTTGCTTTTCTTATCTACTACTATTTGAGTCTTTAACGTATGTCTTTTCTTTTTACCTGAGTAATAGTATTTCTGTTTTTTTGGGGTCGCTCTATAGGGCTTTCTGTAGCATCTATTAAAACTAATTCATACTCCATACCGCTTTTAACTAGAGCCTTCTTACCTGGAAGAGCAAAATCCGGATGTTTTATTAGAGTGTCTTCAACAAAACGAATTGTTTTAAATGCACTGCTTTCGCTAACCCCATAATTCTTAGCTATATGAAAATAGGTACGGTATTCCCTTAAATATTCAAGTGTCATTAATAGGCTGTCTTCCATACTAAGACTAGCTCTTCTGCCACCTTGGTACCTCCTATTTATTTGTTTCTCTGTCTTTAAAATCCCTACCATCTTTTCGAATGTACTATTTCTTACCCCAGTTAATCTTCTAAAATGCTCTTCCGATAAAATGCTTAAATTTTTATATCTCATATAGTTCTAAATTAAGTAAATTCGACTTTATAGCATATTTAGTCCAGTTTCGAAAGAGGTCTAATATAGCCTATTACTGGCAGTTTATTGAGAAATATCAAAAATTATTATCGAAATTTGTAAATTACATACGTCACACAAGATATCAAAGTTTCAGTTTTGGCCATATTAGTGGTCGTTTTTCTAACAGGCTTAGGAGGTCAATAACTTTACAATTAAATAAGGAATATTTTGAGATTGAATTTCAATATAGATGTAATCAATTCAAACTTGAACATAATCAAGATAATTTTTGTAATTTTCTACCAAGAATTGCTGCTATTCATATTAACACAAATCGTCGTCAGTGATTGACTATTAAAAAGCTATTATTCGCATTAATTAATATAAATCTATGTCATTATATAAAAATATGTTTAAAACATTTATTATAACTTTACTATTATTAATAAACTTAAGTAGCTCCAAAGGGTTAACACAACCACAGTCTTTAGTTCTTACTAATAAAAGTTATAATTACACTTATGAGAATTATTCTAGTTCTGTTGTTGGTAGCATCGAATTTAACGAGTTCACGACCGGTAAAAAATATTGTAAACGTGATACCAAAGATTGGGATGATCAATGCCAAGATGCGGTGATGTACCATGTTTATGGTAAAAATTGGCGTAAATTCAAAAGAGTCGCTTTGGATTTTGTCAGAGCAGTTCAAAAAGGAGATAGTAAAGCGATTGCAAGTTTATGCACTACGCCAATGACTTTTGTTGTAGGTCGTGGAATATGGCATGCAGAAGATAAAGATCAGATTATGCAAGAACTAAATCATGAGCTTTTGTTAATAATACCGATTGCAATAATTAACACGGTGTATTTATCCAGTCTCTATACATAATTGATTTTACTAAATCTACATTCTGAGCAAGTTGATTCCAAGCGTAACAAGCCATAGTGACAATATCTTCATATGCACCGTAACATTGGTTAGACAAGAAATGATTTTTGATCCACTCCCAAACTTGTTCCATTGCATTAAGTTCTGGTGCATAAGGCGGAAGCGGTATCAAAGTGATATTGCTTGGAACAGTTAGTTTTTTGGCTGTGTGCCAACCTGCATTATCCATTAGTAAAGCTATATGTCGGTTGCTTTGAGTAGTGAGAGAAAGGTCTTCTAAGAATTTATTCATTGCCCGTGTGTTGGCATATGGTAAAATTAATGCAAAAGATTCTCCCGTATCATGGCAAGCAGCTCCGTAAATGTATGTTGAAATGAATTGCTGTTGCCGAACTTTACGGGGTCTAGTGCCGCGTTTAGCCCATATACGAGTTAAGCTACCTTGTTGCCCAACTCGAGTTTCATCCTGAGACCATATATCAACGTTACATCTATCGATATTTTTTGGTAATAATTCTGTTAACATGTCTGGGAAGTTTTTTTATATGTATTTTGAGTCTCTTGATTTGACTTTGGATGCATTGAACGAGAAGTAATCCAGCTAAAACCAAGGCGATGCATAGTATTGTAGACTGTTTTTAAAGCGCATTTAGCGCCATATTCCTCAAGCAACATGTTATGTAGCTCCTTTGCGGTTATATACCCGCCAGTTTCACTTTCACTGAGCATATTGATTTTATCAAAAAGAGCAGATTCTTGTAGAGTGTTAATCTTCCTAGGAGCGCCGCTTCTTTGTGATTCAAATAAACCTTCAAAACCATGATTTCTAAATCTTCTGAGCCATGATTGCACGGTTTTCCAGTGCAACTTCACTATTGCAGATATGGCTTTAAAAGATTTGCCTAATTGAAGGTGATACATCGCCAATAAACGTATGCGATTCCGACCATGCGGCTCATGTTTCATCATTTTTATAAAATCATGATCATGAAAACCTAGCGGCAATATTAACTTAGCTATTTGAGTACCTTTTATCCGTTAAAAATCCATTTTAGGCCACCGCGTTAATTATTGCAATTGGTATAATACAACCTGAATTGCAAGATGCTCAATATAAGAGTTTTGCTGTTCAAGATTGGGGGAACGTTTTTGTTATTCGAGATGCTATGACTCATTATGCAATATATCTAGTTAGGGGCGTTGCTATAGCTTTTGAGTGTAATCAAAAATGCAATAATCACCACTTTATTCCTAAAATTTTGATCATTAGATACTAAACAAAAACGAAATAAACTTAATTTATAGCAGGTAGAAAATGAGTAGATATGACGGTAAAGACAAAGTAGAAGCAGCTAAGTTAATTCGTGATTTAACTCATAATTTAGATATGGAATCACCATTTGGCAAAGCACAATATGACAAACTGCTTAAACCAATGTTTGTTATGCTTGAAGGTATGAAGCTGCAAGTATATCGTGATACTTCTCCTAAAAACTTATGACAATCGCGGGATCGGCTTTAATATGGAAGCTCCTGGTGCTATAGAAGAATGGAATAAGGCATTTAGTAACGTTCTCAACAAACCATCATTTGATGCATTTAAGAGAGATTTTGAAATGTTTGAGAGAGATAAAACTCATAAATTTTTATTATTTACTGAGGAACAAGCGTGGGTATTATTTGATCAAGCTAGAAAATCTAGGCTAGCTCGGATAGAAAAATCATATGGTGCAGATTGGCACGAGCTGCGAGGGAATGAGCGGCAGGCAATTGAGATTCTTTTTTATAACTGTGAAGGCCTTGTATGTAATGGCACAAAATTTAAACACTATCTTCATAATTATATATACACTAAAGATAAAACTTATCTACTCGCTGTGGTAGATCAGGTAAAAAATCATTCCAATAAAGATAACGATCCAAGAATTCAAATCCATCGCAACGTATGTGCAACGTTAATTAATTCTACCGAAAGCCCTTTTTATGTTCCACCTGGTCATCCGCTATTGCCTTTAAAATCGGTAAAGGTAGTATTCGGAAAAACTGTAATTCCGTTGGATTTCAGTCAATATTCGTCACTTTTTCCGATCAACCGGCATCTGTAGTGTTTAATAAAATATTTTAATTGGCAACTGGGGTAGTTTACTAAACATCTTCAATTTTGTGAGTAAAATTAAGCATCAAGCATAAGCTGCTTAAAAAAGTAAGAATTATTGAGAGTGTTCAATAGACCTCTTTCGAAACTGGACTAAATATGCTATAAAGTCGAATTTACTTAATTTAGAACTATATGAGATATAAAAATTTAAGCATTTTATCGGAAGAGCATTTTAGAAGATTAACTGGGGTAAGAAATAGTACATTCGAAAAGATGGTAGGGATTTTAAAGACAGAGAAACAAATAAATAGGAGGTACCAAGGTGGCAGAAGAGCTAGTCTTAGTATGGAAGACAGCCTATTAATGACACTTGAATATTTAAGGGAATACCGTACCTATTTTCATATAGCTAAGAATTATGGGGTTAGCGAAAGCAGTGCATTTAAAACAATTCGTTTTGTTGAAGACACTCTAATAAAACATCCGGATTTTGCTCTTCCAGGTAAGAAGGCTCTAGTTAAAAGCGGTATGGAGTATGAATTAGTTTTAATAGATGCTACAGAAAGCCCTATAGAGCGACCCCAAAAAAACAGAAATACTATTACTCAGGTAAAAAGAAAAGACATACGTTAAAGACTCAAATAGTAGTAGATAAGAAAAGCAAACGAGTCATATGCACTTCTTTTTCCAATGGTAAGCGTCATGATTTTAAATTATTTAAAGAATCAAGAACCCATATACTGCCTGAGGTTAAAGTGATTACTGATACTGGTTATCAAGGCTTACAGAAGATTCATACAAATTCTGAGCTACCAAAGAAAAAGAGTAAAAAGAATGCTTTAACCAAAGAAGATAAGAAAAATAATAGAAGTTTAGCAAGTGACAGAGTATTAAATGAAAATGTTATAGGTATGTTAAAGCGTTTTAAAATAATTGCTGATAAATATCGAAATAGACGCAAAAGATTTGGTCTTAGGTTCAATTTAATTGCTGGTTTATATAATTGGGATCTTGGTAAATGAGTTTCGAAAGAGGTCTAATAAATTGTGTCAGACCGTCTTTCAAAATTCGCTTCTGAGAGAGGATTTGAAAGAGACACGGAATCTTTACTCGCAACGTACTCTAGGTTTGTTTCGGATTCGAGTACTGGCTTGACGTGCAAATCATCCGCAGAAGTAGAGTTTGTAAGAGAAGTCTACTTAACATTCTCAGTTTTGATAACAAAATTACCTCTTATATGAACTTTCAAGACAGGTTCTAATATCTTTTTGTTGTTTCTCCTGGCATTACTACCTCAAAGTCATAGATTCTGGTGCTGTCTTCGAGTAGTGGGTCGTTATTGTCTATTTCTTCTATAATATGTTCATTGGATAAGTAAAATTTGGTTTGTAACACTCCTAAACTATGATGTTGTATCCTAAAATTTAAATGTGCTTTTTCAGCTTTTAAAGCAGGGGGATAGATTGTGATAAAAACAAATTCTCCTTGATTATTGCTGGTAGCCGTGCCTGATCCAGTAAAGCTGGAGCCGTTATCCAAGTTTAACAAATTTTGGTCAATCCTATTACGTAGCGGTTGATAAGGGTATTTACCATCACAACCAACTTGCCATAGATATATTTTTGCATCAGATATTGGTACACAATTTTCATCTAATATTCTACCTTTAATAATAATCTTTGTGCCACAAAAAATTGGCTGTCTGCCTGTGCTTCTAAGCAAATTATTTGTAGCACCAAATTTTTCTGGTTCATAATCATTGATTGCAGATTCAGTTATAGTACAACTATTCAGCTTATTAGGATATATTTTATCATTTATAGCTAAACTATCTGTAATATACATGATGATACAAAAAAGGCTTATTATTATGCGCATGCTACGTGTCTCTATTTAGTAAGTCTAGTATAGCTTCGTTATGCTAGACTCGTAAATATAATTATTATCAGTAAGCTGTTTGCATTACGATAAAAATCTATATTCTGACTTGCTAACAACTGCCCGAATATAAATTTTTAATATCGCTACGTTTGCTTGCTCTTTTACGTTCGCTAGGGTTTAATATTGCCTTACGCAAGCGAATGGATTTTGGCGTAACCTCAACTCGTTCATCGTCTTCTATATAACTGATAGCCTGTTCAAGGGTCATTAGCACCGGTGGTGTAAGACGCATAGCCTCATCTTTGCCAGCAGCGCGAACATTGGATAATTGCTTGGCTTTAATCGGATTTACCTCAAGATCATTATCACGACTATGCTCACCGATAATCATCCCCAAATAGACTTGTACAGAAGGAGTAATAAACATTTTGCCACGATCTTCCAAATTCCATAATGCATAGGCGGAAGCTACTCCATCTTCATTAGAAATTAATACTCCGTTACGGCGTCCTTCTATAGCACCACGGTAAGGAGCGTAATTATGGAAACTACGATTCATGATTCCGGTACCACGAGTCTCAGTAAGAAATTGACCATGATAGCCAATCAAACCACGAGATGGACCTAAGAATATTATGCGTGTCTTACCACTACCGGAAGGTCGCATGTCAGTCATTTCAGCTTTGCGCATACTAAGTGATTTAACGACAACCCCAACAAATTCATCATCAACATCAATTTGAATTTCTTCAATTGGCTCCAAACGCTTATCCTGCTCATCAGTTTTAAACAATACTCGTGGACGACTGATCGATAATTCAAATCCTTCACGACGCATAGTTTCAATAAGGATACCTAATTGCAATTCACCACGTCCGGCGACGGAGAATGAATCCTTGCTAGGACTTTCGGTAACTCGAATAGCAACATTGCCCTCTATTTCACGCGCAAGCCTTTCACCCAAGACTCGTGACGTTAGTTTTGAGCCCTCAAGTCCAGCAAGTGGTGAGTCATTGATAGAGAACATCATCTCTAATGTCGGTGGGTCTATGGGTAGCGATGGTAGTGCCACGCTGATTTCTGGAGCACAAACGGTATCACCAACAGTAGCATTGCCAATTCCAGCAATCGCAATAATATCTCCGCAGCTAGCCGTCTCTATCGCTACTCTCTCTAAACCTGCGAAAGTCAATATTTTGCTGATGCGACCATTCTCCAACAAATTATTTTCACGGTTTAATACTTTAATAGTCTGGTTTACTTTCACTGAACCACTATGTATACGTCCAGTAAGAATACGACCCAAATAAGCATTATATTCGCGAGTAGTAATAAGCATAGAAAAAGGAGCATCAACATTGCCGGTAGGAGCTGGCACATGTGTTAGAATTAATTCGAAAAGAGGAATGATATCTTTACCATTATCTTCTAAATTACGCATGGCAAAACCTGCACGACCTGAAGCATAAATAATCGGGAAATCAAGTTGAGTATCAGTAGCATCAAGCGCCATAAATAGTTCAAATACTTCATCTACCACTTCATCAATTCGGCGATCTGCACGATCAATTTTATTAATAAGCACAATAGGACGCAACCCAAGTTTCAGAGCCTTGGACAACACAAATTTTGTTTGTGGCATTGGCCCCTCAGAAGCATCAACTAATAAGACTACGCCATCAACCATGCTTAAAATACGCTCAACCTCACCACCAAAATCAGCGTGTCCTGGGGTATCTACAATATTTATATGATGATCATTCCATATAATTGAAGTGCATTTTGCTAAAATAGTGATGCCGCGTTCGCGTTCCAGAGCGTTAGAATCCATAGCACAGTCTGCTACTTCTTGATTGTCTCTAAAAGTACCACTTTGCTTTAGCATGCTGTTGATCAGAGTAGTCTTGCCGTGATCAACGTGGGCAATGATGGCAATATTACGAATATCGTACATAATGAAAAAACTCTTTAAATTTTTGTGTTATACCTTACTGTACTGCTTGACTTAATAAGTAAAGTTATATTTTGAATTATTGTATTAGGTTCTGTGAAGTTATATCTAGGCACTTTTGCCATTTTCTGAAAATAATGATAGAGGACGAATTCGTGATTTTATCTCATTCCAATTCTTGCGTTTTATAACACGTATGTCATACTGGGTTTGTAAATTTAGCCACATTCCAGGGGAAGTATTAAAATATTCAGCAAAACGAAGAGCTGTATCTGCAGTTATTGCTCTAGTTCCTTTTATAATTCCATTAATTCTAGAAATAGGTACGTCAATATCTCTAGCTAATTTACTTTGGCTAATATTTAATGGTTCTAAGAACTCATGATCTAGATATTCTCCAGGGGTAATTGGGTCGTAATGTTCAGTCATAAAGCTACTTAATGCTAATGATAATCTACTATTTCAACGTCGTGAGCTGAACCATCATCTCTCCAACTAAAGCAAATCCGCCATTGCTTATTTATACGTATACTATATTGGCCTTTGCGGTCTCCTTTTAAAAATTCCAACTGGTTACCTGGTGGTGATCTTAAATCAGTTATAGAAGTTGCGATATCAAGGCTAAGTATCCTCATTCTAGCAACTTTAGCAATAGAGACAAAGGCTTTTACTTTAGCATCTAAAAACAAGGCTTCTGTATGTTTACATTTAAATGACTTAATCATTATATAGCAAGTATGTTTTTCTGTCAAACAGAAACTATAATACGGAAAACATTATAAATTTCAAGACGCTTGTTTAATTATCTGCACGGCTATTACGTTGAAAGAATCCAACTACCTCCAGATGTGGACTCCAGTAAAATTGGTCTACTGGTGTCACTTCGTTTAATTGATAATTACTTGAGCATAGAATTCGCGCATCTCTAGCAAAGGTTTCCGGATTGCAAGAAATATAACATATTTTATCAATAGTACTAGTTTTAAGTTGATGACATTGAGTTTCAGCACCAGCTCGAGGTGGGTTAATAACCACAGCATTATATGAGTTTAATTCCTGTTCAGTTAACGGCAAAGCAAATAAATCACGTTTTACTAAATTTATCTGGCGATCAGTATTTAATATTGCCTCACCTAAGGCAGATATGGCAGTGTGATCTGATTCAAAACCGTTAACCTTAAAATGACGAGCCAATGGTATGGTATAAGTGCCGCGGCCACAGAATAAATCAGCTACAGCTATATCTTGTTTTTTATCATTAGCCGGCATAAAAAAGCTCAGCACTAGATCTGCTAAAATCTTATCAGATGAGAAGTTGGACTGCAAGAAACCATAAGCATCTATTTTTACGGCTATGGAATCAAAAATAATATAAGGTTGAGCAATTTCTTGAATAATATCAATCAGTTTACGGTAACGAAATATAAATCTGGTAATAGCATGGTCTTTGGCAAAATTTGATAAAATTAGCCGTTGTTGATCATTGAGTGATGATTGTTCTTGAATAGTAAGAGTGATATCAGTGCCATTACTGGCCTCAGTTAAGAAAATTTGAGCTTTTTGTCTATCTTCTAGAATTTGCGTTAAAGCCGCTTTAAGAGGCTCGAGTAAGTTTGATAATTTAGGTAACAGCGCAGGACAACTATCAATATTAATGATCTGGTGCGACCTGAAACGATGAAAACCCAAGAAAATTTGATCATTTTTCTTTATTGCTTCCAAGTTAGCACGACGCCTCATGCCCGCTTGAATAGTAATGATGGGGTTGATATTGGTTTGGATATGAGCTGTTTTTAAGGCTTGGTTTATGGCTTCATATTTGAATTGATAATAATTTTCATCATTGAGATGCTGTAGTAAGCAACCACCACAAACACCAAAATACTTGCAAACTGGTTGCACTCTAGATGCAGAAGGTTCTATAATTGCTTTGAGGATACAGTTTGATTCACGGCGATATTGGTGCCTTTCGAACTCAACTATCTCACCGGGAATTGTATATGGTAATAGAGCAGTGCCTAAATCAGTTTGAGCTACTCCTAAACCCTGGTTGTTTAGCGAAAGAATTTTGCATTTTCCATGCTCGGTAATAGCCATACAATCTCTTAATTTAACAAAATTTTAGTTGAAAATCATGCGTCGGATTTATTTAATAATCTTCTTATGCATCTATGTTTTATATAGTTTTAATATACTAGGAGCTAACAAAAGTAAATTACCTTCATTTATTATTGCTAAAACTGGAAATTTGCAGTTAGATAAAATACTGGCAGCTCATCAACCAGAGCTCGATGAAAATGCTAAAGTTACTACAAGTTTTAATCAGATAGCTTTATGGGAAACTGAAGGTAAGTCATTTTTACTCAAACTATTACGGTCTTTAGGCTATTATTCAGCAACGATTGATATTAAGCATCCTGAGAAGGCTGCTAGACCTACCATTATTTTTCAAATTACTCCAGCAAAGCAATATACTATTAGAAGAATTAGTATAGAGTTACTTGAACCAACAGCTAACATTAGACTTCCCCCACCAACATGGCTAAAACTGACTACCGACATGCCAGCAGTTGCAGCTCAAATTTTAGCAGAGCAAAATAGGCTTTATGATTTTATAGAAAATAATAATTGCTTGCTTAATCTAGAGGTAAATCACCAGGTAATTATAGATCATTCTCAGCATGTGGTAGACCTTAATTTTATCATTAAGGCCTCATCTACGGCAGCATATATTAGTAAATTAAGCTTTGATGGGCTGCAAAAGGTGAATTCAGAATATATGCATAAAATAGTCTCCGTAAAAGAGTATAGTTGTTTCAGACGATCCATAGTTAATGATTATAGGGTCGCTATCCAAAAGAGTGGATTGTTTACGATGGTGGAGCCAATTGTTACTCCTGTAGTTGACGATGATGCTGCCGTTGATATTACCTTTAAAGTAAAAGAACGGGCACATCGTACAGTTAAAGCAGGAATTAGTTATAGCACGGATTTAGGAGTTGGTATTAATGCTGGATGGGAGCATCGCAATTTCTTCGGTCAAGGAGAAAAAGTAAATAGCATGCTTAGCCTGACTAAGGTCGAAAAAAAACTTAATACTCAATTTGAAAAACCGTTTTTTTTAATTGATAATCAAACATTAAAAGTCAATACGCTCTTGGAACAACAGAATAACAAAGCCTATACCAGCCAGGGAGCTTCCTTAGCTGTATTACTCGAGAGAAAAATATCTTCACACTGGACGGCAGGAGCGGGAGGTAAATATGGTTTTAATCGAATTAAAGAAGAATCAAAAAAAGATTTCGCACTATTTTCTATTCCTGCCCACTTAATATATGATACCAGAGATAATACGCTCGACCCTAAAAGCGGTATAGTAGTAAAGGGTGAAGCTTCACCTTTTATTGATACTATTAGCTTTAATAATAAATTTTTAAAAACAGCTATTATTGGTTCCGGTTATTTACCAATAAAAACTGCGCTTGAACCAGTACTTGCTTTACGAGTGGCAGCGGGCAGTACTTTTGGTATTACTACCCCTAAGATACCGGCTACAGAAAGATTTTATACTGGTGGAGCAAGTTCAATCCGCGGATATGGCTATAAGCTGGCTGGACCTTTAAATCAAAAGAATGATCCTATGGGTGGACGTTCAATGATAGAAACATCGGCAGAACTAAGGTTACGCCTGAATAAAGATTTTGGTATTGTGGCTTTTGTTGATGGTGGTAATGTTTTTGACCTGGCTTATCCCAAATTTGGCGGTAAATTATATGTAGGTACAGGCCTCGGATTAAGATATTACACCGGATTTGGACCACTTAGACTAGATGTTGCTGTGCCTCTTAACAAACGTCGTAAAATTGATAGCGCTTTTCATTTATACTTTAGTATTGGGCAAGCATTTTAAATGACAAAAAATAAAGAAATTAGTTTTTGCTTCACTAAGCTATTAATGCGGAGCATAACTTATGGTGGTGGCATATTATTATTAATTATTCTAGGGTTAGGATTTTGGCTCAATACTAATCGAGCTCAGCAGTATATTAGTTTATTGATCATAAATTCTATCAATCAAAACCTTGGTTATAATGTTGAGCTAGATGGTTTAGAATTTAAGTTTCCTTTAAAACTTCTTCTGAAGTCTATAAGATTATCAGATCATAATGGATTATGGTTGGCAGCAAAAAATACGCAGCTTAGTGTTTCTCCAACAAGATTATTTAGTCGCAAGCTAGTAATTGACGAACTGACGTTTGAGTATATAGAGTTGATTCGTATTCCTGAGCAGGTGAGTGTTAGTGCTAGCAGTACTGATAAAGTTGTTGATATCTCTATTAGTAATATTAATATTCTTAATGCTGTAATCAGTCAGCGCATCACTAGCTTGAACTCTGAATTAGCATTAGCTATAACAGGGAATCTATTATGGCAGGGAGCGGAAAGAAATTTAACATTTATCCTTGATTCAATTGTTGCAACAAATTTTATCGATTCATTATTTGAACAAGTTTATTCCTCTCGTGTAGTACACTCTCTGCCATCCCCACATTTTTTGTCATCCCTGCAAAAGCAGGGATCCAGTCGAATCTACATGGATTCCTGCTTTCGCAGGAATGACAGAGGAGAGTACTGGAATGGATGGTTGAGTCATTCCTCCTTGCGCAAAAACCCAATAGATTTTACTGCTAAACTACATATCGCAGGCAATTATTCAATGAAAAATCAGCAGCTTATATTTGATAATTTATTATTGAATTTTAATAATACTATAATCAACGGTAGTAGTAGTATTAACTTTACAACTGAAATGTTGAATGGACAATATACAATATATACTAATATCTTTCATAAACTCGTTAAAGAGATGGATGAAAATAGCACCATGGACGGGAAGCTAACTCTTGCCGGCACTGTAAAAGCTCCGGAGCTTGCAGCTTTTTTGCAGACAAAAAATATAAAGTATATAGATACTTCTATTCCAGATATTTTATGGACAACCATAATCAAATATAATGAGCAAAAACTATCTGGCGAGCTTACCGCAACAACTACACTGAAAGATATGTCAATAAAAACTGATTTTGTTTTAGGAGCAGATAATTTAATTTATTTTAATAATATTATAGGTAACGCTGATTATGTTACTGCTAAAGGTCAAGCTGTTTGGAACAAGTCTAATAATTTGATTAACGGTAATATAAAGATGGTAAGTGATGATTTATCGACATTATCAGCATTTTTATTAATCCCATTAAAAGGAAAGGCTGCCGTAGAAATTAAGATGGAAGCACCTTCACAGCTTCAAGCTTGCATTATTACGGCTAATATTGAGCAATTATTTACCTCGTTAGCGCAAGCCTCAAAAACTTTGATTGACATTAAAGTGAGTGATCTCTGGAAATTAAGGCTAGAAAAGGCAAAAATAGAGTTTCGTGAGGCTTATGTTCAAGGAAAGATTTTTGATCGCTTAATATTAGAAGCAACTGAACATCATACAGGGTGGAACCTTAGTATGATAGGCTTTAATCAAGAAAAACATCATTCTTTCAATCTTAAAGCTTTAATATCTTTATTATTAAAATCAGCACAAGAGTTTTCTAGCTCGCTCTCCAACATCACTGGCAATTATGGTGAGCACAAAATAACCAGTGATCAACCGATGAATTTTGCCTATGATCATGGTAAATTATCATGGGAGATCAAAAAATTAAAACTGGATAATGGTTTTATTACCGGCAATGGTCAGTTAACTGAGAATAAAATCGATGCAATATTAATATTTGAAAAAATCCCAATTTTGTGGTTGCCATTAACAGCCTATTCTCCGCTAAAGCATGCTAAAGCTCATGGTCAACTTACATTAACTGGTAGTCTTTTAGCACCTCAGTTTGCAGGTAATGTGAGAGTTACTAACATTGATCTTGCAAATACTGTAGCTCCTGACTCAATGATGATACTGGAGGCTAAGCTTATGGAACAATTGCTGCACATAAATCTAAAAATAACATCAAGAAATATTGCAGCACTAACTGGAGAATTGACAGTACCAGTTAAAGCCTCATTATCTCCTTTTTTATTTGAAGTGGTGAGAGACGAAAAGATAAAAGGTGCCTTATCGCTTGATACTTTAATTGAGCCCTTTACCAGAACATATTTGCCGGTCATTCATCAACTTACTGGCGTGTTATCTGGACATCTACAATTAAATGGTAGTCTCAATCATCCTAAACTTGATGGAATTCTTACTTTTGCTAAGGGCAGTTATATTTATGATAGATTAGGGTTAAAGTTACAAAATATCCATGGTATTTTTAAAGCTAATAATGGAATTATCAATATAGATGAATTTAAAGCACAAGATAATCAAGGAAATAAACTATCTGCTACCGCCAGGATAATGTTGGATAAGAACGATAAACCTTTTGAAGCCACTTTAGTCACTAATGGCTTTAATTTATTAAATCATCCAAACGTTCGTGGGTTGGTAAAAACTGATTTAGTAATAAAAGGTAATAATGTTGCAGCACAAGCAAGCGGTGCGATAGAAGTCGGATCTTTAGAAATCACTATTCCCGATCAATTTAAACACGATATTCCTACACTAAATATAGTAGAAACAATTCCACATCCACTAGAAAAAGAATTAATTAACTCAAGTTTTTTATCTACCTATCCATTGTCTATGAAAATATCAATATCTACTAAATCTCAGATTTTTGTTAGAGGTTGGGGGCTTAATGCAGAACTTGGAGGTAAGCTACAAGTTAAGGGCACTATCGATCACCCAAACATTGAAGGCAAGCTACAAGTTATTAGAGGGAGGTATCAGGAATTTGGCAAACAATGGAATCTAAAAGAAGGGTCTCTCATTTTTGAAGGAGATATTCCGCCGTCACCATATTTAAATATTAAAGGTATCACTACTACAGAAAATATCGAAATTAGCCCAGTATTGTCTGGGCCATTACTTACCCCAACTCTTGCCATTGAATCTTCTCCGATATTGCCCCAGGAGGAAATATTATCAATACTTTTATTTGGCAAAGAATCGAAGAATATTAGCGCATTTCAAGCAATACAATTAGCTAATAATTTAAAGCGCTTATCAGGACATGGGAGTGCAGTGAGTTTTGATCCTATATCTTCCGCTAGAAAATTGCTTGGTGTGGATGACATCAAAGTAAAAACTAATAAAAATGAGCTGGGACAACAGGAAACAGCTGTTGGAGTCGGCAAATATTTAACTGACAAAGTATATTTTGAAATTGAACGAGGGATGCAGGCTGGTACTGGAAAGGGGAGAATTGAAGTAGAAATAACAAATCATTTGTTTATTGAAAGTTCAAGTGGTGGCAATGATTCAAACTCGATAGGAGTCAATTGGCGCAAGGATTATTGAGAGGTGAGCATTGTTCACGGGTTTTGAAAAAGAGACGAGATGAACCGGCAAGCTTTAGCTGGAGTAGTTGAAATTTAACTCAAGACGAAGCATGTACTAGAATCGTGTAGAGAGTGTTCAATGAATTGTGTCAATAAGATTCGTCATTGCGAGGGCTTTGCCCGAAGCAATCCAGTCAATTTCAAACACCGAGTTTTTCTGGATTGCTTCGACTTCGTCTCGCAATGACAATTTGACACAGTTCATTGAGCACTCTCTACTTGAAGCTCCGTCTGTACATTTTGCCTGAAAAATTCTTCAACCATTTCTAGGTTATGCAAGAGGTCTAATATAATTTAGAAATTATATTTCTGTAATACTTATCTCATTTTCTCCTAGCATTGCGATTTTAAATGGATTGTTGGTATCTAGAAGATAATTTTTAATAAAATTATCTTCTGCATCATATATGCGTATATTACCATGTAATCCTTGAGAGAAAATAGCAGCAGTTATATCAGTGGCAGGACCAAAATTCTCATCATCGTGATGAAGAGAAATTTCTAGGTCTTTAGTATTATCATCACATTTTGTTTCTATAGGTTGGCCAACTTTATCCATGGCAGCTGATTTAGCAAATAATTTTAACATAATAATTCCTCTATATTTATTTTAAATTAAAGCATAATGCCGTAATTTATATGGTGTAGAAGGTGTAGCCTACTCAAACATTAAGTTGTTTTAATGAATATAAAAAAACTCTGTGATCCGGTCAATAAGATTATAGAGTTGACTAGTTGCTAATATTTCTTGTTATTTCGAATTAGGATTTATAACCCCTCGAGTTTTGCTGACAATAAAACTGATCATATTAATCTGATCATTAAATGTTGTTTCAGTTTTTAAGATTGTTAACATCTTTTTTGAGATCGAGTAGTTTGGCATATTCATCATGATGTTAGATTCTCCAGCCATTTTTAGTGCTTTCATTAGTGCAAAAGCACTATTATATTCAAGATCAATTTCTTCAATATCAACAATAATATCCTGGAAATTAGCTTGTTGTAATAAAGGAGCCATGTGATCAAAATGGATAAAGGGAGGTATATGTTGACTGTGAAAATGATTTGCAGCGGTCTCTGCTTCGATTAAGTAATGACGTAAATTTTTAAGGCTCTTGCCGCCGATAAAATTAGCAATAAAAATTCCGTCTGTGGCTAACCAATTATGGATATTCTTTAAAAAACGAGGAACATTATTAATCCAATGTAGACCTAATGAAAAAGTAATCAGATCAAAATTATTGGCCGCAAACTCCAATTCTTCTTCATCTGCCAATAATTTTATTGTACATTCAACTTTATCAATCATCTCAACTGAGATATCGGTGGCAATAAGAGTGGCATTATTATACTTGTTCAGCAAAGCCAACGATAAATAACCATTACGACAACCAATATCTAAAATATTAACAAAATTTCGATCTAACATTTGCAAGTTTTCTACAATATTGTCAGCAGCGTACTTTTCAAGCGGATAATTATTTATGATATTTGCTGCTTTGTTTCTATTGCTGCGTAATCTTTGTCGATTGAATAAGATTGGTTGTTTAGCTAAACGATCCATTAGACCTCTCTCACAAACTTAGCAATGCGGATGATTTGTACACATGTCAGGTACTCGAATCCGAAACAAACCAAAAGTATGCTGCGAGTCGAGGTTTCGTGTCTCCTTCAAATCCTCTCTTTGACGCGATGTGAGAGAGGTCTATTTAATTATTGGGCTACCGGTTGGCGTGGTGGTACTCGTACCATCATATTGTTACGATTTTTGTTATTTAGTGATATTTTTCTATAAGTTGCATTGTTTTTTGCAGTAGCTCTCTTCTGAAGTTCTATTTCCGCGGATGATTTATATATAGGTTTAGTGCTCGAATTCTTACGAGTGCTAACATATGCTTCTGGCTTGCGTGTTCTATCTCCACGATTGTTATTCAAAGCAGCGGTTTTTAAAAAAGCTCTAGCTTTATTTGGTGTTGAAACATAAGTTTTTTCTGGTTTAGTAGCGAGTTTTTGGTAAGAAACTTTAGAAACTGATGGAGGAGGGTGATTATAATAATGTGGATATGAATATGCTTTTAAAGAATATTTGTATTCATTCATATTATTGGCAATTTTTACCACACTTTCTTTGTATTTTGAGCCAAGCTCATGGGTTGCGGAATGGTAATGGGCAATTGCCTGCAACCAATTACCCAGTTGAGCATATTTTTTTTTAAGAAATTCAGCGCCATAAGTAATATTGCTGACCGGATCAAAAGCATGTTCAATAGATTTAAAGGCATCAGGATGATGCTTAAGATTGATCTGCATGCAACCAATATCAATGCTGGTTTTACCAGTGAGTAGCTGTTGTTTGACGAATAACACTGCTTCTTTTTTATTATCAAAAAAATAACCTTGTCCTTCAACATTCACAGTCCAAGGCCAAACAATCCTGATATTATGTTTAGAGTGAGTTTTTCCGGATTCTTGTAAAGAAATTGAGTGCAAAGTATCTAAAGGAATACGGTGTTTTCTTTCGAAATATGAAAATAACCGTGAGCATTTTAATGATTCTGCCATTTCACGATCAAGTACCGCAAGCGTTTGGTAAGGAAAGTACCAAAGGGTAAACGATAAAAATAACCGCAAAAACATCATATTTATAAATTGTATTTAATTAAAGCAGAGCGACTCCATACATAAAAATGTTCCCTGAGCCTTAGTGTTATCTTGAATAGGTGCTTATTGTACAATACAGCTATTATTAGCTAATATAAATCTTTTCATTAAGTAAACTACAATTTTATAATTTGCCGTGGTTTTTGTTGTTAACAAATAATTGTTTACAAAAGTTTATAGTATATGATAGCTAATTTAAGTATTTACGGAGGTGTTATGTCAAAGACTACTACAGAATTAGCTTTATATCAAGATCCTTTGGAGAGTATAAGAAAATATTACAATCAAATGTTTGTAAATTCATTTCAAGCTCAATGGAATGATTTGAAGTTTTTGGATCTGAGTGATGGAATAGAATTATTAAAATATTATAGCTTATTGTCAGATGATATAACAGTCAAAATACCATATATCTATAAATTTTCAAAAAATGAACAGTCATTTCTTACATAATTGGCAATAGTTCGTTGCAATAATAGAGCGTGAACAACGTTCACAATTAACAAGGTAAAATAACTCCAGATTGTTTATTAAGCACTCTCCTCAAATTCAATTAGAACCTGATTGGCAAATACTTGATCTTTTTCATTGACTAATATTTTGGCGATAGTGGAGGTTCGTTCTGCTGTAATTACATTCTCCATCTTCATTGCTGTCAAAATCATAATATCTTGCCCAGGGACTACTTGTTCACCTACTTGCACTTTAATTGCAGCTATTTGTCCAGCTAGAGGAGCGTGTAAAGTTGTTAAAATATCAACATGCGGCTTGGAAATCATTAGTGCTTCCAGCTCTGACATTCTAGGAGAGCGTACAAAAGCATTAACACTAAGCCCTGAGTGCGTTAGCATATAACCAGTGCGAATTCTTTCAATTTTGACATTTACTTTATTGCCATTAACCAAACCACTAAATAAATGACTGCCTAAATTCCAGTTACTGCGGATGTAGATTCTATTTGATCCTTGTCTGATATTATACCCGTCTGCAACCGGTTTGATTAATATTGGAAACAGTTTATCATCGATAGACACTACCCAACGCGTACCAATATTGTTAGTTTGGTCGATAATTTGTCCGAAGATTGATGCGGCTCTTTTTTGTTCCGCAATATATATATATATTGCAGTTGACAGGAATACTTCGGTAATCTCTGAAGTTAAGGCCGCTCCAGAAAAGCCGTCAGGATATTCTTCTGCGATAAAGCCAGTATTAATATCACCGCTAATAAATCGCGGATTTGACATTACTGCTTCCAAAAAACTTATATTATGAGCTATACCCTTAATGATATAAGAACTTAAAGCGGAACGCATCACTTCTATAGCTTGCTCACGAGTGTCATGATAAGTACATAATTTAGCAATCATCGAATCATAAAACATGCTGACTTCACCACCAGAGCCAATGCCATTATCTATTCTGATATTAGAGCTCTTTGGTGGTTCTGAATATTCGGTAATTCTACCGCTGGAAGGCAAGAATCCTCTTGAGGGATCTTCTGCGCAAATTCGTGATTCAATGGCCCAGCCTTTTAAGACTATATCCTGTTGTGAGAAAGCTAATTTTTCTCCGGCAGCAATTTTAATCATTTCTTCAACAATATCGATTCCGGTAACCAACTCAGTTACCGGGTGCTCAACTTGCAGTCTGGTATTCATCTCAAGAAAGTAAAAATTACTATCAGCAGTCACCATAAACTCAACAGTGCCAGCAGAGTAGTATCCTACCTTACGAGATAATGCTATCACTTCAGCATACATTTTTTGCCTAGTATCTTCATTTAAGAACGGGCTTGGGGCTTCTTCAATCACTTTTTGATGATATCGTTGAATTGAACATTCACGTTCACCAAGACACACGGCATTTCCATGTTGATCAGCTAGTAATTGTATTTCAATATGTCGTGGTGACGAGATCAGTTTTTCAATAAATACTCTACCGTCACTAAAACTATTTACTGCTTCTAATCTGGCCGATGAAAAAGCAGCAGTCATTTCTTGTGAGTTTTTGACTACTCGCATCCCTCTACCACCACCGCCAGCAGCAGCTTTTACTATTACCGGGAATCCAATATCTTCTGCTATGTTAATTGCTTGATTTACTGTATTAATGGTGCCCATATAGCCTGGAACTGTAGTTACTCCAGCTTCAATTGCAATTTTTTTAGCAGCTATCTTATCACCCATTTGTTTAATTGCTTGCGCACTAGGGCCAATTAAAGTTACACCCTCTCTTTTTAAAATATTAGCAAAATTTGAATTTTCTGCTAAAAATCCGTATCCTGGATGAACCGCGCTTGCCCCGCTTGCTCTGATGGCATTGATAATATTTTTTATGGATAAATAGCTTTCAGTAGCCGGAGAATTCCCAATATAATAGGCTTCATCGGCATATTGCACATGCATGGCATTGGTATCAGCTTCAGAATAAACGGCAACAGATTTGATGCCCATTTTTTTTAGCGAACGCATAATTCTAAGGGCGATTTCACCTCTGTTAGCGATTAAAACTTTATCAAATAATGGTTTATTCATTGATTACAACGGTAAATTATCATGTTTTTTCCATGGCGTGTGCACCTTTTTATTCTGCAAAAAATTGAGTGCCTTACATATACGCCATCTGGTGTTTTGAGGTTTAATTATGTCATCCAAATGGCCTCTGGAAGCAGCGATAAAAGGTGAGGTAATAGTTTCTCTATATTCTGCAATTTTTTGTTTTTTTAACTCTAAATCCTTACACTCTTCTTTAAATATTATTTCTGCTGCTCCCTCAGCGCCCATAACCGCAATTTCAGAATTAACCCAGGCGTAATTTATATCTCCGCATAGATGTTTTGAATTCATAACTATGTAGGCACCGCCATATGCTTTTCTAGTAATTACAGTAATCTTTGGTACAGTTGCTTCTGCATAAGCATAGAGCAATTTAGCTCCGTGTTTGATAATACCATTATATTCTTGATCTACACCAGGCAAGAATCCTGGAACATCAACTAGTGTCACTAGCGGGATGCTAAAAGCATCGCAAAAGCGGATAAATCGTGCTGCTTTTCTTGAGGCGTTAATATCCAGGCATCCTGCTAAATGCAGTGGTTGATTGGCAACAAAGCCAACTGATCTTCCTTCCATATAGCCAAAGCCGATAATAATATTCTTGGCAAAATTTGGTTGAAGCTCAAAAAACTCTCCTTCATCAACTATACGTTCTAACAATTCAGTCATATCGTAGGGTTTATTCGGATTTGATGGTACTAAGGTAGTAAGAGACATATCGACTCGATCAGCAGGATCTTTAGTATCTCTAATCGGTAGCGGAGCAGTATTGGATAGTGGTAAAAAATTAAAAAATCTTCTAGTTTCTAATAATGCTTCAACGTCATTTTTAAAAGCCAGGTCGGCAACACCACTTTTAGTGGTATGCATTCGAGCGCCGCCAAGTTTTTCTTGGCTCACTTCTTCGCCAGTTACCGTTTTTACTACTTCTGGTCCAGTCACGAACATGTAAGAAGAGTCCTGTACCATGAAGATAAAATCAGTAAGGGCGGGGGAATATACTGCCCCACCGGCACAAGGACCCATGATTAAAGTTATTTGTGGAATGACGCCAGAGGCTAGGACGTTACGGTTAAATAATTCACCGTAGCCACCGAGAGCATCGACTCCTTCCTGAATTCTGGCACCACCAGAATCATTAATTCCAATAACCGGTGCGCCTACCTTTAGTGCAGAATCCATAATATTACAGATTTTTTTGGCATGATATTCACCAAGAGAGCCGCCATGTACCGTAAAATCCTGACTATAAACAAAGACTAACCTACCATTGATAGTACCGTGACCAGTTACTACTCCGTCTCCAGGAAAGATTTTATCGCGCATTCCGAAATTATCGCATCGATGTTCAACGAACATCCCAGTTTCTTCAAAGCTATCTGGATCTAAAAGAACCTCAATCCGTTCTCTGGCAGTTAACTTCCCTTTTGCATGTTGGATAGAAATACGTTTGATTCCTCCACCTTGCCTGGCAATATTTCGTTTTTCATCCAATATATCTTGACTTTGTAATGTGGTTTGATTCATCGTTAATTTAACCAAATTAAATTACCTTAAATTTTAAGATAATAATAGTATTGAATAGTTATACTTGAGTAGTATTAAAATTCAACAAGATTTATATTTTATTATAGTCAAATTCGCATTATGCCTAAATCAAGATAATTTTCGAGCCTGTTCACGGAAACGCGTTGAGGTTAAGGAAAAGAGATGATATAACTCGTTATTGCGAGCCGAAGGCGAAGCAATTTAGGAAATGAACGGATAGTTTAACAGGATTGCTTCGTCACCTGACGGTTCCTCGCAATGACAAGTCTTATTTAATTGACACAGTCATTGAACCATACACGTCCAAGTTAAGGAATAAAGAGACGACACGAACCGTCATTGGTCATTGCGAGACCACGATAGTGGTCGTGGCAATCCAGTTAAACTATCCGTTCATTTCCTGGATTGCTTCGACTTTGTCTCGCAATGACGGTGGTGGCTCGCTTCATTTCCTTAACTTGACGCGTATGGTTCATTGAACATTCTCAAAAAATGACAGAGATTTTATAAAAATAGTAAATTATTTCAAAAAATCTCTATTAATAGCTTAGCGAACATCAATTGCATTAATAATGGTTTTAAGATTATTATTTTCCATACTTAATGTTTTTGCGACAGCTGAAATATCATTGGCATAACCTTGAAGGTCTATCAAGCTCTCGGTAGAATCAATATTTGCTCCTTCCACGCTCCTTGAGATAATAGTTGCTGTACCGGCCACACCAGGCTCTTTAAGAATGACAGGAAACTTGTTGCGATAGCCAGAAGCATAAGCTTCCATGCCATTATCCAGGTCAATCATAGTAGCAATTGGAATTCTATATAATTTTTGGCTAGTACCATTATCATAAATAGCAATGAAATTACCATTTTCATCAATATTGACATCTGTTAAAGTTCCAGCAGTATTACCATTTGCATCAAACATTAATACATTATCAGCAGCTATAACTTGTCTAATACCTTCCCGAGATCCAACTCCAACAAGGTTTCCTGTGCTTCCCCAATCTATAGTAATGCTACCTGGTGCACTACCATTTGTCCATTCTGCTGTAATAGGAGCTGCTAGATCTCCTATAGACTGCAGCGCGCCATTAGGTTCAAATGTTAAGGTTCCAGATTGGAGAACACCATCTGCTCTAGTCGTTTTAACATCAAAAGTACCATCATCATTTTTGATAGCACCTATCTCTACTGTCCAACGATTCTGGCCAAGTCGAGCAAATCTAGCCAAGAGCGTATGTTGTCCACCCAAACTATCAAATACTACAAATGAATGTGAAAAGATACGGTCTATTGAATGATTTCCACTAGATAGACCTAATTTAGTATCGCTAGCACTATAAGTAGGGTCAAATGTAAATTTTTCTTGATTTAAACTTAAATATTCAAAAGCACGGCTGTAATGATCAACTCGGAAACCAGCACCAAGACTAGCAATGTCATAGGTTTGCATACCTACTATGTCATTACCAGTAGCAGCAAAACCGTCATTTATTACTTCAAAGGTGACGTAATTAGGCGCACCAGCTAGTAAAGCTGCTGCATTTGGTATATCTACTACTTTATATCTTACATTATTTCGTACAGTAACGCCATCAACTACTACTGGTGCTGCTAAACCAGTAAGACGGATAGAGTCACCAATGGTGTAATTATGGCTTGGCATAAAGAGTTTTACTCGATTTGAGTTAAGCCCTAGTCCATTAGCACCAAGAGTAGTCACCATAACGTTGGTATTTATAACAGGTAAACCAGCTCCAAGACCAACTTTCCTATAAGTAAAATTTCCAGCAAAAACTTCAGCTGGAGCAGCAGGTACAGGAACAAGTCCACCTGGACCTGCTAAAGCTACGTTACCTGCGACAGTTTCTATTGGAATAATAGTAAATCTATTGGCATCTACTACCGTAGCTACATAGTACCCATCAGGTATGTGAACGTTCGCATTCGCAGCGTTGCCAAAAATTGCTCCACCAACTTGCACTGCTCCTAGACCGCTAATAAAAATTAGGTCATTATTTGCTAATCCATGGCCAACATTAGTAATTTCCATAGCACCACCTGGATTAGCAGCGGTGATACTTGCATTAATAAGGTTAACACTTGGAGCAAAAGCCTGTCCAGCTATTTTTTGCCAAGTAAAATTTCCGTTGATGTTGAGGCCAGCATTTGGCACATTCAGCGCTTCAATATTAACTGGGGTAGCTGCTAAATAAATGAAAAAAGAATCGCTATTAGCTCCACTAACCATATATTTCCCATCTGGAATATTAGGATGCATTCCACCAGTAATATTAACAAAATCTCCAGATTGTAGCCCATGTTTTGGTGAAGTTATTGCTACAGTAGCTTTAGCTCTTTCTGGAGTTAAAAGAATACCATTCAAGCTGATACCAGTACCACCGATAGTTGCCCTAGAAAAATCTCTTATTCCTAATGATTGGCCAGCAATAGTAAATTGTGAGGTTGCAAGTAATGAATGTACATTAACTGAGCCTGATGTTGGATTAAGTTCAGCAAAAAGTCCAGATGTATCTTTGGTAGCATTAATTTTATCACGCAGCATTTGAAGGGTTGAAAATCTCTCAGTATTTGCGGTAGCTGCAGGGATATTAACTAAACCTAAGGTTTCAACCATGTTGCTGCCGCCAAAATTTTGAAATTCAACAGTTGAATTTCCATCTTTTGGAGCAATAACTAGTCGGTTGTCCTTAATTAAGGTGATTAAATCTAGTGATTTTAGTTTTTCTCCCAGAGACTGCAAACTGTTAAACTCAAGCTGACCAGTATTAGCATTATTAGCAACAGCTTTAAAATTACTCCAATCTCCACCAGCTACTCTTACCATAATACCTGAATCTACCTGTAACTCATTAACATTGGCAGGAGCGCCTGGTACTATTCTAAATTGACCACCAACGCTAGTAGCTCCATAAAAAGAAGTTGTAGATATTTGTTTGGACATGGATATTCCGCCATATACAAACGTTCTAGCAGTATTCTGGTCAGCTCTAAGAGTAAATGAATCACCTAGCGTAAGGCTACCAGAGTTACGGATTTCAGGCATTAAAATTTCATCAATTTTGATTGAAGCATTGATACCGGTTTTATTGACTGCGAATACTTCCCCAGCTCCTTCTAGCACGATTTTGTCTGCATTTAAATTTGCGCCAACTGTTATTTTATCACTGGCAGTTGCTTGTGAGCTGCTGCCACTAACATTGATTCTCTCTAAAGAATCTAATAACGAACTATTGGCAGGTAGATTTCCTCCTGCATCCAATTTCCATCCAAGCAACACGCAGCCGCTGGGATTAAGCCAGTCTCCTTTATTGTTTAATCTGAATGAACCATCGCGTGTATAAAGATTAGCTTTAGATGTGGAGCTTTCTTTGACCACTAGCATACCTTTGCCCTGAACTGAGATATCAGAGACAATACCTGTGTTAACGACAGCACCTTGTACATTTATAGTACTTCTCTTTTGTTCAGTTACTATGGAGGCGGTTCCAGAAACAAACTGGGAGAATGAGGTGGTATCTCCTTTAGCAGCGTTAACTCTGGATCTGTTAATGTTAGTGGTCTCTCTTTTACTGGCGTCCATTAACAATCTTAAATAATTATCCGATTTTGACATATATTACTCCTCCTTAAAATCAATCAATACAACTAATATGGTGATATCTTCTGGCTTCTTTAAGAAACCATTGTAATCCAAAGATCAGCATAAATCGTGCCAAACTCTTTAGCAAGACTAAAATTACTCTGGAGTTGTAGCAATAATTACACAAGATTTTAAGATATCACCAAAATATCATAGTAAATATTAATAAACCAACTGTATTTTTTAATATTTTCTTGAAAAAATTACTTGACTAAATGGTGGATATATTACATTCTCCATGTAGTACCATTAAATCCCAAATATACCCAAAATTGAACGTAAATTGATGATATATTTTGTAAGTTATTTGATAATTAATGTCGAGAGTGTTTAATGAACCATACACGTCAAGTGTAAGGAATTAAAGAGACGATATGAACGTCATTGCGAATGGGAATTCGTCATTGCCGAGACCATTTATAGTAGAAGCAATCTAGCTTTGAGTTTTGGAATAGTTTGAAGAAAAAATACGTAATTTATAATTAAGAATTTAAGAAATAATTTAAATAAATATAAAAATACTACAATTGTGCGATTTTATAAAACTGAATGTGATCACAGTAGAAAATGAATATTTTTTTATCAAAATATATTAATAACCTTGATAAAAAGAGCAGAGTCTCAGTGCCTGCGAGTTATAGGCTTGTGTTGTCTGGACAGAATTTCAATGGAATTATTGCGTATCCATCATTCAGAAATAAATGCATAGAAGCTTGTAGTATTGCCAGACTTGAAACTCTTAGTCAGGTTATTCAAAATCTTGATCCATATTCTGAAGAGCGAGATGCTTTTGAAACTATAATCCTTGGTGAGGCGGTACAGTTAGCTTTTGATGGAGAAGGGCGAGTGGTGTTACCGAAATCATTGCTTGAGCATGCTGAAATGGAAGAGCAGGTATGTTTTGTCGGAAAAGGAGTGGTTTTTGAAATGTGGCAACCTCAGAATTTTGATACTTATTTAGTGGCAGCAAGACAAGTTGCGCAAAATAATCGTTTAACATTAAAGGATAGACCTGTTGCATAAGCTGGAAATGGTTATTTTTAGGCAAAATGCAGGCAAAGAAGAGGTCTATAGTGTAATAAAATATGTTAGCCCATACACCAGTGTTATTAAATGAAATGATAAAGTATCTTGCTCCAAGAGTTGGTGAGAATTTTTTAGATTGTACGTTTGGTGCTGGTGGTTACAGCGCAGCGATTCTGAATAGTTGTGAATGTAAGCTAACTGCTATTGATCGAGATCCTGCTGTGCAGGAATATGCTGATAATTGCTCTCGTGAATATAAAGATCGTTTTAAATTTATTAATAGTAGTTTTGCCGAAATAAGCAAAACTTTTACTGGTATTAAGTTTGATGGCATAGTTGCAGATCTTGGCATGTCGAGTATGCAACTTGACATAGGTGCGCGTGGCTTCTCATTTACTCATGATGGGCCGTTGGATATGAGGATGAGTAGCAGAGGTGAAGACGCGGCCGAATTTGTTAATAATGCCAGTGAAGCTGATATTGCTGATGTGATTTATCAATATGGTGATGAGCCTTTTGCTCGAAAGATAGCAAGGTCAATTATTAATGAACGTAAGATTGAGCCAATAACCAATACAGCTAGATTAGCTAAGATAGTGCGTAGTAGCGTAGGATTCAAAAAAGGTAAAATTGATCCAGCAACTAAGAGTTTTCAAGCAATCAGGATTTATGTCAACGATGAATTGAAACAATTAAGAATCTTATTGGAGCAATCGTTAAAGCTATTAGCTCCTAATGGTAGATTAGTAATTGTATCGTTCCATTCTTTGGAGGATCGTATAGTTAAAGATTTTTTAAGAAGCAATTCAGCAAAAATTATGGCTAGATCAAAATATGCTAAACCAATGATAGAAGTTCAAGATTCAGAATTATTAAGAATTCTTACTAAAAAACCGATTTCACCGTTAAGAGATGAGATTTTGATCAATCCAAGATCTAGATCAGCAAAGCTTAGAGCAGCAATAAGGAAAGGAGCAAGTAAATGATCATACGAGTATTTAATTGTATAGTTTTTGCTATATGCTGTGCTACCGTTTATGGGTTGTTTATCATCAAGAGTCAAGTGAGAACTTTTTGTTATCAAATTGATGAATTAAATAAGCAGATATTAGAAGAAAAGGATAACATTCATATGTTGAAGGCAAAAATGGCCTATTTAACATCACCAGATAGATTACGCCAGCTATCTAGTAAGTATCTTGGTTTAGATAATGTGCGTAGTCATCAGATGATAGCAGACCCATTATTACAGACTGTTAATATCAAAGCAGAGAAACAATATGCGGTAGCTAATTTAAGTACCAAGCATCACATTAAATGGCGTTATAAGAAGATCTCAAGCAAGTATATACAACGGGTTGTTGCAACCAAAATTGATAATTATGGACGTATTCAATAAGCTATATCAATATTGGTTACAGATCATATCCGAATTGTGTTTTTTGTCATTCCTGCGTAGGCAGGAATCCAGTAAAACATGCATGGATTCCTGCCTACGCAGGAATGACAAAGAGTACAGGGATAATAGAGAGCACTGGAATGACAATAAAGGTTTCAAGAACGACGTAAGTCAGAAAAGCATATATCAGATTATTTTTGCGTGGGATTTATATGATCATAGTGCCAGATTCAGGATTGTAATAATTATTGGCATTTTTGCTCTGTGCTTTATCGGTTTGGCTTATCGTTTATTGATTGTAACCAATAGTAATCATCTCAAATCCAATGAATATTCAGCTAAAACTAATTTTAGAAAAGAAATAGTAGATCGTTACGGTAAGGTGTTGACTATAAGCGTACCTTCATCATCATTATTTGCATATCCGGCTAAGATAACTGATCCACGACAGTCATTAAATAAATTATCTAAAATCATCCCAAATCTAAATATAGAAAAATTATTGCTTGAATTATCTGGTAATAAAAATTTTGTTTGGATAGCACGTGACCTTAGCCCAGCAATACAAACTGAAATTACTAATCTTGGGTTACCAGGATTTGGTTTTGAGCGTGAACAAAAACGAGTTTATCTTTTTGGTCGAGTACTTTCTCATATTATTGGTTATGTAGGTAGGGATTTAATCGGACTTGCAGGATTAGAAAAGAAATATGATCAATTCTTACGAAATGTTGACCAGGTAAATAGTGATAATAATGCTAATGCAGCATTAGAATTGTCTGTAGATGTCAGGTTACAGACGATCTTAAGCGAGGAATTAGAGTCTACCATACAACAATTTAATGCGATTGGTGGTGCTGCTATTGTTGCAAACCCTCATAACGGCGAAATCTTGGCAATGGTATCTAAACCAGATTTTGATCCTCATCATCCGCAGAAAGCAACGAATACTCAGCTATTTAATACAGCAAGTCATGGAATTTATGAAATTGGTTCGGGTTTTAAGTCGGTAACGATTGCCATAGGATTGGATACAGAAGCAATAACTGTACATGATGCCTATAACATCAGTTATATGCGAGTAGGGAGATTTGAGGTTAAAGATTATCATCCCAGAAGCGGTTGGCATAGTGTTGCTGAGATTTTTCTACATTCTTCTAATATTGGTACTAGTCAAATTATTCTTGAGATTGGTAAGAATAATTTTAAAAAATATCTCAAAAATTTAGGGTTGCTAGAGCAATTAACTATTGAATTGCCGGAACGTGGTACTCCACTTTTTCCTGCTGATAGTCGTTGGACTGATTTAAGTTTGGTCACTATGTCTTATGGTTATGGGATTTCGATTAGTCCGCTACATTTTGTGCAAGCGATGTTACCAGTAGTAAATGGTGGTTATTTATATCCATTAACTTTAATAAAAAAACAAAATAATCAGCTTATTGGGAAAAGAGTATTTAGTGAAGAAACTTCTAGGCAAATGCGAAAATTGCTACGTTTAGTGGTGAAAGAGGGAACTGGAAAAAGAGCAGATGTCAAAGGTTATTTAGTTGGCGGCAAAACCGGTACGGCTAATAAGTCTGTTGCTGGGCGTTATGCTCAAAATAGTAGAATATCATCATTTTTCGGGATGTTGCCGGCATCAAATCCGCAATATGTTATTTATGTGATGCTTGATGATCCAAAAGGCAATAAACAGACCTCCGGACATGCTACCGCCGGCTGGAACGCTGCGCCCTTAGTAAATAAAATTTTTGAACGGATGGTGGCTTTATACGGACTCAGTGCAATTGATGAAGAAAGTTCGGAAATCCAGAATATATTAAATATAGATTATAAAATTGACCATGAAATCTAAACTGCAACTTTTGTTTAAAGAGCATAATATTACCGGCTTAAGCTTTGATTCAAGAAGTGTTAAACCTGGCGATGCTTTTTTCGCTATAGTTGGAGAACATGTTAATGGTAATAATTATATTCAACAGGCCTTTAATGCTGGAGCGCAGGTAGTAATTACTGATGAGCCAAGACAATTACAGGATCGACGGATGGTTTGTGTTGATGATGCCAGAGTCGCTTTAAGTTGTGCTGCTGGTATTTTTTATCCTAAGATCCAAGAACATTTGATTGCAGTTACTGGTACTAATGGCAAAACTTCAGTGGTAGCGTATATACGCCAATTATTTGGTTTGTTAGGGCAGCGTAGTGCTAGTATTGGTACATTAGGAATAGAATTAAATGCAGAAATTAATAATAATATCAATAATACCAAAGGGTTAACTACAGTCGATATACTAACTTTTCGTAAAACCCTCAATGATCTAGCTAGTAATAACATTAATCATGTAGCATTTGAGGCATCTAGCCATGGCTTACAGCAAAAACGCATCTATGGCATTCCCGTTATTGCTGCTGGTTTCACGAGCTTTTCACAAGATCACTTGGATTATCATCTTACTATGGATGAATATTTAGAAGCTAAGCTGAAGTTATTTACTGAAAATTTGCTGCCTAATGGAATTGCAGTAATTAACGCTGATATTGTTAATATTGATTTTATTAAGTCATACTTAAATGAACGAAAAATCCAAGTAATTACTGTTGGCACAAGCGGGGATGTTAGAATTATTAATGCAAATTCCACAGTTAATGGCCAGCTAATAGAATTTTCTTATTTAGGTGAAAGGTATAATATTTATACAGAGGTTATTGGAAGTTTCCAAGGAATTAATCTGCTGATTGCTGCTATTTTAGTTCATAAATCTGGTTTTGTTTTTGCAGATATAGTCGAAAAATTACCGCTAATAAGGGCTGTACGTGGTAGGCTTGAACGAGTGACGGATAAGAATCATCCATTTCATATATTTGTTGATTATGCGCATACTCCTGACGCTTTAGCAAATTCTCTGCTTGAGCTAAAAAAATTAGTTGCCGGCAGCGGTAAGTTAAAAGTGATATTTGGTTGTGGTGGTAATCGTGATCAGTTAAAGCGGCCAATTATGGGAAAACTCGCAGCTGAGATTGCTGATGTAGTAATTATCACTGATGATAATCCAAGAGATGAAGATCCTACTGCCATTCGTCAAGCTATTTTAGTTGAAGCAAAATCAGCAATTGAGATTCCAGATCGTAAACATGCAATAGTTGATACAGTTAAAGGACTGCAAGCAGAAGATATATTGTTGATAGCGGGTAAGGGGCATGAGAATTATCAGATCATTGGGACGATAGTAATAGCAATGGATGATGTGGAAATAGCAAGACAGGCTTTAGGATTGAAGGTGTAGCTTAGTATCATCTCAAGCACCACATGTGTCATTCCAGGGGAGCTATAATATGCATCAAGTTAAGAAAAAAGAGACGGTTCAAATAGTCTTGTTTGAGCCGGAGGCGAAGCAATCCAGTTAAATAGAACCTCCTGGATTGCTTCGCCTTCGGCTCGCAATGACAATTGAGCATCAATTTTTTAAACTTGACGCATATGCATAACGTTATTGAGTGCAAAATATTCAATACTAAATAACAGATTTAAGGAGAAATAATATGATTTGGTCAGCTAAGCAGTTATCTGAGGCCTTGGGGGTTACGGTAGATAGTTCTATTGAGACGGGGCAGGTACAATTTAATTCGCAAGATGTGCAAAAAGATGACTTATTTATTGCACTAAAAGGTAATCGAGATGGGCACATTTATGTTGAAGATGCCTTTGTACGAGGAGCAGCAGCGGCGATCGTAAGTGAAGCCATACCGGGGTTATCTTTAAGTAAAATTATTATAGTAGATGATACTATGAATGCCCTTCATAAGTTAGCGACATATAAGCGGCAGCATTCAAAAGCTAAGTTTATTGGAGTGACTGGTAGTGTAGGCAAAACTACTACTAAGGAGACTATTAAGACTATGCTTGGGGTTTTTGGTAAAGTATTTGCCAGCCGTGGCAATTTTAATAATTATTTGGGTGTACCTATTAATTTAGCTTCGCAACCAGATGATACAGAATACGCAGTTTTTGAAATTGGGATGAATCATGCTGGCGAGATTCGAGAACTAACTGCAATGGTCAGACCAGATATAGCAGTCATTACCTCAGTGTCTGAAGCGCATTTAGAATTTTTTAATTCGATGCTTGAGATAGTTGATGCAAAATGTGAGATCTTTGAGGGTTTAACTGCCAATGGTGCGGCGATCATTAATTTGGATAGTAAGTATTATGGTCGGATGATGTTAAATATTGAGCGATTAAATATAAAATCGGTTTATAATTTTGGCAAGGCTCAAGCTGCTAATGCCAGGCTTAAAACCTATGAAAAATCAGAGGAGAATGTGCGACTAGTATATGTGATCAATGGGGCTGAGGTAACAGCAACTATACCTTTTATACCAGAGCATTATGCTAGAAATTTTGCCGCAGCTTTTATGGTTATCTCATTACTTAAACTTGATCCAGCCATTGCGGCTATGCAATTGTCACAAATAGAACTTACTGTTGGACGCGGCAAAATTATTAAAGCTCGTTCTGGAACAAAAGAATGTAGATTGCTTTGTGATTATTATAATGCCAATCCCGAATCATTAAAAGCTGCTTTTAGCTATTTACAGCAGCTTGAGAGTAATAAGAAAATGGCTATAATCGGTGATATGCTAGAACTAGGCGATACTGCCGTTCAACTACATGAAAGTGTTATTCCTGCGCTTATTGATTCTGGAGTAAAAAAAGTGGTATTAGTAGGGTCAACTATGCAACGGTTAAAAATTTTGTTGCCTGATACTATAGAGTCAATTTGTTTTGATAATGTTGATTTATTGTGTGCAGAGCTGAATAATTTAATAGAAGGTGATGAGTTAATATTGATCAAGGGATCTCGTGGTATACGTCTTGAGAAAATTATCAGTTGTTTTGATCAAGTTCATAATTTAATTGAAGGAGTTAGCAATGCTGTATAATTTACTTGCGCCATATGCCAGTAAATTTCATATTGCTAATTTATTGCATTATATTACTTTTCGTAGTGGGATGGCTGCTCTCATTAGCTTAATTATCTGTGTTGCAGTAGGTCCGGTATTAATTAGATATTTGCGATCTATTCAGAAATACGGACAACCAATAAGAGGAGATATACCAGCTGCACATCAGGCTAAAGTTGGTACTCCTACTATGGGTGGAATGATGATTATCATTGCGGTAATTATCTCTACCTTGTTATTAGTAGATTTGAGTAATCGATATATATGGGTAGTATTACTGGTGTTTATTGGTTTTGGGATATTGGGATTTATTGATGATTATGCCAAAATCACCAAGAATAACCATAAAGGAATTAGTGGTAGGAAAAAATTATTGACGCAAACGGCTATTAGTGTAATCGCCTGTATATCTATACAAACTATCTCTCAACCAGAATATGCTCATCATCTTGCATTACCTTTTTTTAAAAATTTGTTAATTGATCTTGGATATTTTTATATACCATTTTCGATATTTGTGATTGTTGGCAGTTCAAATGCTGTTAACCTTACTGATGGGTTGGATGGTTTGGCTATAGTGCCTATTGCGATTGCTGCGGGCTCTTTTTTAATAATAAGTTATGTCGTCGGCAATAGTTTTTATGCGCATTATTTACAAATTACTTATGTTCCTAATGTTAGTGAATTAAGTATATTTTGTGCTAGCATTATTGGTGGTAGCCTAGGATTTTTATGGTTCAATGCGCAACCGGCAGAAGTATTTATGGGCGATACAGGTAGCCTGAGCCTTGGTGGGGTACTTGGGGTAATCTCGGTAATTACCAAACATGAGATAGTATTAGGGATAATAGGGGGAGTATTTGTCGTGGAAACGTTATCTGTAATCATTCAGGTATATTATTTCAAGTTTTCTGGTGGTAAACGAATATTTAAAATGGCACCATTGCATCATCATTTTGAAAAAATTGGCTGGCCAGAATCAAAGATAGTGGTAAGATTCTGGATTATTGCGATGATATTTGCACTTGTTGGGTTATCTTCACTTAAGTTAAGATAAGGTGTGTACTCGTTTTAGCTGAAGAATTGGCGTTGTCGTCATCAGAGAGCTGCGCTGCTCGCCCCTGTGACTCTTAGCCATTCTTCAACTAAAACTTCGTCTACCAACTTTTCATTTACGAGAGGCGTATAATGTTTGGACAAAATCCAAAAAGATCAGTAGTTACTGGTGATGGTAGTGGTTTAGAGGTCAAGAGTATTTTTAAAACTTTACAAGGAGAGGGGCCTCTTGTCGGCATGCCTGCAGTATTTGTCAGACTTGGCGGTTGTAATCTTGCCTGTAAATTTTGTGATACTGATTTCGAAGATTTTCAAACCGCTAAGCTAGAACAGATTATACAGCAGGTAATGGCATTGAGTGTTGATGAATATGGCGCTAATATAGTTAAGTTAGTGGTAATCACTGGGGGCGAGCCTTTAAGACAGCCAATAGAATTATGTTGTCAGAAATTAATTGATTTGGGATTTACTGTGCAAATAGAAACTAATGGTACGTTACATAGGGCGTTGCCTAAATCGGTGCTGATAGTATGTTCACCGAAGGCAGGAGCTAATGGATATTCCAGAATTCGTGAAGATTTATTACCTCATATTAGTGCAATTAAATTTTTGGTGGCTAAAAATATTCAAAACTACAGTGATATAGCGGAAATAGGACAAAGTGAGTACAATATACCGGTTTTTATCCAACCGATAGATCAAGAGAATTTGCAAATAAATAATGAGAATACCAAATTGGCTTTAGAATTGGCATTACGTACGGGCTACAGGGTGTCGATGCAGTTACATAAAATTTGGGGAATAGAATAAATTTCTTTGTTTTACTTCATCTGAGAGGTAATTTTGTTGTCAAAATCAAACAAAAAATCCTCACGTACTAAAGTACGCTGCGGTTTTTTATTTGATTTTTTCTAAAAATTTCGCTCTCATATTTAGTAAAACAAAGAAGTTTAATAGTATGAGACATAGGTTATAAGATGAAAAAAGCAATAATATTAGTCAGTGGCGGTATTGATTCTTCAACGATATTAGCTATGGTATCTCAGATGGATTATGAGATTTATGCTCTAAGTTTTAATTATTTACAGCGCCATCATATCGAGCTTGAGAAAATAAAAGAATTGATTAAAGGATATAAGATTAGTCAACATAAAATAATTAATATTGATTTACGTAGTTTTGGGGGATCGGCATTAACTGATGATACTATTGCAGTACCAAAATATGCAGACGTTAAAGAGCTTGCTGATGATATACCGGTAACATATGTACCAGCACGAAATACAATATTTTTAAGCTATGCGTTGGGATTTGCTGAAATTATTAAAGGATATGATATCTTTATTGGAGTGCATGCAACGGATTATGCAAATTATCCTGATTGTCGACCGGAGTTTATTAAGAGTTTTGAAGTAATGGCCAATTTTGCTACAGCAATTGGAGTACAAAAGTCGCAAATAAAGATTCATGCGCCATTAATTGATATGACTAAAACTCAAATTGTAGAAGCCGGTCTTAAATTAGGTGTAGACTATAGCAATACGATATCATGTTATGAGCCGACGTCTGACGGATTATCTTGTGGAGAATGTCATGCTTGTTTAATAAGGTTACAGGCGTTTGCTGAAAATAATATGACCGACCCAATAAAGTATAGCAACTCGCGTTAAGGTAGTGGCGTTGAATTTGAAAGCGAGCTTGCGCAGCGTAGATAACTACGTGAGCACAAGCGAGTCCTGATAAATTTAATGTCACTACCTTACTGGTCGAAGCTATATATAGATAACACGGAGTAATTTGTGATTGTACAATATTTATATGGCCCTTTTCCAGTAATTGAGTTAGGTGATATAGTGCTCAGAGAATTAACTGATGAAGATGCTAAAGATTATTTTAATTATATGAGCAGGCCAGAGATGACGGCTTTTTTAACTGAAGCAAATTGTCCTACTACTATGGAGCAAGCTTTAGAAGAAGTTAGGTATTGGGGTAATTTATTTCGCAATAAAAGAAGTTTTTATTGGGGAATTGCACTTAAAAATACTAACCAATTAATTGGTACCGCGGGGTTTAACATTATTTCACCACAGAACTTGCGGGCAGAAATCAGTTATGACCTTGATTATAATTTTTGGGGTAAAGGAGTGATGCTGAAGTCTATTAAAGCAATTTTGAAATTTGCTGATGTAGCTTTAGGTTTGGTAAGGGTACAGGCTACGGTAATAATAGATAACGAACGCTCAATTAAAGTATTGGAAAGATGTGGTTTTAATAGAGAAGGATTGCTTAAAAAATACGAAGTAGTAGAGGGTGAGCATAAGGATTATTATATGTATGCACGAGTGGTGTAGCGTCGGTCATCTAGCTATACTTTAATCGATTATTAGATGTTAGCCATTAATTTATTATTTTATTAGTTGAGAGAGTACAAATGGGTGTGGATGCTAACCAGAAACAGTGGATTTTTATTGAGAGTACAGAAGATGTTAGAGTTAGTGTTCAACCTGAATTTTATGGTGAAGGTTCTAAAATAGAACACAATTCTTTTGTTTGGTTATATAATATTAGAATTGAGAATCTTAGTGCTGCTCCTATTCAAGTTGTAGGGCGCTATTGGCAGATTTTTGATGCGAATGGCAAGATGGAAGAAGTTAAAGGAGCTGGTGTGGTTGGGCAACAACCAATAATTAAGCCAAGGGAGGTGTTTGAATATACTAGCCAGGTACGATTGTTTTCTAGTTCAGGTTTGATGCTGGGAAAGTATTTTGCTGTTAATCTAGCTACAGAGCAGGAATTTGTTATCAATGTTCCGGCTTTTTCTTTGGATGTTAGTAATGATGTACGCAAAATTAATTGATGTTATAGTTTTTTTACACATTCAATGTCATCCCGAACTTGTTTCGGTTAAAAATAACTGAGCCAGGTACGATTGTTTTCTAGTTCAGGTTTGATCTGGGAAAGTATTTTACTGTTAATCTAGCTACGAGAGCAGAAATTTGTTATCAAGTTCCGGATTTTCTTTGTGTTGTTAGGATAACATCGCGTATGTTCGGGATGATTATAGTGCTTTAATTTACCTAAATCATAGAGATATTTTGGATGTTAGTAATGATGTACGCAAAATTAATTGATGTTATAGTTTTTTTACACATTCAATGTCATCCCGAACTTGTTTCGGGATCTTACGAAATTCTGACGAGATCCCGAAACAAGTTCGGGATGACCTTATGTGTTGTTCAGGATAACATCGCGTATGTTCGGGATGATTATAGTGCTAATTTACCTAAATCATAGAGTGCCACCACTCTCGGACAATTATTTAACTAGCTCAGATTAAAAAATTATTACTGGTATGTTTCAGATCATAACTTCTATTGTTTATTTATTAATCAACTTTTGTAGTTTTGCTAGTAGTACTTCTATAGCAACGGACTTGGATGATAAACTTCCGGTATATCTTAAAATTGATGAATCCAATCTAGAAAATAACAATAGCTTAAATATTAATTGGTGTGAAACAAATACTAGTAATTATTGTCGTACCCCTAATCGCGATCTACAGTTAAGTGGTCAAAAGATTACCAAAGGTATTATTATAGAGCCTAAAATTGAGGGTGAATGGCGTTTTAGTGATAATAATTATGGTATTACTTTTATACCAAAAAATTATTGGTTGGCAGGTACTAGTTATAAAGTTACCCTTGATAAAGGAATCTTACCTTATTTTCTGTTGCTTAATCAATATACTATTAGTTTTCAAACTAAGCCATTATTACCAAGGATTTTGGAAATGCAATATCTCCAGGATCCCAATGATATAAATAAAAAATTTGTTCAAACTAAATTAATCTTTAATTATCCGATTGAGCAAAAATCTTTACAATCCAGTATAGTATTCTCTAGTAGTTTGGGATCAAAGACCTTACCGTTTTCCACGGTTTTTAATAATGATAATACTGAAGTTAATTTAGTAACAGAGATAAAAGCTTTAGAAAAAGAAGAAAAAATAGTTTCTGTGGTAGTTAAAGAAGGATTGAAGCCTAATTATGGTGGTATAGCTCTCAATTATAATGCAATTAATGCTGAATTAAAAGCACGAGCGCAAAGATATAGTTGGTCTCAAGAAAGTAAACCATATTACCTATACAAAGAGCAAGTGTTGATTCCAAATATTTATTCCTATTTTAAAGTTACTGCAGCTGAGATCAAGATAATCAAAAATGATCAATACATTCCAGAGCAAATACTGGTTGTACAATTGAATGCTCCTGCAACATCTGCAGAAGTAAAAAGAAATTTAGAATTAGTTTTATTGCCGCAAGATAAGCCAGCGTCTTTTGTTGGTGGTTTTAGCAAAAAAGATTATCAATGGCTGAGTACTGCTGAAATTACTAAAGAGGTTTTAGAAAATAGTCAAGCTGTAGTATTTGAGGTTTTACCAAATGCAGCTGAGTATTCTACCATACATAGTTTTAAAGTTAGTAGTATTCCTAGTAGATATTTATTATTTAAACTAAAACAAGGAATGAGATCTTATGGAGATTTTGTCTTAGGCAAGGATTATGATCAGTTAATAGTGTTACCTGATTTTGCTAAAGAGATTAAGATCTTGTCAGAAGGTTCGATATTATCATTATCTGGTGAGCATAAATTATCGATTTATTCTTTAGGAATAGATAAATTACATGTAGAAATTGGTAGAATCAATTCTAATAATATTAATCATTTGGTTAGCCAAACTTATAAATATGGAAAATTTGAGAATCCAGTTTTTAAGAATTGGGAATTTAATGAATATAATATTGCTCAAATATTTGAAGAGGATATCGCTTTAAATAATAGTAAGGAATGTTTCCCACAATATTCTACTCTGGATCTAAGTAAATATTTAACCGAGAAAAATAAAACAGCTGATAATAAGGGCTTATTTTTTGTCAATATTTCTTATGTTGATCCTAAATCAAAACAAACAATATCGGATAAAAGATTTATTTTGGTTACTGATATTGGTTTTATGGTAAAAACAAATCAGGATGGTTCGCAAAATATATTTGTTTCATCGATTCGTAAGGGTGCTCCTTTAAAAGGAGTAAAAGTAGGAATTATTGGTTTAAATGGGCAAGAGATAGCAGCAGGAGAAACCAATGGAGCTGGCCATTTACTATTACCTTCATTGAGTGGTTTTAATAAAGAAAAGGCTCCTGTAGCATATATAATGAAGTATGGCAATGATTTGTCGTTTATGCCATATGGCAGAATCGACAGAGAAGTTAATTATTCAAAATTTGAGGTCTCGGGAATATTAACTTCACCAGAAGGGCTAAAAGCTTATTTATTTTCTGATCGTGGAATTTATCGACCAGGAGAGCAAGGTAATATTGGTATTATTATCAAGCAAGCTAACTTGCAAAATAGTTTTGCAGGATTACCATTGGAATTAGAAGTCACTAACCCACGGGGACAAATTATTGATAATCAAAAGATTAAGCTTAATCAAGAGGGTTTTGTTGATTATGTCTTTAAAACTCGTGATAGTTCACCAACCGGGAATTACAATATTTTTCTTTATATTACTAAAGATGGATATCGTGGGAGTTGTCTAGGTAGTGTTAATGTTCGAGTAGAAGAATTTATGCCAGATCGGATGAAGATTACTTCCAGTTTTGCCATAAATTCACAAAAACTATGGGTAAAACCTGAAAGTTTAACTGCAACAGTAGATTTAATAAATTTATACGGCACCCCAGCAGTAAAGAAAAAAATTGCTGCTAAAATAAATTTAGTTCCAACTGCTATTGTCGTACCTGGGTTTAAGGATTACAGCTTTTATAGTGGTATCAGCAATAATAAAGATTTTATTCAACAATTAAATGACACTTTAACGGATGAGCAAGGTAGGGCAGATTTTGTCATTGATTTAAAAAACTATAAGGACACAACTTACCGAATGAATTTTATTGCTGAAGGCTTTGATACTGATTCTGGTCGTAGTGTAAGTACAATGAAATCGATTATGGTATCGTCTTTACCGTATGTGCTTGGGCTGAAAGCAAATGGCGATCTGGAATATATTAATCAACAAGATAAACGACAAATTGAATTTATTGCAATTGATAGTGAAGCTAAAAAGATAGCTACTGCAGAATTAGTACTGCAACTGAAAAAGATCGACTATGTTAATAGTTTGACTAAACAGCATGATGGCAGCTATGCTTATCAATCATTACCGGTAGAGAGTTTAATTGATCAAAATTCTATAAGCGTACCAGTTGCTGGATATAGTTATAACTTACCCACTAGTAATGTCGGCGACTATGTAATCTATATTATTGATCAAGATCAAAATAAGCTAGCTCAAGCTAATTTTACAATAGTGGGAGAAGGTAATGTTGCTGCTAAGTTAACTAAAAGTAATATACTTAAAGTTAAAACTAACAAAACAGACTATAAAGCTGGTGATGAGCTAGAAGTAAACATTATTGCCCCATATACTGGTTATGGGCTATTAACTATTGAAACTAATAAAGTTCATAGTTTTAATTGGTTTAAGGCCAACAGTACTAATAGCGTACAAAAAATAAAAATTCCTGAAGATTTTGAAGGTAAAGGATTTTTGAATATCCAATTTATGCGCTCGCGGGAATCGAAAGAGATTTTTACTAGTCCCTTTAGTTATGCTAGCGTACCGTTTACTGCTAATATTGATCGTAGATCACAAAAGATCACTCTTAATGTTCCAAAAATAGTTAAACCAGGAAGTGAATATATAGTGGAATATAGTACCAAGCAAGCTGGTAAGATAGCAGTGTTTGCTATTGATGAAGGCATCTTATTATTTGGTAAATACAAAACTCCGGATCCAATTGGTTATTTTATCAAAAATCGAGCGTTAGAAGTAAATACTAGTCATACATTAGATTTAATTTTGCCGGAATATTCAATGTTAAAAATGAATGCAGCAGTAGGCGGTGATGGTTTCATCAATGACGGTAAGAATCTTAATCCGTTTAAGCGTAAAGATCAGCCAGCAGTAGTATTCTGGTCTGGAATAATTGATTCATCAATGACTCCGCAAAAACTCAAATTTAATATTCCTGATTATTTTAATGGTACCTTACGAGTAATGGCAGTGGCGGTAGCGAATGATGCTGTTGGTAGTGCTGAGGCTACTTCAATCGTGCAAGGGGATTTTGTTATTAATCCAAATATTCCATTATTTGTTACACCAAAAGATGAATTTATTATGCCAGTAACCATAGCCAATAATATTACAGGTTCTGGAAATGCTAAAGTTAAGCTGATGATCGAAGCTAGTGAACATCTGGAAATTATTGAAAAACCTGTGGATGTATTGATCAACGAAGGCAAAGATAATACGGTTAAAGTCAGGATTAGAGCAAAAGATAAATTAGGCGCTGCTTCAATAAAAATTACGGCAATTTCAAGCGACAAACGCTCTATTATTACTACGAGTACTAGTGTACGCCCAGCAGCACCAAAGATAACTACTATAGATACTGCTTATGTTAATGATAAACAGGTTGATATTCCAATATCACGAAAAATATATCCAGAATTTAGCCAAGTTGATTTATCGGTATCTTCATTACCTATTGGAATTATTAACGGTTTACAAGCATATTTATCCAATTATCCTTACGGTTGTACGGAACAGATAATTAGTAAAAATTTTCCCAATGTTTTATTATATGACCAAAGTAATTTAGTAGCGATTAGCAATAATGCTCGTAAAGAGCTAGATAAGACTTTAAATGAAGTGTTTATGTTATTGCGTGAACGGCAAAATTATGATGGTAGCTTTAACGCCTGGGGTAGGTTTGGAGATGCTGATGATTTTATATCAGTATATGCAATGCATTTTTTAACCGAAGCTGCAGCAAGAAATTTACCAATTCCTGATGATGTATTCAAATCTGGGATGAACTATTTAAAAAATATGGCTAATAGATCGATAAATTCTTTAAATGAAGCTAGAGAGAAATCTTATGCTATATATGTACTAACTAGGAATAATGAGATTACTACTAATTATTTAGCCAATGTCATTAATTATCTGGAAGCAGAATATAAGGATAGTTGGCATAATGATTTAGCGGCAGTCTATATCGCAGCCAGTTATCGGATGTTACAAATGGTGCCGGAAGCTAATGTGTTACTAGATAAATTTATTGTAGATGCAAAAGCTGGTCAGCCTAGCTTAGAATATAATTTTTATAATAAACTAATAAAATACTCGCAATATATATATTTATTATCGCAGCATTTTAGTGAAAGATTGAAGAGTCTCGACAAAAAAATCGTTTATGGTATTGCTAATTTAATTGCTGGGTCAAATAATACCATAGCATCTTCGTATGCGATTATGGCAAGTATAGCTTATACTAATGCAATAGATGACGTAGCTGCAGGAATTTTTAAAGTAACAATGTACGATGCACAAGGTATGCAACAGACGCAAAATTTAAGTGATGATTTAATAAAGACTGCAGCTAATTTACAGTCAGCTGCTAAATTAACCTTATCTTCTGATATACCAGGATTTTTTTATCAGTTATTAACCAGTGGATTTGACCGTGAACTAGATAAAACTGAATCTATTAGTGGCCTTGAGTTGCAAAAGCAATATTTGGATGATCAAGGTAAGGAGGTGAAAACAGTGCAACTGGGTGATGTTGTTAATGTATTGGTCACTATTAGATCCGGGAGTGATCGAGATTTAAGTAATATTGCTGTGGTTGACCTGTTGCCAGGAGGTTTTGAATTACAAAATGCAGTTGACCAAAAGACCATAGGCTCACCATGGAATGTTTTTTACGTTGATCGTAGAGAAGATAGAATTATAATGTTTGGTACTGCTCCAACGCAAGCAGCTCAGTATAAATATCAAATTAAAGCAGTGAATCGTGGTAATGTATTGACTCCAGCTATTTATGGTGAATCAATGTATATACCAACTATTTATTATAGAGGCACAGTAGGGGATATGATAATTGAGTAGATTGATGATGTTCAATAAACTGACATGCGTCAAGGTTACTACCGTCATTGCGAGGGCTAGACCCGAAGCAATAGACCTCTTGCGAAACTCGCTTCTGGGTGAGGATTTGAAGGAGACACGGAACCTCGATCCGCAGCGCACTTTTGGTTTGTTTCGGATTCGAGTACCGGCTCGACGTACAAATCATCCGCAGAAGTAGAGTTTCGCAAGAGGTCTAATCCAGAAAATAAGCTACACAAAATCCTTAGGGCTACTGGATTGCTTCGATTTCTTATGAAATCTCGCAATGACGATTGAATCGCTATTTGTCGTGTAAGTCAATAAGTTGTATAGATGAAGTTTAACTTGACTTAAATCTAGTCAATGGTAGTTTATACCCTAAAAAGGAGAAGATAATGTTGATAACAAATGCATATGCTAGTGATGATACTATAGCAATCGAAGGGGCGGAAACTTTGCCAAAAGCGCCAGATCAATTTCAGTCAAGTTGGACTAGCATAGTACCAATGGTACTTATTTTTGTAGTTTTATATTTTTTCTTAATTCGGCCGCAAGAAAAACGCCGTAAGCAACAAGAAGAATTGGTAGGCGGAGTAAAGAAGGGAGAAGAGGTGGTAACATCTAGTGGTATCATGGGTACGGTGACTAAAGTTAGTGATAACAATATTGTAGAAATTGAAGTGGCAAAAGATGTGCAAATTAAAATGTTAAAGAGCGCAATTGTTGATATTACTAGCCGTAAGCTGGAAGTAAAAGATAAAAAAGAGCAAGGTAAGAGTGCAAAATCTGCCTAAATCAAAGTTAATCATCTCTATATTATGTACGCTAATAGCTTTAATATATGCGATGCCAAATTTTACTGTCGTGAGTTCTAAGTGGTTGCCGAGTAATAAGGTGAATCTAGGATTGGATTTAAAAGGCGGTGCGCATCTATTGCTTGATGTAGATTTTTCCAGTTATGTGGATGATGTCATGGAAGTGATAGGTGATAATTTAAGAAAGCTTTTACGTGAAGAAAAGGTAGGTTATAAAAATTTAGTAATAAAACATAATTTGCTGGAATTTGATTTACGAACTGAAAATGATTTTGAGCAAGTAAAAAAAATTATTCATAAGCTTGATCCCAAAATTAACATCGAATCACAGCAACGTCATCTGCAGTTAAAATATGATGAAGCAGAGTTAAAGCAATTGCTTGGTAAAGTAATAGAGCAGTCTATAGAAATTGTTAGAATGAGAGTAGATAGTACCGGTACTACTGAGCCTATTATTCAGCGACAAGGAGATAGGCATATTTTATTACAAGTGCCAGGAGAAGAAAACCCGCAGCAGTTAAAAAATATATTAGGTAAAACTGCCAAACTAACATTTCATTTAGTGGATGAAACAGCAAATTTGGCGGAAGCTCTTAAAGGACATTTACCGGCAGGTTCAGTGCTGATAAGAGGTGAAACTGATAACACGGCGGTAGTTATTAAGAAAAAAGCGATTGTTAGTGGCGATCAGTTAACTAATGCTCAAGCCAGCTTTGATCAAAATTCACGGGCGGTGGTAGCTTTTTCATTTAGTAATCTTGGCGGAAAGATTTTTGCTGAGGTGACTAAAAATAATATTGGTAAAAGACTGGCGATAGTATTAGACAATAGATTGTTAAGTGCGCCAGTAGTTAATGAACCAATTCTTGGTGGTAGTGGTTCTATCTCTGGCAATTTTACCGTGGAATCCGCTAATGAGTTGGCGCTGTTACTTAGAGCTGGAGCTTTACCAGCTCCTTTAAAAATTGTTGAAGAACGAACAATAGGTGCTAATCTTGGCGCGGATTCAATAGCTTCCGGTCTTACTGCTGCGATTATTGGATTTATCGCTGTTGCTATCTTTATGATTTGGTCTTACGGAATACTTGGTATATTTGCTAATATTGCTTTAATGTTGGCTTTATTATATATCTTAGCATTATTATCAATGTTACAAGCTACTTTAACTTTACCTGGTATTGCTGGTATAATCTTAACTATGGGGATGGCAGTAGATGCTAATGTATTAATTTACGAGCGGATAAAAGAAGAATTACGTAATGGAGCTTCTAATTTGCATGCAATTAGAGTAGGTTTCAAGTCTGCTTTTGCAACAATTATGGATTCCAATATTACGACGTTAGTAGTAGCCTTTATATTATATTTGTTTGGGGTAGGAGCGGTTAAGGGTTTTGCCGTAACTTTATCAATTGGAATTATCTCTTCAATGTTTGCAGCAATTATAATTACCAAGTTATTAGTAGACATCTGGGTAAAATATTATCAACCAAAAAGTTTGGGATTATGACTTTTGTAAACGGTAACTCACAATGGATATTACACCTTTATTATTGCATAACCAAAATTCTATAACAGGCTATAATAGCAATGGTGTTAAAGTTAATAATAAGCTGATTAATTATGATATCATTTTATCACCACAAAATTTATTAATATGGCAAAACCAGTTAGGGATTGATGATCCAGGTAGTTATACTCAAATTATTGAAGAAATAGAGAATCAAGCATATAATAATAATCTAATATTAATCATAGGTACGGGGAGTAAGTACGTTCCTAATTCACAATTAGTACGAGCTTTGTTTAAAAAATATAACCTGGCTCCAGAAATAATGTCTACTTCGAATGCTTGTCACACCTATAATGTATTAATAACAGAAGGAAGGGTGGTGTATGCGATGTTGGTTGTACAAGACTAGACCTGCTAAATTACTGGTAACTAATTGATAAAAAAAATCTTAAAAGCAAAATTTATATTTTTAATATTGTTTATAACTTTATTTATAAGCACAATCAATTTTTATGCGGTATATTTATTGACCCCAGGGCCGCTACTGAATCAAAAAATTGTAATTATTCCTAAAAAATTATCAATTCATAAAATTAGTACTCAACTTAAAGCGTTTGATGTTATTAGATATCCTAAACTTTTTTGGCTAATATCTAGCTTATACTCACTTAAATATCCTTTAAAAAGCGGTGAGTACAAATTCACTACAAAAATATCTCCATTACAAGTACTAAATATCTTGTCTACTGGCAAATCTATCGTACATAAGCTTGTAGTTCCAGAAGGAATAATGGTTAGTGAAGTATTAGCAAAAATTAATACAGAAGACCGATTATTTGGTGAAATTATTACCAAAGTTCCAGAAGGGTACTTGATGCCCTCAACTTACTTTTTTTCGTATGGTGATCAAAAAGAGCAAATAGTCGACCAAATGCGTAAATTGATGTCAGCACAGCTAGATATAGCAATGAGCAAATTATCAGCTGATTCACCATTAAAAACGAGAATTGAGGTATTAATTTTAGCTTCAATTGTAGAAAAAGAAACTGGAAATGACGAAGAGCGTCCAATCGTTGCGGCAGTATTTTTAAATCGGCTTAAAAAAGGTATGAAGTTACAAGCTGATCCCACTACTATTTATGGAATTACTGAAGGTAAGTTTAAGCTTCCCAGGCTTCTGACCAGGAAAGATCTGAGTTTGCAATCGCCATATAACACTTATTATATTTTTAATCTTCCCCCAGGCCCTATAGCCTGTCCTGGAATAAAATCATTGCAGGCAGTAGTAAATCCGGCCAAAACCTCAGCTTTATACTTTGTAGTAAATGGTATGGGTGGACATAATTTTTCCAGTACTCTTGAAGATCACAATCAGCATGTAGAAAGTTATAGAAAATTACGTGATAGTAAATAGTTTTGGGTCTTCCGTATTTCCTGTGGTTTTATGCAAAGGCCTTATATCCTCTTAAAGGCCTTTGCATAAAACCACAGGAAATACAGAAAACCCAAGAAAATTTAATATTTCGCAACAATAAAAATTTTTATTGTTAACCGTCGTGTTGTATAGAATTAATTAAATATTAACTTGACGGTGCCATACAATGGTCAATTCACTAAATTAATAACTCAAAGTTAGTAAATCTTTATCAATTTTAATAGTTTTAAAGCGTGAGATTATAGACATTCCCAGTAGTGAAATATCTAGATCACCCTTCCCAACACTAGCTTCAACATTTTCAAATAGTTTGGAACCAACTTGTAAGGTTTGTAATCTTACTGGAGCAGCAGCACTAGTTCCATTAGCAGTAGCATAAGTTTTAGTGTAGCGTAGCTTGGATAAATCAAATCTTAAGGCTTTGGCATCTTTTTTGGTTAAGGCGATATCGCTTGCACCGGTGTCAATCATAAACTTGACTTCAATTCCATTAATTATGGTAGTGGTATAAAATTGACCATCACTACTGCGAGCTATAATAATTTCTCCATTACTATTCCAGCTATATGATGGTATTATTACTGCCAGCACTCGATCTTTTGCTTCACCTAGTTCAAATCTGAAAGCATAACCAACAATTCCTAAGAGGAAAATTATATACCAACTTATTAGCATTTTGGCAAAAGTTGCGATTCCATGAGTGTTTAGGTAACGATAAAACCCGCTAAGCACTATGACCAGACTAATAATCACTGGAGCAATTTGACCTTCACTTAAAGAAAGAGCAGGAAGGCGGTCAGGCATTATTTTAAATAAAAATAATACTAACAACGCACCCAAGGCTAGTATAATAAAAAGTTTGATTATTTGTTTTTCAATCATGGGATGCGCATATTTACACTTGCAAATTCAAGAAAAATATTACGTTCGAGTAAGAGCAAACTATTCTCGTCAGTGATTTTTAAATCTACTATATGCTGTAGTTTTGATAGCACCTGTTTCTGAAAGCTATTATATGAAGATATATCTAATTCCTCACTTAAGTTTATCTGAGGAATAATTATAGATCCTATGCTCGTAGCTTTTGCTGGCAGTTTAATTGTAATGGCGTGATCTAATAACAGATGTTTATTCATAATTATTTGATAATTACTGATACAATAATCTTCCATGAAGTGCTCAGCTGAAGTAGATTTATTATAAGTCAGAATATTTTTAATGTTGTTGATAAGTTTATTTTTATTACCAAGGCTTCGCAAGAACATTTCTTTAATTCCTCCCCAACCAGGAACAAGACCAACGCTAACCTCCACCAGACCAGCATTTAGTTCAGAATGAGCGATTACCATATCAGAATGTAGTAATAATTCACAGCCACCACCAAGTGCAGCGCCTTGTGCACAACTGATAATGTTGATAGTTGAATGTTTAAGTCTGGTCATTGTTTGTTGACCGAGTAATAAAAATTCACTTAAAGCATTCTGATTGTTGTTTTTAACACAATCAGTGATGAACTTTAAATCAGCACCAGCTGAGAAATGAGCGGTAGGTGAAAAAAGATAAAGATTCTGTTGGTTCTTCTCAGCGTAATCAATCGCTGTTAATAGTAAATTAAAAACATTATTATTTAAGCAATTCATTTTAGTGTTAATTGAGAAAACCAAATTATGCTTATAATCTATCAGCTGTGCTGATTCATTTACCATAATAGTGTTTGTATTATGAAATATCGTAGTTTGAGTAGAAATTTTGTGCTTATAGTTAGCTGCTAATTGATTTATTTGAGACTCTGAGATTGCAAGATTCATTAGACCTCTTGCTGTACCATTATTTATTTGTGTAAATAATAACTCGAATGGACCATACTTCCAGCTATAACCTAAGCGCATTGCCAGATCAATATCATCGATATTATTAATTACTGCAGGTGTCAAATTAATAAGATATGTATAAAACTCTGCCAATACTTGATTGAAAAATATACCATAAACATCTTGGCTACTAAGCAGTTCGTCAATTTTTGAAAATTCGACACTGGTTTCTGCTGTTTGTGCATATGATAAATCATTAAAATTAATAACTTCTTTAACTTTTTTATCATTCACAACCGCAAGACGATAAAATCCACCGCCAGTTTTACGTCCGATTAATCCAGCTGCTGCCATTTTATCAATAAGTATCGTCGGCAAATAAATATTTTGATATTGATCAGTCTCAGGTAGATTAGCTAGTAAAGATGTTGATATCAGCTTCATCACATCATGGCCGATTAAATCATATAAGCCAAAAATGCCAGTACTCGGTAATTTGAATAAACTAGAAAATAATTTGTCAATAATAACTGGATTTAAATTATTAGTGATCGCTTTGCGTACCACTAACTCTAATAAGAAACATCCAACTCGGTTAGCGATAAAACCAGGTGTATCATTACATTTGATAATCGTTTTACCAAGAAAATTATGGATAAAATTAGTAGTTCTGTTAATATGATCAACATTGGTTTCAGAATCTGTAACTAATTCCAGTAATTCCATGTATCGTGGTGGGTTAAAGAAATGAAGAATTAGGAACCGTGTTCTAATATTATGTGGTAGCTTGGTTTTTAACTGTGATAGCAATAAAGTAGAAGTGTTTGAGGCTAAAACCGCATTTGTATTGAGATAAGGAATAATTTTATGATATAGTTCCTGCTTGCTAGCGATATTTTCAATAATTGCTTCAATTACCAGATCACATTCCTTGATTAAATTCAAATTATCTTCCAAATTGCCAATAGTAATAAATTGAGCTTTGTTAGAGTGAGTTAGAGCAGGAGGTTTTTGATTCTTGATACGAGTTAAGGCTTGCTCTAATATGGCGTTACGATTTACTGGATCTGGTGCGGCCATATCCAATAAAACCACCTGTAGCCCCGAGTTGGCTATTAGAGCTGCGATGCCTGAACCCATTGCGCCAGCACCGATTACGCATATTTTAGTTATTTCGTTTTTCATGACATTGTTTTATAGTATTTGTAATTTATATTTAGTTATCCTGAACTTGACAGTCATCATGAACAGGTTTTACAGGGACTAGTTATGAATTGACATAAACATAGTTCTTCTGCGTAATAGCAATTTTTAAAATAATGCTAGCACATACTTAAAGAATGTAAAAGTTTTAAGGCTCAATAAATGCAAGTTTATAATTTTATATTGCCACAATATTTAAATAATACCAGATTAGATAAAGCTTTGAATTTACTGATGGTTGATACCTCAAGGAATCAGATCCAGAAAGCAATTAGAGGTAATCGAGTAACAGTAAATAACCAGCCGGCTATTGATATGTCCTGGAAAATTAAAGAACATGATGTAATCACGATTAATCTACAGGAAGTCATTCATAAATTGCCACAACCAACTGCTATAGAGCTGGATATAATTTATGAAGATGAAGATCTAATGGTAATTAATAAACCAAGCGGATTAACAGTACACCCTGGAGCAGGTAATCATCAGGATACATTAGTAAATGCTTTGCTGCACTATACTAATGCATTGTCGGATGTTGGTGAATCTACCAGGCCTGGGATAGTTCATCGTCTAGATAAAGATACTTCCGGATTAATGGTAGTAGCCAAAAACAATTTTACCCATAATCAGCTGGCAGCTCAAATTGTTGAGCGTTCATTAGTGCGTAAATACAAAGCACTAATATGGGGAAGATTAAATCCGACAACAGGAGTAATCCATGGCAATATTGCTAGAAGTAGAATGGATAGAATCAAAATGACAATTGTGAAAGCTGGTGGTAAATATGCTACTACTTACTATCATACTGAAAGCATATTATTGGATGGTCTGATAAGTATGGTAGAATGTAAATTAGACACTGGTAGAACTCATCAAATCAGAGTGCATCTTAGCCATGTTGGACATTCAGTTGTTGGCGATCAGCTATATGGTCATAATCAGCGCAAAATTGCTGGTTGTCCTCAAGCGTTGCATGATGAGCTATTAAATTTCAAACGTCAAGCTTTGCATTCGTGGTATATTGAATTTCTTCATCCGCGTACTGATCAGTGCCTATCTTTCCAAATTGCCCTTGCAACTGATATACAACAGCTTATTAATCATCTTAATTAGAGCTCTGTGGTATTATAAATATTTTAATTGATAACTCGCGCGTTAAATATTATACCCTTGAAAAACCATGAGAAATTAGCTTTAATAGAAGTATAGTTTATTAGAATAAGGGGGAAATATGAAAAATGATCCACGTGCCTTAGCACAGGCTCAAGCAATAAAAGAAGGTATAGTTAATTTGCGTACAATGATAGCTGAAGCTAGTTGTGTTCCCTCTAGCTTCCTACCTACTCTGAACAATAAGTTCCAAGAAGTGGCTAAGAAATGCTATATACCTGAAAACATAAGCATATTAACACATGATGCACAAGTTCATGCAGACCAATATTTAACAGACTTGCTTGGCAATTATTATTCATATTTACAAGAAATGTAGCTAGTCGCTGTCGTGAAATAGGCCAAACCGTCTTAAAGCTACAATTGACACCGTCGAGTTAAATAAATTAACCTTTAAAATCCCATACCATTGTTTTAGGAGAACGTTCAATGAACTGTGTCAATTAAAGCAAGGCTCGTCTGAGCTAAGACCACGTTAGTGGTCAAAGCAATTCAGTCAATTTATTGACCCGCCGAGTTTTTCTGGATTGCTTCGCCTTCGGCTCAAGCAAGACGATTTGACACAGTTCATTGAACACTCTCTAGTAACTCATTGTCATTTGATAGAATTGCTATTAGTCTTTACTATATATGAGACATGACTTATGCCATAAGCAGCTAAATTTAATTCATTGGTTTTTTTAATATGAATTAGTTGTTCTATTATCTCTAAATCTTTATACATATTGATAATCCATTATATAATCACTGGATTACCCCATGCCGCCTACTGGTGTTTTCGATGATGGACATTTGCAAGCGGCGGCTCGTGATGACGACGTAAGGAGTAAAACTATGAAATTACATTTTGATATCTTCAGCAACCCATTCTTTTTCATTGTTGTTATATTTTAAGATACGTGGCTTGGCATCGATAGTATCAAAGGTTATATCGCCAATTAATTGTTCTTGGGATGAAATAAAACCAGCATCATTAGATTGAAATGCTGGGAAATAAGGTTGATAATTCTTGAATTGTACGTTAATAAATTTTTGTTTGGTTATTTCTGGCACATAAGTGATCAGTTCGTTTAAATTAGTAATCTTTTTTCCTGCAATAATATTTATCACCAATCGATAAAAATTTCGATCATCCTGAATAAAGCTAACTGGGATGCTGCTAAAGCTACTGCCAGTTTGTACATTCATAATACTAACAGCATGTAATGGAATGCCCGTCTTGGCGCTAGTAAAATCGTCAGCCTCAAAAAAAGTTGCGCCAGCAAAATTGATCATTTTTTCTATTTTATTGTGATTAACATCATACAAAGCTATGGTTTTTTCTATTCTTTGACCATCACGATAAATAATAAGTTTAACCATATCTGCTTTTGCATTATCCATTGCCTGATCTAGGACAGCTAAGCTACCACCTAATGGTTTACCGTTAATTTCCCAGATAATGTCACCTGCTTGTAACAAACCTTCTGCTGGCGAACCGGGGATAAGGTTACGGATGGATACAGCTCTGTTCCGAGCATCAGGAAATGTTTTCAGAAATGCATCCATTTCGCTTTTAGGGAAGTTACGGTGTTTTACAGCTTTATCCAAAGAGTGAAGCTCGGTGATGATACCACAATGTTTTCTTACTGGAATTATCTCATCTTTGAGACTGGTTAAAGCATGTTGGACATATGCGCCGTTCAGGGCAAATACATAAGTTTTGCCGCCACCATATAACACGCCGATAGCTTCATTTTTTTTGTTTAATACCGGCGAACCGCTAGCACCACCAGCAGAATTAAGATTAATTACGTAAGAACATTGCGGCATTTCTCCGTTAATTTCATACAGACCTGAGACATATCCGGTATGAAATGAGAAATCCTGTCCTTCAGTATTGCCTACTACCAGTACGCTTTCATTTTGTTTTGGCGGCGTTTTGGCAAAGATGATTTGCGTGGCCTCAGCTGGTATATCTTGTGGATCTACCATTAAAATAGCATAATCCTGCCACATATCATAATATACTAATTTGGCTTCAGATTGCTGACCATTATAAAAAGTGACAAAGTAATTACCTATGGATGCTCTGCCGACTACGTGAGCATTGGTAACAATAAATCCGCTTTTGTCGGTAATAAATCCTGTGCCAGTCCAGCTTCCTACATGACGGTAAGCTGATACCGCTACTCTACTATTAATAGTTACAATAGCTTTTTTTGCCTGTTCTAAAACAGTCGAGCTAACCTCAGGGCTTGCACTTACAGTAAAACTTGTCCATAAAACTATAAAAAATAAAAACTTTGTTAATTTTAATAATATCTGCATTGAGCATTCCTTGTACAATTGTCAATTAATACTATATACAAGACTTCGTATAATTAAAATAAAAAATACTTATGTTAATTTCTATATTGTCCTATATGGGTATAGCTTCTTTATATACTAAATATTTTAAGATTAAGTTTACACATTCTCTTCCCACTTCCTTGTCTTTGATTATCGTATTCTTATATATTTCTGCGATGATTGGGGCGTTATCTTTGGCCACTTATTTTTTGTATATTTTAGGTATAGCTAGCTTATTTATATATGCTTATTTGGATAGAAAAGAATTAACACTCTACTTACGGCAATATTTGCTTGAGATTACCGTTTTGCTTAGCGTTATTTTAATTTACGCCTTTTACACCAAGGATGCATATTTTAGTTCTTGGGATGATTTTTCACATTGGGGAGTATTTAGTAAAGAACTACTATTAAGTAGCGCCATAGAAACAAAAACAATGCCGACATCAATATTGTTGTCGCATGCTCACTATCCAAGGGGACCTGCAATATATCATTAGACCTCTTTCGAAACTCATTTACCAAGCTCCCAATTATATAAACCAGCAATTAAATTGAACCTAAGACCAAATCTTTTGCGTCTATTTCGATGCAATTATTTTAAAACGCTTTAACATAATTTATCACCGATAACATTTTCATTTAATACTCTGTCACTTGCTAAACTTCTATTATTTTTCTTATCTTCTTTAGTTAAAGCATTCTTTTTACTCTTTTTCTTTGGTAGCTCAGAATTTGTATGAATCTTCTGTAAGCCTTGATAACCAGTATCAGTAATCACTTTAACCTCAGGCAGTATATGGGTTCTTGATTCTTTAAATAATTTAAAATCATGACGCTTACCATTGGAAAAAGAAGTGCATATGACTCGTTTGCTTTTCTTATCTACTACTATTTGAGTCTTTAACGTATGTCTTTTCTTTTTACCTGAGTAATAGTATTTCTGTTTTTTTGGGGTCGCTCTATAGGGCTTTCTGTAGCATCTATTAAAACTAATTCATACTCCATACCGCTTTTAACTAGAGCCTTCTTACCTGGAAGAGCAAAATCCGGATGTTTTATTAGAGTGTCTTCAACAAAACGAATTGTTTTAAATGCACTGCTTTCGCTAACTCCATAATTCTTAGCTATATGAAAATAGGTACGGTATTCCCTTAAATATTCAAGTGTCATTAATAGGCTGTCTTCCATACTAAGACTAGCTCTTCTGCCACCTTGGTACCTCCTATTTATTTGTTTCTCTGTCTTTAAAATCCCTACCATCTTTTCAAATGTACTATTTCTTACCCCTGTTAATCTTCTAAAATGCTCTTCCGATAAAATGCTTAAATTTTTATATCTCATATAGTTCTAAATTAAGTAAATTCGACTTTATAACATATTTAGTCCAGTTTCGAAAGAGGTCTATTATTTTATGTTAGCAGCTTCCAGTTATTCTGAGGCTACACTCTTACTGGCGCATTTTATTTTGCATTTAATTTTCTTGGCGCCATTAATGGCTAATAGAAAATTTTGGCATAGTTTCTTTATAATTACTCCAATATTAGCAGTAATTATGTTGTATACCACAGGTATTAGGTCAATTTATAATGACAGTACCATTGGTTTAATGTTTTGCACAATTATTGCTATCTATATTTTGGAGAGCAACAAAAAGAGAGCCATCATCACATCTTTGCCAATTTTTATATTGCTGCCCTTATTTAGAGAGATCGGTTTTATACTAGCTATGATTGCGGCATTAATGATTATTTTAAAAGAAATTAATGGATCAAAGCAATCAATTCAGTATCATTTTATTCTTTATATTTTAATATTTGTGGCTCCTATTATAAGTAATTTTATTTGGGCTAATTATTTTAAAGCCACCCATAATTTTTTTGGCAGAACAGAACATAGCTTTAGTAATTTATGGCTATTAATCAAATCATTTAATGAACAGAACCAACTGCTTGTCCTGCATTATCTTAAATTTTTGTTTAAATTTTTGATTCAAGAAGGAAGTTTAGTAACTTTAACGTTAATTGGCATTAGTTGGTATGCCGTGCGGAGAAGAAGTCGGGAATATATTCAAGAATATAAGTTTTATTTTAAAAGCGCTTTAATATTTTTTGTTACTTTTTGTCTTTGGAGACTATATCTGTATTTCTTTACTTTCTCTTATGTTGAAGCAATAAAAGCAGCGTCTTTAATAAGATATTTAGGCTGCTATTGCTTAATCTTTGCAGTGATAGCTGCTGTATATATTAAAAAATGGTTGTCAGAGTATGATCTAAAGAGCAAAGAATTAGCTGCTTTACTATTAGTGTTCACCACATCTTTGTTAATTGTAATCAATAAAACAACACGAATAGAAACTAACGTAAGTTATTCACAACGAGAATTTATTTTAAACGCTAAGAATACAAGTTTGTTAATTAAACAAGGTATAAAACCACAATTTGATTTTATCAATAAGAAAGAATTGTTTAGTTGTTTTTGGCTGAATTATGAAATGTCTCCGTATTTAAGTACCGAAGAGTTTAAAAAATGTGTTGCTGCTCCAATAAATTACGATCCAGAACATAAGGTGCTATTTCAGAATTTAAAGCATGAGTATCTTGAAGAGTGTATTCATAACAAAGAAAATTGTAAGGTAAAATATTACCCATTTAACAATAAGGTAGAAATTTATTTTGATTAAGGCTTTAGCTGATAATCTAATGAAAGACACCATTAATAATATCTTTAAGGATGGCTTGTATAATGGTTTTCAACAAAGATTATATAAAATTTTGTTAATTTTAATAATTTTTGCATTGAGCAACTCTTGTAAAATCGTGTATCAACACTATATCTAAGCTTATAGCTAACTAAAATAAAAATTTAGTAATTTAAATATATTATTTGAGGAATTCATGGGAAAAGTAATAGGGATAGATTTAGGTACAACTAATTCTTGTGTTGCAGTTATGGAAGGTAAAGAGCCAAGGGTGATACCTAACGCTGAAGGAGCAAGAATCACCCCGTCAATAGTTGCATTTGCCGCTAACGGTGAAATATTAATAGGAGATCCGGCTAAAAGACAGGCGGTGACTAATCCAAAGCGCACATTATATGCCATTAAACGATTGATGGGTAGAACATTTAATGATCCAATGGTAAAAAAAGATCAGGATTTGGTGCCTTATACTATAGTAAAAGCTGATAATAGCGATGCTTGGGTTGAGGTAGATGGTAAAAAATATTCTCCAAGTCAAATTAGTGCATATATATTGCAGAAGATGAAAGAAACTGCTGAAAACTATTTAGGAGAGAAAGTAACTCAGGCGATTGTTACCGTACCAGCATATTTTAACGACGCTCAGCGTCAGGCGACCAAAGATGCCGGCAGAATAGCTGGCCTTGAGGTATTGCGGATTATTAATGAACCAACTGCAGCAGCCCTTGCTTACGGCTTTGATAAATCTGGAAGTAAAACAATTGTAGTTTATGATTTGGGTGGCGGAACTTTTGATGTATCAATTTTAGAGATTGGCGAAGGTGTATTTGAAGTTAAAGCGACAAATGGTGATACTTTTCTGGGAGGAGAGGATTTTGACATTAGAGTTCTTGATTATTTACTGGAAGAATTTAAAAAAGAAAGTGGTCTTGATTTAAGGAAAGACCCGCTAGCGTTGCAACGTCTGAGAGAAGCCGCGGAAAAGGCCAAAAAAGAGTTGTCATCAACACAGCAGACAGAAATTAATTTACCTTATATTACCGCGGATAGTAATGGTCCTAAACATTTGAATATTAAACTGACTAGAGCAAAATTAGAAGCTTTAGTAATGGATTTAATTGACAAAACTATGGAACCTTGTCGCCTTGCTCTAAAAGATGCTGGTTTTAAAGCTGCAAATATTGATGAGGTAGTATTAGTTGGTGGCATGACTAGAATGCCAAAAGTTATTGAAAAAGTTAAGGAATTCTTTGGCCGTGAACCACATCGTGGAGTTAATCCTGATGAAGTAGTGGCACTGGGCGCTGCCATTCAAGGTGGGGTATTAAATAAAGATGTTACCGATATATTATTGTTGGACGTAACGCCTTTATCTTTGGGTATAGAAACCTTAGGTGGAGTATTTACCAGGTTGATTGACCGTAATACGACGATACCAACCAAGAAAAGTCAGACATTCTCTACTGCTGATGATAATCAACATGCTGTAACTATTAGGGTATTTCAGGGTGAGAGAGATATTGCAGTTGAAAATAAATTGTTGGGACAGTTTAATTTAGAAGGAATTCCGCCAGCTCAGCGTGGTATGCCACAAATCGAAGTTACTTTTGATATAGATGCTAATGGTATAGTTCATGTTTCTGCCAGAGATAAAGCTAGCGGCAAAGAGCAGAAAGTGACGATTCAAGCATCAGGAGGCTTAAGTGATCTAGAAATCGAAAAAATGGTTAAAGATGCTGAAGCTAACGCTAGTAGTGATAAAAAACGCAAAGAGTTAATAGAGGCTAAAAACAACGCTGATAGCTTAATTTATTCTACCGAGAAAAGTATTAAAGAGTATGAGGAGAAGATTCCTGTAAAAGATAAAGAAGAAGTACAACAGGCAATTAGCTCATTACAAGAGGCGTTAAGTTCTGAGGATGTAGAGCAAATTACCGCAAAAACAGCTCATCTAACTACTGTTAGTATGAAAATAGGTGAGATTATGTATAAAGATCATCAGCATGATCCAGCTGCAGCTGCGACTGGAACTGGAACTGAAGATGCAGGAGATGATAAGGTGGTAGACGCTAATTATCAGGATTTAGGCAAAAAATAGGTATACTCGATCAAAATCTGCGGATTGCGGTGTCGTCAATCAGAGATCTGCGGTGCTCACGTATGAAGTAACTGCTTGCGCTCCTCGACTCTGTGACTCCTAGCACTCCTTGATTTTGACCTTCGTCTACTCTTGGTGAAAATTGAGAATGCGATCTATACGCATCAAGTTAAGGAAAAAGGGATAATATGAACCGTCACCGTCATTGCGAGGGCTCTGCCTGAAGCAATCCAGTCCATATTACTGGATTGCTTCGACCATAAACGGTCTCGCAATGACAGTGTGAGTGGATCAAAGCTTGACGACTTGACACAGTTCAGTTCAGCATGCCTGAATTCAAAAGCTTCAGTAAAATAAACAAAAATTATTATATATGTCATCAGAAGATTTTTACGCTGTACTTGGAGTTAGCAGATCCGCTACCCAACAGGAAATTAAAAAAGCTTACCATAAGTTGGCAATGCAATATCATCCTGATCGTAATTCAGATAATAGTGAAGCAGAAAAAAAGTTTAAAAAGATAAACGAAGCATATGACGTGCTTAAAGATGAGCAAAAAAAAGCTGCTTATGATAAATTTGGGCATAATGCTTTTCAGAATTCAGGAGGTGGCGGAGGTTTTAATAGAGGCGCTGGTGGCGGTGGTGGAGAATTTCATGATATTAATGATATATTTGGTGATTTTTTTAGTGATTTTATGGGTGGAAAATCACGAACAACAAAATCTTCAGGCAAAATAAAAGGAGCGGATCTCAAATATAACATGACCATCACTCTTGACGAAGCATATAAAGGTGTAGATAAAAATATTAATTTTACCACTGAAATAAAATGTAACTCTTGTAATGGTAGCGGTAGCGAGGGTGATGGTAGCGTAACTACTTGCGATATGTGTCATGGCCGTGGAGTAAACAGAATGCAACAAGGATTTTTTACTTTGGAGCAAACCTGCGGTAAATGCCAAGGTATGGGGCAAATAATTAAAACGCCATGTAAAAAATGTTTTGGTAATGGTCGTCATTCGCAAGTCAAAAATTTATTAGTCAATATTCCAGCGGGTATTGAAGATGGAACCAAGATACGTCTGATTGGAGAAGGAGAAGCCGGTATTCGTGGTGGCAATAGCGGTGATTTATATATTTTTGTTACGATTAAGCAGCATGAGATTTTTAAAGCTGATTCAGCAAATTTACATTGTAGATTACCAATTAGTTTTACCAAAGCAGCATTAGGTGGAGAGATTGAGGTGCCAATTATTGAAGGCGGCAAAGTAAGTCTGAAAATCCCAGCTGGTACTCAGAATGGTGATCAATTAAAGCTACGTGGTAAAGGGATGTCTAAAGTAAGGCTCGCAACGAGAGGTGATATGATTGCGCATGTTTACGTTGAGGTGCCTAAATCTTTAACCAAGAAGCAGCGAGAATTACTTGAATTACTAGATAAGGAATTAGATGATGGTAAAGGTGATGATGTTAGTTTCTTTAATAAAATGAAAAATCTATGGTCTTAAAGAGTAATGTTAAAGGTTACTTCCGGCAATAGCCATATAACACTAGCTAAGCAATTGAGCCAACAGCTTAATATAGAGTATATTGCTGCTGATATCCAGAAATTTGCTGATGAGGAATTACGCATACAATTCACTACTCCATTATATACAGATGATATTATTATTGTTCAATCGACATCAAACCCAGCAAATGATTACTTAATGGAATTGTTGTTGCTAGTTGATGCGGTAAAATGTGCAGGGGCACAACGTATAATTGCAGTAATGCCTTACTTTGGATATAGTCGCCAGGATCGCCCGTCTTATGATTACGGCCCAATTTCCGCGCGTTTAATTGCCACTTTACTGGAAGCTGCTGGAGTTGATCAACTCATTACTATTGACTTACATTCCAGTCAAATCGAAGGATTCTTTAAGATTGGTGTACAAAACATTAACTCTATTCCTCTATTTACCACAAGTATCACTGAAAATCAGAATTTAGTTGTAGTATCTCCAGATATCGGCGGCATAAATCGTGCACAAAAATTGAGCTCATATCTTGGTGTTGATATAGCTATAATTAATAAAATTAGAAATACTTATAATAAATGTTCTATGCAGCAATTAATTGGCAATGTTTCTGGTAAAAAATGTTTGCTTATTGATGATATTGTTGATACTGGAAATACCATATGTCAAGCAACAGACTTATTATTAGACAAAGGGGCTGTTGCCGTAGAAGCTTTCATAACTCATGCAGTATTATCTGAACCGGCAATATCGAATATCATGCAATCTCGGCTGGAGAAGATTAGCATTACTAATAGTATTGTTCATCATCATCTACCTAGAAAATTTAAAGTTATTGGTTTAAATTCTTTACTTGCACAAGCAATCCAAAAGATAAACTCGCAATTAGCTATTAGTTGATAAAGCTCATGGTAATATATTACGAAGTATTTTAATTGGCAACTTACGTTACTTAATAGTACGCTGCGGTACTCGACTTCGTTTTTCCTAAAAATTCCTCTCTTATATCTACTGATCTTACATGCTCTGGTATAACCCATTGTAAATTATTAGTTATGACAGTAATTTCTCTGTCTCTTTTATTAATCGGTCAGCGAATACGATAGTCATAATTGAGCTTTTAGTGAGTTCTATTGCAGCTTTAAAGTTATTTGCATCATCTTCATAATTAGTATTTAGATAATCACTTGCAGTACTATCATTGACTTGTATAGAAACTACTAAAGCAGATAAGGCATTTTTTAACCTTTCAATTTGTCCACCAATCATTGAGAGACCATTAATTACGAATTTATTAACACTATCATTTGCTTGATTAGGGTCAGCGATAATGTTTTGAGCATTAGCCTGATTAATTGGGGTCAATATATCTGTAGGAACACCAAGACCAGTTGTAGGTAATGACAAATCAGGTGTGGTAATCTGAATAACTTCACTCATTAATATATTAACTCTAACATCTATTGGCGCAGCACTGACGGATGTAAGGTCAGCAGCGTCAAAGAGATTTCTGCTGTCAAAAGTAGCTGTGATGAATTGACGATTAAGATCAGCTATGCTTGATAAATATAAATTATTTAAAGCTGTCAACAATGTAGGGTTTGCTGTATTAGCTTGAGCAATAATATCTTGTATTTTTATGAGTTGTTGCTTATTTGATAATAATATTGATCGTGCTATTGTAAGCAGATTAATGCTATAAGCAATATTTTTGGCTAAGCTCTTAAGGATAGGTACATTATTTCGTAATTGTGAACCTACAATGTAGTCTACAATACTAGCTTTACTTCTATCACCACTAGCCATACGCTCGCCACTATCACGTAATTTTATAGTAGCTATTTTAAGCGCGAGGCTAGAGTGGTTGCTAACTGGATTAAGAAAACTAACCATAAACGAACTATGTTTTTAGATAAATTTGTGTTAATTCTATAATAAAATCAAGCAGTGCATTTAATAAATATGCTCGAATCTTAGATTGATTCGCAACCAAAATATTAATTTTTTAGTGTAGCTTAATTATTTAAGTCATTATAGCAATTAGCATGATTTAAGCCAAAATATTATCTATGATCAATCATTTTTAGCGCCTGATTGCGATAGAAGTTGCTAAATTAGATATAGTTCTTCTTACCTAATGTTAGTATTCATATAATATGTTGTAAAGTTCACCATTCTGGTTTAGAAAAACTTGAACTTAGTTCCACGTTGCAAGACATATAACCGTGAGTCACTTTGGTTAAATAGGAAAATTTCTGATTATACTTTCATATTCTGTTTGCACGTTTCCAATATACAACAAAACCTTACACAAATGACAGAACAATAAAATAATATAATTATGACCTCAAATTATGTTGACCAAGGCATTCTATTGTCATAAAAAACTGCTTGATTAAATTTTTTAGCCCCCATATTAATTAAGTTTAAATGTAGTGCATTTATTGCATGTCTTAGGTTTTTAATATCTTTGTTAAAATTCTTAATGTTTATCTTGATAAATACAAAATGTTCAATATACTATTTTCATCAAATTTAAATAATAACTACTACCACCCTCATAGGGTGTTTAAAATATATTTAAGCGCATTAAATTTTAAACATATCAATATAGGAAGAAAGAATTATGGAAAAGAAACCAAAATTTCTTAAAAATTTACTAACTACCGCCTCAGCGATTGCAGTAATCGCAGGTGGGTTAAGTAGCACGGCGTTGGGTGCTACGCATACTACTACAGGCACTCCTGCTGATTTACATATTGGTGGAGTTAGTGATAATGGTTTGCTAGGCTTTGCAGCAAATGACGTTTTAAAAATTGGTGTTGCTGGAAATGTTGTGGTTAATGCTGGTAGTGCTGTTGGTCCAATTGAAGCTATTGAGGTAGCGTTTGCTGGTGCTAACTTTGTAGATAATAAAGGTATGACTATTGGTGCTATAGGAGCAGCTGGTAATACCATGACTTTAAATGTCAATGGTGCTGTCACAACAACATTAATTGGTACTGCAAGTGGTGATGCAGTCAATGCAGCAAGTTCAAATGTTGTAAATCAGTATGATGGTCTAGGTGATGTTACTTTAACTGGAGTTGGTGCTACGTTGGCTATTGCTCCTGCCGCTCCTGGCGCTATTGTTTTAGGCGGCAATATAGCAGGTGCTGGTGCTGGTCAAGGTATATTGACCATAACTAATGATGGTAATACAACAACATTCAATGGAACAATTGGTGCTGGTGTGGGTTCGCTGGCAGCAATAAATATTGGAGCCCCTGGAGCAGCAGCAAGCAATACGGCAATACTGAAAGGAACAGCAATTAAAGCGACTACAATAACACTTCATGCTGACCTTGCTGCTGCTGGTGGTCCTCATGCTTCGACCTTAACTCTTGACAGCACTAACGGTGCACAGACAGTGACTGGAGCGATTGATGCGACTGCAGCTACTAACGGCGGGACGAGTGTATTAAACTTTATTGGTGCTAACGGTACAACCGTAACTGGAGCTATTGGTACAACTGCGCCATTGACGGCAATCAACCTAGGCGTAGCTAATGGAGCTACTGCTTATGCAGCAAAATTAGAAGGTGCAGCAATTAAAGCGACTACAATAACACTTCATGCTGATCTTGCTGGAGCTACTGCTTCGACCTTAACTCTTGACAGCACTAACGGTGCACAGACAGTGACTGGAGCGATTGATGCGACTGCAGCTACTAATGGCGGGACGAGTGTATTAAACTTTATTGGTGCTAACGGTACAACCGTAACTGGAGCTATTGGTACGACTGCGCCATTGACGGCAATCAACCTAGGCGTAGCTAATGGAGCTACTGCTTATGCAGCAAAATTAGAAGGTGCAGCAATTAAAGCGACTACAATAACACTTCATGCTGATCTTGCTGGAGCTACTGCTTCGACCTTAACTCTTGACAGCACTAACGGTGCACAGACAGTGACTGGAGCGATTGATGCGACTGCAGCTACTAATGGCGGGACGAGTGTATTAAACTTTATTGGTGCTAACGGTACAACCGTAACTGGAGCTATTGGTACGACTGCGCCATTGACGGCAATCAACCTAGGCGTAGCTAATGGAGCTACTGCTTATGCAGCAAAATTAGAAGGTGCAGCAATTAAAGCGACTACAATAACACTTCATGCTGATCTTGCTGGAGCTACTGCTTCGACCTTAACTCTTGACAGCACTAACGGTGCACAGACAGTGACTGGAGCGATTGATGCGACTGCAGCTACTAATGGCGGGACGAGTGTATTAAACTTTATTGGTGCTAACGGTACAACCGTAACTGGAGCTATTGGTACGACTGCGCCATTGACGGCAATCAACCTAGGCGTAGCTAATGGAGCTACTGCTTATGCAGCAAAATTAGAAGGTGCAGCAATTAAAGCGACTACAATAACACTTCATGCTGATCTTGCTGGAGCTACTGCTTCGACCTTAACTCTTGACAGCACTAACGGTGCACAGACAGTGACTGGAGCGATTGATGCGACTGCAGCTACTAACGGCGGGACGAGTGTATTGAACTTTATTGGTGCTAACGGTACAACCGTAACTGGAGCTATTGGTACGACTGCGCCATTGACGGCAATCAACCTAGGCGTAGCTAATGGAGCTACTGCTTATGCAGCGAAATTAGAAGGTGCAGCAATTAAAGCGACTACAATAACACTTCATGCTGATCTTGCTGGAGCTACTGCTTCGACCTTAACTCTTGACAGCACTAACGGTGCACAGACAGTGACTGGAGCGATTGATGCGACTGCAGCTACTAACGGCGGGACGAGTGTATTGAACTTTATTGGTGCTAACGGTACAACCGTAACTGGAGCTATTGGTACAACTGCGCCATTGACGGCAATCAACCTAGGCGTAGCTAATGGAGCTACTGCTTATGCAGCGAAATTAGAAGGTGCAGCAATTAAAGCGACTACAATAACACTTCATGCTGATCTTGCTGGAGCTACTGCTTCGACCTTAACTCTTGACAGCACTAACGGTGCACAGACAGTGACTGGAGCGATTGATGCGACTGCAGCTACTAACGGCGGGACGAGTGTATTGAACTTTATTGGTGCTAACGGTACAACCGTAACTGGAGCTATTGGTACGACTGCGCCATTGACGGCAATCAACCTAGGCGTAGCTAATGGAGCTACTGCTTATGCAGCGAAATTAGAAGGTGCAGCAATTAAAGCGACTACAATAACACTTCATGCTGATCTTGCTGGAGCTACTGCTTCGACCTTAACTCTTGACAGCACTAACGGTGCACAGACAGTGACTGGAGCGATTGATGCGACTGCAGCTACTAACGGCGGGACGAGTGTATTAAACTTTATTGGTGCTAACGGTACAACCGTAACTGGAGCTATTGGTACAACTGCGCCATTGACGGCAATAAACGTAAAAGCCTTAGCTACTGCTACTTTGTCAGACGCAGTAGTGAACGCTACCACCATCACTATTGGTGAAGTTGTGAATACAGGTACATTAATACGCGGTGGAAATGTAAATTTTGATCTTAATCCTGGTGCAGCAGTTCAAACAGTTTTTGCTAATGCTGATTCGGTGTTAAAATTACAGAGTACAGCTGGTGCCATACAAACAGTTACTGTACAAAATCACGTGGATCCAGGAGCAAATAAAGGAATAATAGAATTGCATACACAAGGTGCTGGCAGTCAGTTGGTAATTACTGGTGGTGCTGCTGGTAAAACTTTGGGTACTGCTATCAATAAGTTAAAAGAATTGAAAGTGACCAGTACCGGCACTAATACTGAGTCAGTAACTATTGCTGGTGGAGCTAATGCAGTTAATCTTGCTAACATTGATGTATTGAACATAAAGAGAGGCGCAGTACTTTGGAATAAAAGTGGGACTGCTGCTGTGACAACTAATATTGGTGAAGCTGGTGGTGGTGGTGCCGCTGGTTTAGCTCTGGATGCCACTGAAGCTGATCTTGCTTTGCTTAATGGTACAGCGATTAACTTTGTCAATGCTGACTCGAAGTTAATGCTCGGTCACAATAATGCTGGGGCAAATAGAACTATTACATTACATGGTAATCTAGTAGGTGGCGCAGACGATAAGGGAATAGTAGTACTTATGTCCAAGCAAGCGGGTAAGCAATTAATTATTGATTCAATTGGTGGTGCTCAATCAATTGGCCAAGCTGCCGGCAATAGATTTAAAAATTTAGTTATTAAAGGTCTTGGAGATACTGTAATTAATACCAAGGTTTATGCTAAGACTTTAACTTTAGATGGTGGAAATGTTAATTTTACAGCCGGAATTGATCAAGGAACTAATAGTGCTATTACAGTAAATAATAGCACTATAGTGTGTGGTAATATTGGCAATACTGGTGGCAACGCCACTATTACTTTAGGTAAAAACGCTTTAACATATCAGAATGGTATAGCAGCTTTCTCTGGCAACGTAGTAATTAATACCACCATAGATCAGGGTGTAGGGGTTGGTCATATAGTAATTGATGGCGGTGTTGGAGCAGCTAATCTAAATCTTGCTGGAGTACAGGCAATTACAATTAATGTGGATGGTACTTCAAATATAAATGATATTGGTCAATCCTACCCACTTCTACAAATTGTTAATGCTGGTACAATTACACCGCCAGCAGGAGTAGCGCCTGCGTTAAACAACAATGACTTAGCTAACCCAAAACCAGCTTGGGCTTATAACGCTGCTACGGCTATGTTATCAAATCATGCTGGTGGCGGTGGTGATGAAGACGAAGGAGATGAAGGGGATGATGAAGGAGACAATGATGATAATAATGAACCTAAACCAGAGGATCTTAATCCTAAACAAGAAGATCTTATTCGTGACGCAATTGCTAAGACTATGGAAATAGCTGAGTTCAAAAATAAAACAAATGCTTATGTTGGCTATACAGTTGATGCTGGTGGTAATCTAATACCAGTGAACAAGATAAAAGCGGGATTAGAGAAAGATTTTGGTAAAACTAATCCTGGAATAGTGACAGCTTTTGCTGGTGTTAACGTCCATGACAATAGTGATGCTAGTGATGTAGTTAATGAGTTAGGCAAGTTATCTATAACTGATCCAGAACGTCAAAAAAAGATGGCCGATGGATTAAGCGTAGCAGCACCTACTGCAGCTGTAGCAACAGTGACTACTGGGTTGGTACAAGCCGCACAAAGTGCAATCGGCGCCAGGATGGATAATGTAGCTGGAGGAGCTGGTAATAACTTTAAAGTTTCCGAAGGTTTAGGTGTTGCTGCTGGTGATGAGTTGTCAGCAGAGCGTTATGGTATCTGGGGTACTCCATTTTATGCTCAATCAACACAAAAGAAAAAAGGTAGCACTCCTGGATATAAAAGTAAGGCTGGTGGTGGCACTATCGGCTTCGATTGTTTAGCTAATGATAATTTAACTTTGGGTCTGGCTTTCACGGCTATTAGTACCAAGCTTGATCATAAAAATCAAAAAGCAGGTGATACCACAAAAGTTGAAAGTACGTTATTTTCTATATATGGAGCACAGCAATTGCCAAGTAACTTATTTGTCCAAGGTATTGTTTCATTTGGTTCAAGCAGAGTACGTAACTATGAAAAGCGTATAATAAATCTGACTTTAGATCAGACTGCGCTCGGAAAATATAACTCGACTTCATATAGCGGAGAAGTATTAGGTGGTTATAGGTATATACTGCCGGATACGCATACCGTGCTTACTCCAATGCTTGGTTTGAGATATGCCAAATTTAATGATAGTGGTTATACGGAAACTGGTACAACTCGTAGAAATATGAATGTCAGTAAAAAATCAGTTGATAAAATTGAAGGAATTATTGGCGGCAGGGCTTCATTTCAGTCTCAGATAAAAGAGGTGTTATTAATGCCGGAGGTGCATGGTTTTGTCAATTATGATTTTAAAGGTAAAGCACCAAAGGTTGAAGCAAGACTAGGTGGTGCATCGGCACCAATGCCAACAAAAGCTTCCAAACCTGAAAAAACCTTTGTCAACCTTGGTACGAGCTTAACTATAAAATATCGAATGATGGAATATGGTTTTGGCTATGATGCTAATTTGGCAAAAAAATATGTAGGACATCAAGGTACTTTAAAAATTAGAGTTAATTTTTAAGTTCTGACTCTTGGTCTATAGCTTCAACCATTTAAGGTAGGAGAGTGTTGTAAGTTTAAAATCGGATATAATAAATCTAGAAGTCAATATAAGCTGAGGTTTATATTGACTTCTACAAAATTGCTTCTTGGTTCGTAATCATTTAGAGGTCTGGCAAAAAAGCATAACAAAGTACACTTTAAGTGGTAAAAGTATTTATTAGCATCGCTTAAAGTTTAGTAAATCAGATACAAAATCTTTTAGAAATCTGTTGACATTTAGAGCAGAGAATGAAATTTTGAGAGCGGAAAATAAAGCACTTAAAATAAAGAATGGTGAACTTAAAGAAAAACTAGAATTAAATTCGAAAAACTCATCTCTACCAAGTTCGAAAGATTTATACAAGCTAATAAAAGAAAATCAAAATCTGGTAACCATTGTAAGTCTAAGAGGGTAGATGTAAACAAAAAATTCAATTAATGTTTTGTTTACATCTACCCTCTAATTACCACAATTTTAGCACCCCATACCCCACCTGAGCTGAGACCACGATAGTGGTCGAAAATATTTCGTTCATTTACTGGATTGCTTCGACTTCGTCTCGCAATGACGGAGATTGCTCACTTCATTTTCTTAACTTGACGCTTATGGTTTCAGCGAACACTCTCGAATTAATAATCAATTAATGACATTAGTATAGCACATACAAGCCGTCATCAAGAGCTGATCCGAGATCAGCCTGAGTGCGTTTCGTACTTTAACAAAATCTCGCAATGACAACTTTTTCTGACAACCTTAACACTCTTCTCTTTGAAACCTTAATCTTAAACTAAAATCCGAACATTGCTGTTGGTTGCGTGGCTACAAAGCCAATTACATTACTCAATTTATCAAAATTAGGTAATAGTGATAGTTCTATAGTAGAATGTGTATTTTGCTTGTTTACAGAGTAAGTAATACTGGCAAGCTTCCCACTTAATACATTTGCTATAGGCAGCAGACATTTTTCATACTCATCAACCGGTATAATATTTTGTACAGTAATATTAGTAAGTATCAGCTCTTTATTAGTGCTAGGCAGTAAAGTCTTACATATATTGCTCAAATATAAAATCTCTTTACGTTCATTAGCATAAAAAAATACCTGCATGGCATCTTGTAATAAACGTAAACAAAAGCTGCTATTCAAGAAACGATTTTCTTCATTTACAGATTGATTATAGTTTAAGATAAAATTTTTGGTAGTATCCAACAATACATCCAATGAAAAATTTAAACCATAATTTTGGTATATTTCTAAATATTTGACTAATTTATATATACCTATATCTGGTCCTAATATTTCCCATGATCTTATTGTTACAGCTGGAATATTGTAAGTTTTCTCAATATATTCCCTACTTAATCCAGCTTGTTTACGTATATATTGAAGTCTTGATCCGAGTTGTTTTAAATCCATATGAATAACTTGTTTAATATATTTAAATAATTAGTATTATATAACACACTGTCTATTATTATACAACACTTATAATTATCTTTATAGAGTTTATTAAATATTATTTTATATTTGTATATAACAAGACAATAGTACCATAATATAAAATATTATTATTGATTTCCATCCTAAAATAGAGTACTTCCTGCTTATAGATAGAATATTAAAATATCATTTTACTAAACAGCGTGATATATAATTATATGGTACATTATGACACAAACTAATACAACTACTTTTAACAAAGAAGTATTACAAAATATATTTGAGGACTTGATTAAAGATTCATTAATAAAGTTGGCAAAAGATTTAGCTGACAGGATATTATTAGTAGAGTTACAATATTTATATATCAATAAGATTTATAATAATTACGAAGATTCTTCAAAATTCATAGATAAGTTTATAATAGATGTAGATTTAATAATTTCTAAATCTTATCATACAATATCATCTGATATTGATAAAGCCATAGACACTTTAATAGTTGAGATGCGTGCTTAAGGACACTTAGCTGCATAAGACAGAGAGCCGGCTTAATTCAGAAATTTAATAGAACTCAATACTGTTTCTAGAATCATGCCAGCAGCAATAGCATCATCTTGCTGATTTCTCTTGTTTCTTTTTAAACCCAAAGATTTTAGCAAATTATTTGCTGCTCTGGAGGTTAATCGCTCATCTTGCATATATATTGGTAAATCAGTTGTAGTAGATAAATAATTTGTAAAATTTTGTACTGATAGCGCCTGATTACTAACAGTACCATCCATCATAATCGGCAACCCTATAATTAAAGCGCAAGCTGAATACTCATCAACAAAACTTAATATTATTTTTATTTTTTCTGAGTCATTGATACAATTTAACGTTTTTAGAGGCATGGAGATCGTATAATTTGGATCAGATATTGCTAGTCCAAGTTTCTTCTGTCCATAATCTATAGCAAGTATTGGCTTGCTGTTCTGAAGTAACTGGTGGAATTCTTGTAAATTAGATATTATCACAGAACCTAAGGAGTTATAGCAAGATTATATTTTAAATTTACTAATTTAACATGACAATTAATACTACAATGTTTACGTTTTGCTTTATGAGCTGTTCTTGAACCTTCTTTAGGATTTAATGCAATTTTTTTTAGGAAATCTTGAGTTTCTTTATGCATATATTGTACCCGTACTTTAGCAATTCCTTGTCTTTTAAAAGACAGAACATGAGCTGCAGCCTCAGAAACATCCAATATACGATTTTTGTTGAATGGTCCTCGGTCGTTTACCATTAGGATTACTGATTTGTTATTTTCCAAGTTTGTTACTTTGACTAAACTTGGTAGCGGTAATGTTGGGTGCGCTGCTGTTAATGTATATTTATTATAGAGGTCACCATTTGCGGTGTTTTTTCCATGAAACCCGTGCTTACTACCATACCAGGAAGCAACACCGCTTTGATCATATTTAATATTTTTTTCTGGTGTATAGCTATTACCTTTAATGCTATATTCCTTACCTATTTTATAATGTCCTTGATAATTAATATTTTTAGGATCTTCTTTTGATAATTTTTTATGCAACCTATCTTGTTGACTCATGCAACCGGTCAGTAAAAAAAGTAAAATTATGTATACCTTTGATACTTCAAGATTTGGGGTGTCGGACATCGGGTCTCGGTTGTGCTCACGTACTAACGTACGCTGTGCAACCTCGCCACTCGTCCTTTTACCAACTCTTGAAGTATCTGCGGTATATACTCGATGCACTTCAAAGCAGCGCTCGACCATTGAATTAATTTTAGAATGCAAATATTTAAGTATTTTCATCGGCAAGTCTATCTGCAACAGTGTCATTACTTGAAGGTTCTATTATTTTAACATTAGATATAACTTTTTTGACACCATGTACTTTTGATGCAATATCTGCTATTAGCTCTAATTCTTCTTCTGACCTAGCACTACCAAATAAATACACAATATCACTAACAGTTATTACCGTATAATTTACAAACTTAATCTCCCGCTTTAAGAAAGCTTTCGATTTAATTTGAGTAGTAATCATACTATCTCTTGTATATTGCACCAAGTCAAAGTGACCACTGTTTTTATCAACTATCAACTCATTTACTACTTCTTTAACATCCTTCTGATTCCAGGCGATTTGTACAGCAGTTAGCATATCCTCTTCTTTATCGACAGTACCAGTATATAAAACACGAGCATTTAATACGCTAATAGAGATTTTGGTATATAATTCTCTGAAATTGCTTTTCATAAAGTCCGCTTTAATTCTTGCAGCAATTTTGGCATCATCAATTGCAGTGCCTACAGACCGGTCTCCAGCAACAGCCATAGTTGAGCTAACAGCACCAGTAAAAATAGCTGGCATACAGCCACTCAACATTAAGGTTATAATAAAAATGGGCAAAAAATAAATTTTATACATCTATACTTTATAAATAAATTATGTTACGAAAGCAATAAATTTTATATGGCGTTATCCACAAACCTGGCAATCTAGTTATAGTTATTTGCTTTACTAGATTGCTTCGGGCTTTAGCCCTCGCAATGACGTGTAGGCAACGCAACCAAGGTATCTTCAAACATTGAATGATTTGCCACAGCCGCATTTTCCTTTTTCATTAGGATTAACAAATACAAATCCAGATTTGAATTGATCATTATGATAATCCATCTCAGTGCCAATTAGGTACATTAATGCTTTGGGATCAATTAAAATAGTGACGCCATGCTGTTCTATTACTTCATCAAATGGTTTTTTCTCATCTGCATATTCAAAGTAATAGCTATAACCAGAACAACCGCCTGATTTAACGCCAATTCTAATACCAACCACTGGTTTCTGGTTATTTTTAAGTAACAGTTTGATTTGTTCTACTGCTGACTCAGTTAGCACAAGTGCTTGTTTAGGTTTTATTGCTGTCATATTGCAGATTTTGCTTGTTTATCTTTATAGTCTTTTATGGCTGCTTTTACCGCATCTTCAGCCAATAAAGAACAATGAAGCTTTACCGGTGGTAGCGATAAGTACTCTGCAATTTCAGTATTTCTAATTGCTTCTGCTTCATCTACCGATTTACCCTTGATCCATTCAGTTACTAAAGAGCTGGAGGCAATTGCTGAACCACAACCAAAAGTTTTAAATTTTGCTTCTTCAATCATACCTTCTGCGTTAACTCTAATTTGCAATTTCATTACATCTCCACAAGCAGGTGCACCAACCAAACCAGTACCTACAGTAGTATCTGTTTTATCTAAAGATCCTACGTTACGTGGATTCTCATAATGATCTAATACTTTTTTATCATATGTCATAATTTTTACCTCACAGGTTTAAAAAAGTCTCGTATTTGTTCTTATTAAACCTCCTGCCTTACTATATATGAGAGTGGAATTTTTAGGAAAAATCAAACGAAAAACCGCAGCATACTTTAGTATGTGAGGATTTTAAGCTTGATTTTGACGACAAAATTACCTCTCAGATGAAGTAAGACAGGAGGTTTAATGAGTTGCCCACTTAATCTGCTTTAAGTCCACACCCTCCTGCACCATTTCCCAGAGTGGACTCATTTCTCTCAAAAATTTGATTTTAGAAATTATAAGTTCTACCGCGTACTCAATCTCATCTTCACGAGTAAATCTTCCTACTCCAAATCTAAGAGAAGTGTGTGCCAGTTCTTCATCTACTCCAAGTGCTCGTAATACATACGAAGGCTCTAGAGAAGAGGAGGTACAGGCTGAACCAGAGGATACTGCTAAATCTTTGACTGCCAGAATCATCGATTCACCCTCAATATAAGCAAAACTCAAATTAATACTACCAGGGTAACGTTGATCTCGATCACCATTTAAATAAACATCAGGAATTTGACTGGTAATTAGACCTACAAATTTATTAAATAAATTTTTGACATGTAAATAGTCTTGATCCATTTCAGCCAGAGCAATCTCAGCAGCTTTACCAAGCCCTACGATTAGCGGTGAGGCCAGAGTACCTGACCTCATGCCTCGCTCCTGTCCGCCACCGTTGATGATAGGACTTAGGCGGACACGAGGTTTTTTACGCACATATAAGGCTCCAACACCTTTCGGTCCATAAATTTTATGACCAGAAATGCTAGCAAGATCAATATTACATTCATCAACATCAATTGGAATTTTGCCGTAGCCTTGAGCGATATCTGAATGAAAAAACACTCCATTGGAACGACAGATTTTACCAATTTGTGCTAGTGGTTGAATTACGCCGATTTCATTATGTACAGCCATTATTGAAACTAGCATTGTATTTGCGGTAATAGTTTGTTGTAACAATTCTAAATCAACTAAACCATTCTGTTTTACTGGTAGATAAGTTACCTGAAATCCATCCTGTTCAGCATGTCTACATGCATCCAAGACGCATTTATGTTCAGTAGCTAAGGTAATTATATGATTTTTTTTATTACCATAAAATTTCGATATTCCTTTTATCGCCAAATTATTGGATTCTGTCGCCCCAGAGGTAAAAATAATTTCCCTTGGTGTTGCATTAATTAGTTTGGCTACTTGAGCGCGTGCCAGCTCAACTGCTTCCTCTGCCTCCCAGCCAAAAGCATGGCTACGAGAATGAGGGTTACCAAATTTAGTGGTGAAATATGGTAGCATTGCTTCCAATACTCTAGGATCCATAGGCGTAGTGGCCTGATAATCCAGGTAAATTGGAAATGTACAACCATTTGCCAGTAATTTTTGTCTTAGTTGTTCAAGTTTACTCATATTATCTTTTTTAATTATGTATTTCTTTGAAGGCATTAATAAAACCGTCAATATCCTCTACTGAATTATCTGGTGATGTCGAAATTCTGATTGCTGATACTGCAATTTCGGAATTAACACCCATCGCTTCTAATACATGAGATTTATTGACTTTACCGGAAGAGCAGGCAGAGCCAGAACTAACTGCTATATCACGTAAATCTAAAGCTATCAGTTGCAATGAAGATAACACGCCAGGTAAGCTAATAAGGGATGTATTAGGAATGCGTGGAGCAATTGATGATAATATAGTAATTTGTGGAAATATATTATCTAAATTACTTTCTAACCTTTGTTGCAGTAGTCGCATATGCTGAATCCGTTGTGAGAGTTCTTCTTTAGCGATTTTTGCTGCCAACCCTAATCCTGCTATTGCAGCAACATTCTCAGTGCCAGCACGTAAGCCCGTTTCTTGTTTGCCACCAATAATATGGGGCACCAGATGATGTTTGGTTTTAGCAATTAATGCTGCAGCGCCCATTGATCCACCAAATTTATGTCCTGAGATCACCGCAAAATCTAGATCAAGATCAGTGATATCTACTACCATCTTTCCGACAGCTTGTACGCAGTCACTATGTATCAAAGCACCAAATTGTTTAGCAATTTTTGCTATATTTTTTAGCGGTTGAATTGCTCCAGTTTCATTGTTTGCAAGCATTACTGAAACCAGCTTCTTGCTTTTTTTACTTTGGCTCAATAATTGAGTCAGAGAATCAAGATTAACGATACCATGATCATTGACAGCAATAGTTTTTATATCAGGGTAACGATCTTGTTGGCTCAAGATTGATAAATGCTCTACTGTCGAAATAAAAACATCGCCATCAATAAAATTAGATAATATCAAATTATTGGCTTCCGTCCCGGTAGCTGTAAAGATTATGCTATATTCACGAGAGTACGGAGCAATCCCCATTAACTCTTTAATTTGTATTCGTGCTTGTTCCATAATATTTTTGGCATTACGACCACCAGCATGTATAGATGAGGGATTTAATGGTTGTTTTATCATGTTATACATCAAATCTGCAACGTCTTGATGAATGGCTGTGGTTGCGTTATTATCAAGATAAATCATGGTTACAATATATCTGCAACTGAAATTGCAGTAAAATAACTTCTAATATGCTCACTCAAGCCATGCCATAAATCATGTGTCCTACATTTGACGTGATCTGGCATACATCCAGGATATGAGTTAATTTTACATCTAGTCATTTCAATATTTTCTTCTACCGCATCAATGATAGCAGCGATAGTTAGCTGGTTTAGTTCTATATTAATAGTATAACCGCCACCTGGTCCCTTAATTGCATTAACTAAACCAGCTTTTCTAAGTTTAGCAAAAATTTGTTCTAAATAATTTAGAGCGATATTCTGCCGTGCAGCGATTTCAGCCAGACTAGTGGGTTTTTGCGTATCTTGTGTTGCCATATCTAAAATGGCCATAACCGCATATCTGCCTTTAGTGCTAAGCATCATATATAGACCTCTTACATAACCTATTCTGCTACATGTACTAGGTTAATGTTATATTAACCTAGTAATTCAGTCAAGTATTATCAAGTATAATTTGATAGACCTTATCAACTTGCTCAAAAAAGAAATAAACAATTTTATTAAATTTTATCTAAAATTCTAACTATCCGTAATTCGTATATTAAACCTCATCAATATGCTTTCCTTTTATTAACCTATCTAGAGCATAATTCATCCGCTGTGTGATGAATAATTCTGAAATTTGTTGTAAAGAGTTAATGTTTGCAATAATTAATTCACGATTATTAGAGGTGAGGCTGGTATGCAGGGCAATTATTGCTTGTTGTATTTGATGCATTTGGTCGTAAGATAATAGTTCTGGGGTTTCGGTAATAGCTTTTTCCAAATGATAAATTAACGATTTTGCTTCAATAATCGTTTCGCTTATTAGTTTAGTATGATGATCACTAATTGCGTTAATATATGCACTCTCTAAAATTTTATTTATTTCAGAATCATCAAGGCCATAGGTGGGTTTTAATTCCACTATCTGTGAGATACCAGTAGTTTTTTCAAGAGCTGACACCGATAATACACCATCAACATCAATAGAAAATATTACTTCTACTTTAATCAGGCCAGCAACAGCTGGTGGCAGTCCCTTAAGTTCAAAATGAGCTAGTGATCTACAATCATCGGCTTTCTCACGCTCTCCTTGGACAATATGAAATTGCATTGCAGTCTGATTATCAACATAAGTAGTAAATTCTTTGGTAATTGATAATGGTATAGGGCTATTACGCAAGATTATTTTTTCAACAATACCACCATATAACTCGATTCCTAAAGATAAAGGTACGACATCAATTAATATAGAATTAGAATTTTTGCTAGCTGTAGTCAAATTTTCTGCTTGTAATGCAGCGCCAAATACTACAGCTTTATCCGGATCAATCTCAGAAAGAATAGGGGTATTAAAATTTTGTTGTAATAAATTTGTGATTAATGGAATTTTGGTTGATCCACCAACTAGAATAATATTGCTAAGCTCAGGAGCTCCAGCCAGTTGCAGTGCTTCTTGCGTGATTAGAATAGTTTTTTGTAATAGTGGTAAAATTAATTGCTCAAATTCCAGACGGGTTATGTATATTACTACATTACCATATTCCATTATCACTTGATCCTGAACGCTTAATAATTCCTTAATATGTCGAGCAATAATAATTAATTTTGAAGAATAGAGTAATTGGTACTTACTGATGAAATAATCGGCCATTAGTTGGTCTATATCGTCTCCACCAAGCATATTATCACCGGCAGTAGCTATAACCTGCAATATTCCAGTTTGCATATATAATATCGAGACATCAAAAGTACCGCCACCTAGATCATATATTAGATGACAACCAGACATTTCATTATTTAATCCATAAGCATAAGCGGCAGCAGTAGGCTCGCTCATTAGTCTGATTATATTTAAGCCGGCTATTTTTGCTGCTAGCATTACCTCGCCTTTGGCAGCGTCATCAAAATAAGCTGGTACTGTTACTACTGCTTGAGTAATTTTAATGGATAAAGCATCCTCAGCAGTTGTTTTTAAATATTTAAATATTTCTGCGGCAATCATTGGTAAAACCATCAGTTGGCCGTCAAGGTTTAATTTGGGGATGTGATTTTCAGTATCAAGCAAGGATTTTATTAATTTGGATAAAGCCGGATTTTGTTTGATTTCTTGAGTTGATTTTCCCAGTAATCTTTTGATGGAAAAAATAGTATTTTTTGTTTGAGTAGGGTCACCAATGATAAAATTATTGTTTTTAAAAGTAATAATTGATGGAATAAGCTCTAATTTATGTTGATCAGCAATAACAAAAGGTATTTTTTGTTGTGAAATTGCTATTAAAGAATGAGTGGTGCCAAAATCAATACCAACTGCTAATTGTTGATCATCTCTGGTTGTATTTGTATTTAGGTTATCGCTAATTTCTATTACTTGCATAATATATTAATTTTAAATTTTATATTATTAATTAGATTAACCAGATATTTTAGGCGTATTGTTAGATCAACCACAAGAGACCATTGTTTATCTGCAAAAGCTTTGGTTAAATTAACCAATATTTCTGCTTTTACAAGTTGTTGATGTTGGTACTCTAATTCCAGAATCTTATAATCTGAGATTTCTTCAACTTTTTCTAAGTTCTGCCATATATTTTGTAATTCTATTGCAGAAAGTCTAGTTCTGAAGTTAGCGGCATTAATATCAATACTATATAATGATAATAGGTATTCTGCTCTTAAAACTTCATCTTTAAGTATTTTATAGGCATTATTTAGATCAATCGAAACTGATATATTATCTTTTTTGTTATCAGTGGTAATGTTATCTGGATGATGAATTATTTGTAAAGATAAATATTGTTGATGTAGTTGATCAAGATCAACATCATACCCTTCTTTTATGTTCAATAGTTTAAAGTAGTTCATTTGTATCTCAGTATCTCTAAAAAACAAGATATTCAATTAATAATTGAGTATCTAAAATTTGATAAATGTATTAATATAAGCATATGAATCTCATAATGTATACACCAATTAATATAAACTTATAAGTAAAAATATGAGCAAAGATGATTCAGATAATAAAGTTAATGAACTAAGCAATGAGCAATATAAACGACGATCATCTTTCTCTGGTGAAAAAACTAGTTTTTCATCTTTTATAGAAGAAACAAAAGAACCGGAACCTTCAGTACCAAAATCACTTTGGCAACGATTTAAAGGTGGTTTATCCAACATTTATAATAAAGTAAAATCAGCAATTATCGATCCAATAATTAATTCAAAACCTTTTAAAGCAGTTACTGATAGCACGATTTTTAAAATAGTTACTGGTAGTGCAATTGGTAGAGCGGTTGCTATTGGCTTAGCCGTCGCTGGTGTAGTAGCAGCGGCTCCGGTAGCAGTTCCATTCGCTGCAGTAGGGCTTGCTGCTGCAGGAATATCGGTAGGAGTAGGAGTAGTTAAAGATACTTTACAAACCAGAAGCACTCGTAAATTAGATAAAGAACATCAGCTACTTACTCAAAATAATGATAATTTTGCTGCTCAGGAGACACGATTTATAATAGATCCCAAATTAAAAACTGTTTTGGCCAGTGAATTATATACTCCAACAAAAACTGGTAAAAAATCAGTAACTGAGAGATATGTTGAGGGTAAGGAAAGTTCATCAGGTTTTAAGAGTACTGTTAAAATTATCGGTGAAAGAGCTGGGCCGATAGCAGTAAATATTGTTGCAAACGCAACAAATCCAGCAAAGCTTGCTGAAACTGTAGTAAAAACCGCAATTACTGGTGGGCTAGGGGTATATGGACAGCAAGGAATAGATCAAAAACGTTTTGAATTGAAGCAAGGAATAGATACCGAACGTGGAAAACTCGGTGCGCCAGGATATAATAATATTACCGAGTTAAAGCAAGCAAAACACGAACAACAAAAGCAAACCATGGCGATTAAACAGCTTATGGCTGATAAGAATTATCTTAAAATGTCTGATCAGCAAAAATTAGATAAATTTAAGGAAATTAAAGGACAATTAGAACAAAAAGTAGAAAAAGTACAAAAGGTCAAGCCTGGCTTTTTCGCTCGTATATTCCGTGATGTTAAGAGAGCACATAATCCTTTTGACAAATATGCTCCAGGTAATGTCGCAAAAATAGAACTGACAAAAAAAACACCAATATCTCAAGCTTGGGATAAAGCTGAAAAAGTAAATACAGCAATAAATACTACGAGTTTAGTTAATGAAGCTCAGGTAACTAAAAAACAAGTGAATGAAGCTTATGAACTAAACCAGAAAGAGTTGACTGGTATCGAAACTATAGCAAAGAAAATTGGCGCTAATTTATTTGGTGATGGTAATAGAGAAAGCGATAGCAAGCTTATTGAGAGCAGTTTAAAAGATATTATTCAGCAGATTAAGATAGAAAATAAAGGAAAAGATATAACAGAGGTAATGACAGAAAAAAATGCAGAGCAGATCATCGGAACATTAGAACAAAAACTTACTAAATTATATCTTGACCAAGGAGTAAGCAATACCGCAGACGGTACCGGTGGAAAACAGCTTGAGCAAGCTAAAATTAGTAAAGATGCTTTTAAGGCTTCGGTAAATAAAATGGTTGGAGATACAGTACGGCCAATTCTAGTATTAGGACAAAGCTTAGATACTATAAAACCAATATCTAAAAATCAAAATCGTGAAATCAGTGAAACTGATTTGAGTAGAAAACGTTCTGCTTCTGTTGCTCCTCGCTCACAGAGGGGTATCTAAGAACCAATTCAATACCTAGGTTCTTGTGCGCGAACATTCTCTACGTGTGAAACATTAAAAATTAATTGCACGTTTTGCTACCGCAAGAGCGGCTTCTCTAACTGCTTCGCTAAGAGTTGGATGAGCGTGACAGGTTCTAGCAATATCTTCTGCTGCTCCGCCAAATTCCATAACTGCAGCAACCTCAGCAATTAATGTTCCAGCATCACGACCAATTATATGAGCACCTAATATCTGGTCAGTTTTACTATCAGCTAGAATTTTGACCAGGCCATCGGTTGCGCACATGGTGCGTGCTCTACTATTGGCAAGAAATGGAAATTTTCCGATATTATAACTAATGCCTGCAGCCTTCAGTTCAGCTTCATTTAGGCCAACAGAGGCAACTTCCGGTGAGGTATAAACTACGCTAGGGATTATTTTATAGTTTACGTGACCGGCGTGCCCTGCCATAATTTCTACTGCGGCAATAGCTTCTTCTTCAGCCTTATGGGCAAGCATTGACCCTTTTATAACATCACCCACCGCATAAATATTTTTAATAGCAGTCTGGAAATATGAATTTACCTCGATTCTACCGCGTTCATCTGCAGTAATGCCAACTGCTTCTAATTTTAGATCTTCAGTATAAGCCTTTCTACCTACAGCTACTAACACTACATCAGCGGTTAATTGTTCTTGCTTACTACCAGTTACTTCTTGCGTTGTCAAAATCACTTTATCAGCTTTTTGTTCTGCACTAACTACTTTAGTATTTAGCTTGAAACTAAAGCCCTGTTTTTGTAAAATTGTTGTAAATTGTTTGCCAATTTCGTCGTCTAGAGCCGGAACAATACGATCAGCATATTCAACTACAGTAATTTTACTACCAAGCCGACGCCATACTGAACCGAGTTCCAAACCTATATAACCACCGCCAATCACAATTAAAGTTTCTGGTACCTGTTGTAGATTTAGAGCTCCAGCTGAGGAGATAATTGATGTTTCATTAATATCGACACCTGGGATCTTGATTATATCAGAGCCAGTTGCAATTAAAATATTTTTGGCAGTAATTTGTTCTTTTCCTGATTCATTATTTATTTCAATGGTTGTAGGTGATATTAGCATCGCCGTGCCAACCAACTTAGTAATTTTATTTTTTGTAAATAATCCATCTATTCCTTTGCACAGATCACTAACTACCTGGTTTTTTTTACTTATCATTTTCGTTAGATCAAGGCTAGCGTTAGTATTAATACCAATATCCGCAAAATGATGCTTAGCTTCTTCGTATTTTTCAGAAAAATTTAGCAAAGCTTTGGAAGGGATACAACCTACATTCAAGCAAGTTCCACCTAAAGATCGTCGCTTATCAATGCAAGCTACTTTCATTCCAAGTTGTGCAGCACGTATAGCACCAGTATATCCCGCTGGGCCACCACCAATAATTACTAAATCAAATTGTTGCATAATATTGGAAACCTATATCTTTAATAAACATAATTACCGTAGCAATTTTTACAGAAAACTTGCATCAGGTCAAGCTATACTAGCAATATAGAAAATCTCCTAAGAAACTTTTTTATATTTGGTGATGGAAGTATCGTATACCAAAATTAATATCATTTCTTCTGCTACTATAGATTGCTGAGGTCACCTCAGTGACCTCAGCTCAAATGGATTCTCCCTAACTTGATGCATATGGTTTATTGGATACTCTATAATAATTTATTGTTTCTTTATATTACTTATTGACTGATGTAATAAATAACTCAATATATATAATATATTAACTTGAACAGAGGATATTGATATATTCAATTACTCTTTTAAAGCTTCATATCAACTACTAGACATTATTTTAAAGATCCTATACTACAGCAGTATTCGGAGCTCTTTTTCCTCTCGCGTCTACCTATCGCGTCTATATATTATATCATATTTTTATCTTACAATTGCTTCGATTTTTAACAAAATCTGTGATGACTTTTTCTAAAAATCGTGACCGCTTACTAGCAAAAAGCTGCTCGTTTCAGTCGATCGTTGATCGCAAACCCTATACCGTGATTTGGAATTGGAGCAACTGCAATCTGAGTAATGTTATTATTTAGTGAATAATTATCTAACACTCGCAAGAAACTATATAAATTAGCTGCCGCCTCCATCATATTACTAGTTTTACTCAAATTTATCGTATAGATGCTATCTAGGTTACTATTGCCGAAATTTAATCCTATTTCGTCGGTAGTTATACTATCAGCATTGAGCCGCAACCTGGTTTTTGGTGCATAATGCTTATCCAGCATTCCTGGTGCTTTGATTAGGTGAGTTGGTGGTAGTAGATTTGTTATTTTTTTACCTAAAGCTAACTCTATTGCTTCAGGAGTAATAAAACCATAGCGTAAGATTGTTGGAGTAGCAGAGGTGGTATCAATGATGGTAGATTCTAAGCCTAATATTGCCAAAGTATTATTATCATCGATGATAAAAACTTCAGTATCAGCAAAATCAGTAGCTACATGCCCAGCATTGGTAGCACTAATATAACCTGAAGGGTTGGCACTTGGAGCTGCAATGGGACAATTGGCTAAGGCTATTAACTGACGAGCAAGATCATGAGCGGGAACTCTAATGGCAACAGTCGGTAGCCCAGCTAACACTGAGTTAGCAATATGATGTCCTGGTTTTAGTGGAGCTATAATAGTTAGCGGTCCTGGCCAAAATTGACTTAAAGCGTAAGCATCTTCATTAAAATGAGCAATAGATTCTGCTTGGGTAATATTTGTAACATGTACGATTAAAGGGTTAATCTGCGGGCGATTTTTTATTTGAAAGATTTTTTGTACCGCTTGTTGATTGGTAGCATCTGCTCCAAGCCCGTATACAGTTTCTGTTGGGAATGCAACAACTCCACCTTGTTTGATGATATTTGCCGCTTTTATTAATTCGTGCATTATAAATAATCAAAATTAGCTATTTGCAGAAATATTTGCTTAATATTATATAAAAGCGATAAGCGATTTTGTCGTAGTTCAGAATTTTCATCATTTACCAGTACTTTGTCAAAAAAACTATCAAGATATGGAATTATTTTGATGAGTAATTCGAGGTTTGAAGCAAAAGTCGAAGTAAGCTCCCTGGTAATGTTATTTAGAGCCTCATTTAACTCGACTTCTGCTGTTGTTTGCAATAATTTTGGTTGGATAGCTGCGCCGATAAAATTATTAGCCAATATATTATTGATCCTTTTATATGCTGAGATCAAAGCTTGCCCTTCATTACTGCCAGTAAAAGTTTGTAAGATTTCGAGTTTTGCTGCAATAGCTAATAAATCTTGTTTACGAAGATCTAATACAGCATTAATTAAAGCAAGATCATATTGTTCTTTGAAATAAAATTTTACTCTTTCTTGTAAGAACTCGAGAAAGCTAGAAAAATTACTATCATTAATATTTAGAAGCTCAAATATCATTGATAAATCTTTTGAGCTTATTAAAAACTTATTAGTTAAGATGATTCTGATAATTGCTATTGCGTATCTTCGGAGAGCATAAGGATCTTTTGAACCAGTTGCTTTTTCTCCGACGGACATTAGAGTAATCAGACTGTCTAATTTATCAGCGAGAGCCAGTCGTGCTGCCATACCAGTAGGTGCATTATCTGACAGTCCTTGAGGTTTATAATGATCTCTGATTGCAATTGCTATTTCTTCGTGAAGGCCAGCGGATTTGGCATAATAATATCCCATGATGCCTTGCAACTCTGGAAATTCTTGCACCATTTCTGAAACCAGATCAGCTTTACATAGTCTGGCAGCTATTTGTAAATCTTCATTTTTTGGAAAAAGATAATTACAAATCTGTGCAATTCGTTCGCTTTTATCAAACATGCTGCCAAGTTTTGCATGAAATACAGTTTGCTTAAGTTGCTTAGCTTTATGCTCAGCAGTTGTTTTTAAATCCTGCTCATAAAAATACAAAGCATCAGATAATCTTGCAGACAATACTTTCTCATTACCAGCAATAATATTATCTTGATGTTGTGATAAATTATTACTGACAAATAGAAAATACGGCGCAAAGTTGCCGTGTTTGTCAAAGGCGGTGATGTATTTTTGATGAGTTCGCATTGAAGTAATTAGAACTTCAGGTGGTAATTTTAAAAATTTAGCAGCGATTGTACCAATCATTACCGTTGGATATTCAATCAGACCTATTATTTCCTCCAATAATTTAGGATCATGATTCAGAGTGAGCTCATAGCACTTAGTCAGCTGCTGTAATTGCTCATCGATCATTTTCTTGCGCTCAAATCTATCAATTATAACTTTATTTTGTGCTAATCTTTGCTGGTAATCATGAAAAGATTGCATGTTTTCTAATTTACCCTTCGATAGAAATTTATGTCCGTAAGTGTAGTTGTTGGCAGTCAGATGCGCTAGTTTTATAGGTAATAATTGCCGATCATGAATACATAAAATATTGGTTAATGGCCTAACCCATGCGAGCGAATAATTATTCCAATACATAGATTTTGGCCATGAATAACTACTGATGGCTTTAGGTAATAACTCAAGCAGCAACTGCTTTATTTCAGTTGCTGCTTGCTGTTTTTTATGAATATAAAATAAATTATGCGGGGTTAACTGTTCTTTGGTGATCAAGTGAGCTTTACAAAAGCTTGCGATTACTGATTCAGTGGCATCAAGACGTGGCCCTTTGATTTCCAGTATTTTTGCCGGTAAGGTTTCTGGTAAACCGGTTACATATAATGTAATACGACGTGATCCTGCAAAAACTTTTAAACTATCAAATGCTATTTCATTATCTGTAAAAGTTTTAGTAAAGATTTCCAGATAGCTCGTTGCAGCTGCTGTTTGCATTAATGCTGGAATTTCTTCGCTTAGTAGTTCTAGTAATAATTCACTCATAATGTATAGCTCATGATTATTGCGAATAGTATAATTATTGTGCTGAACACCATGGTAACATTCTGAACACACAATGTCATCCCGAACTTGTTTCGGGATCTTGTGAAGTCATGATAAGATCCCGAAACAAGTTCGTGATGACCCTTTGTGTTCGTGATGACATTGTGTTAGTTCGGAATAACAAAATATATGGTTTATTGAACGCTCTCAACAAATTTGATATAGTTTACTTAATACTCTTCTAGTTCAAGCCATTTAACACAACATTGTTTAGCGAGATCACGAATTTTTGCAATATAGGAAGCACGTTCAGTGACACTAATTGCTCCCCTGGCATCCAGAATATTAAAAAAATGACTAGCTTTAATGCAATAATCGTAAGCAACTATAGGTAATTCTTGTTTAATCAGGTTCTGAACCTGTTGTTCACTATCTTTAAACTGACAGCGTAAGAATTCTACATCGGCAATTTCTAAATTGAATATCGAGAACTGTTTTTCTGCCGCAAAGTCAATTTCACCATAAGTTAATTTATGCTTATCAGTTCTACCGTTCCAATTTATATTCTTTACCTCATCAATCCCTTGAATATAAAGAGCAAGTCGTTCTAAACCATAGGTAATTTCACCAGCTACCGGTCTGCAATCAATGCCGCCTATTTGCTGCATATAAGTAAATTGTGATACTTCCATGCCGTTACACCACACTTCCCAGCCACGCCCTGCGGCACCAAGCGTTGGTGATTCCCAATCATCTTCAACAAATCTGATATCATGTTTGGTTAAATTAATACCAATCTCCTGCAAGCTGTTTAAATATAGCTCTTGAATATTATCTGGTGATGGCTTTAAAATTACTTGGAATTGATAATAATGCTGCATGCGATTAGGGTGATTTCCGTATCTACTATCCGTTGGTCTTCTGGACGGTTGGACAAAGGCAACATTCCATGATTTCTGACTTAAGGTTCTAAGTACAGTCGCTGGGTGAAAAGTACCAGCTCCCATTTCAAGATCATAAGGTTGGAGAATAGCGCAACCATGGTGATGCCAATAATATTGCAGAGTTAAAATAATTTCTTGAAATGATAAAAATTTGTTGTTCATAAAATAATATTATTAATATATAGAGCTGAATGACGCTAATTATATAACAGTTCACTGATGAAAATGCAACAATTGCAAAAAACTCTTTCAAGGTTTAAGGATAGTTGCAAACATATGGCGTATTATTTGTGTTACTCTATATAAAATAGTTAAGATCATAAAGATATAAAAATGCCTCCAGCTAATTCGCATCATTTTCCAGCAAAAGTTTCACATAAAACCATGGGGTTAATTACCTTCTTGACGTTTAGTGTCGTAGTAGGCGAATTAATAGTTGGGTATCTGGCTAATAGTTTGGCAGTGATTTCAGATGCGGCTCATAATTTTGCTGATGCAATTGCCGTTGCAAGTTCGTGGTATTCAATGTGGATTGCTGGAAGTCCAGTGACAGATAAACGTACGTTTGGTTTTCATCGCACTGGGATTATTGCTACATTTGTTAATGCCCTTATTTTAATTGTAATGGCGTTGATCATTTGTTATGAAGCCTATCATCGTTATCTTAATCCAGTTGCAGTGGAAGGGATGGTAGTTATTATTGTGGCATTTTGTGCTGCAAGTGTAAATTTATTTAATGGCATGTTATTACATAAAGCTTCAAAAGATGATATTAACATTCGCAGTGCTTTCCTACATATAATAGGAGATGTAGCTACTGCTCTTGGTGTAGTGGTGGCTGGAATTTTTATAATATTAACTGATATATCGATTATTGATCCAATAGTATCTTTTATCGTTGGGCTGTTTATATTATGGAGCTCAATAGGGTTGCTAAAAGATTCTACTGCAGTATTAATGGAAGGAGCACCGTCTAGTGTTAATATAACAGAATTAGAGCAAGCTATTAATAGTACCTCAGGAGTAATTCGTTGTTATGATCTACATGTGTGGGTTATTACCTCAGGATTTATTGCTTGCAGTTTTCACCTGGTTACTGATAAACATACTTTAAAAGATAGTCAAATTGTGCTAAGAAGTTTAGAGCAGGAATTAGCGGCTAAATTTAATATTACTCACACCACAATTCAAATTGAAATATAGATAAAACTCGGTGAAAATTAAGAATTACTGCGTCATCACTAGAGATCTGCGATGCTCACGTATTAAATATACGCTGCGCTCCTCGACTCTGTGATTCCTAGTACTTCTTGATTTTGACCTTCGTTTGCCTAATGTACTTATAGATCTAATACACTTAAGACGGAGAAACATATAATGGATATTATTAATAATATTGGTATTACGAATATAGTTCTTGGCATAGCTGGACTTGTATTGATTATAGTATTTTTTGTAAAAAGATCGGGTGGCAGTAGAGGGCAAAAAGCGGTAGATAGCAATAAAGATGGTCAGTCTGCAGCATATTACCAAAAAAAGCAAAATAATGATCAAAAACTGACTCTACAAGAGAAATTGGAATTATCATGGAAGTTTTTATATGAAATTACTGAAGTAGTAGTAAATAAATTTTCACCGCAGGATAGACAAACAGTGCAAGAAATAGGTAAGGATCTAGTAAATGGCGGAATGAAATATGATCATGTTATTGATTTAGGTATTAAGCCAGAAGTTATTAGAGTGCAGAATTTGGAGCAGGAGAAAAAACAAGATCAAAGTATAGGAAGATAAATTTATGATTAAGAATACAAGAGATGAATATGGAATGGTATCGAAATTATTACATTGGACAATTGCTATAGTTATAATAGGGATGATAGTAGTTGGTTTTGTGATGTCTGGTATGGCTAATTCTGAATTAAAATTTCAAGTTTATGGCATACATAAAGCTACTGGAGCAGTGCTGATATTTTTTATCTTCTTAAGATTAATTTGGAAATTAATTAATGTTAGTGTAGTTGTTGAGATGCCTTCATTGCATCATTTTGCAGCAAAAGCAGGTCATATATTACTATATATATTAATGTTTGCAATGCCAATTAGTGGCATATTAATGTCATTAATGGGTGGTCATGATATAAGTATTTATGGGTTTTATACAATTGAAGCAATAACCAAGGATGAGTTAATTGGTAAAACTTCATGGATATTACATGGTTATTTTGCGTGGATTCTTGTCGGGGTAATTGCAGGACATGTCTTGGCTGCACTATATCATCATTTTATAAGAAAAGATAATGTGCTGAAAAATATGATGTGATTATATAGCTAACACTCATTTATATCTAAACGCGAGCGTTGTTCACGAGTTTTCAGCCTCGAATAAAAGCTATACGCACGCTAACTGCAAACTAAATCTGTTACAAAGGGATTACGAGAGCAGCTCTGAAAAGTCGTGAACACTCACAAATTATCAATTAGATAGTTTTATTATGGTTATAAAATATACTAATATAATCATAATAACTAGTATGCATAGTACAACTATATTCTTTTGTTTTTGCTTATTGTTTTCCGGCGAAGTCATTTGATTATACTTTTAGGAATAACATTGGTTTTAATATCATTAAATTATGCTTAAAAGAAGGTGAGCGTTCACGGATTTAAAAAATCGTCATTGCGAGGAGAGAAACGACGAAGCAATACAGTTAAAACCAATGTTTTCTGGATTGCTTCGTCGTTTCTCTCCTCGCAATGACTGTGGTTGTAGCTTTGTAAGCCGCTGACTTGTATTCAATCTTGCAACTCGTGAACGCTCACAAAAGAAGTCTATATGTGAGTGTTCACGAGTTGTAAGTTTGAACGTTATATATGTGGTGGCGCGGCTTACAAAACTACAACCATTGATTGCGCGAGGCTCCCCCAGCCGAAGCAATCCAGAAAAGCTCACAAACTTTAATTTGCTAGATTAACACGTTCGCCGCGCCCTCTTTCGCAATGACAACTTTTTTAAAAACCGTGAAACTGGTCACCTATTAAATTAAGATCCTGTAACAGTGCATCTAGAGGTAATTTTGTCGTCAAAACTGTTTCTCTTTCCCCACAAACAAACAAAAGACTGCTTGTGGTGCTCGATTTTCGTTTTGACTAAATTCCTCTCTTATATCACTCACTTTCAAGACATGCTCTAAGCCTTCAAAGCAACGTTATCTAATGTCTGATATAATTTACAAATAATAATCTCGGTATTATCTAATTTTTCAGCAACTATTTTTAATATTTTTTCTGATGATTTTTCCGGCAGTTGCATTAATGCACGCAATTGTTCAGCAATTTTATTAAGAGATTCTTGAGCCTCAGTAAAAGATTTCTTTAACTGATTTTTTACAGAAATAGAAGAATTTTCTAATTCATTTAATTTAACATACAGATGCTCTAATAATCGATCTACTTTATTTTGCAGTACGCTTGCCTGTTGTTTTCTCCATTCGACATAATATTTGTTAGTTTCATTCAATTTAGCCTGAATTCTTACTTCTGGAGTACGATCTAAGTCCCATACTAATCCAGCTTTGCTCATTAAGAAAATAATCCACTTATGAACATCAAAATGATACCACTTAACCCCATTACGATAATCAGATGGAAAGGCATGATGAAAATTATGCCAATTTTCACCCAACAAAAATAGTGCCATCCACCAGATATCACCTGCGGTACCTTTATAATATTCTTTGGTGCCGACAAAGTGGCATAAAGAATTCACACAAAACGTGGCCTGTTGTTGTAAAGCTCGACCAATACCAATAAATAGAAAAGCAGTATAACAAGATAATAAGCTGCCTCCTATGCAATAGCCTATTAACATTGGCAATATAACATTCATAAATACTGCAATTTGCCAATAATATTTTAATTGCCACTTAAGCAGGTTATTCCTACCAAGTTTAACCATAGTAAGACGATCGATGGACTTGTAACTACCTTCTCCTGAAAGCATCCATCCAATATGAGACCAAAAAAAGCCAATTATACGGTTTTCAAATTTAAGGGGACTATGTGGATCCTGTTCTTTGTCAGTATAAGTATGGTGCTTATAATGATTTGATGCCCAGGATAATGCTGGCCCTTGCAAGGTGCCCGCTGATAGCATTACTAAAATAAATTCTACAAACTTATTTATTTTGAAAGCATTATGTGACCATAGGCGGTGCAATCCAACGCCAACCGATATATTTGCACCATAGTAACTGATGATTATTAGGGTTATTTCTGTAACACCAACCTGATAATTGGCAGCATAATAAATAAAAAGAGCTATAAGAACTATAGGATAAATAATTAAAGTGAAAAACGCCGGCAAATTAATATTTTTAAATATATTAAACATGGCTATACCTTATCTAAAATCTACGATATGAACACTTATAAAGTATAACACGACTTTAATAAAAAGGCGAAATAAAACTTTATTTGTTATCAAAATTAATATTTAAATCTAATTAGACAAGATTTGTATATTAAACTAACTTAACTACAAAATAACAATGGAGCGGGCGAAGGGATTCGAACCCTCGACTTCGACCTTGGCAAGGTAGCGCTCTACCCCTGAGCTACGCCCGCTAAATATAGATCATTGCTTTCTAGACAATTAGCACTAGCCAAGATACATTATAACAGCAAAAGATCAAGGACAAATTGATAAATAATACTTATAATTTAGAGAAAGATATTATGTTAACGCAAGTTGCCAATTAAAATTGCCAAAAACTCCCGTTTCCACGTCTGAGCTAAAGCTACCTCAAGCAATGACGGCTAGAACTGACCTCTATTTACCAATACAAAAATTACTAAATATTTCTCCCAATATTTCTTCGACAGTAATATTACCAGTAATATTACTCAAAGTACGAATAGCCATTCGAATATCTTCGGTTGCTAACACTAGATCACCTAGCGGATCGCAGCTTGCTAAATGTACCAAAGCTTCTTCTAGTTGATGCCGATGACGGGCTCTGGTAATCGGTGGTTCCTCAGTAAGGCCAGAAATATTACTTGCTATCAACTCAATTTCTTTGAGTAAGTTATCTAGCCCTAAATGTTTGGTTATTGAGATAGGTATAAATTTTTTACTATTATAATTCTCATGTTCCTGATCACTGATCAGATCAATTTTATTGACTACAATTATAGTATGATTATCAATTACGTTAATCAGGATATCTGGGATATTTTGATTTTGTACTTCTATCATCAATATTTTGATGTCCGCAGTGTTAGCAACTGTTAGCGCTCTATTCATTCCTTCTTGCTCAATAACATCATTGCACGATAACCTGATACCAGCAGTATCCTGCAAGATAATTGGATAGCCACCAATGTCTAAATGTGCCTCGATAACATCACGGGTGGTACCAGCAATATTGGAAACAATTGCTACTTCTCTTTGCGTCAGAAAGTTTATTAGACTTGACTTACCAACATTGGGAGCTCCGATAATAGCAAGCTTGAGGCCATTACGTAATAATTCTCCACGTCTATTATCATTGAGGTATTTTGTGATCGTATATTGTAATTTTTCTAGATTAGTTTGTACTTGCTCCAATATGATTGGGGGAACTTCTTCATCAGGAAAATCAATATAAGCTTCCAATAAACTAATGATAGTCAACAAATCTTGTCGCCACTGACCAAAAAGCCGGTGCAGACTACCACCCATTTGTTGGATTGCTTGTTTATGTTGTAAAATAGTTTCAGCTTCAATCAAATCAGCCAACCCTTCAGCGCTAGTTAAATCTAGTTTATTATTAAGAAAAGCTCGGCGAGTAAATTCCCCAGGCTCAGCACAGCTTAAACCTTCTATTTTTAATAAAGCGGTATAAAGCATATTAGTAATTGCGATGCTACCATGAGTGTGTATTTCAACTGTATCTTCTCCGGTGAAGCTTGCTGGAGATTTAAAATATACAACCATTGCAGCATCAATTAACTCAAGGCTTATAGGGTCATAGATTTTTTGATAATACATATATCTTGGAATAATTTTATCTATAGGATTATTATACAATAGTTGCTGTAGTGCATATAAACTCTGAGTTCCAGAGATTCTGAATACTGCAACTCCTGCTTTACCTGATTTCGAACTTTGTGCAAAAATGGTTGGTCTCATTTAGGTCCTTACTTGCGTGCAATAATGATTTAAGGTAGTATTTACGCGAGTTACTAATTAAAATATTTTAATTGGCAACCCACATTATTTAGACTAGTGAAAAATTTATTTAATTATAAATAGGATCCAATGATATGTCTGTTACTTCTTCTTTAGCTCTAAGTCGGCTTACTTGTCATATTCCTGATTATCAAGCAGAAATTCTTAAATTAATCCAAGCTAAGGGTGGGGATCCACTTTATGTCGAATTTATTCGTCAGTTTTTTATATATTTACCAGTTGACTACCAAATACGGGAGCAATTCGAGCTATTTACCAATTTCTCTGACAAAGCGTTTCTATTTTTTAAAAACAGAAAAATTGGCCAAAGAAAAATTACTATTACTCAGTCAAGTTTGTATTCTGATCCCGCAATTACTATCTTATTAATTAATGATAATAAGCCTTTTATCGTCGATTCACTAAGCTGTTTGTTTACAAGGCTTGCGCTCCAACCAAGATTTATACTACACCCGGTGATTTATTGCACTAGAGATAGTAATGGAGAATTACAAAAAATAGTTAATAAGCAACACGATCAGTCAGCTGAATCTTTATTATACATAAAAATACTTGGTAATTATGATCAAGCAATGATTTCTTTGTTGGACAAAGAAATTAATCATACCTTAGACCAGGTAGATGCTACTTATAACACCTGGCCAGTTTTATTACAAAAAATACAAGGTTTGGTAAAAGGAGTAAAAAATAATGAAATAATTTATGAAAATATCGGATTACGCTCATATTCTGCCGAAATAGTAAGTTTTCTAGAATGGTTACAGCATAATAACTTCACTTTTTTAGGTAGCATTGATTTTGATATATCATCAAAAAACTTTATCAGTGAGCAGGGTGCTACCTCAATTTGGCAAGATAATATCGAAGAACTGCAAAATATTATTAACTTCTCAAGCCAAAATATATACCAAAATACCATGCTTATACTTGGTAAAATCAACCGTCTGTCACCTGTTCATCGTAGCAACTTAGTAGATTATATTCTGGTTAAAAAGCTTGACCAGCACGGCAAATATACTTCAGGCACTATAATTCTAGGGTTATATGGTTCAGCAATTTACTATCAATCTATTATCAACATTCCTATTCTTAGACAAAAATTACGTTTTGTTTTGGATAGATCTGGGTTTCCACTAGGAGGTTATAATTCCAAAAAACTTAAAATTATTATCGAATCTTTACCTAGAGAAGCCTTAATTCAAATTGATGAAACTGATTTGTATTGTATGTGCTTACATATGTTATCAAGTATGATGAGCCGTAAGCTTAAATTATTTATCCAACAGGATTGGTCTGGAGCTTTTATTAATGTGCTCATTTTTTTACCGAAAGCACGACTAACCCCAGAAATCCACAATAGCATTAATATATATTTAGCTGCAAAATTGAAGGGCAAGATATTATTGGATAATGTTACTGAAGTAGTGCAGGATTTTTCGCATTTGTTTGTAACTCTAGCTGTACAGGAGAAGATCGAATTTAAAGTAGAAGAAATAGAAAATGATGTCGATCAATTATCTACCAGTTGGGGAGAGTCTTTTTATCATCAGTTATGTAAAAATTTTGGTGAGTACCAAGCTAGTCTTAATTTCAAGATTTTTGAACAGACTTTTCCAGCTGATTATCGGCATAAATTTACAGCCACCATTGCCGTGCAGGATCTGATATCTTTACAAAAAGCATCTAGCAATGGACACGCAGTATTTAACTTAATTCCTATAAATAATATAGATTTTCAATTAAAGATTTATAGCCCAGAGAAAAAATTAATATTATCCAACATTTTGCCATTTATAGAAAATTTAGGATTTAAAGCGATTGATGAACAAAGTTTTATGATTGCAGCTAGTGGTAATGTTAAAGAGAGTTGGATCTATCAATTTCTTCTATCAGCAGGAGCTCCAATTGAACGCGATCTGCAAGAATTAGCAGTCAATGTTGAAGATGCATTAGATAAAATGGCTCAAGGTCATTTGAGTGCAGATTCTTTAAGTAAATTAGTAGTATTATGTGGCTTTAACTGGCATCGTATTAGGTTACTTCGAGCTTTAACCAGGTATCTGCATCAAACAGGTTTTGCTTATGGTAAAGGATATGTGCAGTTAACTTTAATTAAGCATTATAATTTTACCGAACTGTTGATTGCTTTGTTTGAAGCAAAATTTAATCCATTCACTGCCAATATGGATGTAGTAAATCAGATAACAGACAAGGTAATCGTTTACTTGGATACAGTAACCAATAGTACCGAAGACAAAGTATTGCGTAGCATGTTCAATTTATTGGAAGCAATGGTTAGAACTAATTATTATCAATTTATTGATGGTGCCATTAAGAGTTACTTATCATTTAAATTTAACTCTAAAAAGATCAAAGGGCTGCCATTGCCACTGCCTTATGCTGAGATTTTTGTTTATTCCAATGATTTTGAAGCTATCCATTTGCGTGGCGGTAAGGTGGCACGTGGCGGCATTAGGTGGTCTGATCGTGGTGAAGATTACAGAATTGAAGTGCTTGGGTTAATGAAAGCGCAAATGACTAAAAATGCTGTTATTGTTCCAGTTGGTTCAAAAGGTGGCTTTGTGGTGTTCTTTGGTCAAGATGGTCTCAGTTACCAAGAATATATGGCTAAAATTATTGAATGTTATCAAAATTTTTTACGAGGCTTATTGGATATCACCGATAACATTATCGACGGTAAGATCACTCACCCCATAAATACCATTATTTATGATGACCAAGATCCATATTTAGTGGTTGCTGCTGATAAAGGTACCGCCACATTCTCTGATTATGCTAATGGAATTTCTGCAGAATATGGTTTCTGGCTCAGAGATGCTTTCGCTTCCGGTGGTTCCAGCGGTTATGATCACAAGAAAATGGCGATTACTGCAAAAGGAGCATGGATTTCGGTGCAACAACATTTTCAGGAAATAGCAATCGATGTCCAGAATCATCCAATTACAGTTGTGGGTATTGGGGATATGTCCGGTGATGTTTTTGGCAATGGGATGTTAAGCTCGGAATCAATAAAACTGGTGGCTGCATTTAATCATCAGCATATTTTCATTGATCCAGATCCTGATATGGCAGCAAGTTTTAAAGAAAGGTTACGATTATTTAGTTTACCAAGATCAAAATGGTCGGATTATAATATTAAATTAATCTCAAAGGGTGGTGGCATCTTTGAACGGGCAGCAAAATTAATTACAATATCAGCTGAAATGAAACGGTTACTAGACATTCAAGCTGATAGATTATCTCCTGAAGAATTAATCAAAGTTATTTTACAGGCACAGGTAGATTTAATCTGGAATGGTGGCATCGGTACTTATATTAAGGCTTCGTATGAAAATAATTTTGAAATAGGTGATAAAGCCAATGATAATTTGCGTTGTGATGCGCTAGATATCAGAGCAACTGTGATTGCAGAAGGTGGTAATCTTGGAGTTTCGCAACAAGGAAGAATTGAATATAGTAAGTGTGGTGGACGTATCAACACTGATTTTATTGATAATTCTGCTGGAGTTGATTGTTCTGATCATGAAGTAAACATTAAAATAGCTTTAAATAATGCGGTGGCAAATGGCAAGTTAACGATAGTAGAACGTGATGCATTGTTAGTTAACATGACTAATCAAGTTGAATCATTGGTACTTATGGATAATTATAAGCAAACTCAAGCTATAACTATTACACAATTATCAACTGCTCTCAATATCGAAATGTTTAGCCAGTTAATTAGTGGATTGGAAGAAGAAAAATTATTAGATCGTGCAGTCGAGTTTTTACCAGATACTGCAGAATTAGCTAAAAGATCAATTGCTAAAGAACATCTAACCAGGCCAGAGCTAGCGATATTATTATCTTATAGTAAAATGTCAGTTTGCAATGAGTTGGTTAATGCCAAATTAACTGAAGATAAGTATTTTGAGACCTATTTAATTGATTATTTTCCGCAAATTATGCGTGATAAATTCCAAGCTGAAATACTATCACATCCATTGAAGAATGAAATTATTAGAACAGTCGTCACCAATAAAATTGTTAATCAGTTAAGTGGGCCGATTATTAATACTATTAAACGTGAAACAGGTGGAGTAGTTTGTGACATCGTGCGAGCTTATATTATTGTTTGTTGCATCTTTGATTTAGATAATTTATGGAAATCTATAGAATCATTGGGAACTAATGTCAATAATACGATAAAAATTGACATGTTATCAGAACTTGCAAAAATTATGCGTCGGGGCAGTTCATGGTTTATCCGCAACCTAGAACATCCAATTGATATATTAAAAACAATCAATGAATTTGCTGAACCGGCAAGACATCTAAATTCAATTATTGCGTCACTGTTATTAGGTGAAGCTAAACGTAAATTTGATGATCGAATAGAAAAATATACTGCAGCAGGAGTAGAGTTGCGTATATCTCACGCAATTGCAACAGTAGATAGTTTGGTATCAGCTTTTGATATTATATATGTTGCCAAACAAACTAACATCAGTGCTGCTGAAGTAGCTAAACTTTATTTTGCTGTCGGCAATAGATTTAACATCGATTGGTTACGTAAATCATGTGAAAAACAAATTGATGATTCATATTGGAATAGATTATCGATTCAATCATTGAAGGATGATTTATATGATAAACAAAGGCGATTGCTAGTTAAAATTATCAATCAATCACCGATAGCTAATATTGACCTTGACCAATGGCTCAACAATTATCAAGGAATAGCTAACATATTTTTTAATTTTGTTGAGAAAATCAAACTGCAAGAGGATGTGAATCTTAATATGATGATTCTTGCCAATAAAAAATTTGAAATGTTTTTACGTAAGCTTGGATAATACTTAAATATGCCATCACAATTAAAGCAAGCTAGAATAAAAATGGGATGCTCAACCTCAGAAGCAGCGCAAGCTCTGCGTATTAGAGAGCAATACTTAATTGCTCTTGAAGAAAATGATTTTTCTGCTATTCCTGGTAAAGTATATGTAGATGGATATCTAAAATTATATTCTCGGTATCTGGGAGTTAATTTAACGATCAATTCTATCGATACCCCCTATAATGGCATGGCACAAGGCAAAATAGCGGTCGAGCACAAATTTTCTAAATATCTAGTTATTGTTTCAATTTTAATGTTAATTATTACTATCATTAGCTACAATTCTGTACTGCGAAGTAATGTAGATATTGATGTAATGTCTATAGTAGAAAACACAGAAAAAATTTCTGAAACAGATTATAATATTGGCATCAAATATAATGAAAAGTAGAGAGTATTAAATAGACCTCTTCGGAAACTGTATCTAAGAGGTAATTTTGTCGTCAAAACTTGTCTCCGCTCCGAAACAAACAAGAGTACGCTGCGGTGCTCGCCTTCGTTCTTCCTAAAACTTCCTCTCTTACATGCAGTTTCCGGAGAGGTCTAATAAATCATACGTGTCAATATAGTAATCAGAAAACCGAAAAACCGTGAACAACGCTCACTCTAAACTACAATATTTATTATCTTTTGTGGGACTATAATAATTTTTTTAATTGCCTTGCCTGCGATATGTTTTTGCACCTCAGGTAAATTTATTGCCAAATTTTTTATCTCTTCATCAGGGGTCACATTAGCAATATCACTAACAGCTCGTAACTTACCGTTTACCTGTATGGCAATGGTGTAAGTGGCAGATACCAGGAATTTTTCATCGAATAGAGGCCAATTAGTTAAATAAAGTGGAGTGGTGTGGCCAAGAATCTGCCATATTTCTTCGGCATAATGTGGAGTAAATGGGTTAATCAATTGAATTAAAACAGTATAACCTTCTTTTATTAGTTGAATATCAGTAGTGCTAGCCGCTAGCTCATCTGATAATTTATTAAATAATTCACGGATATGAGCGATGGCTTTATTTAATTTGAAACTAGCTATCTCATCAGTAACTTGCTTGATAGTGTAATGAATTGAACTCCGTAAGCTAGAGCTAGTATCTACTGAATTTATGTTTGTGGTAGATTGCTCTTTTGATGTAATTTCATTACACATATTATATAATTTGGTAATAAATTTGGAGCAACCTTCAAGTCCATTGGTAGACCATTCTAAATCTTTTTCTGGAGGACTGTCTGATAATACAAAAAGACGCATCGCATCTGCTCCGTATTGTTTAAGCATCGATTCTAGATCAACGACATTTTTCTTTGATTTACTCATTTTTTCTACTTTGCCTAAAAATACTTCAAGGCCGCTTTCCTGATGGATAAGCATATTATCCTTTTTAACTACTTCATCTGGATAGACCCAATTACCTTGTGTATCCTGATAAGTAGCGTGTAATACCATGCCTTGAGTTAATAGACTGCTAAAAGGTTCGCGAATGTTGACATATCCCTGTTCATTCATGATTTTGGTAAAAAATCTGGCATATAGTAAATGTAGCACTGCATGTTCAACACCACCAATATACTGATCTACTGGTAACCAATAATCGCATGCAGTGCGGTTAGTCATTTCTGGTGCTGATGGGTCGCAATATCTGGTAAAATACCATGATGATTCAAAAAAAGTATCAAAAGTATCAGTTTCTCGGACGCTTGAGCAATTACATTTTGGGCACTCGACATGTTTCCAGTTTGGATGGTTAGAGAGCGGATTACCGCGGCCATCAAAAATGACATCTTGAGGTAAAGTTACTGGTAGTTGGTGGTCTGGCACTGCTACTGTACCACAGCTAGAACAATGAATAATGGGAATAGGGCAGCCCCAAAAACGTTGTCTAGATACTCCCCAATCTTTTAGGCGGTAATTAGATTTGCGTACCCCACATTGTAATTTTTCAAGTTCAATAATAATTTTTTGCTTTGCCTCTACAAGATTCAATTTGTCTAGTAGCTGTGAGTTTATCATTACTCCATCACCAGTGTAAGCTTCTTGATTAACATCAATTGTAATACCAGCATTATCAATTACCTGCTTAATTGGTAATTGTAGAAATTTGGCTAATTCATGATCACGTTCATCATGTGCTGGACAACCAAAAACTGCACCAGTTCCGTAATCAGCCAACACATAATTTGCAATAATTATTGGAATTGCTATCTTTTCGTCAAAAGGGTGTATGGCATGAAGACCGGTAAATATTCCTTGTTTCTGAACTTTGTCGATAGAATTTGCTCCATGATCTAGCAGAGAGCACTGAGTAATAAAAGCCTTGAATTTAGCTAATGCTGCACGCTCCTTGTCATCTTTCTCGTATTCATTGTCATCCGAACGTACATTGTCATCCCGAACTTGTTTCGGGATCTTACGCAGTCCTGACGAGATCTCGAAACAAGTTCGGGATGACAATGAGGAGCTAGATGACAATGAGGGTTGGATAATCATTTTAACCAATGGATGATTATAAGCAATCCCAATAAAACTGGCGCCAAAAATAGTTTCAGGTCGCGTCGAAAATACTTCAATTGATTCGTTTAATTCTTTGATTTTAAATTTGATCTGAGCGCCAATTGATTTGCCAATCCATTTTTCTTGCATCACTCGCACACTTTCTGGCCATTGGGACAAGTTTTTAATCTCGTTTAGTAACTCTTCAGCATAGTTGGTGATTTTTAAGAACCATTGTTTTAGATAACGCTTTTCGACAATGGCACCACTGCGCCAACCTTTACCGTCTACTACCTGCTCATTGGCTAATACAGTCTGGTCTACGGGATCCCAGTTTACTACCGATTCTTTTTGGTAAGCCAAACCTCTTTCATATAGTTCAAGAAAAAATTTCTGTTCATGTTTATAATAATCAGGGGCGCAACTAGTGATTTCTTTAGACCAATCATAAGACAATCCTATTGACTTTAGTTGATCACGCATGGTTGCAATATTATTATAAGTCCATGTGGCTGGATGAGCATTATTGCTAATAGCGGCATTTTCAGCTGGTAAACCAAATGCGTCCCAGCCCATGGGGTGTAATATATTATAACCACGTGCCCTCATGAAACGAGCAAAGCAATCGCCAATCGCATAGTTTCGTAAGTGACCAACATGAATTTTTCCAGAAGGGTAGGGCAGCATCTCAAGGACGTAATATTTTGGCTGTTCTTTGTTAATATCTGCTACAAAAGCTCTTTGTTCCTGCCAAATTTTCTGCCATTTATGTTCGATATTTTTCATATTATTTACTATTCCTTGCGCTCAGATTGAATATATAATTCTCGTGCTCGTCTTAGAATTTTATCTTCTAACACGGCAGCTAGATCTGAAGGCTTATCATTTTGAATCCAGTTACCGTTTTTTAATGTTTTAGAAAAAACTTTCACTTCTATGGCATCTGGACTAATTACTATATCTTTAATAAATAAATTAATCTTAAAGCTAAATTGTAGTTTATTTTTTGGACTATGCCATTCAGTGATAATTACTCCGCCAGTGCTATCAATTGCGGCAAGTGGTGCAAAATTTAAGGTTTCAATGGCAGCTTGCCATAAATATTTGTTTACAAAGCCAACTGAGGTTTTAGTAGATTCATTTTTAATTTTACCAGGTGTAAATACAATGCCGTCGCCACCTAACATTGAACCCATTTCTTCTGCTTTTCGTTCTTCTCGAGTTTTAGGGTAATTATCGTTTGTAGCTAAAACGTTATTAGTAAATAAGCAGATAAAAAAGCTGATGAGGAGGTGATATGAAATATTTTTCATGTATGCATTAATAATGACATTAGAGGTTAGCTAGAGCCTCAATATAAAATAGTACTGATAGTTAGTCAAAAGGAAAAAGTAAATTAATGATGTCGTTCCTCTCTACCTGTTTAAATAACATAAAAGCATCAAAAATATTAACATTACATTTATTTGTTGGATAAAACACAATTAGCAATTGTAGCGATTATTAGTTGATTATATAACTTAGGTTATTCCATGACCTTTAACTAAAAGCTTAATAGTAATGATTATTACATATTTAAATCAAGATAATGCGCTTAAGAAAAGTGAGAATTATGTTCTCGATGAATCAACAATATGGATAGATTTATTTAATATTTCCGATGATGAAGAAAGATTGGTGGAAAGCTTTCTTGGTATTGATGTACCAACTCTAGAAGAAGTAAAACAGATTGAGGTTTCTCGTAGATTATACGTTGAAAATGAAGCGCTATATATAACTACTGTACAATTAACTGTTGCTGAGAGTGATATTCCTACTACTCATTCTGTAACCTTTATTCTTCATAAACATCGCTTAATTACTGTTCGTTATACTGAGCTTAAGGTTTTTAGTGTCTTTGCCAATAAATTAGGTAAGCAATTAATTAATTGTTATTATACGGCAGATGATATTTTTTTAGAATTATTGCGAAGTGTAGTAGAAAGATTAGCTGATATCCTAGAATCCATTCGTGAAGAAATAGACTTATGCAGTAAAAAGATATTTGCTAAAAACATGCCAAACGAAAAGGTAGAGTATCGCGAAATATTGGAAAGAATAGGGTGTAGTGGAGATTTGCTTTCAAAAAGTCGTGAAAGTTTGGTCTCTTTAATGAGAGCGGTGCACCATGTGCTGCAATCTTCGGATTTTTGTTGTGACGAACAAAAAATGATTTGTCTACAAACCATATTTACTGATATTAATTCACTTAGTGATTTTGCTCATTTTTTATCTGGGGAGCTAAATTTTATTTTAGACGCAACTCTTGGTATGATAGCCATTGAACAAAATGACATTATTAGAATTTTCTCAATAGTTGCTGTACTATTTTTGCCTCCTACTTTAATAGCAAGTATTTATGGTATGAATTTTGATTTTATGCCTGAATTAAAGTACCATTATGGCTACCCAATAGCTATATTATTGATGTTACTTTCAATATTTCTAACTTATAAATTTTTTAAAAATAAAAAATGGATGTAGGTTTTGAAAGTGTCTCTCTAATGCTCTTGTTGCATGTCATTTCGTCTTTGAATCTTTTAAGCGGTTCTATGACCAAAATGTCTGTTAATCTAATTGTGAGCAAGACACCTTCATCAAACCTAAAGCACTAAGGTAAAGTGTTTTAGTACTTTGTTATCAGAACAAAATACTGTATTATTTAGATATCAAGCATTAATTTTGGAAATTATGAGAATTATAATTGCTTTATTAACTATTATTTTAAGTGGTGCGGCGTTTGCCTCTGAGCCATTGCCGTGGCAAATGCTATTACAGCCGGCGGCAAGTCCAATTATGGAAGAGTTAAACTGGTTGCATAATTTTTTGTTGGTAGTAAGTGCATTTATAGTATTTGTAGTACTAGCGCTTCTGGTTTATGTGTGTATTAAATTTAATGCTAAAGCTAATCCGATACCAGCAACATTTTCTCATAATGTTTTGATAGAGGTAATTTGGACTGTTGTTCCGGTGATAATTTTGATAGCTGTAGCTATTCCGTCTTTTCGTATTTTACGTATGGAGAATGAGATGCCTCCTGCTGAAATTACTATTAAAGTAGTTGGTTATCAGTGGTATTGGAATTATAGTTACCCAGATCATGGTAATATTGGTTTTGATAGTTATGTAATTGCCAAAGATAAGTTAAAACCAGGTCAAAGGCGATTGTTAGAGGTTGATAATCGTTTAGTAATTCCGGAGAATACTATTGTAAAATTTTTGATTACGGCAGCTGATGTAATCCATAGTTGGTCTGTACCAGCTCTTGGTATTAAAACCGATGCGGTGCCTGGTCGAGTGAATGAAGCTTGGACCAAGGTGACCAAAAAAGGGGTTTATTATGGGCAATGCTCAGAATTATGTGGTGTGGATCATGGGTTTATGCCAATTGCGCTTGAGGTGGTGAGTAAAGATGAATTTGATCGTTGGTTGATCCAAGCAAAAAGTAAATTTGTTCGTAATGATACTAAAATAGCAATAGACTTCTCGTATAACCAAAGATACTGAGGAACTTTTAGTAGCAAGCTTTGCTTAATAGACCTCTTTTTAAACCAGTTTCTGGTAGTCAAATACTAGGAGATTTAGGCGCGCAGAACCGGAGTGTACTTTAACGTACATGAGGATTCGAGCACGAAATCGACAACGTAGTTGGCAGCAGAAACTGGTTTAAAAAGAGGTCTCTAATGTACACAAGTATATAAAAACAAAGGCAAGCATGCAAAAATTATCAACTAGATTAAGTTATACGATAGGTCTAATAATCTACAAATTATTAATATGGTAAATCCAGATATACATTATCCTCATACTTACTTAAAAACTGTAAAAGAAACAGTGTTTTTAAAGCATTTTGTGCATAATCCTAATATTGAGATAGGAGATTATACATACTACCATGATTTAAATAATCCTGAAGATTTTGAATATAAAAATGTAAGAGGTGCATTCTATGTCAAATTAATTATTGGAAAGTTTGGGCAAATTGCGATGAACACCATTTTTATTTTGAGTGAGATGAATCATCATATGCATGGTTTTACAACCTACCCATTTTTTCTGTTCGAACAATGGGATCAATATGCACCAGAAATTGGCTTGAAAGGTAATACTGAAGTGGGTAATGATGTATGGTTTGGAACTAATGCAGTAATTATGCCTGGAGTGCGAATTGGAGATGGTGCCATTATCGGTGCCTATGCAGTGGTTACTAAAGATGTGGCGCCATATAGTGTAGTTGCTGGTAATCCAGCTAGAGTAGTTAAACAAAGGTTCTCTGATGCTATCATTGCAGATTTGTTAGAAATTCAATGGTGGAATTGGGATTATGATAAAATTACTAGAAATGTTAATTTAATAGTTGGTGGTGATATTAAAAAATTAAAGGTAGCGATCTAGCTATTGTGTACAAAATTTAATGGCTTATTTATAGGTTTTTTGTCTGCTAAACAGATTTTATGAAATAGCTGAACTAATTCTTGCAGAATCTTGTTATTTTTAGATTAAGAATAACTATAAATAATCTCCATAAAATTTGTATGCAATGCCTAGAATTTAACAATTAAACTATGGTAATTATGGCTCAAGCTAACGTAAGCGATCATCATACGCCACACGGGTGGAGACGATGGTTGTTATCTACAAATCATAAAGATATTGGCAGCATGTATATCATGTTTGGTATTCTTGCCGGAATTATAGGTGGCTTATTTTCTTTTTTGTTTAGATTGCAATTAGCGGTTCCTGGTAATGATTTTATTGAGAATCACCAGTTGTACAATGTTTTGATTACAGCGCATGCTATAATCATGGTATTTTTTATGATTATGCCAGCTTTGTTTGGTGGTTTTGGCAATTGGTTTGTACCACTGATGATTGGTGCTCCAGATATGGCTTTTCCAAGAATGAATAATATTAGTTTTTGGTTACTTGTGCCTTCTTTTATTCTGTTATTGGGCTCTGCCCTTGTTGATGGTGGAGCAGGTACTGGGTGGACTATGTATCCGCCACTTAGTAATGTGGCAGGACATCCAAGTGCTGCGGTAGATATGGCTATTTTTAGTTTGCACCTTGCTGGTATATCGTCAATCCTTGGCGCTATTAATATGATAGTCACTATTTTTAACATGAGAGCCCCGGGTATGGGATTATTTAAAATGCCATTATTTGTGTGGTCTATTTTAATTACGGCTTTTTTGTTAATACTGGCACTACCGGTATTAGGTGGGGCAATTACTATGTTGCTTACAGATCGTAATTTTGGCACTTCCTTTTTTAAACCCGATGGCGGTGGTGATCCGGTATTATTTCAGCATTTATTTTGGTTTTTTGGGCATCCTGAGGTGTATGTAGTGATTTTACCTGGTTTTGGGATAGTTAGTCAGATTATATCTACATTTTCTCGTAAACCGGTGTTTGGTTATTTAGGTATGGTAGCTGCTATGGCTGCTATCGGATTTGTTGGTTTCTTGGTATGGGCGCACCACATGTTTACGGTAGGACTTTCTTATAATGCTTTGATATATTTTACTGCTGGTACTATGATTATTGCGGTACCAACTGGTATTAAAATTTTTAGTTGGATTGCTACGATGTGGGGTGGGTCTATAGAGTTTAAAACCCCAATGTTATTCTCTATAGGGTTCATTTTATTATTTACCATTGGTGGAGTAACTGGAATAGTATTATCAAATTCTTCGATTGATAGAGTGTTGCACGATACTTATTATGTAGTTGCTCATTTTCATTATACTATGTCACTTGGCGCTTTATTTACTGCCTTTGCCGGCTTTTACTACTGGTTTGGCAAAATGTCTGGTCATCAATATCCGGAAACGATGGGTAAAATCCACTTTTGGATTACTTTTATTGGTGTGAATCTTACTTTTTTCCCGCAACATTTTTTAGGATTGGCCGGAATGCCACGGCGTATACCTGATTATCCTGATGCTTTTGCTGGTTGGAATATGGTGTCATCTATTGGTTCTGGGATTTCAATGCTTGCTGCTCTTTACTTTGTATACATAGTATTGTATAGCTTGAAATATGGAGAAAAATGTCCAGCAAATCCATGGGGTAGTGGTGCCGATACTCTTGAATGGACGTTGACATCACCACCGCCTTATCATTCTTTTGAAAGTCAACCAGAAGTAAAATAGACCTCTTACATAACCTAGAAATGATTGAGGAATTTTTAGGAAAAATGTAGGAGAGGATCGCAAGTGTACTTCTAAGTGTACTCTATAGTATATGAGAACCGGGGTCAAATTTTGACAACAAAATTACCAATCAGAATAGGTTAGGCAAGAGGTCTAATGACTGCTATAACAAGTTTAAAATATTATAGTTCGATAAAAGATTATATCGCTTTAATGAAGCCACGTGTAATGTCTTTAGTAGTGTTTACTGCTTATGTAGGAGCACAAAGCGCACCGGGGCATATTCATCCTTTGATAGCGGCTACAGCGATAATATGCATTACTTTAGGTGCTGGTAGTGCTGCTGCAATTAATATGTGGTATGATCTGGATATCGATTCTATAATGTCCAGGACGCAAGGGCGGCCAGTAGTTACAGGTAAGATTGCTCCTGAGGAAGCATTGTCTTTTGGTATCATATTAGGTTTTTTTTCCAGTTTTATGATGGCATTATGTGTAAATTTATGTGCTGCCGGATTATTAGCATTTACTATTTTGTATTATGTTTTTGTTTATACTATTTGGTTAAAGCGACGTAGTCCACAAAATGTGGTGATTGGTGGAGTGGCCGGCGCTCTCCCACCTATGATTGGATGGGCGGCTGTAACAGGAGGGGTTGCTATAGAGCCAATAATATTATCTGCAATTATTTTTATGTGGACCCCACCACATTCATGGGCTCTTGCTTTATACCGAATCAAAGATTATAAAAATTGCAATGTTCCAATGATGCCAATAGCAAAAGGTGTGTATTATTGCAAAATCCAAATTCTTCTTTATACCTTTCTAATGATTGGTACATCGCTGTTACCATTTTTTATAAATATGGCTGGTATGATTTACCTTATGGTAGCTAGTTGTGCTGGCCTGATGTTTCTATATTATAGTATAGCTTTGTTTAGTGATGACGCTAATAATAAAGCGGCAAGAAAATTATTTATTTATTCTATATTATATCTATTTGTTATATTTTTAAGCCTGCTTAACCCAGTTTGAAGCAGTTTATTGGAATTGTTTCAAAAACTCTGAACTGTTCAAGGAAAAAAAGACGATATAAACCGTTTTGCTTAGAGACATAACCCCCCACGTCATTGCGAACTGATATATCCCTACGAATTTGAAAGTGCTGAAATGCGTTATGTATCGTCTGAGCTGAGGAGTAGCTTTTAGGTTACGACGAAGCAATCCAGAAAGATTAACACAGTAAAAGCTGTGTCACTGTTATGATTTTTCTGGATTGCTTCGTCATGTGCTTACGCACATTCCTCGCAATGACGGGCTTTTGGAGTGTTTTTTAGCCACTTCAAATTCGGGGGATATATCAGATTGCGAGGAGCCGTCAGGTGACGAAGCAATCCCGTAAAAAACATATCATTCTTGGATTGCTTCGACCATAAATGGTCTCAGCTGACGGTGTTGGTGTTTGACAGTGTGGTGCACAAGCAAGACTGTTCCTACGTCTTTTTTTCCTTAACTTGACGTATATGGTTCAATGAACTGTGTCAATTAAAGTAAGATTCGTCATTGCCAGACCGCTGAATGTGCCGTTCAGCAAAATTATGGCTCTATCTCACCATTTTTGGTAAAAAGCCACATCATCTCAGTGATTTTAAAATATTATTTGCAACTCGCTGTGCTTGTCACCAAGTAATTACTTAATTTGTTTCGCACATTACCTTAAAATTTAATTGTTACCACCTAACACTGACTGCACTATACGCCGTAATACTATTGTAGATCCATTTGTATTTGATTATCTCCTAATATACTAAGCATAATCTCAGAAATAGCTAAATCAAATGGTGTTTGATTTTCATTATTTCTTAGGTTTGGGTTAGCACCATTTATCATCAAGCATTCAGCAATTTCTAGTTCGTGGTTTTGAGAAGCATAATGTAGGCCTGTGTTACCATCAGCATCTTGTAAATCCAGATTAATCTCTATTCCTTCCTTTCGTAGTGCCATTAATAATTCAACTGTTTCTGGTTTACCATCTACTATAGTTTCTATTAATACAGTACTACCTTCATCATTTTGTATATTTAATAAATCTTTATTTGCTTTTGTAAGTTCTCGAATAATGTTTATGTCTAACTTATCTTCTCTGGCAAATATTAGTGCAGCAGTATCTCCACTAGCGTTGTTTTGTAGGCCTATTATTATTGAATTTATTTGGGTATTAACTATAGATGCACTAGGTACTGCATTATTTTTTGGTATTGGTGCTAATGCTAATTGTTCATCAACTAAATTAGATAAAAAAGCTGGAATTCTTAGATCACTTTGTTGATCAGGATATTGAATATTATCAATATCTTGCATTTCCTCATCATCATTAATTGGAGGTTTAGCAAGATAGTTTTTAGAGATAATTTTTTCAGCTTTCTTATGTGATTCATCTATTAATATTTTTTGTATTACTGAACCTTCTTTAGCATAAGTTAAAGCTATATTACCATCATTATTACGAACGTATATGTCAGTCTGAGAATAACCCAGCAATAACTGCACCTTTGACTGTAGATTATTTTTAACGGCGAGTATTAAGGCTGAATCATTGTCATGATTACGATCATTTATACGAGCGCCTGCATTAATTAAAGCCTTAATTATTTCTGAATTACGAGCTAGCATTAATGGTGTATTACCAAGGCTATTTGGTTTATTTACATCACATGTTGGTATAAGTTTTTCTACTTTTATAAGACTACCTGCAATTGCAGCATTTATTAAATCAGTAGAATCAATTTTATTTTTTGCTTTCATATTTTCTCCTAAAGAATAATTAATTACGTTGTATTCTTGTTAATTCTTCTTAAAAACCTTAAACATAAATACTAAATCATCAGCAGTTTCTTTTAAATAGTCAAAACGTCCTGAGGCTCCTGCATGTCCTGCTTCCATGTTAGTTTTTAGCACTATCAGATTATCATCAGTTTTGGTTGCTCTAAGTCTTGCTACCCATTTTGCTGCTTCCCAATAACCAACTCTTGGGTCAGATAAGCCAGCGGTTACCATAATAGTAGGATAATTTTGGGCGCTGACATTATCATATGGAGAATATGATTTTATATAATTAAAATACTCCAATTCTTTTGGGTTACCCCATTCTTTAAATTCACCAGGAGTTAATGGTAAGCTCTCATCAAGCATAGTATTAAGGACGTCAACAAATGGCACGTGAGCGATTGCTGCTTTAAATAATTCCGGAGCCTGATTTAATACTGTGCCAATTAATAATCCGCCAGCACTGCCGCCACAAATTACTATATTACCAATGCTTGTATATTTTTCTGCAATTAATTTCTTAGCAGAAGCAATGAAATCATTAAAAGTTCTGGTTTTATTAAGGAATTTTGCTGCTTCATACCACTCATGTCCAAGTTCATCTCCGCCTCGAATATGAGCAATGGCAAATACGAAACCACGATTAACCATTGATACGGCAGCATTGCGGAATACTAACGGTATACCATATCCATATGAACCATAGCCATATAGATATAGTGGATTAGAACCATCTTTCTTGAATAAAGATTTTTTATAGAATAAGGTAATTGGGACTTTAACATTGTCGGTATCGACAAAGATTCTTTCTACCGTATATTCATCAGGATTAAATCCACTAGGGATTTCCTGTACTTTCAGTATTGATAATGAATCTTGAAGAAAATCATATTTATAAGTAGTGTTTGGTCTAGCTAATGAAGAGTAGGTAACTCTGAGATCATCTTCATCAAAATTAGTGGAACCAGCATTTGCTGCATATGCTTGATCAGGAAAATGGATGATTTTTAGCTGTAATGTATTGAGATCCAAGATCTTAATTAGCGATAGCCCAAGTACAGTATAATTTAAAATTAGATAATTTTGAGTAATATCAAAATTTGTCAGATATTGCTCTTGCTCTTCAGTGATATAATTTTCCCAGTTATTATTTGCAAAATCATCAATAGCTACTCGAGCAATTCGAAATTTTTTTGCTTGTTCATTGGTTTTAATATAAAAATAATTACCGTGATGCTCTAGATCATAGAATATGCCATCTTGACGTGCCTTAACGAGTACAGGTATGAAATTTTGTTCTGACATTCCGAACACATAAGTCTCATTACTATCATGCCCTCCAACATTGATTATAATATATTGTCGGCTAGCTGATTTTGCGACATTAACGTTGTATAAGCTATTTGGTTCATGCAATATTACCTTATCAGCTTGCTTGTCACCTAGCATATGAAACATTACGGTATCACAGCGCCAGTTTTCATTTGTTGGGGTATAGAAAAATCCTGGCATATGTTCATGCCAAACGATGTCACCAAGAGTATTATTGATTTCATCAGCTAAATATTCTTTATTGATAAGATCATAAACATAGATAGTGTAACGCTCATCGCCACTAAAATCTGCAGCATAGGCCATTAGTTTGTGGTCAGGAGATATGGAAAGAGCAGAAATTTTGGTAAATTTCTTGCTTGCTGCAAGTTTGTTAACATCCAGCAAAATCTCTTCTGCTGCTTCAGTATTGTTCATTTTACGACAATGAATAGGATATTCTTTGTCAGCTTCAGTTCTGGTGTAATAGTAATAATTATCCCGCTTGATATAAGGAGATTGATCATCAAGTTTGATTCTGGCTTTTAATTCTTCAAAAATTTGTTCTTTTTGTGACTTGCTGTCAGCAAAAAACTGCTCAAAATAGTTATTTTCATTAATAAGATGCTGTAATATCTTGGGATCCTTAACTATTGGCCAATTTTTATCGCGCAACCATTCATATTCATCATTGATTGTTTGGTTGTGAATGGTTAGGCTATGAGCTATTTTTTCTGTTTGTGGTGGGATCATGTCGTTTTCCTTTTGTTGACAGCTTTGTAGCAGTAGGGTAATACAAATAAAGATTATTGAGTAGCGCATTTTTAGGTAACATTTTTTAGGTAATATTAAATATTATAATCATACTAATAAGTAAACAGAAAACTATAGCAATAGCCAGTTGTTGGTTATGAATGGTAGCTGATTTCCTGCAATAGCTGGTGATAAACCATAAAAGGCTGAGATCATTGAATTTATCTTTTTGGTTCTGATATTTACTATAACGTTTTTTTACCTGGCCAAACATTTTTTTAAGTAACTTTAATTTTGTGAATTTAATTGGATTACGTGAAATTTTTAGAAAAATAGTTGTGATTACCCCTGCTAAAACTATCATAATTTGTTTGCTAATGTCGCTTGTGATTGATGATGCGGTTGATAAATAAGTTTTAATAAGTTGAAAGTTAATAAAGATCATTGTTATGGTAGGAATGATGATACTAAGAAGCTGTAAATTACTAATCTTAATCGACAAAATTTCTTTACTATCAAAATATTCTCTTATTGGTATAGCAGTAAATAATATTAGATTAAATATTATTAACGTATAAGCAGTTAAATTTTCTGTGATTGTTGTTGATAAGGTCAGTTTTAAGATAAAGCTGGAGCTCAAGGGAAAATTGGACAACATTAATATAACGATAATCGTAGTAATGATCCATAGATAGTTCTTGACCCGTTTTAGCTCGGAACAATAAGCAATATTGGCATTATCAGCAAGAATTGCAACCAGTATCGCAAATATAGCATTATAAATTATGTGATTTGTAATATAAGATGTTAGCGCTAGCGGCTGGGTATTGGTGGCAATCACTGTCATAATAACTCCAAGTTGAGCTATTGCTAAATAACATAATAAACGTTTTAAATTATTTTCCTTACATGCATAAAATGCTCCATAAATGATCATTAATATGCCAAAATATTTTAGTGGAGTAAATCCACAGAATAATTTTATTAAAATTATTATTGAAATTTTAGTAGTAAAGGTAGATAAATAAATAAAGCTTGAATTATCAGCAGCCGGATAGCAATTGACCATCCAACTGGAAAATGGTACAGCAGCAACATTAATTAAACAGCCGGTAAGTATAATAACTCCAATGATAATCTCGTGATTATTGCCAGAAAATAATCCAGTCAAAGAAATTATTTGATTATCATTAGTAGTGATAATCAAATAGCTGATAGCAATTAGCAACAAGCTGCTACTAGTTAAATGAGTAATGAAATATTGTTTGGTAGCAAGTAATCTATCTTTGCTATTGCTAGCATAAATTAAGGTACAGGCGGTGAGCATCATGCATTCAAGAGCAATAAAAAGGCTAATAAAATCATTGGCGTATAAGCAGTAACAGGCCGCGGCAAAATAAAATCCACCCCAAATAACAGTCCATTGTTGTTGTTGGCTTAAACTATAATAATTAGCCGCAATGGTTACCGTAGCAAATGCAACAATGATAGTTCTGTTTTCAAAATTAAAGTGCATTGCTAAATTAATATCAAATATTCTAAATAATTCGACACCAGTATTTTCGGGTAATAATAGCAAAATAACTATTGGATAGAGAATCGCTGCAAAAGCAAAAATTTTCTTTAATAGACCTCTTTCGAAACTCATTTACCAAGATCCCAATTATATAAACCAGCAATTAAATTGAACCTAAGACCAAATCTTTTGCGTCTATTTCGATATTTATCAGCAATTATTTTAAAACGCTTTAACATACCTATAACATTTTCATTTAATACTCTGTCACTTGCTAAACTTCTATTATTTTTCTTATCTTCTTTGGTTAAAGCATTCTTTTTACTCTTTTTCTTTGGTAGCTCAGAATTTGTATGAATCTTCTGTAAGCCTTGATAACCAGTATCAGTAATCACTTTAACCTCAGGCAGTATATGGGTTCTTGATTCTTTAAATAATTTAAAATCATGACGCTTACCATTGGAAAAAGAAGTGCATATGACTCGTTTGCTTTTCTTATCTACTACTATTTGAGTCTTTAACGTATGTCTTTTCTTTTTACCTGAGTAATAGTATTTCTGTTTTTTTGGGGTCGCTCTATAGGGCTTTCTGTAGCATCTATTAAAACTAATTCATACTCCATACCGCTTTTAACTAGAGCCTTCTTACCTGGAAGAGCAAAATCCGGATGTTTTATTAGAGTGTCTTCAACAAAACGAATTGTTTTAAATGCACTGCTTTCGCTAACCCCATAATTCTTAGCTATATGAAAATAGGTACGGTATTCCCTTAAATATTCAAGTGTCATTAATAGGCTGTCTTCCATACTAAGACTAGCTCTTCTGCCACCTTGGTACCTCCTATTTATTTGTTTCTCTGTCTTTAAAATCCCTACCATCTTTTCGAATGTACTATTTCTTACCCCAGTTAATCTTCTAAAATGCTCTTCCGATAAAATGCTTAAATTTTTATATCTCATATAGTTCTAAATTAAGTAAATTCGACTTTATAGCATATTTAGTCCAGTTTCGAAAGAGGTCTAATTTAAAACAGGATAATAAAATCATCATTGAAATAATGATTAGTAGAGTAGGGTGCTGATGCATATATTATTGGTTATAAAGCAGATAAGATGATATCGCAACTATGTTTTGGAAAAGGGGAATTCTATTGATTAATAGATGTAAAACTGTTACATTAGCAAATAAAAGGTGGGGGTGTATAATGGCTAAAAACCAAAGAATTAATGTTACCTTAAGCGAAGAAACTATATGTGTGTTATCTTATTTAGCAAAACGCAAACATAAATCTATAGCTGGGTTAACAAAAGAGCTTATAGAACAAGCTTTAGAACTTCAGGAAGATAAGGCTTTGTCTAGAATTGCCAATGAGCTTGATATAGAAGGAGTGAAGACATATAGCCATGAAGAAGCATGGAAATAAAATATACGATTATCTATCAAGAAGATGTGGTGCATATACATATTCCAAATCTTCCTACAGCAATAAGAAGAACGATCAAAACTGCGATTGAAGAGCGTCTAACTACTAATCCTATAGAATTAGGAAAACCTCTTAGATACAGTTGGAAAGGACATAGGAGGTTGAGAGTAGGTGATTATCGTATTATCTATCGTATTGATTTTACATATAATACAGTAATCATTGTTGCTATAGAACACCGGAAAGATGTATATTAAAACCAAGCTATCTTAAATATATACTAAAAATCTGCTAATTAATTTTTGAATCAAGAAGAAACCAATAACTCCTGCAATACAAATAACGATGCTAATCAGCATTGATAATGGCAATTTATCCTCTAAATTATGATTAGTTGGAGTATTGGTTTTATAAATGAATATCAAAATTTTAGTCATATATAAAGCTGATAAAATTGTACTAATTGCTATTATAACCATAATGAGCAATTGTTGCTGTTGTGCTGCGGCCAGCATGATATAAAATTTACTGATGAATCCAGCAAACGGTGGCAGCCCAATTAATGATAAACTGGCAATGAGCATGATCAGGCTGGTTTTTGGCATCGCAACCTTAATTCCCAATAAATCTTTGATTTGACTAGTATGGTTTATACTATAGTAAGAACCTGCAGCAAAAAATAAACAAATTTTCGTTATGGAATGTGAGACCATATGCAAAATTGCAGCGGCGATAGATTTTTGGGTAAACATAAATGCACTCAAAAGTGCTAGCGCTAATTGATTGATTGTCGAATAAGCTAAAATCATTTTTATATTATTCGCTTGCAGCCCTTTAAAAGCACTATAAAAAATAGTAATTATCGGTAATAAAATTATCCAGTTAAAGGGAGTAAATAATGAGTGTAAATATTTAAGCCCAAAAACATATATAATTATTTTAAAAATACAAAATAATCCAGCCTTTACCACTACTACGGCATGTAATAATGCACTTACCGGATATGTAGCAACCATTGCTGTTGGTAGCCATCCATGTAAAGGATATATAGCTGCTTTACTGATACCGAAAATAAACATTAAAAATAAAAAAATTGCTTGAGTATCAGAAAAATTATCCTGGATAAAACCGTCGTAAATAAAACTTCCATGATCTACTTTTGCATAAATAATTAAAATAGCTGGAAAAAACAGCAACATAGAGCTGCCCATTAGTATTGTTAGATATTGATAGAGTTTATCGTATATTGCTCCAGCTTTAACATGGATAATTAAAGGTATAGTTGCCAGAGTAAGGAGTTCATAGCAGCAAAACATAGTAAATAAATTTGCTGATAATGATAATAGTGCTCCCATCAAGATGATGAGGTTGAAAAAAAACAGAAATCTTGATGAATTTGCAATATTATTGATTACCAAATACTTAGTAGTATATAGCAAAGCACAAATCCATAAGCTTCCTAGTAAATTAAGAAAGATAATACCGACAGCTTCTAGATGTAAGCTAAAAGCATAATGATCAAAGGCGAAAAGTATGATATTTGCCCGAATACCATGAAGGAATAGCCAATCAATAATTATAATATTGATTAGAAATATAGTGCTGATTAATAGCAATAATATATTACGGATATTACTATCCTCTTTAGTAATAAAAGGAGTAAGTAAATTGACGCTACCAATTATTAGGGTAGAAATAACCGAAAAGTTAGCGGTAATAAAATTTTCTAAGATCATAATAATGGTAATGTAATAAGCTGTAATATTATAATTAAGTAAAATGCATACGGTTTTGTATGTAGTTTATGTTCTTCTGTATCATAGCTAGGTTTAGCATTGCTAAAAAGGAGTAAACTAGCAATTCTATAATGATATAGTAGGGACAGTGTGGAGCCGATAATAACTGTAAAAAATTCAAGCCATTTACCATCGCTAATCAATAAATCAAGCATTTTGATTTTTATAATAAACATCGGACTCAAAGGAAGACCACTACTACAAAATAGTATACCGATGATTGTGCTATACAAAAGCGGTCTCCTTTTTATCAACGATAGATAATTACTGTTAACTTCAGTATAAGCGATAATCATGAATAAGCCGGCTTTATTCAGCCCATCGATAAATAATAATTGATATAGAATAGGAGATATCTGGGCAGAAGTAATGGTTAATAGTAACATGGCATAGCCTACCCCAGCAGCGGCACCATAGATAACAATCTTTTTTATATTGACTGATATAGTAGCAAACCATGAGACTAGTATTATTGTTGCTAATGCTAAAGGAGTGATGAAGTTAGCGATAGTCTGTAATTGTTGTTGATCTTCAATCACAAAGTAAATGAATCTAATGCAAATATAACTGCCAACAATAGTTGATATACTGCCAAGGTAAGCTAAGATGCTTGCTGGGGTTGATGAGTATGCGCGCATCATCCAGAAATGCATGGGAAAGAACGCTATTTTTAGTAATACTCCAATCAAAATAAAGCTTACCGCAGCAATTACTATCCTTGAATCGTATAAACCAATTAAACGTTGATGAATATCTGAGATGTTCAGGCTACCAGTTTGATTTAAGATAAAACCAATGCCAATTAAAATAAGAGTAGCGCCAATAGTACCAAGCATTAAATAATCGAAAGCACCAATAACTGCGCGTGAATTACCACCAGTCGCCATCAATACATAAGTGCTTAGTGAAGAAATCTCGATGAACACATAGAGGTTGAATAAATCATTGGTACTAATAATTCCTATATAGCCTGCATGTGCGAACAATAATATTGCATAAAATAAATGTTGCCTATTGCTGGGAATAAATTTAATTATCGATTCCTGGATAAAATAATGACCAGCGGTTAAACAAAATAATAGGATACAATTAATATAAATAATTATCGGTTGATTGAGATAATCCAGCCGATATTCAATACCAATCGGCGCCTGCCAATTACCAAAATTGTAAGATAATATATTATTTTGTAATATCAATATTCCATAAATACTTATTGCTGAGTTTAATATAAGCGCAAACACACTAAGTGCTCTGGCAATGCTGGATTTACTACTTAGAGCTACGAGTAGAGCGCTAGAGAAGGGGATCAGTACTTGTAGAGCAGGGAGGTGCTTTGCTATTAACATTCAGGCCTGTCTATATCAGTTTCTTTTAATAAAATCTCATTTTCAGAAATAGTATTATATTGTTGGTATATTCGATAAATCAAAGCTAGTCCAACCGCAAAAGTTGCAAAACCAACTACAATAGCCGTAAGCACTAATATGTGTGGCAGTGGGTTAGAATATGTGTGTAAGCATGAATTAGAATCTGCAATACACCGGTCAATTGGTGGTATACCATTTTTAATTTTTGCAAACGCAATATAAAAAATTAATACAGCGCTTTGAAAAATGCCTAATCCAATAATTTTACGTAGATAATTATCACTAGCTAGCATAATGAATAGGCCACTAGTCATTATTATTACTGCGCAACAATAAATCCAATGATGCATATAAAATATACCTCTTTTAACAGACAAAATTTGTAAGACTCTATTGAGTATACTTTAAATAATCTAAAAGCATAAAACTACACTCAAAAAATTTATAGAGCAAGAAGTCTAATACATTCATGGTTTTTTTGTATAGATCTTAATTTAGTGGGCTTTTGTTTAAAAAAACTCTAGACCATTGTCTAAAGATTTGCTATATAAGTTACTACTTCAAAGAGTATGTGATATATAGTTCTTAATACTAGCTCTACAAATCTAAGTTAGTTTGATTAATTCAAAAATCTTAAGGAAAGTAGGTATATGAAAAATAATGAAGATACTGATGAAGATAACGTTCCATCTAGCGCTATTTCACTTGCTAAAAGAGAAAACAATCGTTTAAAACAGGAACTACAAACACTAAAAGATGAAACTGCAAGAGTACAGGCAGAGCAGGCAGAAATTGATAGGATTAACCAAGAATCTTTGGAGAACCAAAAGGTTATTTTGGCGCTTAAAGAAACAATATTTAATAATGAAGCTTTAATATTGGGACATATATTGTTACCGGATAATGATGAAGTTGAGTGATATTTCTGTGTTTACAATTCATTAATTTACTCAATTTTTGTTAAACATTAAGTTTACGTCGAAATATCTGCACAATATTTTTTGTCCTTTATTCCTTAATCCTCGGTAGCTCAGTGGTAGAGCAAACGGCTGTTAACCGTTCGGTCGCTGGTTCGAATCCGGCCCGGGGAGCCAATAATTATATTAGCCTCATAAATTTCTATAAAATTTGTTCATACCCCACGGTTCAATTTCAAAAAATATAGCTAGAGTCAGTAGGTGGTGATAGTTGAATTTTAAAGTGAGTGCGTGCAAGCAAGTACTTAATTTGTTTCGCACAAACCTTACATTAAAATTTGACTATCATCACCTACTGACTCTAGCTATACCGTAATCAACTTAGGGAGTTGTGTTTATTTTGTGTGCTGCATTAATTACAGCAACCACCACCACCGGATTCAGAGCTGCTTCCATTATTTGCGTCTGCTGGATAGGTTTTATTAACTTTATTAGCATTGCATGCTGAGAACATTATACATAGTATAAAATAGAGCAGAACAGACTTTTTCATTTCTTTACCAAACCTTAACTTAATTATATTGATTTATACCTGTTTAATTTCGTCATTGAAATTTAACTACACATCATAAATCGATTTGGCAAGAAATCTATATAATATTAAATGTTTTATATATATTTATAGTTTCTCTAGTTGAGTTATCACAAATATTATTAATCAGTGAAACTCATTTGCTATAGCCTACGTCACTTATGTAATGACAATGGTTTTGTCAGAATCAAAAGGTATGCTTTATAAAAAAAGGGTGAGTTTCTACAACATTAAAAGAAACTCACTACTTTTTTTGACAAAGCCAATCGCGAAAGAACTTTTAGGCTTATTAATAAATATCAGCTCCTTCATTAAGTTGTCCGATGGCATTCACAAGTATAACATCTGCAATTTGTTGATTTTCAGCATTAAGTAAATCTAGATTTGCTGGTAAACCAAAATTGTGAGCTTGTTCTTGGAAGATATCATTCAATATTTGTAGAGTGGTAGGATTAGCAGTATTAGCCTGAGCAGTTAGTTCTCTTAACTCAGTTAGAGCTTCGGTTATTGTAAGATGTGCAAAATGCTCATGAGCATCATGTAAAGCTATATCATGCTGCGTTTGATTTAGAGTAATCGCTACAGCAGTAGCTGCAGTTGCTTGATTTTCAGCAGTAAGTAAATCTAGATTTGCTGGTAGACCAAGATTGTGAGCTTGTTCTTGGAAGATATCATTCAATGTTTGTAGAGTGGTAGGATTAGCAGTATTAGCTTGAGCAATTATATCCATTAACCCAGTAAGTGCTTGAATTGGTGTAAGATTTTCAAAAGTCTCACGAGCATTAAGTAAAGCCATATCATGTTGTGTTTGATTTAGAGTAATCTCGACGGCAGTAGCTGCAGTTACTTGATTTGTAGCATTAAGTAAATCTAGATTTGTTGGTAGACCAAGAATGTGAGCTTGTTCTTGGAAGATATCATTCAATGTTTGTAGGGTATTAGGATTAGCGGTATTAGCTTGAGCAATTATATCCATTAACCCAGTAAGTGCTTGAATTGGTGTAAGATTTTCAAAAGTCTCACGAGCATTAAGTAAAGCCATATCATGTTGTGTTTGATTTAGAGTAATCTCTACAGTAGTAGCTGCAGTTGCTTGATTTTCAGCAGTAAGTAAATCTAGATTTGCTGGTAAACCAAGAATGTGAGCTTGTTCTTGGAAGATATCATTCAATGTTTGTAGGGTATTAGGATTAGCGGTATTAGCTTGAGCAATTATATCCATTAACCCAGTAAGTACTTGAATTGGTGTAAGATTTTCAAAAGTCTCACGAGCATTAAGTAAAGCCATATCATGTTGTGTTTGATTTAGAGTAATCTCTACAGTAGTAGCTGCAGTTGCTTGATTTTCAGCAGTAAGTAAATCTAGATTTGCTGGTAAACCAAGAATGTGAGCTTGTTCTTGGAAGATATCATTCAATGTTTGTAGGGTATCAAGATTAGCGGTATTAGCTTGAACAATTATATTTCTCAGTTCGATAAGTTTAATAATAGTATCTATCATAATTTCTTCCGCTTATAAGTTATTTAATATATATATCATAAAAATTAACAAGAGTCAAGTACCATTTGTTAGTTTATTTGTTTGATAATTAATTTTAATACAAATAAATTATTATAGTTGTAAATTAATTAAGATTTAGGTACAATATTTTTTTGCTTTTAGCTAGATGTAGATAGTTACTTTTAGAATAATTATGCTATGATAAACTTTAATTTAAAGTGAATTTATTTTAGAATCTATTATTCAGCCATTGAGAATCTTTGGAATTTTTTGCTACTGCATTTTGTACAAGATATCTTCTCCTCGTATTTTTAATTACCATTTAATTAAGCAATAAAGTTATATAAATGATTACTGTTATTAATCTTGCCATGCAATATGGGCCTAAATTATTATTCTTGGATGTGAATCTTAACCTCAATACTGGCAACAGATACGGGTTAGTCGGTGCAAATGGTGCTGGTAAATCTACATTTTTTAGGGTTATTACTAAAGAGGAAGAACCAAGCGGTGGTACTATTAATATTGTAAAAAATTCTCGTATTGGTTGTCTAAAACAAGATCAATTTCTATTTGAAAATACTTCAGTAATTAATAGTGTGATTGCTGGAAGAAAGGAATTGTGGCAAGCATTGCAAGAAAAAGAGAAGTTGCTTGCACTAGATATTTGTGATGAGGAAACTGGTTATAGACTCGGAGAATTAGAACAAATTATCTATGATAATGATGGCTATACTGCAGAAATTTTTGCAGCGGATTTACTAGTTGGGCTTGGTATAAAAGAAGAATACCACTATCAGCCGCTTGGTTGTTTATCTGGTGGTTATAAACTCCGAGTATTGCTGGCGCAAAGCCTGTTTAATAACCCTGATGTTTTATTACTTGATGAACCAACCAATCACCTTGATATAATTTCAATTTATTGGTTAGAAAACTATCTTAAGCAAAATTTAGGGGAGTATTAATATTTATCTCACATGATATGATGTTTCTTAATAATGTAGCCACAAGTATTTTAGATATAGATTATGGCGAAATAAGACAATATGTTGGTAATTATAATAAATTTATTGTCGAAAAACAGCTGATTAGTGAGCAAAAGCTTAATGAAGCTAATTATCTTGAGAAAAAAATAGCTGGTATGCAGATGTTTGTTGATAAGTTTCGTGCAGGAACTAGGTCAAGACAAGCGCAATCACGTGAGAAGCAAATTGAAAAGATAGAATTACCGGATATACAAAAAACTTCACGTATTAGCCCATATTTTCATTTTAAGCAAAAGAGACCTTCTGGAAAATCGGTGCTAAAAGTCGAGCAAATATCCAAGAATTATGCTGAACAAAAAGTACTACGTTCGGTAAATTTTACTCTGCAATGCGGAGAAAAAATAATCATTATTGGACCGAATGGAATTGGTAAATCCACTTTACTTAAAATTATTTTGGGAAAAATAGCTGCGGATATTGGTAGTTATGAGTGGGGATATGAAGCGCAAATATCTTACTTTGCTCAAGATCATCATGAATTATTGAATGAGAATATTAGTGTTATTGATTGGCTATCAAAACAAGTAGAAGATAAGTTGATTAACAGTTTGCGTAATGTTCTTGGACAAGTATTGTTTCGTCAAGATGAAGCTAATAAGAATATTTTAAACTTAAGTGGTGGTGAAGGTGCTCGTCTATTACTGGCAAAAATTATCCTTGAAGAAAGTAATATACTGGTACTAGATGAACCTACTAACCATTTAGATATTGAAGCTAAAGAAACATTGAAAAAAGCCTTAGTAAATTATCCTGGCACCTTAATATTAGTCACCCATGATAGAGATTTTGCAAGTCATATAGCCGGTAGAGTCATAGCTCTAAATAATAAAGGGATTATCGATTTTAAGGGTACATATCAAGAATATTTAGTTAGATATGGTAATGATTATTTGGATAGTAACTGGGTGCTAGCGAACAAAGCTTAATTGTATAGAAGAAATAAATAAAAAGTTAAGTAAAATAGTATTTAATCACTCAATTTTAGAATTAAACACATATATACGAGTAAGTCCGTGTTAATATGAATAATTAATTAATGGGTTAAGAATATGAAAGATGACGAAAACAAAAAAAGGAGATCTTCAGTTTCAGAACGGCCTAAAAGTAATTGGGATAATCAAACTAAACAAGAAGAAGAGAAAAAACAAGCGGAAAAACAATCCTGGCGTAAGCAAGCGCTAAAAACGTTAAAGGGATTAAATATGTTAACTAATGCAGCAATTGGAAAAAATAATCTTCAAATTGGTATAGCCACCACAGGAATAGCTCTTGGGTTAGCTCAAGGAGAGGGAAAAGAAGAGCCTAAAAAATGGTATCAGAAAGCATGGTCGGCAGTAGTTGGGGGAGTGAATGCTGCTTATAAAGCAGTTACAGGAAACGTTGCTACAATCGCTATAACTGGATTAGCTCTTGCGGCTGGGGTAGCAAACTGGAGGAGTGGTGCCTATAGTGGTAGGTGCTGTTACATTGGGACTAAAAGTAGCTAAAACTGCTGTAGATGCCAATAAGGCTATACAAACTCGTAAATTAAATGAAGAAAATAACGCATTAGTTGATTATGCAACACAAGCAATTATCCAAAAAGAAATACTAAAGCTTGAGCCTAAACTGGACTTAGTCAAAGAACAGTTGCAAGGAACAGTAAAATCAGGTCAACCAGATAAAGCCAGTAAGCAAGAGCTGACACTTAGTAAAGGAACAGCATTAGTAGAGAAAGTTCTCGGAATATTAGAACGTACAGTAGGCACTACTGGTGCAGTTATTACGAATCCAGCGCAAGCAGCTATGACTATTGGCAAAGCGGTGGGTTTCTATGCTAAGGATACTATTATAGGAGAAATTACTAAAACTCCAGAATTAAGAGCAGAATTGGTAAGATTAATAAATAATGAAAGAAATGGTAAAGATGCAGGTTATGATAATATTCAGGATCTACAAGAGCAAACGCGTAAACTAAAGATAGATAATGCGGCGTTAAAAGAAACTATAAAGGGGACAGATGTTCTTTTACTTACTAGCCAAGATATTCAAAATAAATTTATAGATAAGCGGAAAGAAATAGAGAAGGAAACACCAGAGGTGCGGTATGAAAAACAAAGTGGCGGCAAAGCAATTTTGCAAGGTATTGGGGATGCATTAAACCCATATAGTCAATTTAATGTAAAAGAACATTCAGGATTAGTAAAAGCTACAAGAAAAGAAGAAGTAACCCTTAAGCAAGAGGCTACTATTGATACCACTAATATTACGCCTAGACCAAGAGCTCAGAGTATGAGTGATATTAGCCATAACTCAAAAGGACAACTAGAGTCTATAAAAACAGATTTACAGAAAACTTTGAAAGTTGAAAGCAAGGAGCCTACTCTTAATAATCAAAATAAAAAACAATCTCAAGGTAAAGATACTGGTAGCGGTAGATCTTCCATATAAAAATAAGGTCTATTGAAAAAGTGGGGATTTAACTTGATGATGGTTATAGTGAGATTCACAGACATTGTTTCAATTTTTTGTCTCTATGTTCTGTTGATCTGCACTTTTCTTAGGAGAAGAATGAGGCTTGCGACTAAGCTCTTTTAATCCCATACCTTCTTCTGCATAACGTTTTAACCATTTGCGTGTCGAGAAATGCCACATCTGCTACATACAATCCCTGCGTCTTTTACTTCTTGATATAACTTTAATCCAATCTAAACGCGTTTTTTGTAATTTATCCATTCATGGATTTTAGCACATCTAAAAATTGAAACAATGTCTATAAATCATATACATTAGAATCAGGTATAATACCTTACATCCCAGGTAACTCAAAGCCTACATAATCATTTTGCGTCAAGCGCAAGATCCTTAACTGAAGCCCTATTCGTAGTTGCCCTAGAAAACAAAATTTAAAGTATGGTGAAGCCTTATTTATTTAACTTGACGGTATCCTCTGTAGTCATATAAAGTAAATTTATGAACAATAATTAATATTATTAATATGAAAATTATGAAGATTTACGCTGTTATTTTTTTGATTACAATACTTTGTGCTTCAATTTTTGTTATAACTAATTCTGCTATGACTAAACAGGATAATAACCACACTATTTTCTTGCCTAATAACAATTCTGCTAGTTTTAAAAAATAATATTAATTAGGCCTCTTTTACAAGTGTGGACTCATTAGACCTCTTTCGAAACTCATTTACCAAGATCCCAATTATATAAACCAGCAATTAAATTGAACCTAATACCGATTGCAATAATTAACACGGTGTATTTATCCAGTCTCTATACATAATTGATTTTACTAAATCTACATTCTGAGCAAGTTGATTCCAAGCGTAACAAGCCATAGTGACAATATCTTCATATGCACCGTAACATTGGTTAGACAAGAAATGATTTTTGATCCACTCCCAAACTTGTTCCATTGCATTAAGTTCTGGTGCATAAGGCGGAAGCGGTATCAAAGTGATATTGCTTGGAACAGTTAGTTTTTTGGCTGTGTGCCAACCTGCATTATCCATTAGTAAAGCTATATGTCGGTTGCTTTGAGTAGTGAGAGAAAGGTCTTCTAAGAATTTATTCATTGCCCGTGTGTTGGCATATGGTAAAATTAATGCAAAAGATTCTCCCGTATCATGGCAAGCAGCTCCGTAAATGTATGTTGAAATGAATTGCTGTTGCCGAACTTTACGGGGTCTAGTGCCGCGTTTAGCCCATATACGAGTTAAGCTACCTTGTTGCCCAACTCGAGTTTCATCCTGAGACCATATATCAACGTTACATCTATCGATATTTTTTGGTAATAATTCTGTTAACATGTCTGGGAAGTTTTTTTATATGTATTTTGAGTCTCTTGATTTGACTTTGGATGCATTGAACGAGAAGTAATCCAGCTAAAACCAAGGCGATGCATAGTATTGTAGACTGTTTTTAAAGCGCATTTAGCGCCATATTCCTCAAGCAACATGTTATGTAGCTCCTTTGCGGTTATATACCCGCCAGTTTCACTTTCACTGAGCATATTGATTTTATCAAAAAGAGCAGATTCTTGTAGAGTGTTAATCTTCCTAGGAGCGCCGCTTCTTTGTGATTCAAATAAACCTTCAAAACCATGATTTCTAAATCTTCTGAGCCATGATTGCACGGTTTTCCAGTGCAACTTCACTATTGCAGATATGGCTTTAAAAGATTTGCCTAATTGAAGGTGATACATCGCCAATAAACGTATGCGATTCCGACCATGCGGCTCATGTTTCATCATTTTTATAAAATCATGATCATGAAAACCTAGCGGCAATATTAACTTAGCTATTTGAGTACCTTTTATCCGTTAAAAATCCATTTTAGGCCACCGCGTTAATTATTGCAATTGGTATAAGACCAAATCTTTTGCATCTATTTCGATATTTATCAGCAATTATTTTAAAACGCTTTAACATACCTATAACATTTTCATTTAATACTCTGTCACTTGCTAAACTTCTATTATTTTTCTTATCTTCTTTGGTTAAAGCATTCTTTTTACTCTTTTTCTTTGGTAGCTCAGAATTTGTATGAATCTTCTGTAAGCCTTGATAACCAGTATCAGTAATCACTTTAACCTCAGGCAGTATATGGGTTCTTGATTCTTTAAATAATTTAAAATCATGACGCTTACCATTGGAAAAAGAAGTGCATATGACTCGTTTGCTTTTCTTATCTACTACTATTTGAGTCTTTAACGTATGTCTTTTCTTTTTACCTGAGTAATAGTATTTCTGTTTTTTTGGGGTCGCTCTATAGGGCTTTCTGTAGCATCTATTAAAACTAATTCATACTCCATACCGCTTTTAACTAGAGCCTTCTTACCTGGAAGAGCAAAATCCGGATGTTTTATTAGAGTGTCTTCAACAAAACGAATTGTTTTAAATGCACTGCTTTCGCTAACCCCATAATTCTTAGCTATATGAAAATAGGTACGGTATTCCCTTAAATATTCAAGTGTCATTAATAGGCTGTCTTCCATACTAAGACTAGCTCTTCTGCCACCTTGGTACCTCCTATTTATTTGTTTCTCTGTCTTTAAAATCCCTACCATCTTTTCGAATGTACTATTTCTTACCCCAGTTAATCTTCTAAAATGCTCTTCCGATAAAATGCTTAAATTTTTATATCTCATATAGTTCTAAATTAAGTAAATTCGACTTTATAGCATATTTAGTCCAGTTTCGAAAGAGGTCTATTATAATTTAATGACATTAAAGTTTTGCCGAACTTTGAATATTATTTTGCATTTTCTGAATAAAAATATATAGTAACCAATACATAAGCAGTGGTTATTATATGAGTGCCCAAAATGAATTTGCTGCCGCTAGACTGTCAATTGCAGAAGCAGGTAATATACTTAATGTGTCTTTAGATACTATAAGACGCTGGGAAAAAAAAGGTCTTGTTAAAGCACATCGCGATAAAAACAAGCACCGTTTTTTTAATTTTGAAGAGCTAAAACGGCTTAAAACAAAATTATCAGGTGAAAATAATATTGGGTTTAAAATACTAACATCAGAACAAAAGACTCCTTTTAAAGTTGTCGAACTATTTGCCGGAGCCGGTGGATTAGCACTAGGTCTACATAACGCCGGTCTTGGTTGTGAAATGCTTGTTGAGATTGATAAAAATGCTGCTACAACTCTTAAAATAAATAAGCCGGACTGGAATGTCATTAATTCTGATATTGGCAATATTGATTTTAGTTTAGTAAAAGCAGAAGTACTCTCAGGCGGTTTTCCGTGTCAGGCTTTTAGCTACGCAGGTAAACGTCTTGGTTTTGAAGATACCAGGGGTACTTTATTTTTTGAATATGCAAGAGCGGTTAAACAAATAAAACCTCAAATTATACTAGCAGAGAATGTCAAAGGCTTAGAAAAGCATGATAATGGTAGAACTTTATCAACTATGCTAGAAATATTAAGCGAATTAGGCTACCGACTTGCCTACCGAATCTTGCGTGCACAATATCTTGATGTAGCACAAAAAAGAGAAAGGCTTGTAATAATCGGAGTCAGAAATGATTTACAAACTCACATTGCTTTCCCTAGAGAACAAGATTATACAATTAGTATTCGCGAAGCTTTACATAATGTGCCGGTTTCAAATGGACAAAATTACACCGATCGTAAAAAACAGATAATGCAGTTGGTATCTGAAGGTGGATATTGGAGGGATTTGCCGGAAGAAGTTCGGAAAAAATATATGGGGGCAAGTTATTATCTAAGTGGAGGAAAGACCGGCATGGCTAGAAGATTGTCATGGGATGAGCCTTCTCTAACTCTTACATGCAATCCGGCTCAGAAACAAACTGAACGCTGTCATCCTGCAGAGACACGCCCTTTAACTATCCGTGAATATGCTCGCATCCAATCCTTTCCCGATTCTTGGCAATTTCATGGTTCTGTTGGTTGCCAGTACAAGCAAATTGGCAATGCCGTACCGGTTAATCTAGGTTACCATATCGGTAGATGTATTATTGCTATGCTAAATAATAGTTTTGATGAACACAATATGGTTATCTTATCCGAACGCTGATTTAAAAAACACTTGAATAAATTCCCGGTTAGCTAGTTTAAATTCAGGTTTTAACTTCAATATTACTGTTGGAATTACTGCAAATAATTGTTCCAAAGCATTATCAATCCCTGTTACTAGCGCATAAAAACTATACCCATCTATCTGCCTAATCAAAGAGTTCGAGAAACATTTTGATCCTGTACTAGCATTAGATGGGGTAAATTCTATGTTGTAACGCTGTGATTTTTTGGGTACTATCTCTATATAGTATGATGTATATCCCTTATACATATGACCTTTACGCATTACTAAATCCTCTAGTTTAAAGTATAGCGCAGCTCTGTCAGAAGCTTTAAGAGTATTATGTTTGTTTTTTATTTCACCAATAATTTTTCTTTCGTTATTAATAATATCTACTATTTGCCCGCTGCCTAAAGATTTCCACTCATTTACCGAGCCCAATATACGTTGGTGAAAATTACCTATATGATTGGATAGGCTTTTTTGTGCCTGACGTATCTTTTCATTATTGATCCATTCTTTAGCTTCTATTCCAAAACTAGCCATTTCAAGTATTACTGAAAATGGATCAATAACATTACGATCAAACTTGCTCTCTGCTTTATATATGGCTTCTTGACCCTTATCAAGAATTTCTCCAATTATTTCTTCGAGTATTTTATCTTCTATAAAGCTTAAGTAAGGCATATATTTTTTCTTCTAAATGTAGTAACATTCTAATTATTAGTCAAATCATGTGCTTTATCAATAAAAGTACTTTTTCTATTGATAAAGCATGAAGTAATTTTAGATTATAGATATAATATATTCTTCATTATTTTTTTCAACGGCGAGTTTTTTACTATCGATAAAAGTTTGCATAGGCGTTTTGCCATAACAGAACTTTCCTGAGTGCAGACGTTCATAATTATAATAATTTAGCCAGATATCAAGATCTTGTTGTAGCACTCAATAGAAGTGTAAATTTTTTTACGCATAGCAGTTTCAAAAAACTCTTGTTTCATAGTTTTATTAAATTGTGTGATTCGTATACATTGTTACAATTCAATTATCCGAGAAAGTTAAAACTAACTGTTAAAAATATTAGTAGAGCTTTAATAGAAATACTTCAAGAATGATTTTAAAAATTAGGTTATGTGGTAGAATATGTGAGGTTGTGGGTAACTGCTAAAGTTATCCATCAAACCCACATATTGGAATAGGAGCCATAGTTAATCTTTACTTGACCCTACATTTTTGTTGTAACGATGTATATGAATCATACAATAATAATCCAAGGACATCTCCGCTATATGTCGCTTACGTCCTTATATCTAACGTTCTTGGTCTTCCATTCGGTTTTGCTTCGGGAATTAGCAGCTCAATAATATCCCATTGCTCATTCGTTAAGTCCAAAGAGTAAATTTTGTTTGATATAATTTTTGTCTCTTCATTTTTGAGGTACTATGTCATAAATTTTTGCTTCCGGAATTAAGTAAATATCCAAACCTCTACCTTTTTGGACACGCTCTAAAACTACTTTCTCCGGAACCTTGTCATCTAGAAAAGTGCAATCTCAAAAAAACGAGATTACGCTAAAATGTAAAATATTAAACATATTTGCAGCCTTGACCGTTAACACATTGGATCATGCCATCTAAAGTTTGGGAAAAGGGGAATCTTATACACTTTGTAGCGATTCATTCAACAACGGGTTCCAATAATCTCTCAGTTTTTTGGACTAGTCTATCAGCTAATACGATAGTTGCAATTGAGCCTTTAATACGAGCTACCGCTTCTTTAAAGTTATTTGAATCATCTTCATAGTTAGTATTCAAATAACTATTAGCTGCATTATCCTGTGCTTGAATAGAATTAGCTAACGCAGCTGAAGCATTATTAAAACTTTCAATCTGACCACCAATTAATAATAAACCATTAGTTATCCTAACCATTACACTATTCTTAGTTGGATCAGGGTCAGCGATAAGCTCTTGTGCGTTTCGCTGCTCAGCGGGACTTAAAATGTCTGGTGGAGCTGCTAACCCAGTTGTATTTTCAGATAGCTCTGGCATTTTAAGTTGAATAACATCTATCGTTAACGCTCCTACTCTCACATTAAGCGGAACTTTAGCTATAGAGGTATTATACCAATTACAATAATTAACACGGTGTATTTATCCAGTCTCTATACATAATTGATTTTACTAAATCTACATTCTGAGCAAGTTGATTCCAAGCGTAACAAGCCATAGTGACAATATCTTCATATGCACCGTAACATTGGTTAGACAAGAAATGATTTTTGATCCACTCCCAAACTTGTTCCATTGCATTAAGTTCTGGTGCATAAGGCGGAAGCGGTATCAAAGTGATATTGCTTGGAACAGTTAGTTTTTTGGCTGTGTGCCAACCTGCATTATCCATTAGTAAAGCTATATGTCGGTTGCTTTGAGTAGTGAGAGAAAGGTCTTCTAAGAATTTATACCAATCGCAATAATTAACGCGGTGGCCTAAAATGGATTTTTAACGGATAAAAGGTACTCAAATAGCTAAGTTAATATTGCCGCTAGGTTTTCATGATCATGATTTTATAAAAATGATGAAACATGAGCCGCATGGTCGGAATCGCATACGTTTATTGGCGATGTATCACCTTCAATTAGGCAAATCTTTTAAAGCCATATCTGCAATAGTGAAGTTGCACTGGAAAACCGTGCAATCATGGCTCAGAAGATTTAGAAATCATGGTTTTGAAGGTTTATTTGAATCACAAAGAAGCGGCGCTCCTAGGAAGATTAACACTCTACAAGAATCTGCTCTTTTTGATAAAATCAATATGCTCAGTGAAAGTGAAACTGGCGGGTATATAACCGCAAAGGAGCTACATAACATGTTGCTTGAGGAATATGGCGCTAAATGCGCTTTAAAAACAGTCTACAATACTATGCATCGCCTTGGTTTTAGCTGGATTACTTCTCGTTCAATGCATCCAAAGTCAAATCAAGAGACTCAAAATACATATAAAAAAACTTCCCAGACATGTTAACAGAATTATTACCAAAAAATATCGATAGATGTAACGTTGATATATGGTCTCAGGATGAAACTCGAGTTGGGCAACAAGGTAGCTTAACTCGTATATGGGCTAAACGCGGCACTAGACCCCGTAAAGTTCGGCAACAGCAATTCATTTCAACATACATTTACGGAGCTGCTTGCCATGATACGGGAGAATCTTTTGCATTAATTTTACCATATGCCAACACACGGGCAATGAATAAATTCTTAGAAGACCTTTCTCTCACTACTCAAAGCAACCGACATATAGCTTTACTAATGGATAATGCAGGTTGGCACACAGCCAAAAAACTAACTGTTCCAAGCAATATCACTTTGATACCGCTTCCGCCTTATGCACCAGAACTTAATGCAATGGAACAAGTTTGGGAGTGGATCAAAAATCATTTCTTGTCTAACCAATGTTACGGTGCATATGAAGATATTGTCACTATGGCTTGTTACGCTTGGAATCAACTTGCTCAGAATGTAGATTTAGTAAAATCAATTATGTATAGAGACTGGATAAATACACCGTGTTAATTATTGCAATCGGTATTATTCATTGCCCGTGTGTTGGCATATGGTAAAATTAATGCAAAAGATTCTCCCGTATCATGGCAAGCAGCTCCGTAAATGTATGTTGAAATGAATTGCTGTTGCCGAACTTTACGGGGTCTAGTGCCGCGTTTAGCCCATATACGAGTTAAGCTACCCTTGTTGCCCAACTCGAGTTTCATCCTGAGACCATATATCAACGTTACATCTATCGATATTTTTTGGTAATAATTCTGTTAACATGTCTGGGAAGTTTTTTTATATGTATTTTGAGTCTCTTGATTTGACTTTGGATGCATTGAACGAGAAGTAATCCAGCTAAAACCAAGGCGATGCATAGTATTGTAGACTGTTTTTAAAGCGCATTTAGCGCCATATTCCTCAAGCAACATGTTATGTAGCTCCTTTGCGGTTATATACCGCCAGTTTCACTTTCACTGAGCATATTGATTTTATCAAAAAGAGCAGATTTTTGTAGAGTGTTAATCTTCCTAGGAGCGCCGCTTCTTTGTGATTCAAATAAACCTTCAAAACCATGATTTCTAAATCTTCTGAGCCATGATTGCACGGTTTTCCAGTGCAACTTCACTATTGCAGATATGGCTTTAAAAGATTTGCCTAATTGAAGGTGATACATCGCCAATAAACGTATGCGATTCCGACCATGCGGCTCATGTTTCATCATTTTTATAAAATCATGATCATGAAAACCTAGCGGCAATATTAACTTAGCTATTTGAGTACCTTTTATCCGTTAAAAATCCATTTTAGGCCACCGCGTTAATTATTGCAATTGGTATTATCCGTTCCGTTAAAAAGGTTTCTTCTATCAAAGCTAGCATTTTGAAGTTGATAATTAATATTGATAATATTTGCTACATACGAAGCATTTAGAACTTCTAATGTTGCAGGGTTTGCTGTATTTGCTTGAGCTATAATGTTTTGTAATTGCACTACCTGCTGTTTGCCAGATAGTAATGCTGATTGAGCAGTTTTAAGCAAGCTAATGCCATAAGTAGTACTTTTACTTTTTAGTACTGTTGCTGTATCACGTAGCTGTGAACCTACAACGTTAATCTACGATATTAGCTTTACCTCTATCACCTGTAGCCAAGCGCTCACCAGCATCACGTAATTTTAAAGTTGCTGCTTTCATTGCATAACCAGCAACCTGGCTAATTGGGTTAATAAAATCTGTCATATTATTTATTTTTTCTAAGAGTTGTTTTTTAGAGATTAGTATCATAAGGTATGATTGCATATTTTTTAGATAATGCAATTATGTTTTCTTGACTATTTTTAATTGTGAGACGAACCATCTCTGTCGTTTTGGTGCATCCCCATGTAGTATTTGCCCTATAAATCCCGTTGTTGAATGAATCGCTACAAAGTGTATATAATCCCCTTTTCCCAAACTTTAGACGGCATGATTCCACTCTGATACGAATCCAGATGATCTAAGATTAACAGAATATTCAGCTGCAGATTTTCAAACTTTGTGTACTCGCAGGAGTATTATTGAAAATTTTGAGCAGGTTTCACAAAAAATTGGCGAGTTATTCGGTATGATTAATAATGATAGAGCTTGCTTCAAGAGCTATCAACAACTGATATAGGAGTAAAGTTGTAGCCAGGACAAGGATCATTTAATTTAAATATATTACCGCCATTGGCACAACAAGTATATTATACAATGATGAGTGCTCAAGTAAACCAAAGCGGTACAATTATCAATTATAAAAGCTTGGAATAATTTACAACGTTCACAGTGCACGTAGGTAGGGTGAGCTGTGTCTCCTTCAAAACTGACTGCTAACCTTTATTTAAGTTGTTATTGCTCCACTGAACTTCTAAATTTTTTAGAAATCTTATTAAAAATAATAGCAAAGGCGCCGTTCCCAGTAACATTTGCAGCAGTGCCAAAAGGATCGAATAATACATAGATTCCAGTAATTAGAGCCAGCATATCTCCGCTAAAATGAAGATATGATTCAATTAATGGCGCTACTACTAGAATTACTCCTCCTGGAACTCCGGCAACTGCAAATTTTGATACTGCATAGAATAACGCAAAAATATAAAATTCACTAAATTTAGGAACTTCCATACCAAAGGCTGAAATGGTAGTCATGCACAAAATGGTTATTGCTAATGCGCTGCCTAAAGTATGAATATTAATTGATGCTGGAACAATAATTCTTGCCGCAAGTTCATTACCGAGATTTTTTTCTGAGGCCATCACCAGAATAGGCAAAGACGAAGCGCTTGAGGAAGTACTAAAACCAATTAAAGTTGCTGGCAGGATATTTTTGATATATTGCAAAAATAAAGAAAGTTGAAATTTTGAGGCGATTAAATATAGCATGGTTAAATATAAGATTTGAGCGGAAACAACAATAAATAAAATTTTACCATATATATGTAGCGCTTCTGTTAATAAACCATCATGTTGTAATTTAAACATCGAGCCAAGGATAAAGATTGGTAAAATTGGTATAAAGAAATATTTTAAAATATTTGTAGAAATATTGTTTAATATTTTGCTGAGAGTGTATATCTTTTGAGACGGATATATTGAGCAGATAATGCCTAAAATAAAGCCTGAAATTAGCGCTTGCTCATTAGCTATTAATGGTTTAAAGCCGAAATGCCAAAGTGGCTGTAATGTAGTACGTGCTGTCGATAATTCTAGAGGCGGTATATCTATAAAGTAGGTCAATGATCTACCAATAAAGTAGCCAGTTAATATGCCAAGTAAGTTAGAAATAAAAACACAACCAATCAGTAAGAAAACAAACCTTATGGCTTTTTTTGCATTTAAATTTATTAGAGAACAAAAAATAAAACAAAATATTATAAATGGTAATATAGTGATGATTAATGATTTAATGGTAATACTTAATGTATAGCTAAATAATATAAATTTTTGTGGAATAAAACCACTGCAAAATATTGGTATTATTATAGATAATATTGTAAAAAATAAGAATTTAGCTTTTTTCATTATTTAAGGATTTATATAATTACATAAGATTTAGTTATATTTGATATCATTCCTAACATCAAGCAGGAATGACATCAAATGAGTGAATGACAAGCAAAAGCTTGGAAATTACATGTAGGAGGTAGAAATTCTAAATTAACACCTATTTACAAAAGTAGCAGTGGTTTTTGCAATAATCTCATCCAAAGTAACTCCATCGGCCTTACGAATCAAGTGCATTTCATCGTTAATAATATCAAAAATTCCTAAATCAGTAATTATTCGATCTACTACACGAGCTCCAGTAAGAGGTAAGTTACATTTATCGACTAATTTTGGGCTACCATCTTTAGCTGTATGTTCCATTAACACCACGATACGTTTAACATTAGCTACTAAATCCATAGCTCCACCCATACCTTTAACCATTTTACCAGGTATAGTCCAATTAGCCAAATCTCCAGTCTGAGATACTTGTAGTGCTCCTAAAATAGTAAGGTCAAGGTGAGCTCCTCTAATCATCGCAAAAGATGTGGCGCTATCGAAGTAACTACTATCAGCTAAGGCAGTAACGGTTTGTTTGCCAGCATTAATTAAATCTGGGTCTTCTTCTCCTGGATAAGGGAATGGTCCCATACCAAGCATACCATTTTCACTTTGAAAGACTACGTTTATACCTTGAGGAATGTAATTTGCAACATCTGTAGGTATCCCAATACCTAGATTAACGTAACTACCATTTTTTAATTCAAGATCTGCAGCTATTTTGCACATTTGTTCTTTAGTCCACGGCATATTTCTACCTATTTCGGTTGGTAATGCGTTCTATACGTTTTTCATATTTCTCACCTAATATCAACCTGTGAATAAAAATACCAGGGGTGTGAATGTTATTAGGATCCAGTGAGCCAACTTCCACTATTTCTTCCACTTCACATAATGTCATTGTTGCTGCGGTAGCCATTACTGGGTTAAAATTTCTAGCAGTCTTGTCATAAATAACATTTCCAGATTTATCAGCCTTCCATCCTTTGATAATCGCAACGTCCGCAGATAAAGCGGTTTCCATTAAATAGTTTTCACCATTAAATTTACGTATTTCTTTCCCAACTTCCGCGATAGTACCAATGCCGGTTTTAGTATAAAATGCTGGAATACCGGCGCCGCCGGCTCTAATGCGTTCTGCTAGAGTACCTTGAGGATTTAATTCTAATTCCAGAGTACCGTCTAAGTAATTTTGTTCAAAAATCCGATTTTCTCCTACGTAAGAAGAGATCATTTTTTTTATTTGACCATTCTTGAGCAGTAAGCCGAGTCCAAAATCATCGATGCCACAATTATTGCTAATGACAGTTAAATCCCTGACTTTGGTACGTAATATGGCGCTAATTAGATTTTCAGGGATGCCACAAAGGCCAAAGCCACCAGCCATTATTGTCATTCCGTTGCGTAACAAGCCTGCAAGAGCTGCATCAGCAGAAGTATAAATTTTATTCATAGGAGTTTATTTGAAATCTAAGTTTGTTTTGTAGATAACATTAATTCTATTAATTCAATATTTATCTAATTTAGATAATGTGATAGTCTAGATAATATTATCAAAGAGTCAAACATAAATGAGGATTTATGATTTTATGAGAACAAATTTAGATATAGAGTGTAATAAAATTGAGCAAGAACTCATAGTATTTCTACCATGAGTTCTTTTTAAGTTAATCAATTATTTTCAAAAAAGTTAGACTGTTCACCAGCATTTTTGATTTGTATATCTTCTGGGACATGATTAAAATCCAGTTCCATTTGCTCTTGTTGAAAATTAGCTTCTTCCATTTGCATTTGTTGTTTTTGTATGTATTCAGCTTCTACTTTTTTTAGAACATTTTCTACAAAACCTCGTTGCTCCTGATTTTTACAATTGTTAAGAACAGCTGCTGTAAATTTCAAATCATTAGTATCAAGGTAATCTGACCATTGATTAAAACCAAATTTTACTAAAGCATTTATATTAGCACTTATCCAATTATCTTTATTATTAATGATCATATCAATTATTATTGGTAAATTTGATGATGGCATTTTAGTATATTTTACTTCTGGGAAAATGGATAAAGCTTCTGATAAAGTAAAGTTGTTGTGTTTAGCAAATTGAACTAGCATTAAACCTTCGTTAACTTTAAATCCCAATTCTTTTATTGGTTTAGTAATTTCTTGAAGAGATTTATCAAAAGTTATTTGCTCTACTAATTTATTTAATATTAATGAAGTATTAAGTGTAAAGGTAAGATTATATTTTTCCTTAGTAATTTGTAACAATTTAACTAGATCATTATTGTTTCCTATTTTTTCGAAATGAGCAATTTTCTCTAATACCAAGCCACCACCTAGATCTTCTAGTTGTTGAGTTAACTCTATATTCTTAAGTGCTTTTAATACTTTTATTAATTGCTGCAATGATAATTGATCTGGACAATTGTTTATTAAAGTGCCAAATAAATTATTTTTATTCAACTCCAAAAATTTACTAAATAATTCCGTTATATTATTAAATTTGTCAGTTTTATTACCTTCCGGAGTTAAAGATAATTTTGATAACATAATCAGAGACTCATAAAGAGTTTTAGGGTTACTCATAATGGCAGAAATTAATGATTCTTGTTGTTCAAAGGGTATGTCCTGATTCAGCATTACCATGACATCCTCATCAAATGAGAATGAATTGCCAGTCAGGAGCTTAAAGGTTTTATTATAATCTTGTTTAAATAGCGTTTCTCTGAATTCATTCTTTAAAAAATGCGGTTTTAGTTGTTGTTCTAGATGATTGTCTCCAACACTACAATGTTGTAAATGTTTGTTAGCTTTAATCATATTTAGTATAGTTTGACTATCTTTGTAGTTAAAGTAACCAGCAATATAAAATTGTTTTAAGTGTGTATTATTGGCAAACATTTTATAAGCTTTTTCTAATACTATTGGCAAGTTGTTATAGTACTCTGCTGTACTCATATTATTTTGTGTATCACGGTAATATAAGTATATTGTTTCAATATTCTGGTTTTTATTTTCAGCTAAAAAATCTAAAACTAATGAATATAAGTATTCATTGACAACGTTAGCAATACCCGGAGTAAGTATAGTAGTTAGACTTTTTGTATTTAATAAGTCTAAATATTGCTTGTTAGATGTTATAGTTAGATTACCAACATATATTGTCGATATCGTGCCACCAGATAGTGTGATAATATTTAATATTTGTTCAGCTGAAGCTCTATCAGACCAGATACCATTTGCTCCTGTTATCTCTGAATCATTAGATATATTTTGGTAATCCTTGGTAAGCTGATAATCATCAGATCTTAAAACTATCGTCTTTCCAGAGACACCATAACCGCTACTTGAGTAACCTTTTTCTTCAATTTTGTACTTCACAACATACCATACTGTTAATATTAATAGAACATTGTTATATTTTTATTAATAAATGTCAATAACTTTCTGTTGTGAAATTTTAAGTGAAGAGGATGAGTAGTTTTGTTTTTATAAACACCATAAAAATAAAAAATTTTATGACTAATCAGTAATTTTTATTATTGTATCATATAATTGTGATATATGCTTCTTAAGACGTTATTAAGTAATACCGATTGCAATAATTAACACGGTCAGGACTTCCGCAAGACTAATGAAATTAGATAAGAATCGAGATATTATGGGAGTATAATGTAATTTAGATTGTGAGTATAAGATGACTACAAGAATAGATTATTGTCAGTATTTATTATCGAGCCAGACAAATTATACTATTACAAATTTTGCTGATCATGTAGAAGGTTTAAGCGACGACAGGGTCAGAAGATATCTAGCGAATGCTAAATTATCACCAAGATTAATATGGGAACACGGTAAAGAAGAGATTATCTTCAGCGCTAACGGCAAGTTGCTATTTGACGATAGCGTATTAGATAAAAGTTACTCGAATAATATAGATGAAGTCAGGTATCAATATAGCGGCAATGCCAAGGAAGTAATAAAAGGCATAGGTATTGTGACCTGTGTTTATGTTAATCCTGAAGAGAATAAGTTTTGGATAATAGATTATAGGATATTCAATCCCGATAAAGACGGTTTAACTAAAATAGATCACGTTAAAGAAATGCTGCGTAATGCTCATTATAGCAAAAAGGTTGCATTTAACACAGTACTTATGGATAGTTGGTATGCGACAACCTCGATTCTACTTCAAATAGAAACTATCGGTAAATATTACTATTGTCCTATCAAAAGTAATCGTTTAGTAGACGATAGCAACGGTAATAAGGCTTACTGTAGAGTTGATTCTTTGGATTGGAGTACTGATGATATTAGCAACGGTAAGATTATCAAGATTCATAAATTTCCTAAAGATCATAAAGTGAAATTATTCAGAGTAACTGTTTCTACCAACAGAACTGACTATGTCGTCACAAACGACATGGCTCAAAATTCGCTTGATGCTGTACAACAAGAGTATGGCTTCAGGTGGAAGATTGAGGAATTTCATCGTGAAGTCAAGCAAGTCACCGGTATTGAAAAGTGCCAATGTAGAATAGGAAGAATACAGAGAAATCATATAGCTTGCGCTATCATGGTCTGGAATTGTTTGAAAAAAGCTGCAAATGCTGCTTCTAGCACCGTATATCAGCTAAAGAGCGGGTTATTAAGGAACTATTTAATCCAGGAATTAAAGAGCCCTGTCGTGCGATTTGCGTAAGTCCTGACGGTGTATTTATCCAGTCTCTATACATAATTGATTTTACTAAATCTACATTCTGAGCAAGTTGATTCCAAGCGTAACAAGCCATAGTGACAATATCTTCATATGCACCGTAACATTGGTTAGACAAGAAATGATTTTTGATCCACTCCCAAACTTGTTCCATTGCATTAAGTTCTGGTGCATAAGGCGGAAGCGGTATCAAAGTGATATTGCTTGGAACAGTTAGTTTTTTGGCTGTGTGCCAACCTGCATTATCCATTAGTAAAGCTATATGTCGGTTGCTTTGAGTAGTGAGAGAAAGGTCTTCTAAGAATTTATTCATTGCCCGTGTGTTGGCATATGGTAAAATTAATGCAAAAGATTCTCCCGTATCATGGCAAGCAGCTCCGTAAATGTATGTTGAAATGAATTGCTGTTGCCGAACTTTACGGGGTCTAGTGCCGCGTTTAGCCCATATACGAGTTAAGCTACCTTGTTGCCCAACTCGAGTTTCATCCTGAGACCATATATCAACGTTACATCTATCGATATTTTTTGGTAATAATTCTGTTAACATGTCTGGGAAGTTTTTTTATATGTATTTTGAGTCTCTTGATTTGACTTTGGATGCATTGAACGAGAAGTAATCCAGCTAAAACCAAGGCGATGCATAGTATTGTAGACTGTTTTTAAAGCGCATTTAGCGCCATATTCCTCAAGCAACATGTTATGTAGCTCCTTTGCGGTTATATACCCGCCAGTTTCACTTTCACTGAGCATATTGATTTTATCAAAAAGAGCAGATTCTTGTAGAGTGTTAATCTTCCTAGGAGCGCCGCTTCTTTGTGATTCAAATAAACCTTCAAAACCATGATTTCTAAATCTTCTGAGCCATGATTGCACGGTTTTCCAGTGCAACTTCACTATTGCAGATATGGCTTTAAAAGATTTGCCTAATTGAAGGTGATACATCGCCAATAAACGTATGCGATTCCGACCATGCGGCTCATGTTTCATCATTTTTATAAAATCATGATCATGAAAACCTAGCGGCAATATTAACTTAGCTATTTGAGTACCTTTTATCCGTTAAAAATCCATTTTAGGCCACCGCGTTAATTATTGCAATTGGTATAACGTCAGTTACCAATTAAAATATTTTATTAAAACTATAGAAGCCAGTTCTAGCCGTCATTGCAAGGGAGCGGGAGTTTCTAACAATTTTAATTGGCAACTGGCGTTAAGTACAAAAATAATCAAATGATCAGCAATAGGTCTCTTGCATAACCTAAAAATGGTTGAGGAATTTTTCAGACAAAGATACAGACAAGTATCACAAGTGTCGCTATAGTACATGCTGCGACTTAAGTAAAATTTTGACAACATAAATTATAAATCAGATATAGTTTGCAAGAGGTCTAATGAGTATTGATAAAAATTTACCAAATTATCTTACAGTAGCAAGAATTGTTATTATTCCAATTATTGTACTTACTTTTTATTTTGAGGATGCTAAATTCGCTCATAGAGTAGGAGCCTTATTATTTATTTTTGCGAGTATCACTGATTTTTTTGACGGTTATTTGGCGCGTAAATTTCATTTAATATCAAGTTTTGGAAAAATGTTTGATCCAATAGCGGATAAACTATTGGTTGGTTGTGTAATTGTAATGCTAGTAAAAAAAGGGCGTGCCGGAGAAATTCCTTGTTTGCTGATTTTGGCACGTGAATTTGTAGTAGCGGGTTTACGAGAATTTTTAGCTCAAGTTCGAATCAGTGTACCAGTATCCAGGCTTGCTAAAATCAAGACATTTGTCCAAATGTTTGCGCTAAGCATATTAATTCTTGGTTCTCGTGGATCTGGTATCGAATGTTTAGATACATTGGGTCAAATATCATTATGGGTAGCAGCTTTGCTTACAGTAATTACTGGGTTTTCATATTTAAAGGCTTGTAGTAAGTATTTTTAGCTAAATCTGTATAACAGCAGGAGTAAAATAGAAATGGAATTGTTAAATTTTATTAATGGTAAAAATTATATTGCAGGGAACTGGGTAAAAGTAGTTGATCAATTGTCAGTAATTAATCCAGCAACTGGAGAAGCCATTGCTACTGTTCCAAATTTAACAGATGAGCTGGTATTGGCAGCTGTTGATAATAGTGTTGCGGGTTTTAGTATTTGGTCACAAATGACTGTCGAGCAAAGAGCAAAGATTTTACGATCATGGCATCAGCTGGTGCTTGAGCATATCACAGAGCTGACTTATATTGTAACCATTGAGAATGGTAAAATATTGGAAGATGCAAAACGTGAAATATTATATGGCGCAGCTTTTATTGAGTGGTTTACTGATATAATAGGTCAGGTAAGTGGCGCAATCATTCATGGTAATAATTTTAGACATAAAGTAATTACTGAATATGAGCCAGTTGGACCTGTGGCTGCCATCACTCCATGGAATTTTCCAAGTGCTATGGTTGCCAGAAAATTAGCACCAGCTCTGGCTGCTGGCTGTAGCGTCATTTTAAAACCTTCTGGACTTACTCCACTATCGGCTTTGGCGTTAGTAAAATTAGCAGCTGATGCCGGTTTGCCGGCTGGAGTAGTCAACGTTATTACCGGAGATTCCAATAAAATTGGTAAGATTATTACTCAAGATTTTCGTATTAGAAAATTATCTTTTACCGGTTCAACAGAAGTAGGGAAAAAGCTTTATCAGGATTGTGCCGGTACGATCAAGCGTTTATCATTAGAATTAGGAGGAAATGCACCATTCATAATATTTGCTGATGCTGATTTAGAAAAAGCAGCTACCGATTTAATTACTGCAAAAATACGTAGTGGAGGGCAGTCTTGCGTTTCTCCTAACCGAGTTTTTGTTGAGGAGGCAATTTATGATCAATTCATTGCAATTCTAGTAGGTAAATTCGCTGCTTTAAAAGTAGGTAATGGTATAGAAAGCACCTCTGATATTGGTCCATTAATTAATGCTAAAGCAGTAGAAAAGATTTTAGCTTTATTAAGTGATGCGACTGATGTTGGAGCAAAAATTATTTGTGGTGGCAAGGCTTTAAAGAATTTTTTAGATCCAACTATAGTAGTAGATTGTAATGAGCAGATGAAAATTTTTCATACTGAAATTTTTGGTCCGGTAATTGCTTGCTATAAATTTAAAACAATTGAACAGGTGATAGAGTTAGCTAATAAAACTGAATATGGTCTACAATCTTATATATACTCCTCTAAGCTTGAGATTATTCATAAAATGTCGGCGCAATTAGATTTTGGCATGGTGTCAATTAATTCACCACTGCCGACCAATGCGAAAGCAGCTTTTGCAGGGCGCAAGGCCTCCGGTTTTGGTATTGAAGGCTCTAGAGATGGAATATTTGAGTATTTAAATACTAAATATGTGAATCTAACGATCTAACAATGCTCTTAAACTAAGAGTGTTCAATAAACCTATATACGTCAAGTTAAGGAAAAAGAGACGATAACCAAATCGTCATTGCAAGCTGCTCCTCTCCGCCCCATGTCATTGCGAGACCATGTTAGTTCCCCCTACGCATTGCTAGCGCTTCCTCGTCATTGCGAGGCTTTAGCCGAAGCATCTTACTATAACTGGATTGCTTCGACCATAAATGGTCTCGCAATGACGTGCTCTATTTTTATATTGACACAGTTCATTGTACACTCTCGAATTATTGACATGATAAACATTCCTCATATAATACAGTATCTTTGTCTTGTAATATTTTATCATGTTGTTGTTCGATATCTTTGAAATCTACCTTAATTACTTCATGCGATACTTTATCAGCTCGTTGAATTGAAGTTGATCTACAGTAATATAAGCTTTTGATGCCGCATTTCCAAGCTTTGAAATGCAAATCATGCAAGTACTTTTTACTAACGTCACCCAATAGAAAAATATTTAGCGATTGTGCCTGTGAAATATAAGGTGTACGATCACTAGCAAGCTCTATCAGCCAGTTCTGGTCTATTTCATAAGCAGTTTTAAAAATATCTTTTTCATGCGCTGATAAAAAGGTTAAGTGTTGTACTGAGCCTTCGTGTGTTGAAATTGAGGACCACACCTGATCATTATTAAATCCTTTTTGTTGCAGTAACTGTTCCAGATTTTTATTACGTACATTAAATGACCCAGTTAGAGTTTTTTGAGTAAAGCTATTGGCGGCAAAAGGTTCAATACCTGGTGAGGCATTACCTGCTATTATAGATATTGAAGCAGTGGGAGCGATAGCGGTTTTGTTGCTGAACCGTTCAGTTTTTTCAGCGTCGATAGCGTCTAAACATGCGCCACGTTCAACTGCGAGTATTAGTGACGATTTATCTACCTCGCTGGCAATATGTTTAAAAATCTTTTTATTCCATACTTTGGCCATTACTGATTCGATCGGCACATTATGTGCTTGTAGAAATGAGTGAAAGCCCATTACCCCAAGACCAACACTACGTTCACGCATTGCTGAATATTTAGCTTGAGTCATGGTATCTGGAGCAGTATTGATAAAATCTTCCAATACATTATCCAGAAATCGCATTACTGCTGGAATAAATTCCTGATCGTTTTGCCATAAATCAAAAGTTTCAAGATTTAGAGAAGATAAACAGCATACTGCTGTTCTAATATTACCCAAATGGTCTATACCAGTTGGTAAGGTAATTTCACTACATAAATTGGAGGTCTTGACTTTTAGGCCAAGTTGCTGGTGGTGATCAGGAATTTGTCGATTTACAGCGTCAATAAATAATAAATATGGCTCGCCAGTTTCAATTCTGGTAGTTAATAGCCTGACCCATAATTCTCGAGCTTTGACTGTATTTACTACTCTTTTATCAACGGGGCTAAGCAGCTTCCAATCACTATTATTTTCAACTGCATGCATAAAAGCATCAGGAATAACTACACCATGATGAATATTTAGAGCTCGGCGATTAGTATCGCCGCCTGTTGGTCGACGCAAATCAATAAATTCTTCAATTTCTGGGTGGTCGATCGGTAAGTACACCGCTGAGCTGCCACGTCTGATTGATCCTTGGGAAATAGCTAAAGTTAACGAATCTGCAACTTTAATAAATGGTAATATCCCTGAAGAGCTGCCTTTGCCTTGGATTGCTTCGTTGATTGAACGAACATTACCCCAATAGCTGCCAATACCACCCCCACGCGAGGCTAGCCATACATTCTCAGTCCATAAACCGACTATTCCTTCTAAACTATCATCAGTTTCATTCAAGAAACATGAAATCGGCATGCCACGATTAGTTCCACCGTTACTAAGTATCGGAGTAGCCGGCATAAACCATAATTTACTAATATAGTCATATAATTGCTCAGCATGTTTAATATCATCAGCATAATGGCTAGCAACTCGAGCAAATAGATCCTGAAAATCTTCGCCATCTAATAAATATCTATCTTGTAATACTGCTTTACCAAAATTGCTCAGTAAATTATTGCGTTCCTGGTTAGTTTGAATTTGAAATTTCAACGATTTTTGGTGAGTCATAGGATTAATTGTATCTGGTTTGGTTTGATAATTGATATTAATATAGTTAAATATATTACTTTAGGCAAACAAATAATTAGTACATTTGGTATGTTTTTTGTATTGACATACTATATATAGGGATCATTTGATTAGTCGGTTAATGGTATTTAAGCTTAATTAAACCTATATCAGGTAATATTCTATTAAATTATTTCAATTGAATTTAATAGATGTAGTGGTATAGTTTAGTATTTAGGAGTATCATGGAAAATATATTGCTTGGTAAAAGGACGGCGTATAAGGATGAATACGATCCTACATTACTATATCCAATTGCTCGCAAGCTTGCCAGAGATCAAATAGGGGTGGTGTCTCCTCTACCGTTTAAGGGATTTGATGTTTGGAATTGTTATGAAGTATCCTGGCTTCAGTATAGTGGTAAGCCTGAGGTAAGAGTGATGGAGATTATTATCCCAGCTGATTCTGAAAATATTATTGAATCAAAATCATTAAAATTATACCTGAATTCATTGAATAACACTAAATTTAATGATGATAATCAAGTGGTAGAGTTAATGCAAAGTGATCTAAGTAAGACGATAAAATCTCCGGTTACGATTCATTGTCAAACTTTAGATGCATATAGTAATTTAGAATTAAGCAATTTTACTGGTGTTAATATCGATTTGTTGGATGTTAGCATTGGTGATTATAATATAAATACCAATTTATTATCGCTATCTAAAGAAAAACTACTGGTAGAAGAGGTGCTGTACTCAAATTTACTAAAATCAAATTGTTGTGTAACTGGTCAACCTGATTGGGCTTCAATTCAAATTAGTTATAAAGGACTAAAAATAGATCATTCTGCGTTGTTGAAGTATTTAATATCTTTTCGTAATCATCAAGAATTCCACGAGCAATGCGTAGAGCGGGTCTTTACTGATATAAAAAATAGATGTAATCCTGAGAAACTTACGGTGTATGCAAGATATACTAGGCGAGGGGGAGTGGATATTAACCCTATTCGTTCAACTGATTTAAATGTAACGCATATAGAAAACTTACGACAGATTCGTCAATAATTTTTGACTATATTAGTAAATGTAGATGATCATTCTGAAATAGCAACACATTTAGATAGAAGGTATATTTATGCATAAACATAAGTCAAATGTCACCAAGTTACATAAGTCAAGAATTAAGAAAATAGCTTCTACTGACATTAATATTGACGAAGAAGATCAGGAGATGGTACAAGAGGAAGTTTTTTCATTACCAAATACAATGAAGGTTAGATCAGTAGATGATAATAGCAGTGAGTCGCTAGCGGTTTCTGGTAATATTAGACTTCCTCATAAACTAAAGCATGAGAGTGAAGGAGGCGCGGAACCTCGACCAGCAGCGTATGTTTGTTTTGTTTCGGATTCGAGTACTACGCAAAAGCACAAATCATCTGCAGAAGTAGAGTTTGTGAGGAAATCTATTTTAAAATGTGATATTATAGAAGGCGTAAATAAAGTAGTTAATAATTATACGCAGGTTACTAATAATACTATTGATAAGCTAGTTGATGATGCAAATATAAATATATATTTTGCCAAAGAAGTATTGAGCGCTTGTACCACCATGTTTGATCATGCTATACAAGAAAATATGATTATTAGTAAAGATATGCTCCAATTGCGAGATGTTTCTGATGTACTAAATTTTCAACGTAAGGTTGTTAGTGAGAGTTTCAATAATTTTGCTGATTTATTTTTAAATATTAGTAATATTGGCCAAAATTTGATCAATAAAAAAATGGAAAATTCCGCAAGCTTTGTTGATAAACATATTAAATGATTTAAAAGAGTGTTCGCGGAAATCTACGCGTCAAATTAAGGAAAAGAGACGATATAACCGTCATTGCTTCGACCATAAATGGTTTGAGCTGAGGACTGGGTGGGATCTGCTTCATTTCCTTAACTTGATGCGTAGACTCAAGCAAGACGAGTCTTAATTTAATTGGCAACTGGTGTTAATTAGAGTATAGATGCAAACAAAACGTTGACTAGACCTCTTGTATTTTTATATTTCAAGTAAAATTTTATTCTAATAGACTGCTATTATCATAAGATTTGCCTTAAAATATAAAAATATCATCTTGATGTTGTATTTACATCTATCCTCATGGCTAATTATGCTATAACATTCGTGGACTAATAAATATTTTTCTTTGTATATATGTCAACGAGCACACTTAAAAAAAAATTTTTTGCCACCTTTAAAGAGGTAATATGGCCAATAGAAAAAGGAGAAATGAGGCTCTTTTTACCTATGGCGTTAATGATGTTGTGTGTGCTATTTAATTTTGCTGCGCTTAGATCGTTGAAAGATGGTTTGGTAGTACCGGAGGTAGGGGCGGAAGCAATAAGTTTTCTTAAATTATGGCTTGTATTGCCGTCGTCCGTGATATTTACTATAGTTTATGCTAAACTGAGTAATATCTTTAGTTTTGAGCGTGTTTTTTATATAGTGATAACTATTTTTTTGTGTATTTTTTTGTTATTTGCATATTTGCTTTATCCTAATCAAGCTTCTTATCATCCAGATGCTGCTTTAATTCATAAATTAGCCTTGCACTATTCAAATCTAAAGTGGTTTATACAAATAGCTGGCAAATGGAGCTATGCTTTAATGTATATATTTTCTGAATTGTGGAGCGTGGTAATAATTAATCTGATGTTTTGGCAATTTGCTAATCATATTTTTGATACTGCTCAAGCAAAGCGCTTTTACCCAATTCTGGGGATGGTTGGTAATTTTGGTTTGATTCTTGCTGGTAATGTGTTAATGACTTTCTCAGATGTTGCCGAAGTATTGGATTACACGACCCCAGAGTACCAGATGCAATGTCAAAAAATGCTGCAGCCAATAATATTATCAATAGTTTTTGCCGGCATTGCTGCAATGATTTTATTTAAGATTATTAATAGCATCATCTTAAAAGAAGAAGGTTTTCGTGATAAATTTCATCGGGTAACAGAAGATAGTAAGACTAGGCTTTCTTTAATTGAAAGTATTAGATTAATAATGAATTCCAGGTATATATGCCATATCGTAGTTTTGGTACTATGCTATGGTTTAGTAATTAATTTATTAGAGGGACCGTGGAAAGCAAAATTACGGGAATGTTATCCAAATACTATTGAGTATGTTAATTTTATGGGGCAATTCAATATTTATATGGGAATTGCTAGTATTACATTTATGATTATCGGTAGCAATGTTTTGCGGAAATTGAGCTGGATTACGGCCGCTTTATTTACCCCAGCAATGATTTTTATTACTGGTACAATATTTTTTACTTTTATAATTTTTGCCAAAGAAATTACTATTTGGGATATTACAGTAAATCCAGTTTTTGCGGCAGTAATAGTTGGAGCAATACAAAATATTTTAAGTAAATCGACAAAATATTCCTTATTTGATTCTACCAAGGAGATGGCTTATATTCCTTTATCTCTTGAGTTGCGTACTAAAGGAAAAGCAACTGCTGAGATCATAGGCCTTAAGTTTGGTAAATCTTTAGGTGCTTTTGTACAGTCTGGTATTTTTATAATACTACCGATGGCCAGCTTTAACTCAATATCATTTTATTTGATGATTATTTTTATGATATTTATTGTAATTTGGGTTCGGAGTGTAATTAGTTTAAATAAAGAATATCTGGCAGTATGTAATACCAATCATTATAATTAACTATCACGTTGTCAAACTTCATTACTTGCGATGCTCACGTACTCGAGTGTACGCTGCGCTTCTTGACCTTTGTTTTACTAGTGCTAGTTTAATTCTAATGATTGGTATCGGCTGATTTTGTTGTGTGTAGTATGGAAACAAAGAGTGCTGTGATTTTATACAGTTTATTAAGAGGTAGCTTTGTATAGAAGTTCTTATTTAAAAAGATTCTTAAAATATTGTTTTTGGACAATATGTTCTTTAGTTATAGTTTATAGCTTAACTTGGTTTGTATCGCTTAATCTAATTTCAGCTTCTATAAACAGGCAATATGCTAATCAGCAAATAAATATAGTTGAGCCAAGCCATGGCTTGGAATATTATATAAAATTTGATAAAGTGATTCCGGTTGGATATCCTTTTAAAATTGCGATTAAATTTATAAATTGGAATGAAGAAGGTAAGTCTAATAAAATTGAATATAAAGATCCTCTTATCATTGGCTATGATTTGCTTAAAAACAGAATATTTATTCATTTTGCTGGTGAAATCAATGCCTGGTATAAACCCGTACAATCTAAATTTGGATCAAAAATTGTCATAGGTGATTCTTATAATAGTTTTAGATTACCATTTAGTAGTAAATTAATAAAAACTATTGCAAATAAAAACAATTGGTTTGAAATTATAAATTTTATCAAAGATTTTGAATCGAGATTATCAACCGTACAAATTTTTGATTTAGTAGATAATGAAAGATTATATGATGCTGATTATCAACTGATTAAATTATTTTTTAGTAAAAAGAAGTTTTACACCAGTTTAGAAGATTTCTTACAACATATACCACAAAGACTTGATATTACATACTCTACAAAAGTTAATCATGCAATTTCCGGCAGAAGATTTGCTCCAGAAAATTTGCTGCATAATTTTATATTGCCTTTTGCGTTTAATGGTGAGAGTAAAATTTATATAACAACTGAAGCTACAAATTTTACTGATCTAAAGAATGATTTAGTCATAGGTGTAACTTATGCTCCAGACGATTCAGTGGTGCATAAATTCAAGCCTAATATATTTTATAAACATAAGCATGATGGTGTTAATACTGATCTAATTGTAAATTGTGATGTAAATCTTGCTTTGAAAACCGGATTCTTTGATGGAGTGTTTGAATTATTGAAATATGTTATTGTCAATATTCCTACTAATCCTATGACTACTATATTTAAAGTTTGGTTAGAATATACCGTTGATAATAAAGATAAATTTAAATTAGGAATATTAGAAAATAGAGAGTACAATTTTGATTTAGATTTTTCTTTTGCTCGTCGGAAAGATGATTTGCAGTTGCAGATTAATAATTTTAGTATAACTTCTGGTAGAAGTAGCATCCGCCTTACTAATGAGAGCATAATCAAAGCTGGCATAGAATCTGATAAAAATTGGCATAGTAAAGGTTTAGGCGTTATTAATAATTATCAGAAGGTCGTAGATTTATTATTAGAGAATGCTTATGTATTCAAAAAATTTGGTGGAGAGACGGAAGCTAGTAGATTATTATATTCTGATACAGCAAAGCATTTTTTGAAAACTATTTCTGATTATCCTGATTCCACATCAGATGACTTAAGTTTAGAATATAATTTCAATTCTAATAATTTAATCAAAAGCAAAATTGGTAATACGGAATTAGGAAAAATTAAACTCTTGTACTATCTGGCTTTATATAGAAAAACAGTTGAGCAAATTAAAGCTGGAGATAATATTTTAGATAAAATGAGAGAATTTGCGCCGGAACTAGACCAAGATCAAAAACAGTTTTTAGAACAATTAATGCTTAAGCCATTTGAATTGAAACAGGATACTTGGCAGCAACTTATTGAGTAAACAGATACTTGTTGACTGACCGACGCTATATATATCAAGATCTTTAATGTTTATGTAAGGCTGTTTGCACTTCCTAAGGTTCTATTGTTTTCGGCACTTGTTTGATGTTAGTCTTTAACTACTCACACTCTTTATCATTTTCATGGAGCATATAATTTGGGCCTTATTCGAGATATCCAGAAAAATTTAACTGAAGATCTTAGCGCTATGAATGATATAATAGCAAGCTATTTAGTAGCGCGAGAAGAATTAGTAGCTTTGGTAGGTAAGTACTTAATTGATGGTGGTGGTAAAAGAATCAGGCCGTTACTTACTATATTATCCAGTAAAATGTTTGAGTATAGTGGAGAGAATCATATTCGGCTTGCGGCTGCAGTTGAGTTTATCCATACAGCTACTTTATTACATGATGATGTGGTAGACGAGAGCACAGTGCGTAGATTTAAACCGACAGCCAATGTGATCTGGGGTAGTAAGTCTAGTATTCTGGTTGGTGATTTCTTGTTTAGTCAGTCTTTTAAATTAATGGTTGAGACTAGGTCGATTGCAGCAATGCAGTCATTATCAAAAGCTTCGGCTATTATTGCTGAAGGAGAAGTAGCACAGTTAGTAAAACTAAAAGAAAGGCGCTTAATTACTATAGAAGAATATCAAGGAGTAATCGCTGCGAAAACCGCTGAGCTATTTGCAGCTGCTTGCGAAGTTGGAGCTATTATTGCTGATCAGCCATTAGCGAACTGTAAGATTTTATGGAATTTTGGAATGGTGTTAGGTAATATTTTTCAAATTATTGATGATTTACTTGATTATTTTGGTAGTGAACAAGAGATTGGCAAGAATATTGCTGATGATTTTTTAGAGGGTAAAGTTACTTTACCGCTAATTTTACTTTATGATAGTTTAGTGCCAGAAGAGCAGGCTAAGTTAGTAGCGATGATTGAGAATGATAACAGATCTTGGGATGATTTTTTATTAATCAAGAAATTATTAGACCAATATGCTATAAAAGAGCAGATAATGGTCTATTTGGAGTCTTTAAAGCTTGAAGCACATTCCTGGTTAAAGCAAATTAGTGTTACTAATATATATAAGGATTATTTAGCTGATTTAGTTGAGTTTACTGTAAACCGGTCATTTTAATTATATTTATCAATGCTATTACTACTTAATCGACATCAAAAGAATTATTTAATAATTGTGAGCGTTCACGAGTTTTTAAGTTTGAACGTTAGTATATCACATACAAGGTGTCATCACGAGGAGTCGTTAGACTCTGTGGTGATCCAGAAATCAGCTAGAGTGAGGAGAAGCGTACCTTATCAAGACTGGATTGCTTTGATTTTTAATAAAATCTCGCAATGACGATTTTTTCTAAAAACCGTGAATACTCACTAATAATTTGGTTAAGCATATGCTCTTTGATGGTAATCTTAATGATTTTTCTTGGAGGGTTAACCAGGCTAACCAACTCTGGGTTGTCGATAGTAGAATGGCAACCAATTTCAGGAATTATACCACCGCTAACTGACAACCATTGGTTAGAAGAATTTGCTAAATATCAGCGCTCTCCAGAATATTTACAACTTAATAATAGTATGAGTCTAGCCGAATTTAAATTTATTTTTTGGTTAGAATTTGTTCATCGGCTAGCTGGAAGAGTAACCGGATTAGTATATTTATTGCCTTTATTATATTTTTATCGACAAGGAATAATTGCTAGAACCACTAAAGTGTATCTAATAATATTATTATTATTTGCTGTTCAAGGGTTTATTGGCTGGTATATGGTAAAAAGTGGTTTAGAGAAGATGCCTTATGTTAGTCATTTTAGGTTAGCATTACATTTAATTATAGCTTTTATAATTTATACTTTATTATTTTGGCAGTTAATGATTAATGCTTGCAAAAATAAAATGCTTTTGCCTGGAGTTAATTTACAACCACTTAAATTATTATGCGGGTTATCACTAGCGATGATGTATTTGCAAATTATTATTGGCGGACTGACAGCCGGCCTTGATGCTGGTTTAGTCTATAACAGTTTTCCACTAATGGGGACAAAATTTATTGCAGAAGAAATCAGCATAAGTGCTGTTGGTTTTGAAAGTCTTAATGATCCGGTATTTGTTCAGTTCTTGCATAGAAGTTGTGCATATTTAATCATGGTAATAGTGAGTATAATTATTATTAAGTTGTGTTATATAAATAATTCCAAGTTACGTATAATTAATTACTGTATAATATTAGCTTTGTTATTGCAGGTTCTTGTTGGCGTTCTAACGATTATATACGCTGTTCCTATCACCCTAGCTTTGATTCATCAAATTGGAGCTGTTATATTGTTATCTTGTTTATTGTGGTGTTATTATAGTATTAGTAGTTATAACAGCTAAGCTCTGCTTATACGAGCTACTGTGGTATTTTCCACGATTGTGAATCGCTTGCAATCAATAGACCTCTTTCGAAACTCTACATTCTGTGGATGATTTGTACGTCGATCCGGTACTCGAATCCTCACGCACCAAAAAGTGCGCTGCGGGTCGAGGTTCCATGTCTCCTTCAAATCCTCTCCCTTCGCTGAGTTTCGAAAGAGGTCTAATTTTTGATGAAATTTTTTGCAAAAAGAGAAAAATGGTTGATTTTTTCTGCAAAGAATTCACACGCTATTAATTAATTGTTAATTTATCCTTATGTGTTATACGAAGGTAACAATCTTATTCAAGAGAGTTTGATGGCAGAAGAATCAGAGTTAGAGAAAAAGAAGAAATCATGGCAGGGCATTCAGAATGCGTTGGATAGTGTACTTTCTGGGAAAACTGATAGTTTATTAGGTAGTATAATCAAAGACTTTACTCCGAATGAAACTACTGGCAAAGCTCCAGGTATAAGTTTCGGTTCTATCTGGAAAGCCATAAAATTTGCTGTTACTCATCCTATAGATACCTTTAACATGATAAAATTAGCGCGATCAGATCCAGCAATTTATAAAGACCCGGATTTTCAGAAAGAGGTATTAGGAAACCAAAAATTATGGGATAAGGTCAAAGAAAAAGCTGATGGTTTACCTGCAGTTGGCAAAATGTTGGATGGATTTGGAATTAAAGAATTTAGTAAAGATGGTATCTTAGATCAAAATGGACTTAAAAATATTGGTGCTGCTCTAAAAAATGAAGAAACCTTAAAAGATATCAAAAATATTGCGCTTAATGCAATTTCACCTAATGCCGATTTCATGAAGATTACCTCGGATGGTCTAGGGTTATTAGCTAAAGACCCAAATATGACACAGTACTTGAAGAATAATGGTAAAGCAATCGGTGAATATACAACAGCTAAGTTGACTACTGTCGCTCAAACGGATGTTACAAGAACTCTTGACAATATATCCAAGGATGCTAAATACTCTTCAGCACAAACTCTGTTGCAAGGTAACCCAGGACTTAAAAATCAGTTTACTCAAATAATAGCCAATAATCTTGCCTATCCTGAACAAAAACAGGTTTTTGATACAATAGACCTCTTTCGAAACTCATTTACCAAGCTCCCAATTATATAAACCAGCAATTAAATTGAACCTAAGACCAAATCTTTTGCGTCTATTTCGATATTTATCAGCAATTATTTTAAAACGCTTTAACATACCGATAACATTTTCATTTAATACTCTGTCACTTGCTAAACTTCTATTATTTTTCTTATCTTCTTTAGTTAAAGCATTCTTTTTACTCTTTTTCTTTGGTAGCTCAGAATTTGTATGAATCTTCTGTAAGCCTTGATAACCAGTATCAGTAATCACTTTAACCTCAGGCAGTATATGGGTTCTTGATTCTTTAAATAATTTAAAATCATGACGCTTACCATTGGAAAAAGAAGTGCATATGACTCGTTTGCTTTTCTTATCTACTACTATTTGAGTCTTTAACGTATGTCTTTTCTTTTTACCTGAGTAATAGTATTTCTGTTTTTTTGGGGTCGCTCTATAGGGCTTTCTGTAGCATCTATTAAAACTAATTCATACTCCATACCGCTTTTAACTAGAGCCTTCTTACCTGGAAGAGCAAAATCCGGATGTTTTATTAGAGTGTCTTCAACAAAACGAATTGTTTTAAATGCACTGCTTTCGCTAACTCCATAATTCTTAGCTATATGAAAATAGGTACGGTATTCCCTTAAATATTCAAGTGTCATTAATAGGCTGTCTTCCATACTAAGACTAGCTCTTCTGCCACCTTGGTACCTCCTATTTATTTGTTTCTCTGTCTTTAAAATCCCTACCATCTTTTCAAATGTACTATTTCTTACCCCTGTTAATCTTCTAAAATGCTCTTCCGATAAAATGCTTAAATTTTTATATCTCATATAGTTCTAAATTAAGTAAATTCGACTTTATAACATATTTAGTCCAGTTTCGAAAGAGGTCTAATTCCTGAATTCAAAAAATTGACAGCCCTACAACAAGATAACCTAAAATCATTATCAGAAGAAACTTCATCTAAAACACAACCATTTTTACAAGAAGCGTATGGCCTTGATAAAGCTAAAGCTGGTGCTCTTGCAGGTATTGTTCCAATTTTACTGGATTCACCAAAAGATTTAAAAACAGTATTTGATGGATTTCAAGCTGGTAATTACACCAAAATGACGACAGATTTACTGTCTATGGTTGATAAAAAGCCAGAAATTGCAGAATATTTTAAGGGCAATCGCGATATATTTGTAGATGTTTTAAATAAAACCTTTGAAAATACGCCAGCACTTAAAGACCTAAATCTTAAAGGAGAGTTATACGATATAGTACCGGCTCTGCTAAAACATCCCAAGGAACTAACCGATATTATTAATATCCAAAATACCGGTAATTACGGTGAAGTCGGTAAAAAATTTATCGATCTGGTACAAAGCGATCCGGAGATTAAAGGGTATTTTACCGAAAAAGGAGGATTGCTGGCGCAAATCTCAACCAAAGCGATGGGGATGGAAGCATATGGCATTAAAGATGATGAGGTTGGTAAGATTTTTGAAAGATTAATGGACAAGGAAAATGCACCAAAACTTCAAGGAGTCCTTGAATCCTATCAGAAAGGTGAGTGGACTAAAGTGATCATCTCAACTTGTGATCTGATAGACAAAGACCCGCAGTTTAAGCAATATATGAAAGATAACAAAGAAAATTTTGCTAAAATAGTAACTGCAGTCATTGATAGATCACCAAATTTTAAAAGCTATACCAACGGTGCTGATGTGGGGCATGTGGCCAGTGGTATTCTAGAAAATCCTAAAGTAATCAAAGATTTAGTAGAAGGATATGAAAAATATGCGAATAGTAAAGGCAAAATAGAAACGGTAGTTGCTGCCACCTCAATTGGTGTTGCGGGACTAAAAATTGCCGCGCAAAATGCTGGGGCAATATATGGTGCTGTAACTGGGTGGATATCAGGAGCAGATTCTGCGAAACAAAATCTGGTTAATGGTATTGTCCAGGAATTATCTGCTGTGGATCGCAGTAATGTTACAGAACCATTGAAACTTAATGATTTAGTAAAAAATAGTATTGCTAATAGTAATTTAAATCAAGAAAACCAAATTAAGGTAGATGCTTTAATTAATAAAAACATCTTATTTGATGGTGTTAATATTAAAGATAGCAAATTAGAAAATTTAACCATTGAAGGAAATAGCTTTGTTAATTCTACTATAGAAAAAACATCGTTTAAGAATACGGTATTTAGCAATGTCGGATTTAATGGTGCTAAACTAAAAGAGGTAGATTTTGCCGGAGCAACTATAGATGCTACTACTTTAAAAAATATGCTCGACTCTGTCAAGAAAGGTGGTATTGCTTTGGATGGAGTAAAGATAGTTGGCGATATATCTGGAGTTGATTTGTCTGGAGTATCGTTAAAAGGTGCTGATCTTAGTAAAGTTACTGCAATGAAAGATGTGAATCTTAAAGACACTAATTTAACTGATGGCAAATTTCCAGAAAATCAAAAATTATTAACCGATACCTATAACCTTGATAAGGCAGTGGTTACTGTTGGTGCAATTGCTCCGGAAACAATTAAAGAACAGCAAAATAAAGTAGTTGATAAAGCAGTAGAGCAAATTGCTAGCGTTGCTGATACAGTTGGCGAAAAAAAAATGAGTATCGAGCAAAAAACTAATCTTGGCCTCACCATAAAAGAACTTATCCAGGATGGTGGCGTTGTTGGTAAATATATACAAGATGGGTTAAGTGCAACTCCTAATGACGCAATCAATAAAAACTTTCCAATTAAGCCAGAACAAATAAGCCATGTTGCTGATTACAATGGTAAAACTAATAATATGATGACAATTCTTTTGGACAACAAAGATGGTGATCGCAAAACAATCAGTAATGCCGTAGCTGCTAATGTTATAGCTGATATCGTAACCACAAATTTATTTCAAGACGGCAAAGATAGAGGTAAAGACGGTTTGCTGATTAAAGAAGCAATGAAACAGGTGGTAACCAAATTTACTCAGGAAAATCCTGGTGCTGATCTTAATAAATCTTTAGGAACTCCTGAGGGACAGAATTTAATTGGAGAAATTAGTAAAGAGCTACAATCTAAAACTAAATACACCACTATTGGCAAAGTTACTGGAGGAATTTATCTACCACCGGAGGCTATTACTGAACCATTAGTAAATAAGTTAAAAGTACAAATGAATGATAGTTGTGGTACCACTAAATTCAATGAGCAAGAGCTAGCAAATATTAGAACCATGGCAGATAAAATCGGCACAAATTTATTTGGCACAGGAACAGAGGGTGCCAGAAAAAGTGATACCAAGCTTATTGAGCAGAATTTAAAAGATACATTTTATCAATTGAAAAAAGAGAATAAAGGAATAGATTTATCAGATACGATCAGCCAACAAACAGGTGAACTGGTAGGAACAGTAGATAAAAGATTGATTTCGACTGCTAGAACAGGGCTTACCGAATTATACTATAAAAACTCAACCTACACCAGTGCTGGGATGATAGGCACTGGCGGTATATATCTTGACGAAGCTAAAATTGGTAAAGAAGATTTTAGTGGGAAAATAAAACAAATGGTAAAAGATTCAGTGCAACCATCAATAGATAAAAAGGTAAAAATGTCTGAACTAGCAGAGCAGGCAATGATACAAAACCCGGAAATCAAAGGATTAATTAAACCTCAAACTGGTGATAAATCCCATCACCAGGAAATACCTATAAACCAAGATTTAAAGAAAAAAAATCCTTCTGTTACTGAAAGATAGTTTGAAGAGAGGATAGCTGTTAGTCACACAAGGAGTAGTATTGAATTTTAAGGTAATGTTAAGTGTGAAGCGGTGGTTCGGAGCGTTCACGGATTAAAAAATCGTCTGAGCTGAGGAGTGAAACGACGAAGCAATCCAGTTGGAATCAGTGTTTTTTAGCTATTTTCTGGATTGCTTCGTCGTTTCACTTCTCAGCTCAGACGGTGGTTGTAGCTTTGTAAGCCGCTGACTTGCGTTCAATCTTAAAAATCTATGAACGCTTATGTAATATTAGGAGTTATATCAAGATTGAAGATTGCTTTACGATTTTTTCGTGAATTATAGACACCGTCCAAAAACTCATTATGCTACCTGAAAGCTTTATTCATACGGTCTTCGCAATATTAACGAGCTTTTTTATCTCCGGCTTTAACAAGATTGTTTCATTCCTATTGCCGGGTACAAAAGGTGCTATAACGTTGCAATTCCTATCACTCAAGGAACAACCTTGTCGGGGTTTATGTCCAAGTTATATAGAAGATGTAGATAAACGCACTGTACAATAGTATTTTCATTAAACCACGAATAAGTTCTGTAAAAGCTACTCCTATCTTATTTTGTTTAATAATATGTTGTCCAACGAATGTAAAGCAGCCACTTAATATTAGTAAAATTGTAGCAAATTGTGGTTTATATGGTAACCATAATAATGCTATTATGACAAAACCAATGACTAATGCGACAATCATACTTACGAAGACCACTACTCCTGCATCAGTAATTTTTTTAAGTGGTGGATGTAGTATTGTACCACTTCCTATCCACAACATAATTATTGCTAATACACGCCAAAGCCACACAGTTGAAGAGTACATATGCATATTTTCTACAGTACGAAACATCATTTCTGCACTTTTATTTTGTGGTAGTAGCAGCGCAATATCACCATTTTTAGTAGAAAATGGTTCTATAATATTATTATTTTGCTTTCCAATCACACTGACTGGTATTGATGATCTAATTATACCATATTTGATACGCAAATCACCAATTTGTGGATTAAGAATGTTGCCTGAAAAATACTCTGTACCATTAATTTTCAGTGATTGCCTTAGCTGATTATCGATTAGGTTATATGTTTGTTGAGAAACAGGATACTCACTAAATTCATCCATCTGATTAATAAAGTTATTAGCTAGCTGAAACACACCAATATTGACTTTTGAAGCAGAGAAGGTATGGCTTTGGTATAGCATATTTGTTGGATTTTTATAATTAAGTTTATCATAGCTATTAAACTTATCAGAATCGATAAAGGCCTCTGACCATATTTGTTTATATGAATATATGTTAGATTTTTCTTTAGTTTCCTGCCATTGATACATTTCTACTATACGTTTTAATCTGAGCGCTTGTTCGTTAATGCCAAATAATTCGTCTTTAAGTAATTCGTTACTAATTGCTGTGCCAGAAATATGTACTAGCGCTCCATTATTGTTTGAATCTATTGTACTTGCAGATATAGAAATAATTGACTTACGCCCTATATCAAAGCTTTGCACTAATTCTATAGCCTCTTGTTCAAATAAATACAGTGCTAAAAAAGAAGCTATGAATAAAGTAATACCTATAACAATTCTAACCAAAGTTTTTAAAATCTCTTTTATTCCAAGTTTATGGTAGTTTTTCGAATCATTAGACATAAGTTCTGCATTATTAGATTACAATTTATGTTATGCAAAGATAGTTAAAATTTGCAAAGGTATGGTATAAATTTTGAGTTAAATATATAGAGCTTATGGTAAAAAAGCTAAAAAAATTAGGAAGGCATTAAGCCATAACGTAAGTTACCAATTAAAATATTTTTTAAACACCACAGAGACCAGTTCAAGCCGTCATTGCGAGGGAGCACAGCGAACGTGGCAATCCAGAAAATAATGATATTCAAGTAAAACTGGATTGCCACGTTCGCTGCGCTCTCTCGCAATGACGTAGAAATGGGAATTTTTAGCAGTTTTAATTGGCAACTCGCGTAAGCCATACAACTCGTTACGAGTTTCGCTACCCGAGTTTATTAAGTAAGGAAATTTTAATAATAATTAGTCTTAATAAGTATTTATTAGAATTTGGTATTATACTATTGAAATAAAAAAATTTATATAATATAATATAATAAATAAATGAAGAGAGTTATTATGAAGGCAAATAGTGATAATCCTGCAGATGTAAAGGTATTGCTCAAGAGATTAATCGATATGAATATAAATAGCGATCATCCCTTATATGCGTCAATGTTAAATATATTAACCGATATGAATACAAATGGCTATAACCACTCAAATAAATCTGCATTAGTCAAGGCATTATACGGTATAGAGACGAATAGAGATAATTCATCAAATATGTTGGCATTAAGCGGGGCATTAGTCAAGGCATTAAGTGCTCCACAAGGTATAGGTATTGATTATACCTTAAGTAAAAAGATGCCAGTATCGCAAGGTGAGTATAAATTCAAATTGGAAGAGTTCTATATAGAGAACTATACAGGTATAAAGAATAAAAATATCTACATAGATATGGTAATGAACGCACAAATACTACATAATGAAAATAGTTCTCGTCCTCACAACTTTAGCCCTATCATTAATAGGCTTAACTCTGAAGTTAAAATTATTAAAGCATTATTACGTTTTGTACCACTACGGGATTTAGATGTTACAGAACTAATAAATATATTTTTATTAAATTATTTCAATGATGCTAAAGAATTTTTTCTTTCTACTACATTATCTCCCTACATTATACGTCCAACTATAAAGCACCTGGCAGACACTTGTTTGTATAATTCAGATTACTTAGATTTAATATGTCAAATGTTAATTTCTGGTAATTATAAAGAACCAGAGTTATGGAAAATAGAAGGCTTAATCTTTCGTCCTGAAATTCTTAGTAAACTTCTCAAGGAGATGGCTAAAAATGATACTCTATTATCTACAGATATAATAGATACTATTACAAGTAATATTAAAGATAACCAATTGATCAAATACAAAAGTAAACTGGCTTTTAATATTATTAAAACATTAGTAGAAACCAAAGGAGCAAGTGGTCTTCCTATCTTTAATATAAATTCAGAAGGTTTTAGAACAATGCTTGCTGCTAGCGAAGATATAATTAATCAAAAGTTGCTAACATATTTATATGAGCATGGATTAAATCCTCTTGAAAATCATACAAAAGTCCCAGTAATAGTCACTGATAATCAATCTGCACATAAAGATGAGATTAGCAACAAAGCTCGAGAGCAACTAGTTAATCTCAGAAAGCAATTTCTTACAAGGGAAGGTATAGATCAGGAAGCTTTTTATCAAATTACAAATTGGGCTCATGAAAATCTTGAAAATCTTGAAAGTCTAGCAAATATGCCTACTGCACTAGCTTTTACATATCAACTTATTATGATTCGGACTTTAAGTGAGATTAGGTCATATATTATTGATCTAATAGCAGATAAAGCTGATCTTCGTATACAAACTATTACTTTTTTCGGTGATACAGTAGCAGTAGGAGTAAGAACTGGAGAAGGTCTTAACACAGTAACTAAACTCTTAGACACTGAGAAAGCTTTGGAATTAGCGCTGCAAGCATTTAATTACTTAAGTGCTGTGTCAACAGAACATTTGCCTTTTAGCGAAGTATTTTACTTGATGTGGAAGCAAGCTTGTAAACAAGAGATAGACAACCACAAATCACCATATTATTACCGTAGTGATATACTTAAAGTACTAGCGCAGATAGGATGTGAATATTATAAAAACGAATCAGGTATAGAATCAGTATGGAACCCGAGTTGTAATGGAGGAAGTTTTAATATATTACTACTTGATTTCTCAAAGCAACTAGAATTAAGTTCAGAAGAATATTATAAGGAACTCGCTAAAAAAGAAGAAGAACGAGCCATAAAAGAAGGCTTTACTCAATATGTTGTAGAAGAGTTTTTACCTAATTTAGATCAAGAGTTTTTAAAAGTGCTTTTTGAAGGCCTAAAACAGCCGTCAATCGATAATTGGCGATATAAGCAAGCGCTAACAGAGATATTACATCAAGCTCTTCATAATTTTCCACAAGCTGAGAATGCTGAGATATTAGCTACAAAAAAACTTACTATGATAGAAAAATTGTTGTTTGACTTGCCTAAAATTTATGTACCTTCAACTGAAGAATTAAAGAAAATTACAATTTGTAATTATTTTAAAAATGTATTTAAGCAAGAAGTGCATGATGAAAGTACTATTGAGAGCATAAAAGAACAGTTAAATCTTTTAATAGACCTCATTCGAAACTCTACTTCTGCGGATGATTTGTACGTCGATCCGGTACTCGAATCCGAAACAAACCAAAAGTACGCTGCGGGTCGAGGTGCAGTGTCTCCTTCAAATCCTCTCTCAGAAGCGAGTTTCGCAAGAGGTCTAATAAGTAAATTCAATAATGACTATGTTAATCCTGGTAAACTTACGAGAGAAGTAGCAAAATATCTAACCGAGCAAGGAGTGAATCTTAGTGATTTTAAAAAGCTAGATATTTATGTCGCTAGCCAAGTTAAAGAGGTTGTATAGCTAAACCTCTATAAAACGGTTATAATCAAAGGGTATAATTAAAATAATTGTTATGACATATTCGATAGATTTTAGAAAGAAAGTACTGGCTATCAAAGAAAAAGAGAAGATGAGTTTTGAATCAATATCAAAACGTTTTGGAGTAGGAAAAAACACGGTATTTGTATGGACTAAAAAAATATCTCCTCTAAAGAATAGGAATAGAGCTTCGAAAAAAATACCGATTGATAAATTGAGAGAAGACGTGGTGCAATATAGTGACGCGTATCAATATGAAAGAGCTGAGCGGTTAGGAGTGAGTAAATCTGGAATACAAAAAGCATTAAAGAAGTTGAACATTACGTATAAAAAAAGCTTTAAAACATCCGAAGGCAAAAGAAGAAGAGAGGTTAGAATTTCAGAATAAGATAAAAAAGTACGAGGCAGAGGAAAAAGTTATTGTCTTTACCGATGAGAGCGGGTTTGTCCATAGCGCGCCTAGAACTCACGGATATTCGGCAAAAGGCAAGAGGTGTTATGGTGTTCATGATTGGCATCCGTCAAAAAGAACTAATGTTATAGGGGCATTAGTAGGTAAATCGCTGCTAACCGTGTCAATTTTTGACGGCAATGTTAATACAGTTATTTTTAACAGCTGGGTAGAACAAGATTTAATACCGAAATTACCTAATAATTCCGTGGTTGTGACAGACAATGCAAGTTTCCATAAAAGTCCGTATTTAAAAACTATGATAGAAAAAGCTGGTCATATATTGGAGTACTTACCGCCTTATTCTCCTGATTTGAATCCTATTGAACCAAAATGGGCTCAAGCTAAATCTAGAAGAAGGAAATATCGCTGTGACGTAGACACTCTGTTTGAAAAGTACATGTTATAACCGTTTTATAGGGGTTTAGCTATAGCAGAACATAATCTTTCAGATGTGTTATCTTGCGTATCTCATTTAAGAGATGATGAGGGATTCGTTAAACTTCTTGCTGAACTTTCTGAAAATAATGAGTATGTAGCTGACTCTGATTTATATTAGTGTCAAGAAGATTGATTTTATTTTGAGTGATGACGATGCTGTGTGCATAAAATTATGATCTTGATATATTTGCACTAAGGTTAAAAGTTGGACTGCTGACATTAGTTGTTTGTTTGACAGTAAGTTGCTTTTATACTAAAACATATAGTTAATTCTATAAAAGTTATTGAAAATGTTATGAAATTATTTAAATTATCTATCATTACTCTACTAGCGCTTATATTATTTGGTTGTGGCGGCTCTAAAGATGAAAATACCTTAATAGTAGGAACTTCAGCTGATAATCCTCCTTATGAGTATATTAAGAGTAGTCAAATAGTAGGTCTTGATATTGAGGTAATTGAAGAAATTGCAAAACATTTAGGTAAAAAAGTTAAGATTGAAAATCTAGATTTTAATGGTTTGCTAGCGGCATTATCAAGTGATAGAGTTGATTTAGTGATTGCTGGTTTGTCAGTGACTCCAGAACGTCAGGCAATGGTAGATTTTTCAGAACCCTATACTTCAGGTAGTATAGCTGTGCTATATAGAGCAAATGATAATTTTAAAGATGTTACTAATCTAGGCAACAAAATTGTCGGCGCACAATTGGGTACGATCTGGTCACAATTTGCTCAGTCTGTATCTATAAAACATAACGCTAAAGTTATAACTTTAGCTACTAATATAGCCTTGGTGGAAGAATTAAAGTCAAAAGCAGTTGATGCTGTAATTCTAGAGCAACAACAAGCAATAAATTTTATGGAAAATAATCCTGAGTTGGCGAGTTTTGTCATTAAAAGTTTAATTTCTGATTTTGCCATAGCTTTACCAAAACATTCACCATTAAAAGTTAATATCGATGGTGCTATAAAAGCGCTTAAAGCAGATGGTACTATCGATAAAATTATGGTTAAGTGGTTAAAAGGTGAACTCTAAACAATTTAAAGCATCTATGGGATGTTTGCCTACTGGAATCACTATAGTTAGTACCAGCTATGATGGGCAATTATTGGGGTTTACCGCCAATTCATTTACTTCAGTTTCTTTATCTCCTCCACTTATTCTATTCTGTTTAAATAAAAACGCAGGAAGCATTGCTGCTTTTCAAAGTAGCAATGTTTTTGCTATTAGTATTTTAGCTGCAAATCAGGCAGAGCTTTCAAAACATTTTTCTACAAGTCAGCCAAATAAGTTTAGTAGCGTTAACCATCAAATAGGAAAAATTACTAATTGTCCGTTAATTATTGACGCAGTTTGTTGGGTTGAATGCAAAAAATACCAGGAATATGAAGGTGGTGATCATCTAATTTTTGTCGGAGAGGTATTGAACACTACTATTAATAATGATCAACAGCCACTAGTGTATTTCTCAAAAAATTATCGAGAACTCAAATAGATTATAGTAATTAGAGAGTAGATGTAAACAAAACGTTAATTGAATTTTTGCTTATTTTTTATCTTCCTACTCTAAAATTGCTTTGGAACATAAAAAATATGTGAGCGGTTTTTAAAAAAGTCGTCATTGCGAGGTTTCAGCTGCCTCTGTCATTGCGAAGAGCTTAGCTCTGAGCAATCCAGAAAATCTAGCACCTTGACTGGATTGCTTCGGCTAAAAACCTCGCAATGACGTTGGTCGCCAGCTTTGTAAGTAGTATATTGACGTTCAATTTTAAAAACCGTGAACGCTCTTAGACATATGTTCATGATGGTGTTAGGTATTCGACGATGACAGAGATACTTTTCACTAACGTAATTTACTAGGTTTAAATAATAATGATTAAGATAGGATTGTGTGGTGCTACTGGTCGTATGGGATTAGCCATAAACCAAATTATAGATAAATTTGCTGATAAATGTGTAATTGTCGCGGAATTTTCTCGTACTCAGAGAAATATGGAATTAACCGATTTTTGTAACATCTCTGATGTCATTATTGACTTCTCAAGCCCAGAATTATTAGAAGAATTATTAGAATATTCTAAAACATGTAATACTAAATTAATTGTTGGCACCACTGGTCTTGAGGAAAATCATTTTCGTCTCCTGCAGCAAGCTGCATTAAATAAAGCGATAATCTATTCAGCAAATATGAGTATAGGGGCGAATGTTATAGCCAAGCTGGCGATGGATGCAGCTAGAATGCTAGATAATGAATATGATATTGAAATCCTGGATATTCATCATCGTCTAAAACGAGATGCACCATCAGGTACTGCTTTAATGTATGGTAGATTATTATCAGCAGTACGAGGTATAAATTTCAATCAAGATAATTTATACACTGCAAATCGAAATGGAGTGCGAGATTCCGGTGCTATTGGTTTTGCTAGTTTAAGAGGCGGAGGCTATACTGGAGAGCATGAAATCATTTTTGCTGGTAACGATGAGGTCATAACAATTAAACATCAAACATTAAATAGAAGAATCTTTGCTGAGGGTGCGATTGCAGCTGCATGCTGGATAATAGATAAGCCACCTGGTTTGTATTCCATGTTGGATGTACTATGAAGAATCGTCAAATATTAGCTATAACACTTATTCTGTTTATATCTTTACTATTAGCTATTTCTCTCATTTATGCTCGACCGTACCTTAGGAGTTGGATATATAAAGCAGCAGATTTTCTGTATAATGATGCTAAATCCATAGAACTTGTTGAATTTATGAGTAGTCCGTATGATCAATTAATTCGGCCAGAAAATACTAGATCTGAATATATCTTGACTCTTTATCAAATAATCAAAGATATTCATGATATATTTGATATTGTCGGTATTGAGTATTGGGCGGATTTTGGCACGTTACTTGGCGCAGTCAGACATGATGGCATTATTCCTTGGGATGATGATGGAGATTTAAGCATCTCTATAAAAGATCAGGATAAATTAATGAATTGTGTGGTTCCTACTTTAAAAAAGCTTAATTATAGTATAATACTAAAAAATGGATATATCACAGTGGTAGCACATGCAGGGTTGATCACCTTGCTTCCAGATGAAAAATATCCAGCTTGTGATATTTTTTTAGCTCAGGAAATAGATGGAAAATTAGTGCTAACAGGATGGCCACATACTATTGAGGTAACAGATTGGAAACCACTGAAAAAATATCGTTTTGGCAGTTTTTTCATATGGGGTCAGGCAAATCCTATTCCTTATTTAAATAGTTTGTTTGGAAAAAACTGGAAAACTTTAGCAATTCGTGGTGGAGATCATAAAACTGTAGATAGTAGAGAATCTTCTGGTATGCCATTCTTGATAAATGATACTGACTATCTTCCAGCTAAGCCTCTTGATCCATTAATTGATCATAGAGACGAGATGAGGAAATTATTGCAGGAGATTGGCGGAAGTTGTTTAACGGAGTAACATAATGAATAATATATTTAAAGGGCTAATCACAGCCATTATTACACCATTTAAAAATAATCAGCTAGATTTGATAGCGCTAGGTAAAATTCTGGAATATCAAAGTGAGCATAATGTCGATGGGGTGGTAATAGCTGGAACTACCGGTGAAGGGAGTAGTCTAAGTCAGGATGAGTATAAAATATTATTACAATCAGCAATAGCAATAGTACAAAAGCGTATGCCAATAATTGCTGGTTGTTGTTCCAGTAATACTATGGTTGCTTTGGATATAGCTTTGATCTGTCAGGATGTAGAAGTGGATGGCTTAATGTGTACGATTCCACCATATGTAAAACCTACGGCAGAAGGTATTTACCAGCATATTAAAACTATTCATGATGCTACAAATTTACCGATAATGATCTATAATACTCAAAGCAGGACTGGAGTTAATATTTCTGATGAAAATATCTTGCGACTTGCCGATTTACCAAGAGTGATGGCCTTAAAGGATACTGGGACAGATATCGAACGACCGCTAAGGTTGAACTCATTGCTTAAACAAATTAAGCAGAACTTTAACTTATTGACTGGTGATGATCCTATAGCTTTAGCTTATAATGCACATGGTGGAGTGGGGTGTGTATCTGTAGCTGGTAATATAGTGCCTAAATTGTGTAAAAACTTGCAAATTTGCTGTGAGCGTAATGATTTCGCTACAGCATTAACTATTCATCAACAACTATTTCCTCTTTATCAAGCATTATTTGCTGAAACAAACCCAATACCAGTGAAATATGCAGCATCACATTTAGGTCTATGTACTGAAGAATTAAGACTACCTTTAGTAGCGGCGAGTGTTGAAACCAGGAAATCAATAGTACAAGCCTTGAATGACCTGTAAGTGTTCACGAGTTTTTAAGTTTAAACGTTAGTATAGCACATACAATTCAGAAATCGGCTCGAATAAGAGAGAGGCGTAGCTTATAAAGACTGGATTGCTTCGATTTTTAATAAAATCTCGCAATGACGACTTTTTCTAAAACTCGTGAATCAACTATATTTGTAGTCTATTCATTAAATTGCTCAAGCAATAACACACAACTAGCACGTAAATCAAGATCATAGTTTATGGTATTATTAATAAGCTCATGAATGGTTTCAAATTTCTGCAGTAAGTATGTTGGTGTCGACGTGCGTAGCCTATTCATAACTTCAATTTCAGCATTGCTTAATTCCAGCTGGATTCCAGCTGATTTTTTAGTAATTCTTACCATAAATTGTAAGATATAATCAGCAATTACTACCCAGCGCTCTCGGTTCTTATCAGAAACTTTTTTTAGTAGTTCCAGTTTTTGTACTGAATTATTATCAGCTAATATATTGATGAGCTGATAATAAGCTTCACCAGTCTCATTTTGTACAGTTGATAGATGATGAATTTTAGCACAACGTGATCTGATAGTTGGTAATATACTTGCAGCAATAGTTGTAATTAAAAAAACATAGCTATTACCTGGGGCTTCTTCTAGTATTTTAAGCGTACAATTAGCTGCATGATGATTCATTAATTCAGCTCTGGCTATAATCGCTATTTTATGAGGAAACATGATCGAGGTACGATTAAAAAATTCTTGCAATTCTCTAATCTGTTCTACTGAAATATCTTTATTTTGAGGATTAGGTTTTTTTTCTATTAGTTTGAAATCCGGGTTATTTTGTAGTGAAATTTTATTATCAAATAAGGTTTGGTCAATAAATTCCTGTAATTCAGTTAGAGTTTGGTCAGGATCATTAGTGCTAATTAACCAGCTATTATGCAGTTTATTTAATTTATAGCTGGTTTTTAAAAGCTCTATCATTGAATGTATATTTTTTTTAAACGCTCAATACTATGCTCAATCCCAATAATTTCAATAATTTCAAAGATGCTAGGAGAATTAGCTAATCCAGTGATTAGAACTCTGATTGGTTTCATAAGCTCTCCAAGCTTGATCTGGTTATCTGTAGCTAAATGTTTGAACGAGTTTTGAATTGTTTCTTTATCATTATTCTTTATAGTTTTTAGCATGGCAATCACTTGTTCTACATAATTCTTATTACTTTGTTGCAATATCAATATTGCTTCATCACTATATTCAATAGAACTTGAGATCAGAAAAATTTTAGCAAGCTCCACCAAATCTGTAATTAGCTCTGCTCTAATTTTAATGGCATCCATAGCTTGTAAGATATATTTTCTTTCTTCATCACTAATTTTATAATGTTTTGCCAATTCTGCAACAACTATAGCAGCTAATTCCTGATTATCTTTATTACGTAGATAATGAGCATTTAAATGGCGCATTTTAGCAAAATCAAGTCTAGCAGGTGAAGCACCAAGACCTTCAAGATTAAACCAATTTATAGCCGTGGTTTTTGCAATAATTTCATCATCACCATGACTCCAGCCAAGTCTAAGTAAATAATTGCACAAAGCTTCGGGCAAGTATCCCATTTCTTTATAAGCTTCAACTCCAAGTGCACCGTGACGCTTTGATAATTTAGCACCATCAGGACCATGGATTAATGGTATATGTACCATTTCCGGAATTTTCCAGCCAAAAGCTTGATAAAGTTGTATTTGTCTGGCTGCATTGGTTAGATGATCATCGCCTCTGATGATATGAGTAATTTCCATATCGTGATCATCAACTACTACTGCCAGCATATAGGTAGCCGTACCATCACCACGAACTAACACCATATCGTCCATATGAGTATTTTCAATGACTACATTTCCCTGGAGTCGGTCATGAATAATGGTTTGACCTTCTTTGTTAGCTTTTAGTCTGATTACTGGTTTGATATCTTTAGGGTAGGTTTTAGGATCAGCTTCACGCCAGGGGCTATTAAAGAGAAAATGTTGTTTATTTGCAGCTGCATTATTACGTAACTGTTCAATATCTGCTTGTGGCGTAAAACAATAATAAGCTTTTCCCTGATTTAATAATTGCATAGCAGCTTGATGATGAAGCTCATTGCGTTTTGCTTGGTATATTATTTCACCATCCCAATCTAAACCCAACCATTTAAGGCTAGTTAAAATAGCTGTAGTTGCTTCTGTGGTGGATCTTGCTTTATCAGTATCTTCAATTCTGAGTAAAAATTTACCATGATGATGACAGGCAAATAAATAATTAAATAAAGCAGTTCTAGCACTGCCAATGTGTAAAAATCCGGTTGGCGATGGAGCAAATCTGGTAATTACGGTCATTTAATTTACTCTTGATTGTTGTTATTATTTTGCTATGCTATAGCTTCATGGTGCTTTATATCCACCATAACAACACTGGCTGTTCCGAGCCATTATGCGGACTCCTTTAGTCGGGAGTCCTGCTACTATACAATAGTGTCTTTGGCATAAAGGTAGCAGGGCATGAGTGTTGTCATGGGTATAAGCTCCCGGCATCAAATCTGTTGATTTTAAAAAGGAGTCTTAAGTCATGGAACATAATTTTATTACTATATTAGCCAGTTGTGCTGACTGGATTAAAGCTACTATTATCATCAGCAGTGGGTTAACATTAGTTAGCATTTTTTATTTAATCAAACAAACCATTATCGAATCAATAAAATTAACTAAAGCTAGTAAACATTGATAAATAAATATTATCTATAGCGTTTGAAATATCTTGTGTAACTAAAATAATAGTCTCTCTCTAGTAAAAAGTTATTATAACCACCACGAAGTCATCCTGAACGACTAAAGAAGTCATAGTAATAACAACGTACAGTCATCCTGAACTTGTTTCAGGAACTTATGCAGTTCCGCGAGATCCTGAAACAAGTTCAGGATGACTGTGTGGTGATCCGGGGTGACTTGTCAGTCACGATAAACTATTAGTGTATGACTTCTAGCTTATGCCAATCTGGATTAATAGACTCAATTAAATTTATTTTCCAGTCACGATGCCAATTTTTTAATTGTTTTTCACGAATAATTGCTTCTTGTGGCATTTGAAACTCTTCAACATATACTAATCGATCAAGATTATATTTTTGGCTAAAGCTTTTTATTATTTTTTATTTATGTTCAAAAATTCTTCTTGTAATATCGTTAGTTACCCCAATATATAAAATACCTCTTGGTTTATTGGTAATAATATAAACATAAATTACCTTACTATAACTCATATAATTTTAAAATTTCCACTATTTTTTCCTTAAGCACCGGTAGTTTACTAGTATCAATTCCTCCTGCCTGAGCCATGCCAGCTTGACCGCCACCGCCATTACCACCAAGAAAAATTGAAATTTCTTTTGCAATATTACCGGCATGCAGCTTAATGCTAAGCTCTTTGCTAATTGCTACTGTAATAGCAATTTTATCATCTGTATTACTAATATATACTACAATTAAATTTTCTCCCTTAGCTATAATTCGCTCTAGAGCCAGCCTAATTAATTTGGCATCAACATTTTGCACTAATCTATAAATTAGCCTAATGTCTCTTATTAAGGTAGTTTGTGCAGTCATTTCCTCTTGAGTTAAATCAAGGGCGGTAACTCTGAATTCTAATAATTCTTGTTCCAGTTGTTTATGCGCAAGATTTAGTGCGTTAATTTTAGTGATTAATTCGGTTTTTGGTGTTTTTAATTGAGAGGAAATTAGATTAATTGTATGTTCATTTTGTCTAGCAAGCTCTAATGCAAATTTACCGCAAACTGCTTCAATTCTTCTGACGCCGGCGGCAATAGCGTTCTCGGCAATAATTTTAAATGCTCCAATATCACCGGTACGTGCTACATGCAAACCACCACAGAGCTCCAGAGAATATGTTCTGCCTTCCTGATTAATACTACTACCCATCGACACTACTCTTACTTCATCGTCGTATTTTTCTCCGAATAATGCCATGGCACCAGCGTTAATGGCCTGGTCAGTGGACATTAATACGGTATTAACTGTTGAATTTTCGATGATTATTTCATTCACCCGATCTTCTATTTGTTCTATTTGTTCTTGGGTTAGTGCTTTTTGATGACTAATATCAAATCTTAAACGATTATGAGCTACCAGAGACCCTTTCTGGGTAACATGTTTGCCGATTAATTCATGTAACACTGCATGCAGTATATGAGTAGCAGAATGATGAGCTCGTAAATTCCTGCGATAAATTTTATCTATGCTAAGTTTTACTATATCAGCAATATTAATTTTACCTTCTTCAAGCACACAAATATGAGCATGAATACAGCCAAGATATTTTACAGTGTTTAAGACTTTTATCTTGGCTGTAGCTGATTCTATAAGTCCGATGTCGCCAAGTTGACCTCCGGATTCAGCATAAAATGGTGTTTGATTGGTTAATAGAATGAATTTTTGATTAGTTCCAATAATTGAATCCAGTAAGATATTATCCTGCAATAGCGCAATAATTTTTGCTGAAGCGTTATCAAATGTATAACCTAAGAATTCAGTGCTGCCAAATTCAGACTTAAGATCAAACCATATATTATCAATCTTATCTTCACCACTGCCTGACCATGCTGCCCTTGCTCGTTGTTTTTGTTCCTGCATTTTATTATCAAAGCCAGCAAAATCAACAGCAATGGCTTTTTTCTTGAGGATATCTTCAGTTAAATCTAACGGAAAGCCGTAAGTATCATATAGTTTGAATGCTACCTCACCGGGAAGTATTCCGCCAGTATCAATTGATAAGGTTTCATCATCAAGCAGCTTTAACCCACGCTCCAGGGTGGTTTTAAAACGTATTTCTTCTTCATATAAAATATCGCTGATAAAACTCTCAGCTCGTTTAAGTTCGGGATAAGTATCGCCCATTAAATTTATTAATTTTGGTAATAATTTATAGATTAATGGATCAATCGCTCCTAATAAATGAGCGTGCCTCATACTTCGGCGCATGATCCGCCTCAGTACATATCCTCGCCCTTCATTTGATGGCATTACACCATCTGCAATTAAAAAAGCACAAGAACGTAGATGATCGGCTATAACTCTGAAAGAGAATCGGTCATCACCATCAGCTCTAACAGATACTAGCTGCTCTATCGATTCTATAATTTCCTGAAATAAATCGATATCATAATTATCATGTACATTTTGTAGGACAGCAGTAATTCGTTCCAGTCCCATCCCAGTATCAATTGATTTTTTTGGTAGTTCAATGCGAGTATCTTGATCAATTTGCTCAAATTGCATAAATACCATATTCCAGATCTCAATATAGCGGTCACCATCCGCTTCAGCAGTTCCCGGTAATCCACCTTTTATATGTTCGCCATGATCATAAAAAATCTCTGAACATGGACCGCATGGACCAGTATCACCCATCGACCAGAAATTGTCTGTGGTGTTAATTCTGATAATACGATCATCATTAAATCCAGATATTTTTTGCCAATAATGTGCAGCTTCATCGTCAGTATGATAGACAGTAACATATAATTTATCTTTTTTGAGGCCAAACTCTTTAGTAAGTAATTGCCAAGCGTAATAGATCGCTTCTTCTTTAAAATAGTCGCCAAAAGAAAAATTGCCGAGCATTTCAAAGAAAGTATGATGCCTGGCGGTATAGCCGACATTATTTAAGTCATTATGTTTTCCTCCCGCCCTAACTGATTTCTGACTGCTGGTTGCGCGAGTATAGCTTCTATTTTCTTGGCCAGTAAAAACATTTTTAAATTGAACCATTCCTGAATTGACAAACATTAAGCTAGGGTCGTTATGAGGAATTAATGGACTTGCTGCAACATGGGTGTGATTATTTTTTATAAAATAATCAAGAAATAATTTTCTGATCTCAGCAGTGGTGGGCTTAAACATTATGTTAAAGTTATTTGTTGAAAATGATATTATATAGCGTAATTTTGAATTGCGTGCAATTATGAACTCACTGAGAGCTCTATTATAGCGTCGGCAAGTCAAGCTTGTTACTCTCAAATTTTGCGTGATTCGCATGTGCGAAACAAAGTAATCTACGCTGAGCATGCTCACACTAAAATTTAAAAGTAACAAGCTTACTGACTCTAGCTATACGTATAAACTATGGCACTGGAAACAGTGTCACTCTAATGGTCGATTTATGCGTTATTTTTGTCCTCAAATCCTCATGTATAATAATACACTCCGGTTTTGCGGGCAAAAATGCCTATAAATCGTTTAATTATAATAACAATGTTTTCAGTGTCATAGAAATAAATAATCATAAATTAGCAAGTAATGATAAGATGATATAATTAATCGACTTAAATTAGCTATGACTAAATTCAAACAACCAAAAACCAGAGTATTTGCCAATTTATTGCATAATACTTTTTATCGAAAGACAGTGATTATTCTGGTAGGTAACAAAGGAATATTTTTGGGGGCGATCAATAGTAATAAAATAATTGATCACAAGTTTATTTTAACTGGAATGCAGGAAGAACCAGAGGAATATATAAATTTTTTACAAAAATTTAAAGGATATTATATATTTTTCTTGTTAGATAATAATGAATGTGCTTTGCATCATGAATTGGTTCCGGTTTTTCAATCAATAGTTAAAGCTAATCCAGTCGAAGAATTTATCAAGGAACATTTTTCCGAAGAAGATATTGTCGCTTATAATATTTATAGTATTACTACCAAAACTAGTGAAAATTGGGCGGTAGTTCTTGCTTCTCAAACCTACCAGCCGCCATTAAGTAAAATACTTAGCTATATCCTGGAGAATTCATTAAAATTTGGTGGTATTTATTTTCTGAACCTGGAATTAAAAACTATCATTGATAGAATTTTACAAATTACCAGTAATACTGATTGCAATAATAATTTACAGATTTTTGTTTCAATACTGAACGCCAGTAGTATTAAATGTGTAGTTAAACATCATGGCAATATAATCTCTGTTAAGAGTGTAGATTATCCTGCTGACAAGTCGTGGGAATATGTTCAAGGGATTATCGAGCATGAAGTTAGTGATTGTTTGATTTTATATAAGAAGTATATCAATAGCAATGAGCTTAATGCTTGTGTTATTTTTTTAGTGAATAAAGAGCTACAACTATTATTGCAACAATCGGTTTTTAATGCTTATCGAATAGTTTGCTTGACTGAGCAGGACATTTTTAAAAATTCAGTAGGCGACACACTGCTTTTGGATTCAGTTATTGTAAAATTATTTGCCGAACGAAAAAGTTTTTTAGGGTTGAACAGTAAAATCAGAGCAGTAATCCAACTTGATTTGGTTAATAAATGGCTGTTTAAGCCTTTTATTGCTGGGGTAATAATATTAATATTGTTGTTAATGGGTATAAAAATGGAAACCCAGTTAAATCAGAAGCAGATGACAGTTTTAAATGATAAATATCACAAAATAGCATGGGAATATAGAACAATTAAACAAAAATATCCTGATATAAAAGATGTTACCAATCTAGCTGATTTGTATAGTTTTGATAAATTATTAAAGATACCTGTATTGACTCCATTTGATTTATTAAAACAATTGTTAAATGATTTATCAGATTCAAAAGTGCATTTAAATAAAATTAGTTGGCAATTAAATGATTATGATAACATAATTTCACCTAAGCAATCTATGCGGGTAGAGATATCAATGAAATTCATTAATAATGATTCTTCGATCATAGAATCATTATCTGCGTTTAACGAATATATGTCTAATTTACGAAAAAGGTTTAGTGGTTTTGATATTAGCTATACACGCTCTACCGATAAAATTACCAATTTGTTTGGTAATATTGTAATGCCTGTAACAATTATAATTTCAGGGTCAGATGGATCAAGATAAAACCTTGGAAAGGTTCGTGGTTTATTTAAAAAATATTATTTTTTTTAAATTCATCATGTATTTTTTATCGATAGGTATATTAGTATGGTTGTTACAAATTTTTGAAGGTGACCTTATACAATCTGTAGAGTGGCTAAATAAAGCACATCAATCTCTATATAATGCTACTGCTAAATTAGCATCTATTATGGATTCTGACGATAAAATATTAAAGGCCTATCATTTATATGAAGATATATTAACGACGTCAGATAAACAACGTTGTGATGTAAGGCTAAAATTGGTAAAAAATTTGCGAGATTTAGCAGCTAAATATCATTTAGTGGATCCAGTTAACATTAAGATGTCACAATCATTTCAGAGAAATGTTGATCAGTCTATAGGTGATAAAATTAAAGTGAAGAATTATGATTTACAAATTCAGTTTGCAGCCCCGGATTTTAATGTAGTCTTAGCTTTAATAAGTGAAGCTTATACTTTATTACCTGAGCATAGTATGACTTTATTTTTAGAAGCACAAGAGCAGGAGGTGTTAACTCCTTCGTTGATAGCGAGGTTAACATCAGAAAGATATCCAGATCTGATTAACACAGTGTTTAATGTTCGTATTCGAGAAGTGACTGTTAAGAAGCGATGATTTTATGACTAATATTCCATTAAATATTAATAATACAATACAAATTTTTCAAAAATCTATTATTCAACAGTTAGTTAGTAATTTAACTGAGCCGACATGCGCTACTCTTGCGAATATGTTGGCCATGGATTATGTTTCAAGGCTAGAAGGTACGATCAATGCACAAGATCATCTTGATATATGTATTAATAAATTAAAAAATTTTCTTGAACAGAAAGTAATGGTTGATGACAGTTTTTCTATGGCGCTAACATTATTTACTGTAGCAATAGCGCCAGAGCAAATAAACTATCAGGATAAAAATAATTTATTAGAGCAAGATCAATCGCAGAATGCAGTGGTAGATGGAGTAATCAACTCGCATTTTACTGAATTTAATTCTAAAGATATAGGAAAAGTTAAAGCTGCTCTACGTAATTTATTACGAGATCATGGGAAAAAAATATTGGACTATATTAATGCTGAACCACAATTATTCTTAGTAATCATAAATGGCTCTATTGCTCAGCATAAAACCGAAGAAGAGATTAATAGATATATTAGAGCACAGGTTAATAGGATTTTAGATAAAACTATCGAATTTAATAAAAGAAGAAATATTTTTAAACAAAAAGCCAGTAGGATTACTACAGCGGTTTGTACTATTGCTGCAGTGACCGTCAGCGCTTTAACGGGTGGAGCTGCCATGCCAATGATAGTTATGGCAGCGACTATGTTATCAATGAAATTTGCACCAAAACTCGGTGAAAATATAGGGCAAACAATACTAAATTTTGATAACAATACTAAATCTAGTTTTAATGAAATAAGCAGAATAAAAGCAGAATTATTGCAAAATAATCAACAAAGAATTACTGTCCAGAAAGAACAAGAAGTAGAAATTAAGCCATCTAAAACTGTAGAACATGATTTAATAAAAAAACATGATCAAAAATTGGAAACCATAAAGGAAAGTCTTGCTGAGTACAAGGCTCATGATTCGGAAGTAAAAGAGAAAAATTTTCAGGAGCAACTAAGTGAAAATAAAGAGATAGCTAAATGTAAAGATAAAGGAGGGATGTCGACTTAAATTCTTGTTATGATATTATAATTTAGTATTAATATACAATTACAGAAATATAAAAAACAACGATTTTATGTTGTTTTTCTTATCTTAACTAATTTTTAGTACAATTTTGTTACGATATTCAATAATTAAAACAAAGCTGCAGTATAACAATTTTATTAACCATGTCTTTTGTTTTTAATAAAAATGATAGATTTTAATTTTGATAAGCGTTATAATCATTTTATGGTATTCCAAAAATTGGACTTAATAATGAAATAGCGAAGTTTGGGTAGTATATAACAGTTTAAGAATGGTGTGCAAAGCATGCAAAGTAGCTAATATTTCGTGGAGAACGTAAAACATGAGATCATCTGATAGTCAAGTGACAAGTGAATATATACATACATCTCAAAAGATTAGTAGTTGTATGGCAGCATTGAGTGTGGAATATATTTTGTCTTATAAAAAATCAGATCAAACTAGAAGTGCTTGGTTCGCTTTTGGTGTTGTTAAAGTCTTGTTACAATATGCCGAGATTTTTGATTTTTTGAATCAGCGATATAAAAAAGATTTGATAGATTCATTGCGTACTCACGCCGATAAGTACATTAAGTTATTAAAACAAGAAGCAGCTGATTCAGCAACTCCGGAAGTGCATTCCATTTTTCAAGAAGAAGTTAATTTTTTAATTGGACAATTAAGCAGTAATAAACTCGAACGTACTGGTGATTTGCTTGAGCAAGAACTAAAAGCAGTACAAGATATAGTGAGTAAATTGATCCAAAATTGCCGCACATTTTTTGCCGAGCAATCTCACATCATGGATATGATGGATCAATTGCAGGGTATGGCGATAGCATTAGGGATCACAAATCTTACTCCTGAACAACAAAAAAAACTCTTGGTAAAATTATTGCTTACCAAAGAAATATGGCAGCTGGAGCCCCTTGCTGCTACAAAAGAAGATAGTTTTAGCTTAATGTTCTATTCTAACCCAATCCAGTTTTTGAGGAATTTAGCAACTCCTAATGTAGACGATACATTTCACAATATTATTAATTTTTTTGCACATGATCATCAAGCGCTATTGAATATTAGTGATGTAAAATTAATAAATCTATACGATAGATTAAAAGATTTAGATCATCAAGATGAGGTGTTAGCTAGCTTACTGCAAAAGATTCATCAAGAAGCTCCATTTCGTTATAATTATAATAGAATTGGTGATTCGGGATATGAATTACTTAAAAGATTTCAAAGTTATGACGCTATCTTTCATCAAATCGAGAATGCAGAATTTCATATTACCGAAGCTTTTTTATTGCGAAACAATAATTTTATGCAGGAAACTTTAATGCTTCTGGCAAAGCATGTAGATAATATAAGAGCAATAGGAGCTGCAAAATCTCCTATAGTGCATACTGTACTAAATAAATTGGAAGTTGAATTAGAGCATCATTACCCTAATGATTCTAATCACAAAAGTACGATTGCTGCAATTAAAGATAAGCTAGCTTTAGGGCTTGATAGTCAAATTATCAATAGATATTCTGAGTTAAATAAATTTACTGTCTTTGCCTTAAAAAGTAAGTACCTTATCTTGTTTGAGCAAATTAAACGATTACTCGACGATGACAGTGAAGATGACAAAGGATTCCTGAATCAAATATTAGTTAAAAGATTTGCACAGGATTATTATATAGCGAATGCATCTAATTCTATTGCTACATTAAGGTCGATTGCCAATGATCGCAGTGAAATTGTAAAACAGTGTTCTGAAATTGATTTTGTAGAAATTTTTAATCCGGAATGCACAAATAAAATCACTAGTTTAAATTTCAAGAAACAAATGGTGATCTCTAGTGTTAAAACTATTAATGATTATGTTGAGGTTTTATTAAAATTGGTGACATCATTATGTAGTGCTTCGCAGTTAGACTGCTTATATCGGCCATTATTATACGGCAATTTGACTAAAACCCAACAAGTTTTAAAGAGAGAGCTAAGTAAGCAGATTAAACAACGTACCACTATTGCTAAGATGGTATATTCTGTATTTACTGGTAAGAAAAATGAGTATAATAGGCTTAAAGTAATTAAGGATTCAGCAAATGTAATACCTAAAAATATGAGTAACGTTCAATCTGGATTAAAGGAAATTAGTGACCTACCTACGCAATTAAAAAAGAATTTGCAATCTTTTTCTTCAAAATCATCTCATCCAGAAGAAGCCGAGCATAATGATAATTCAAGAGCTGTTAAAGAAAAAGTAAATTAGAAGTACTCGTAGTTATGTTGAGTCCTTTTTGAATATAAAATTAAAGAGTATATTATATGATCGCGTTTGTTAATTTAGAATATTCTAAAAGATTGTGGAAATTTTTAGTTGTTGCTATAACATTATCTATCGTTTTATGCAAGACTACCTATGGTTATGATGCTTGCGTTACAGGTCAAGCATATCTTGCAAATGATCTTTGTACTGTAGGTGTTGAAGATAAATGTGTTTTATGGAAAGCTCAGTGGTGGATAAACGTGGCTCCAGGTACAGATCCAGCCTGGAAAAACATGGGTTCATGTGATGGAAAAGCAGGGGGAGAAGAAAAAGTAGTAGTACCTAAAGGACCTTCGATAGAGGAAATGAAGATAATAATGGATGCTTTGGTAAGAGATGCAGAGTCTCAACAAAAAACTGCTGATACGGGAATAGCAAAATGGTTAACAGAGATCAAGGATCAAATTCCTGCTGCGGATTATAATAGACTTCTTGATGTGGCGTATTATGTACGTACTCTGCCATTGGATGTAGTAGCAAAGATTAAGGTTGGAAAATCTGATAATCCTGAAAATGTAAAGCGTGTTGAGAAAATTATTTCAGAAAATACTTGGAATACATTATTTCCTTTGACTAATCAGAGTACAAAAGAAGGTACTCCAGAAGGCATAGGCATCTATACTTATGAAAATTTTCTGAAAGCTGTTGGAGCATTTCCAGCTTTTTGTGGGAATTATGCAAATCATCCTAAGCTACGAGGTGTTGATGCTGATCAAGTATGTAAAAAATTACTGGCAACAACTTTTGCTCATTTTAACAAAGAGACTAGTGCTAACTCTGCTGCTTGGACTACAAAAATTGAGAAACAAGGCTTATATTTTGTCAGAGAAGCTGATTGTATTAATGGGATGACAAATTATTGTAAAACAGATTACTTGCTTGGTGCAGCAGTCTATCCTGCAAATCTTCAAGAAGGAAATGCATATTTTGGTCGTGGAGCAAAACAATTATCTCATCCAGTAAATTACGCAACTTTATCTATTCTGCTATTTGGTAAACCTGATGTTTTATTGAAGTATCCTGATCTAGTTTCAACCACATGGTTAGCTTTAGGCTCAGCAGTTTATTTTGCTTCTACGCCTATCTCATCTAAGCCAGCCATGATTGAAGTTATAGATGGCAATTATCAACCAAATGCTGTAGATCAGTCTCGTAATTTTGTTCCAGGATTTGGGTTAACAACACATATTATTAATGGTGGCTATGAATGTATACCATTAGATAAAGATCTTAAAACTGATGATAGTGGCACTCCTTATTGGAAGGTGCGAGCAAATTATTATAAATATTTTGCAAAGACATTGGGTGTATCGGGAACAATAGATGAAAATTCATTAAGCTGCTCAAAGATGAAGAGTAATTTTGATACCACAAGTGCTGCATCAAGACCATACTATTTTGCCCCAGGTGCATGTAATCCAGTTCAATGGGAACCAGCGCCAACTTTTATGACGTATGGGGGAAGTGCTACATTAGCATTGTGTAAAGCTACAAAATAACATATGATAGTAATATAATTATATCTATCAAATTTTAAACTTACAACTCTCACAAATCTTAAGCTAAGGAAGCGCATGCAGTAATTAATTTGTTTTGCGCAACCTTATCTTAGAATTTGACTGTCACCACCTAACTGACCGGCACTATATAACTAATTTAGATCTGCATCTTCTTCAAGATGGCCTATTAAGTCCAAGTGTGGTGATTGATGATGCTTAATATCAATCAGTGCTTTTGTTGTTTCTTCCATTCCGGTGTATGGTGAATATGATAGTAGTGTATTATGTAGAGCTTCGGTTAATTTAATATCGTAAGTATAAAAAAAAGTCTCTAATGCTTGATAATAACTACCAGCGACTAAATGATGATAAATCTTATTAAGTAAATCAGGATTATCAGATGACGCTGAATTAAACTGTGCTATATATTCACACAGCTCTTTTGTAAGATTGTTTAAATAATTACCAGTACTTATATTACTTACTATAACTTTAATAGTAATAGCATTCTTGATAAGGGATGATAAAAATTCATTAGCTTTAACTGTATTGTTCTGTTGTGTTACTTTGAAACAAATGCTCGTAAGCTGAGTACTTGGTATCACTTGAAGCAATTCTGATACTTCATCCCACGTTAATTTTTGATAATAGTCAATATCACTCCAATTTAGCTCTGTGATGCTATTTCTGCTAAGCACGCTAGGTAATTCCTCGTAATTACCAGCTTTAATTAACTGATAACACTTATCGCTTGGATTAGAGAACTTGTCATCCAAAAGTTTTGGCAAAGGAAGTGGCGGTTTTTCATGAGGTACCTGAATCGTGCTCATCTTAACATCACCATATTTAACATCAACTCCATTTATAATGCACCTGGTGAACTTGCTCAGCTCAATAAATTCAGCAATTGTCTGTTGATAATTACTATCCTTCTCATAATTGAAATAGACCTCTTTCGAAACTCATTTACCAAGATCCCAATTATATAAACCAGCAATTAAATTGAACCTAAGACCAAATCTTTTGCGTCTATTTCGATATTTATCAGCAATTATTTTAAAACGCTTTAACATACCTATAACATTTTCATTTAATACTCTGTCACTTGCTAAACTTCTATTATTTTTCTTATCTTCTTTGGTTAAAGCATTCTTTTTACTCTTTTTCTTTGGTAGCTCAGAATTTGTATGAATCTTCTGTAAGCCTTGATAACCAGTATCAGTAATCACTTTAACCTCAGGCAGTATATGGGTTCTTGATTCTTTAAATAATTTAAAATCATGACGCTTACCATTGGAAAAAGAAGTGCATATGACTCGTTTGCTTTTCTTATCTACTACTATTTGAGTCTTTAACGTATGTCTTTTCTTTTTACCTGAGTAATAGTATTTCTGTTTTTTTGGGGTCGCTCTATAGGGCTTTCTGTAGCATCTATTAAAACTAATTCATACTCCATACCGCTTTTAACTAGAGCCTTCTTACCTGGAAGAGCAAAATCCGGATGTTTTATTAGAGTGTCTTCAACAAAACGAATTGTTTTAAATGCACTGCTTTCGCTAACCCCATAATTCTTAGCTATATGAAAATAGGTACGGTATTCCCTTAAATATTCAAGTGTCATTAATAGGCTGTCTTCCATACTAAGACTAGCTCTTCTGCCACCTTGGTACCTCCTATTTATTTGTTTCTCTGTCTTTAAAATCCCTACCATCTTTTCGAATGTACTATTTCTTACCCCAGTTAATCTTCTAAAATGCTCTTCCGATAAAATGCTTAAATTTTTATATCTCATATAGTTCTAAATTAAGTAAATTCGACTTTATAGCATATTTAGTCCAGTTTCGAAAGAGGTCTAATGTATTATCTGAAGATTCATTTTTGGAACTTGTGAGATTATCTCAAACAACTTAGTTGTTTCTCCATAGGTTAATGGTTCAAAAGAAGATAGACCGAGTTCGATTATATTATTATTGATCAAAAAATTCTTTAGCGTATCATAATAACCAGCTTTAAGCATCATATAGCAAATCTTAGAGATACAAGTATAGTTCTCGTCCGCTATATTTTCCATATTCGCCATATCTTCCATCAATCTAGTAGTAGCATAACCATACATTGACTTAAAAAGCCTGGAACTAGAAATTGGGCTCACCGAATCATCTATATGTCTACCTAATCTATGTAAAATATTATCTCTCCCATCCCCATCATTTAAGTAAAAATCTTTGAGAGATTCACTCTTGTTACTGTAAACAATCATTAGTAGCTCTTCCGGTAAAGGCTTATCTGTCATTAAATAAACTTGATTGATAATTTTTGTTTCTGTTATTATCTTAAACAGCTCCAAAGTTTCAGCTAAATTTAATTCATCTAAATTAAACTTGAGCACTTTAATATCATTATTAAGAAGAAAAAGCTTTAACTGCTCCACTGAACCAGAATTAATGAAATGTTTGGAAATATTAAAGCATCGAAGATTTTGTAGTTCTTTATATTCCTCCATTTCTTCTCTTGATAGAGCGCTGAGATCCATGTTAGAACCATAGATAAACTCAATTATACTTAATGAGATACCTTCTAGATTTGTACTTTGTAAATTTTCATAAGTTATAGCGTAGGCTGCTAGAAAATTTCTTAATTCTGAGTAATAACTACTATTAATTAGTTCATCACAAATATCTTTAAGCAAATCATAATCATTAAATCTCTGTTGGTATTCTCTATTAAATTTAGTTATTTTTGACAAAAGATTCTCTTCATTACCATTAAAATCAAGCTGGAACTGAAGGTTATTTTTAATTATGCGCTCTGTTAATAATCGCTTATCTTCGTGATTATTAACCTCTTGATCTCCTAAACTAACTTTGATAACACCGGTTTCTTTAATATTATCAAATAACTTCAGAGTTTGCTCTATAGTCAACGGTATTTAATCTGGCAAAACTGACAAATGAGTGACATTATTAAATATCAAAAAAGTCAATAACCTATTGTAATGACCACCCTTAATCAGCGCAGTACAAATTTCATCAGACATAGCTTGCGATTGCTCGATCGAGCTTAGTCTTTCATAAGCTGCTATTTTGCTTATAACTTCCTCATTCATACCAAAACTCATCCAGATTTTATTAGTTATATGATGATTGGTAATAAAATCAAATAATCCACTGTAAACACCTTCTTTAATTAGTTGATAACAAATTTTCTTAATCGTTGGCAATATCTCATCGCTGGCTGTACGTGTTTTTTGCAAGTTTGCAAATAGATCTATCGATGACCGAGTATTAATGCTAATAATATCATTAACATTAGGTATATTATGACTTTTAAGAAAAGTAGCTAACGATTCAAAATAGCCTTGCGTAATTAGATCATAACAAATTCCATTCAACAAATTTTTGTCTGTTATGCCTGCCTTTAGCATTTTATTAAAAGTAGCTATCTTAATTAAGGCAGGGTCTTCAGATTGATTATATAGATTGAAATTAGTTGTTATATGGTCATTGGTACAATACGGCACTAATAATCGTGCATAATCAAGATCATCAACTTGCACGAAAAAATTCTCAACTTTGCTGTTTGATACAGCTCTAAATAGATTCATTTGATCAGGAAGATTAATAGTACCAGCGCGTATATTACCTACATGCAATGTAGTAATTTTGGTTTCCGACAGAATTCGAGCTAATGTTTGAGCTTCATTTGACGACAACTTACCGATTAATTTAAATTCATCAATAAATGTTGCTGGTAAAACGTTAATCAATATTTCTCGCGTTGAATTTGTAACCAAAGTAAGCGAAGTAATATGCGTAGTTGGCAACACTTCAGCTAGCATACTCATTGTTGCTTGTTCATGATCATAATTACTAGATAAATCTAATAATAGTTTATTAGTAGTACTATTTCGAAGTTCACTGTATAACCTCTCCATATCTTCTAGACTGTTAATACGTACCTGCGATGTAGTTTCAAAATCAATAGTTTTCATGATAGCCCCTTGTATCTATAATATAATATATGTAATGTATATTATCATATCTATTAATGTAATTCATGTCAATATGTTGATACTTTAATTTTAATTAAATATTAAAGAGCAATTAAAACCGCCAAAAACTTCCGTTCTTAAGTCTGAGCTGAGGGAGCTTCGCTCTCGTGGCAATCCAATTTACTTATTATTGAGAGTGTTCAATAAACTGTGTCAAGTCGTCATTGCGAGGGCTAAGCCCGAAGCAATCTAGTCTTGCTATGTGGGCTTTTCTGGATTGCTACGAGAGCGAAGCTCCCTCAGCTCAGACGATTGCAACTACCTCTGCGGTGTTTAATAAAATATTTTAATTGGCAACTGGCATTAAGGTAGATAATATGTACATTCTAAAAAAATGATGTATATTTAATCTATAAGTTAAATTATTATGGGTGCTAGGATTTATAAATAGTTGTATGAATATTTGGTTAGCTGTATACAAGGCGTCATCGCTCAGACGACTTTCTACATCAAAAAACCGTGAACACTCACAAAGAAAAAATTAATCGAAATTAATCCGTAATATGCTCAAACATCTGATCGAATCAGCGGCAGATAAAATTGCTGTGGCTAACAATTTAAATGAATTACAACAAATTAAAGTTGAATTTCTTGGTAAAAAAAGCCCTGTAACTCAGGCTATGCAGCAACTAGGATCGCTTAGTGAGTCTGAGCGCAAAATTTTTGGTCAACAAATCAATGAAGTAAAACAACGCATTACCGAATTAATTCAGGAAAAACAAATTATCCTTGAAGCTCAAGCTTTAGAACAACGATTACACAGCGAAATCTTAGATCTTACCTTACCAGCAAGACCACGCCAATATGGCAGCGTTCATCCGGTCAGCCAAGCTTTAGAAGAATTAACTCAAATTTTTGCTAAATTTGGCTTAACTGCAAAATATGGGCCAAGCATCGAAACTGACTGGTATAACTTCACCGCATTAAATATTGATGAGCATCATCCAGCGCGACAAATGCATGATACATTTTATCTTAAATTTGGTGAAGTATTACGTACTCATACCTCACCAATTCAAATAAGAACAATGCAGCATGAAAAACCACCCTTTAGAATAATTGCTCCAGGTAGAACTTATAGATCTGATTCTGATCTAACTCATACGCCGATGTTTCATCAAATTGAGGGGTTGGTAATAGATAAAAATATTCATATGGGACATTTGAAATATATAATTATAGAATTTATTAAGCATTTCTTTGAACAGACAAATATTAAAATACGATTTAGGCCAAGTTTTTTTCCTTTTACTGAACCATCTGTTGAGGTGGATATTTGTTTAAGTGATAATAATAAATGGTTGGAGGTGCTTGGTTGTGGCATGGTGCACCCTAAAGTGTTAGAGAATGTAAATATTGACCCAAATGAATGGCAGGGCTTTGCTTTTGGTTTGGGAGTTGAGCGTTTGGCGATGCTTAAATATAATATCAAGGATTTACGGCAATTTTTTGATGGCGACATACGTTGGCTAAAACATTATAATTTTTCTGCATTTGATGTTCCCACATTAGTTGGGGGGCTAACAAAATGAAATTTACTTTATCATGGTTAAAGCGTTTTTTAGATACTGATGCTACGGTTGCCGAAATTGCCACAGCATTAACTAATATTGGTTTAGAAGTTGAATCAGTAACTGATAGAAGACAGGAACTGGTCGATTTTACTGTGGCTCATATTAGTGATACTATACCACATCCAGCTGCTGATAAATTAAGAATTTGTACCGTACAAACAACAACAGAAAACTTGCAAATTGTCTGCGGAGCTCCAAATGCACGGGCTGGAATCAAAGTGGTGTTGGCTAGGGTTGGTGTAGAAATTCCTAATGGTAAATTTAAAATTAAGGCCTCAGAAATTAGGGGAGTTAAAAGCATGGGAATGCTTTGTTCTGCAGCAGAGCTCCTGATTGGCAGTGATGCTGATGGGATTATTGAGTTACCAGATAGTGCTAATATTGGTGAACAGTTTATCAAATATTATGGCTTGGATGATCCGGTAATCCAGGTAAATGTTACCCCAAATCGTGGTGATGCACTTGGAGTATATGGCATTGCTCGTGATTTGGCAGCTGTAGATATTGGTAGATTACTGCCACTTGAATTACCAAAAATTGATCGCAGCTTCCACTCCGAATTTAGAGTTAAAGTAATCGCTACCGAAGCTTGTCCTTTATTTTGCGTTCGTGAATTTAAAAACGTCAATAATATAGAGAGCCCAAGCTGGTTAAAACAATTATTAGAAAATATTGGGGTACGTTCGATTTCAGCCATTGTCGATATTACTAATTACATGGCTTACAGTTTTAGTCAACCAATGCATGCCTATGATGCTGATAAACTAGCTGGTTTAGAAGTAAAACTATTGGAAGATAAGCAACAATTTCAGGCCTTAAATAACAAAGAGTATAAATGCCTTCCTGAAGATTTAGTGATTTGTGATGGTAACAATGTTCATGCTCTTGCTGGAATTATTGGTAGCAATATTAGTGCCTGTAGTGAAAATACTCGTAATATAATATTAGAAGCAGCAGTATTTGAACCATTACTGATCACTAAAACTGGACGTAGATTACAAATTGATACTGATTCCAAATATCGTTTTGAACGCCGAGTCGATAAAACTTTCGTTGCTTCAGCTTTAGATATTGCAACGCAAATGATTTTATCAATTTGTGGTGGAGAAGTTAGTGAGATGTTGGTAATAAAATCGTTGTCACAAACTGAAGCTCATAATGGTTTTATTGATTTTGCGCCAAGCTTTTTCCAGCAATATAGCGGCTTGACTTTATCAACAGAGCAAATTTGTACTATCTTAAAAAAACTGGGCTTTAATATAGTGGTTGTTGATGAAATTTTAAAAATACAAATACCAGCTTGGCGCCATGATGTTAAGATCAAGGAAGATATTGTTGAAGAAATTTTACGCATATATGGCTATGACCGGATTTCAGAAATTGCTTTGCCTAATTCAGAGATTATAAGTGTAATACCAGTAGCACAAAAACGCCTGCATGATCTCCGAAGAATAAGTGCATGTGCCGGCTATGATGAGGTAATCACCTGGTCGTTTATGAACAGTACTACCGCACAATTATTTGCTGAATTGCATAACGAGCTAGTGCTGATCAACCCTATCAGCGTTGATCTAGATTATATGCGGCCTAGTATTGTGCCTAACCTTCTGGCGATCATTGCCAAGAATCAAGCAAGAGGGGTGACTGATATGTCTCTATTTGAAATTGGTCCAGTATTTTATGGAATAAAACCAGAAGATGAAATAACAATGATATCGGGAGTTAGATGTGGAAATTATCTGCCAAAAAATTGCCATGATGCTGCCAGAATAGTTGATGTATTTGATATTAAAGCTGATTTAGCGGTGATATTATCGCATTTGGAGCTATCTATTGATCGATGCCAGATATCTGCAACTAAACATATTTATTATCATCCAACTAGATCAGCAAACTTATCGTTAGGTAAGAATATTATTGGGCATTTTGGACAAATTCACCCTACTATATTGCAACATTTTGATATAGCAGGTGAGGTGATAGCGTTTGAATTAAATATCACGAATATTCCTACGTCTAAGCCAAAATTTGGTAGAAGAACAGAATTTATAACTTCTGATTTTCAGGTTAACTATCGTGACTATGCTTTTATAATAGATGTAGAGCAACCAGTCGGTAATATAATTTCCTATATTAAAAATATTGATAAAAAACTGATCAAAGCTGTAGAGTTATTTGATGTTTATAATGCTGCCAAAATTGCAATAGGAAAAAAGTCAGTGGCGATTTCTGTGCAAATTCAAGCAGATGATCATACATTAACCGAAGAAGAATTACTCAAACTACATGATGCAATTATTGATGGGGTAAGAAAGAATTTTGGCGGGGAGATTCGTAAGTTATAGCTTCAACCATTAATAATTGAAGCTATAATTAATCATTATACCAATTCAAATCTCTTCTTCATTAAGATGAATAATATAATTATTATTGCCTAATAATGATTGTTGATTACCGTCGTTATTAGGCCTTGTAAAGCAACAACAGCAACAATCATATTTTACCCAATCAGTAAAAACTTCCCAGCATGTTTTCTCTGGTTGTACGAATCTTACTTGTGTTGTATTATCCTTGCTTATTATTTTTGGTGTTTGAGTGAAAGCATCAGCCATTATTTTTTCTTTATAGATGGCTAATTTCTCTTTTGTTTCTTGTTGTATTATTTTCAGCTGGCTGTTGTACTTATTTTCTAGATTTGCTAATTCTTCTTGATGTGACAAGTGCATTTTATTGGCTTGTTGTGAAAAATCTATTTTCAGCGCTTCAATTTCTTGCTTTAGTTTTTTAGATAGATCCTCTTTAAATAATTCATTAAAAGCATTGGGTTTTACAGGTTGCTGTATTATTTCTTGTTTATCTTGTAAAACAGCTTTCTTATTTTCTTTCGGTGAAATTAGTTCATAAGCATCTGGCATATTTTGCTGTATAAAATTCTCTATGTCTTTTTCATCAACGTTGCTTTTAAACTCAAGTTTAACTTGTGATTGATCCATTTTTTCAATGTAAGTTAATTGCTCTTGAACATTAGTTCCTGTTTTATTTTGGGTTAATCGTTCTATATGTAGTTGTTCTTCAGCAATTTTTTTTGCAAATTCAATTTTTTGCTCTAATTGAAAATTTCTACAGTCTCGTAAGAAGTTTGGTAAATGTAGTTGATTGGTATCAACGAGATGTACAAACGTGAAATCATTGGTGTGTGCATCTTGTGCGTGAGCGTATTTGAATAAAGTGTAGAATGCGTTATTTTTTTCTAGAGCATTCATTGAATTTAATTCATCTGTAATATAATCTTCTAGTTCTTTGACATTACCTTTAAAATCTATAGCTGACTTTATGATAACGTAAGTATTTAAATCAGCTTGGTTTTTATTATCTGGATATTTATCAGTAAAAAATTGTAATATTTCGTCAAAGCTTGACAGCAAAATATTTTCTTTAATTGGTAAGTCTATACTATTACCTGTAGATAATAAGATTTTAACATTACTAATCGTGTCTCCTATTTTTAAATTACCAAATAATTGTTGTGACAATTTAGTGAAGCCTAACTGAAGGCCAGGCATGTTAGAAGCAAAGTCTGTTTGATTTTTCATAGCTACATCCCCCTTAGATATTGTTAATATAATTTATGCTCAGAAATCATATCATGATAGATAAATAATTAATAAGAATCAATGATTTTAGATAGAGTGTAAGTAAATATTACAGCTATTCTTGATTTAGCTTAATCATTTTTTGTTTTTTCTTATCCCAACTGTAGCGTATATTTACTGTTTTAACCTCTGTTACAATAATGTCTCCATTTGGTAGTTGTGCAATATCAAAACCTTTTTGCAAAGATTCTGTAATAAGCCCAGTAGAACTGCAAATATATTTGAGATCAGAAAATACCCATTGTTCTTCAATATTACTTTGTACTGTAGGTTGTAATATGTCGTCTTTGATTTTTATAATATCTTTTCCTTTTTTCATAAGTACCAAACATGTATGTATATTAAGATCTATAATTTGATCCAGTTTGTATCATTTTTACCTACTATAATCAAGGTAGTTTATTTAATTATTTAACTATAGATCGTTAAATTTAGCAATAGATAACCATGATAGGTCATGATTATTATAAAAAAGTAATGATAATATTAAAAAATTAGAAAGCACTATAGATAATCTCCATAAAATTTGTATAGCTAGAGTTTGGTTAGGTAGTAATAAAGAAATAAAAGTTAGTAGTGAACCAAGACCAAGTAATGGTAAATTTATGAAATTATAAGCAAGTACCTATCCATGCAATATAACATCTGTTATAATAAGCCTTTTGTTATGTGGTTGTAGATTTATGTTGATGAAAACGTCTTTATCAAATTCTTCGATTAAGTTATGTGTTTTTTTTCTTGGTTTAAGCAAGGTACCAGTAATATGTATAATGTTATTATGTGTATTGTTTGGCATTATTCCAGCAATTGATAGCATATTACTTAAAAACATAACAGATTTAATAGAGGAGGCTGGTGATCTTGAGGCTGCCACACTTCCTGCTTTAATGCTTTTTTGGGCTATTATGTACGGAGTATGGTGGGAAAGCATAAATTTAGTAGGGCGAGTCTATGATTATTTATGGTTAAAAACTATGCCAGTAATCAAGGGAAAAGTAGTGGATGAGTTATATAATTATACTCAGCATTATCACCATAAATTTTTTCAGGATAATTTAGCTGGTCATATTACTAATCGAATAACTGAGGGATCAAGATCATTGGAAATGGTATTTGCTATATTAAGTGAAAAACTTATTCGTAAATTTGCGGTGATTATTTTTGCACTAATTGCGATGTATAGTGTGCACTATCAAATAGCAACGATTTTTTTTATCTGGGTTTGTGTATTTATTGGTCTAAGTATAGGTTTTTCTCAAATAATCAATAAATATTCTACTAATTATGCCAAACATAAATCACAAGTAGCTGGTAAAATCGTTGATGCAATCGCTAATATCAGCGCAATCAGGATGTTTACTTCGCATAAATTTGAACGTCGTTATTTAAATCACCATATTAATGTAGCGGTAGATAGTGATCAAGTAATGCAGTGGTTTATGTTGAAATTACGGTATGTATTAGGTTTATCATGCTCAATAATGATTTTTACAATTATCTACCGTATATCAATACTTAGAGGTCAATTGATTATTACTATTGGTGATTGTGTGTTGGTTTTAACTTTATGTATGGCAGTGGCTGATGATATTTGGGAGTTAACTGAGGAAGTAGGGGATTTATTTGAAGAATTCGGCTCCTTCCATCAAAGTATGACTTTAATTCAGTCTTATATTATTACAGATAGCGAACATGCCAAGATATTACAGGTTTTAAGAGGAGAAATTGAGTTTAGGAATGTTACTTTCTACTACCAGAATAATAAAATATTTAGTAACAAGTCAATGTTTATTAGTGCTAAGCAAAAAGTTGGTTTAGTGGGGTTTTCCGGTTCTGGTAAAACAACTTTTGTTAATTTAATCACCAGATTGTATGATATAAAAGATGGTTCTATTCTTATTGACGGACAAAATATTAAAGATGTAACTCAGGATTCATTACGAGCTAGTGTAAGTATTATTCCGCAAGAACCAATTTTATTTCATCGAACTATTATGGAAAATATTCGTTATGGCAAAAAAAATGCAACTGATGCAGAAGTAATTGAAGCGGCCAGGGCTGCTTATATTCATGAATTTATTGCGAAATTGCCTGATGGATATAATACATTATGCGGAGAACGAGGCAATAATTTATCTGGTGGGCAAAGACAGAGGGTGATAATTGCTAGAGCAATTCTAAAAAATGCTCCGATATTAATTCTTGATGAGGCTACTAGTAGTTTAGATAGCTCTACTGAAAACCTGATTCAAGATTCTTTAAAATATTTGATGCACAATAAAACTGTGATTATTATTGCTCATCGATTAGCAACTTTGCTGCATATGGATAAGATTTTAGTATTTAATAACGGTATTATTGTTGAAGAAGGAACTCATAAAGAGCTCTTAGAAAAAGGAGAGCTCTATAAAAAATTATGGCAATCACAGATTACTGGGTTGATCGCAGAGAATCCTTAAGTTTGTTCACGGGTTTTTAAGATTGAACGCAAGTCAGGGGCTTACAAAGCTACAACCCCCGTCTGAGCTGAGAAGTGAAACGACGAAGCAATCCAGAAAATAGCTAAAAAACATTGATTTCAACTGGATTGCTTCGTCGTTTCACTTCTCAGCTCAGACGATTTTTTAATCCGTGAACGCTCACATTTTAACAATGGCCTAATTTTGCAGAAAAATGCGCATCCTCGATGCCAAGGTTTTTTAATGCTATATGCCATTTTTGATCATTAGCTTCTGAAAAAATTAATTCGGGATTACACTCTGATACAATCCAAAAATTATTTTCAAGTTCAAGTTCTAATTGTCCTGCTCTCCAAGCGGTATAACCAACAATAAATAAGCTATGTTTTGGTCCAACACCTGCTGCAATATCTTTAAGAATATCGGTGTTCGAACTTATAGCGATGTTATTTTGTGATTTAAACAATAGATTTTTATCATACTCATCAGAATGCAGAAAAAAACCTTTCTCAAGTTCTATTGGTCCACCGAGATAGATGGACAAAATCATATTGTTTATATTAGGATCAGTATCATTTATCGAATGAAACAGTGATTTTAAAGGCATGCGGCTCATTAAATGGTTAACAATAAGACCCGAAGCACCGTCTGGAGTATGTGATAATATATAAATTAATGATTTATGAAATACATCGCTATAAAGTGTATATGGGCTAGCAATAAGCACTTTGCCAGATAAATTGTTAAAAGTTTGATCTTTCATAAATTTTATTTTAAAAAATTAAAAAAATCTGCTGGGGATGCAGATACAAATTGATATAGTAGGAAATATAATAATATATTGAGTAACATTCAATGACATTTACTAGCTGATGGCCAAAAGAATTTATTATTTTATCATAGTATTAATAATTGCATTACAAGTTAATGCTGCTACTTTGCATTTTAAAATGGAAACGGAGGCTGGTAAAGCTTTATTCCGCATCAACTTGGATAGTAGTAGTAAGATTTATTGGTTATATGCTGGCGTAAATGGTTTGCCAACAAATATTGATCTGTCTGCATCAGATAATTTGCTGGCATATAAAATTATCTGGCCATTTCCTAATATATCAGTGAATTCTGGTAGTATAGAAGATTATTATTACACGGGGGAAGTATCGATACCGGTATATGTAAAAGCAATTGATGAAAATTCGCCTATTTTATTGAAAGCAACTATAAGCTATTTGTTATGTATGGATCAATGTATACCGATTACAGAGAGATTGGAGCAATTGATAAATATTAATTCTGATTTTTCAGAATTAAAGACCTTTAGCATTAGTGAGGTGGTGTTGAATAATGACCAAAGCATAAGCTTTATTGCCAGTCTCTCTGAATCAATAGATGATATTCCAGATTTTGTAGTCAATCAAGTAGGTCTCAATTTTATTAAAGATACCGAGATAGTTAAAAAAACTGATCGTGATTTTTTAGTAAGATTTTTTATTGAACCTAAACAGTATAATAATGTTAGGAATCAGGAGTTTGAAGTATACTCAAATAAAACTGATCTGGCTACCAACATTACAATACCAGGAATCAAAATGATGTTATTATTTGACTTAAATTTTTGGATAGCGCTATTTAGTGCCTTTCTTGGTGGTTTGATTTTAAATTTTATGCCTTGTGTACTACCAGTACTATCGTTAAAATTATTATCTTTTACCAGAAATTCTGCCAATAAAAAAAGATCATTGGCCTTATCTTTATTGGGAATTCTTTGCAGTTTCTTTTCGTTAGCTTTAATTACTATTGCATTGAAAGCATCTGGTAAGCAATTTGGCCTGGGTATACATTTTCAGAGCCCGGTGTTCATTATATTTTTGACTATAATCCTTACAATATTTATTAGTTCTTGCCTGGATCGAATAAATATTGACCTACCATCAGGATTAAGAAATATGCTTAGTAAGCATCACATTAAAAATAATTATTTCGGTGATTTTTTTGGTGGAATAGTTGCCAGTATATTATCCACCCCATGTACTGCGCCTTTTTTAGGAACGGCGATGGCTTTTGCTTTGAGTTGTAATAATAATATATCGGTTATTATAATATTTATGGTTGCTGGTTTTGGTTTTGGTACTCCATATTGGCTGTTAATATTCTGTCCAAAATTGATAATTTTGCTGCCTAAGCCAGGTAAATGGATGGTTTTAATTAAAAAAATTATCGCAATTTTACTAATCGCCACTTTAGTATGGTTATGCAATATATTAGATGAACAGATGGATTTGCGGGCGGTAATAGGTTTAGCATTGTTATTGCTGTTATTAAAATTTGTGCTTGAAAACAATAAAGGTCAAATTGCAAGATCTATAGTTAAACTACCAATAGCCATTATGATAGTGGTCTCTGCTCTATATCTGCCTAATATGGCTTATAACGAGGATTTACAGCATAATATTGCGGTCAATAGTGTTTGGCAACCATTTGATCAGAAAGAAATTGCTAAATTAGTTGATCAAGGAAAAATAGTAGTAGTAGATATTACTGCTGCTTGGTGTGCTACTTGCAAATTTAATAAATTAATTGTTTGGGATCGTGATAAAACAGTTAAGCTATTTAGGACTAAAAAGATTATTGCTATGCGTGCTGATTATACTAATTTCGATCAGAATATTCAGGATTATTTATCAAGCAATCAATCTTATGGTATACCTTTTAATAAAGTATACGGATCCAAAGTGCCACAAGGAATCATGTTGCCATCAATAGTATTTTATGGTGACTTGTTAGCGGCAATTAATACGGTTGAGTAGCTGAAGGTCACGGCTCCTAAGAGAATAGCAATCAATGTTAATAAATAACCAAATATAATAGTTATAGAGCCAGTATATTTCCATAATAACATACAAAAAAATGGCGTAGTACTTGATAATAACATACTACCTATAGAGTGTGAAAGACTGCACATGCGCATCCTGATTCCGATACTAAACATTGATTGGATGATAATTTGCAGTGGTACTACATAAAATGGTAATAAGCCCACTAATAGCATTATTACATATAATGTATGGTTATTGATTGCAAAGCCGGACAATATAATGATAATAATGATTGTAGAAATAGTTAAAGCAGTAATAATTTGTTTTTTAACATTGAATTTATCGGCAATAAACCCAGATAATACTGAAGCAATAGCAAAAGTAGCAATAAAGCAAATATTAGTAAGTTGTGCTTGAGTGCTATTTATTATAGATGCTATTTTTGAAGCAAAAGTGGCAAAGAAAATTATTAAAAAGTGATAGATACCGCCATTACAACCATTAATCAGTATGCTTAAGCAAAATTGTAATTTATGAGTTTTGATTAGAGTAATAATTTCAGAATTCGAGCTTTTAGAGTAGTTTGTTTTAGCTTTAAAATTTAAAAACTCATCACTTTCTTGAAAATAGCGTCTCATCAAGATAATAAGAGCTCCAGCTACACCGCCAATAATAAAATTGATTCGCCATAAATCTGTTATTTCGCTGTTAGCTGTCATATGGTAGCTGGTGGCCGCAAGTAGAGCTCCTATCTGACTATAAAAAGAGACAATGCCATTAGCAAGATTACGATGTTTAATTCCTATTTTTTCAGCGACATAAATCCTAGTAGCATCAATTTCTCCAGCAAGACTCATTAAAAAAGTCATTCGACAAACAGTAAGCAGAATAGTGGCGCACCAGCCAATAATTTCAAAACCTGGCATAAGGCCAATGCAGCCTGTAGAAATAGCAGCGACGCCAGCGGCTATTTTGACTGAATTAACTCGACCATAATTATCTCCAATAATACCAAAGATTATCGATCCTAAAGGGCGAGCCATTACTGCTATACTAAATATTGTAAAGAAGCGAAGTAATTGTTCAGTTTCTTGATGATGCGGCATAAAGGTTTTGGCAAGTTGTGCCGCAGAAAGGCCAAAAAGTGCGTAATCATAGCATTGGATAAGAGTTGCAAGAAAGGCGATAATAAGTGCAGAAATTTTCATTAATAAGCCTGAGTTTGGCGTAAGAGGCACATTCAAATTCTCGCAAACCGAATTGCGGAGAGTGTTCAATGAACTGTGTCAAATCGTCATTGCGAGACGAAGTCGAAGCAATCCAGAAAAAACTTGGCATTGGCCAATTTATAAATATTGACTGGATTGCTTCAGGCATAGCCCTCGCAATGACAAGTCTTATTTTTATTGAGCATCCTCAGATTTATCAGCTTCAGTGAAAGAGTTTAATTCAAACCAAAGCGCATTTAAAATACTAAAGGTACAAGCTAAGCCTATGCCTAGAATCCAGGAGAAATACCACATTAATATACCTCATGAGGTTTAGATTTAATATGTTTTTCTGTTACCTTGCCAAACATTATTTTATAAGCCCAAGATGTGTAAAATAATATTATAGGCATGAATATAATAACCGCAAGCAACATTATAAATAGTGAAGTTTGGCTGCTGGAGGCATCCCACACGGTTAGACTTACCGTATAATTAATTTTTGACGGTAGAATAAAAGGAAACATCGATAAACCAACTGTAGCAATAATTCCTAAAATTGATAATGAATTAGTAATAATCACCAGGCTATATTTTTTCGAGAGAGCCAATATCCAGGTTATTATTGCGCCGCTTAATCCTAATATCGGAGCGGTCAGAAACCAAGGCGTTTTATTATAATTTTCTAGCCAGGCTCCGGGATACATTTTGACTAATTTGTTATGAGGATCACTCGATGCATCATGAGCCAGATCTCCAATGATCGAAAATCCATCCATTTTAGATATACACCATCCACCAATAATAAATAATAATAAAGTTAAAATAGGAGTTATTTTGAGTATTGTTTTAGCTCGGTTTTGGATGTCTGCTTCAGTTTTTAATACCAAAAAAGCAGCTCCTTGTGAAACTATCATTGATAGACTAGTGACTCCAGATAATAAAGTAAAAGGAGAAAATAACGCCCAAAATCCTGTAGAATTTTTTATAAACATAAATTCATCCAGGTCAAAATCTATACCTTGAAGCACGTTTCCAACCGCTACTCCAAAAACCAAGCTTGGTACTATGCCGCTAATATTTATAGCTATATCCCATGATTTACGCCAAATTGGACATTCGATTTTGCTACGAAAATCCAAGCCTACAGGTCTTAAAATTAACGCTATAAGAATTAAAAATAAAGCAAAGTAAAAATTAGAAAAAGTAACAGCATATACAGTTGGCCAGGCGGCAAAAATTGCTCCACCTCCTAATATAAACCAAACCTGGTTACCTTCCCAGGTTGGAGCAATAGTATTTAAGACTATTCTTCGTTCAATATCATGTTTTGAAACATAAGGTAGTAGAGTTGCGACTCCAAGATCAATACCACCGAGGATGGCAAATCCTATTAATAATACACCAAGAAGAAGCCACCAGATGATTCTTAGAGTTTCAAAGTCTAGCATAAAAAGTCACCATTAATTCCTTGAATCTTGTAAAAAATGTTCTGGTCCGGTTCTAGCTGTCTTAACCATTAGAAATATGTCTATAACTAATAGAAAAGTGTAAAGAACCACAAAACCAATAATACTGCTGATGATTTCAATATTACTAACCGGGGACACTCCTAAAAAAGTAGGTAAAATACCGTGAATAGCCCATGGTTGTCTTCCAAGCTCAGCAACAATCCATCCGAGTTCAGCAGCAAGCCACGGTAATGGCAAACTTAATAGCGATAACTTTAATAACCATCTTTTTGCAAATTCCCTACGTATATTCATCCAATAGAAAGTAAGAGTAAATAAGATAATAAAATAGATGCCGCAAGCCACCATTATCCTGAAAGAGAAAAATAACGGTAGTACCTTAGGGACATTAGACCATGCTGCTTTATCAATCTCTTCATGGGTAGAATTCAGGATATCCACTCTATATTTCTTGAGTAATAAAGCGTAGCCAATGTTAGAGTAATTTTCCCGTAAAAATTGAATATCAGCTGATTTATTTTGACTTTCTTTGTTTTTTAATCTTAATAGCACTTCATATTCAACCAATCCTGCGATAATTTTTGATTTTGATATTTCAACTAACTCCTTAATTCCCAAGATTTCCTGATCTAAAGACCGCGTGCCAATAATTCCCATTAAATAAGGTATTTTTATAGCATAATCAGTTGATAATTTTTCCTGATTAGGAATTCCAAATAAAGTAAAAGGGGCGGGAGCCTTTTCAGTTTCCCATATTGCTTCTATGGCAGCCATTTTCATTTTCTGATTAAAACCGGTTAAATAACCACTTTCATCACCTAAGACTACTACTGATAGAGCGGATAGTAAACCAAAACTACTCGAAATTATGACAGATCTTTTTGCAAATTCGACGAACTTACCGGTTAATAGATAATAGCAACTGATTGAAAGCACAAACATTGCTCCGGTAACATAACCTGCACTTACGGTATGCACAAATTTAGCTTGCGCAACGGGGTTAAAGATTACAGCGGTAATGGATTCAATTTCCATGCGCATAGATTCGGGATTAAACACAGCTCCTACCGGATTCTGCATCCAGCCATTGGCAATAAGAATCCATAATGCTGAAAAATTAGCGCCAATAGCCATAAGCCAAGTGCATAATAAATGCCCTAACTTGCTCATTTTGTCCCAGCCGAATAAAAATAAACCAACAAAAGTACTTTCCAGGAAAAATGCCATTAACCCTTCTATAGCTAGAGGTACGCCAAAAATATCGCCAACATAATGAGAAAAATAAGCCCAGTTCGTACCAAACTGAAACTCCATGGTAATACCGGTAGCTACTCCCATGGCAAAGTTAATGGCAAAAAGTTTCCCCCAGAACTTGGTCATGCTTCTCCATATATGATGTCCTGACATCACATAAACACTTTCCATGACCGCAAGTAGTAAAGCCAAGCCTAGGGTAAGTGGTACGAATAAAAAATGATAAATTGCGGTTATAGCAAATTGTAACCGAGAAAGATCAACTATATGTTCCATTATCTGCATTTAAGTTAAAGTTGATTGATTTGCTTAATAAATGACGACGTAGCTGCTCTTCTTTGTATCTATCATGTCCAGAAAAGAAAAGAAAATATAGTAATGCTATTAAGTTTATTTTTACCGCAAAAACAATATAAATCTTTTTATAAAAATTTTCTGGCTTGTATAGAAAATATAAAATACTGATAATTAATAGGAATATGTAAAGACTTAATATAGAATACATTACTCTTTAATTATTTAAGGTCTATAATATGGAAGGAGATGCTGAAATAAATTCAGCATGACTTCTGTTTAATGATGAATCAGTAATACTGTAACATGAAATTTAGATCATTGCTATATTTTTAATAAACAAATTTTAGTAATTTAATGCGAGCTATGGAACCAAGTTCATAGAAATGTCATTATTGTATCGTGAGTTGTCAATTAAAACTGCTAGAAACTTCCGTTCCTACGTCTGAGCTGAGGCAGCTTCGCTCTTGTGGCAATCCAGTTTTACTAGATACATTATTTTGGATTACCACAGCAGCTGCGCTGCCTCAGCTCAGACGGCTGGAACTGACCTCTCTAGTGTTTAATAAAGTATTTTAATTGGCAACTCGCGTTACTGTAAAGGTCAACTAATTTGTTGATTTTTACAGCAATGACATTTATTAATTATATAGGTTATTAGAGCATTTTCATATTATGCTATTTCATTATGATGCTCATGTTGGCCTAATATTAGTAGTGGTTCTACATTATCATATGATGAATGCTGCTGCTGCGCAATCATCTCGTCTAGCATTCTTGCTAACACATCTTGATGTGAGGGATCATCGTATGATAACAATTCATTATATGATTGAGAGAACAAAGCAATATTATGTCCTACAAAAACTTTTAACTTCTCATAATCACCGTTAAGTTTGGCATTATTCATCATATCCTGACAAATATCAAGTCCAAACGATTTACCATAATCTGCCATCTCTTGTTCTTGCAGTAATTTATTAAACTTTGTCAACTTTGAACATAAATTACCTTTATTGCCATCTATAGAGATCTCAATTGTAATATTGTTATTAATAATAAATTCATCTAACTGATCAATAAATTGTCCATTACCGAAAAGTGGCAGTATTTTACAATCAAATTCTATAAGTTTACTTTCTTTTATCCCCTCATAAAACTTTAACATTACATTCGCATCAATTGATTTAGAATTTACAGTCAGTGTAAGTTTAGTGAGTTTAGTGTCTGGATTTAACAGAGCTTCTGTTAATGCTTCTATGCTTTGATCTTCTGCTATATTAAAATTATTTTCTTCCGTAATCCCATTGTACAAAATAAGCTCAGTAATCTTTGTCTGCGGCAAAGCTTTTGCTAATGCCGCTATTCCTTGAGAACCAAATTTGTTACAAGATACGTTAAGCTTAGTAATTTTTGTATAGCTAAACCCCTATAAAACGGTTATAACATGTACTTTTCAAACAGAGTGTCTACGTCACAGCGATATTTCCTTCTTCTAGATTTAGCTTGAGCCCATTTTGGTTCAATAGGATTCAAATCAGGAGAATAAGGCGGTAAGTACTCCAATATATGACCAGCTTTTTCTATCATAGTTTTTAAATACGGACTTTTATGGAAACTTGCATTGTCTGTCACAACCACGGAATTATTAGGTAATTTCGGTATTAAATCTTGTTCTACCCAGCTGTTAAAAATAACTGTATTAACATTGCCGTCAAAAATTGACACGGTTAGCAGCGATTTACCTACTAATGCCCCTATAACATTAGTTCTTTTTGACGGATGCCAATCATGAACACCATAACACCTCTTGCCTTTTGCCGAATATCCGTGAGTTCTAGGCGCGCTATGGACAAACCCGCTCTCATCGGTAAAGACAATAACTTTTTCCTCTGCCTCGTACTTTTTTATCTTATTCTGAAATTCTAACCTCTCTTCTTCTTTTGCCTTCGGATGTTTTAAAGCTTTTTTTATACGTAATGTTCAACTTCTTTAATGCTTTTTGTATTCCAGATTTACTCACTCCTAACCGCTCAGCTCTTTCATATTGATACGCGTCACTATATTGCACCACGTCTTCTCTCAATAGACCTCTTTCGAAACTGGACTAAATATGTTATAAAGTCGAATTTACTTAATTTAGAACTATATGAGATATAAAAATTTAAGCATTTTATCGGAAGAGCATTTTAGAAGATTAACAGGGGTAAGAAATAGTACATTTGAAAAGATGGTAGGGATTTTAAAGACAGAGAAACAAATAAATAGGAGGTACCAAGGTGGCAGAAGAGCTAGTCTTAGTATGGAAGACAGCCTATTAATGACACTTGAATATTTAAGGGAATACCGTACCTATTTTCATATAGCTAAGAATTATGGAGTTAGCGAAAGCAGTGCATTTAAAACAATTCGTTTTGTTGAAGACACTCTAATAAAACATCCGGATTTTGCTCTTCCAGGTAAGAAGGCTCTAGTTAAAAGCGGTATGGAGTATGAATTAGTTTTAATAGATGCTACAGAAAGCCCTATAGAGCGACCCCAAAAAAACAGAAATACTATTACTCAGGTAAAAAGAAAAGACATACGTTAAAGACTCAAATAGTAGTAGATAAGAAAAGCAAACGAGTCATATGCACTTCTTTTTCCAATGGTAAGCGTCATGATTTTAAATTATTTAAAGAATCAAGAACCCATATACTGCCTGAGGTTAAAGTGATTACTGATACTGGTTATCAAGGCTTACAGAAGATTCATACAAATTCTGAGCTACCAAAGAAAAAGAGTAAAAAGAATGCTTTAACTAAAGAAGATAAGAAAAATAATAGAAGTTTAGCAAGTGACAGAGTATTAAATGAAAATGTTATCGGTGATAAATTATGTTAAAGCGTTTTAAAATAATTGCATCGAAATAGACGCAAAAGATTTGGTCTTAGGTTCAATTTAATTGCTGGTTTATATAATTGGGAGCTTGGTAAATGAGTTTCGAAAGAGGTCTAATGCTTTTTGTATTCCAGATTTACTCACTCCTAACCGCTCAGCTCTTTCATATTGATACGCGTCACTATATTGCACCACGTCTTCTCTCAATTTATCAATCGGTATTTTTTTCGAAGCTCTATTCCTATTCTTTAGAGGAGATATTTTTTTAGTCCATACAAATACCGTGTTTTTTCCTACTCCAAAACGTTTTGATATTGATTCAAAACTCATCTTCTCTTTTTCTTTGATAGCCAGTACTTTCTTTCTAAAATCTATCGAATATGTCATAACAATTATTTTAATTATACCCTTTGATTATAACCGTTTTATAGAGGTTTAGCTATACTAAACTGTTCGTCGTTTTCTACAATAGAAAATTCACATATCTTTAAAAAATCAAGTAGCAATTGGTGCACTTTCTTTGAGGGTGAAGAGTACGTATTATTATCAATAAAATTTATATATCTTACTAAAGACGCATTTGCTCCGATGAATTCTATAATATCATTTATACCCTCACCATTGAGTGAGCTAAATAGTTCATTACCTATCAAGTCCATATAATGAGTTGTTATTCCCTGGCCGTTTGGATCATTCGCTACTTGATCTAAATATTGTTTCCAAGCTGTAATCAACTTGAGACCTCCGTTGTGGGTAATATTACAATTTTGCAGGTTAAGGTTAATTAGTTTGGTATTAGGATTAAGCAAAGCGTCAGCTAAAGCTTGTGCACCATTATCACCTATTGGACTATCGCTTAAATTAAGCTCGGTCAGTTTCGAACCAGGTATAGCTGTAGCTAGAGCTTGCGCACCACTATTATCCACAAACTCTGTTAGAGCTAAATTAGTAATTTCAGTTTTTGGTAAGATATTAGCTAGCTGTTGTATATAATCGGAAGTGATCATATTACTGTCATTTATAATAAGTTTTGTAATGCTTGTTTGCGGTAAAACTTCACAAAGCTTGATTATATTCAGAGGATCAATGTGATGTATTATAAGTGTTGAGATTTTTGGGTAATTCATTAAGTTTTCTATTATATAGAATCCATTTAAGCGCACATATTCGTTGTAATACGGATATAAAAGTAGGGTTTCAGTATTTTGTTGCGGTATAATATTTGTTGCAACTTGACCTGTTATTTCTTTAATGTTAACAGGAGGGTGGTATTCTATATTGATTTCCAGATTTGCAGCGACAGCAGCATTCCATAAATTTTCCTTGACTAAATCAGTTATCTTATTATCTTCTATAGCAATGCGTGTGAGTTTTGGTTTTGCTATGCCGAATTCTTGCTGTAAAACGTTATAGTTTAAAGCATTAGCTAAAGCTTGTGCTCCTTCACCTATCTTATTATCATTTACGCGTAACACCTTAATATTAGAAGAAAGCAAGGGTTTAGTTATAGCTTCTAAACCTAAGTACCCGATTTTATTACAATTGAGGTCGATTTCTGTGATTTTAATTCTGGGGTCAGGAAGAATATTTGCTAGCACTTGAGCTGCATTAGGACCTATTTTATTACCATGCAGTATCAGGCTAGTTATAAATGAGTAAGGAAGTACAGAAAATAACGCTATTGCGCCATTATCGCCTACTTTGTTTGTTCTCAATGAAAGTTCAGTTAATTTAGATTTTGATAGAACTGCTGCTAATGCCTTGGCTCCTGGATCACCAATTGCATTTTTATTTAAACTGAGTGTCTTTAGCAAAGTCTTAGGTAAGATGGCGGCTAGTCTTATCACTCCTGCATCTGTTATGCCGGGCATATTATGTACCGTGTATGCTTTGCCGCCGTCTCCGATATGGCCATCTATCCGCAGCTCGGTAAGAAGTGTTTCAGAATTTTCTGACAATGCTGAAGCTATTGCTTTTATGCCTGCGTATCTTACTTCATTACCATTTATATTAAGCTTAGTAAGCTTTGTTTTTGGATTAGCTAAAGCACTAGCCAAAGCTTGGGCAATGCTATCACCAAACTTAATTTCAATTATTCTAGTTTCTAATGGAGAGACCCAGAATTTGCTATCCCTATGTAAATCAAGTTCAGTCAAATTGGAGTCAGGCAAAGCTCCAGCTAGTGATTCAACACCTACACCCGTAATATAGTTTTCACTAAGATCCAGTGTGGTAAGCTTTGTTTCTGATTTAATTAAAGCTTTAGCTAGTTTTTCTACACTTTTATCACTTATTTCATTATAGTGTAACTTAAGGTTAACAATTTTGGTATTGGGCAATAAATTAAATAAGTGTGTTGCACCTTCGTCATCTATTTCATTACCGTTTAAGCAGAGTTCAGTGATTTTGGTGCCAGGTAGAGCTATGGCAAGAGTGAGCATGTTGTCTGCGCTTAGGCCTATCGTTTCTATTCTACCTTCTTCATTTACTCCCCTATTTGCTCTTAAATAAAGCGTGGTAATATTAGTTTCTGTTACCCTTGCGCTAGTTTTTCTATACAGTCAGGACTTAAACAATTAGCACTTAAATCAAGCTTTGTTACACTATTGGCATTTTTCAAAATGTCCATTAGACGTTGTATATAGACTGCATCGCTAATATTATAACCTGCTAGATTTACTTCTTCTGTTATTTCTTTGGTAATAATTAATTGTTCTATTATTCCTAAATCTTGAAACATATTAACCCTATCTGATAATATTATGTTAGAAAATTATATAAAAATATTATATAAAATCAATAGAATAATATAAATATATAGAATAATATTTGTTTCTGTAAATTTAGAAGTAAATAATTTTTATAATTATAGAAAATTAATATCAGATAAGCGAACTTATTATTTATAAATCAAATAAGGTTTACAGTCTAAGTTAGTAAATTTGGTTGACCGTATACTTAATCGTTATATAATTTGAATTTGCTTAAACTACGATTAAATCTATAAAGATAAAATATGAGCGACAAAGTAGAAATCACCACTAAAAACAATAATAACACTTATGATGAAGTGCCATATGAAAGTTATCCGTATATCCAAAGTCATCCTCATCATTTGAGAACTTTAGGGGTCTTATTTGGGATGAATCCAACTATACCGGAAGAAGCAAGAATATTGGAATTAGGTTGTGCTGCAGGAGGTAATATTATTCCGCATGCAGTAAATTATCCCAAAGCCAAATTTGTTGGTGTTGATTTATCTAAAACCCAGATAGAGGAGGCTGATAAACACGTACAAGGTCTTGGTTTAAAAAACATTAAATTTCATCATTGTTCGATCACGGATATTGATGATAGTTTTGGTAAATTTGATTATATAATTTGTCATGGCGTGATTTCATGGGTGCCGGAATTTATAAGAAGCAAAATTTTTGAAATTGCTCAAAAAAATCTCAGTGAAAATGGTATAGCTTATATTAGCTACAACACTTTACCTGGTTGGAATACGATCCGCACGATCAGGGACATGATGCTTTATCATTCGGCAACGTTTAGTAACGTACAGGATAAAATTTCGCAATCGAGGTTATTATTAGATTTTGTCAAAGATAGTTTAGAAGGATCAACTTCTCCATATTCAGAAATGTTAAGAAACGAAGCTAATTTATTAGCTAAGCAATCTAACCATTATTTAAGACATGATCATCTAGAGGAAGAAAATAAACAATATTATTTTAATGAGTTTATGGCCGAGGCTAATAAACATAATCTACAATATTTGTCAGATAGTACCTTATCTATCATGTATTTGGGCAATATGCCGCCAAAAGTTTCAGAGGCTCTAAAAGCAGTAAATGATATAGTGCGGACAGAACAGTATATGGACTTTATTACCAATAGGAGATTTAGAGCAACTTTGTTATGTAATAGTTCCATAAAATTAAATAGAACTATTAATAGTGACGATATTACTAAATTTAACCTAGCTCTTACAATTATCCCTGAAAAGGAATTAATGCAAGTAGATCTTAATGATTCATTAGATTCATTAAAATTTTTCTACAATGGTAATAAAGAATCTAGTCTTTCTACTTCCTCACCATACATGAAAGCAATATTATATACTTTTGCAGAACATCTAAATAACCCTATTAGTTTTGATAAACTCAGCACAAGTAGCAATCAAAAACTAGGAGGAAATAAATTAACAGAAATCAAAAAAGAATTCTTAAGTAATGCTATGCGATTAGTGTTACAGGGATATATCGCTATTACTTTGCAAAATACTAGAAGTAAGGCTAATTTAGATTGTCCAAAAGTAGCAAAATTACCAGTATATCAAGTTACTCATACTAATAACTTATGGGTTACAAGTTTAAAGCATGAAGCTGTGGGAATTAATCTTTTTGAAAAATATGCTATAAAATATATGGATGGCAAAAAAACTAAGCAAGAGATCTTAAGCGCGGTAATGCAGCATGTGACGACAGGAGAGTTGGTGTTAAGTCGAGAAGGTAAAAAGATAGAAGATCAAGAAGAGTTGATTAAGGAATTAACTAACTATTTAAATCTAGCTTTAGATAAAGCTGCAGCTAATGCGCTATTAATTTAATAAGACGTTATTATTCTGACATTATTTACAAAAATGAGATTATATTTTGAATTTATGGTGCAATTATTTTCATATGTTTTATGGTGATTAAATTAATTATATAAGATGTCTAAGATGGTAGATGCAAACAAAACGTTAAGATGATTTTTAGGATATTTTTGTGAGCGTTCACAGTTTTTAAAATTGAACGTCAATATACGACTTACAAAGCTGGTGACAAACGTCATTGCAAGGCTTTTAGCTAAAGCTCTTCGCAATGACGGAGGCGGCTGAAGCCTCGCAATGACGACTTTTTTAAAAACCGCTCAATATTTTTTATGTTCCAAAGCAATTTTAGAGTAGGAAGATAAAAAATAAGCAAAAATTCAATTAACATTTTGTTTGCATCTACCTTCTACATAATAGTTTTAGCTGTTATTGATTTAGAAGGTAGTAATATGAAAAATAATTTAAAGCCATTTGAGCTTCCAAGCGCTTATGAAGCCATGCTTTATGAAAATCAATCATGCTTTCAGAGCCATCCTTATCATTTGATGACTTTAGGTGTTTTATTTGGTATGAACGCAGTGAAACCAGAACAAGCAAGAGTGCTTGAGCTAGGTTGTGCGACTGGTTGGAACATTCTTCCGCATGCCATAAATTATCCAGAAGCAAAGTTTGTTGGAGTTGATTTATCAAAAGCACAGATTGATGAAGCCAACAAACATGCTATAGGGCTAGGTTTAAAAAACATTAAATTTCATCATTGTTCAATCAGTGATATTGATGAGAGCTGGGGAAAATTTGACTATATTATTGCTAATGGCATATTGTCATTGGTGTCAGATGTAATCAGGCATAAGATATTTGAGGTATGTAATAAAAATCTCAGCGAAAATGGTATAGCTTATATTAGTTATAATACGTTGCCAGGGTGGAATGCAACTCGTAATGCCAGAGATATAATGACATATTCCACAAGGAATTGCAAAAATATTCAAGAAAGAATTATTCAATCTAAGGCTTGTTTACAGTTTGTTGCGGATAATGTTGTAGATCAAGATGCGGCTTATACTCAAGCTTTGCATTTGGAAAGAGATATAGTAGAAAATTTATCAAATTTTGAGCTGAAGTCAAATTACTTAGAGGAACTCAATAGATCATTTTATTTTCATGAATTTATGACAGAAGCAGGTAAATATAATTTGCAGTATTTAACTGATAGCAGCTTGTTTACAATGTCAATGAAAGGTACTCCAGCAGAAATTACAGAACTGTTAAAAGGTGATGGTGACTCTGTTGAAAAAGAACAATATATAGATTTTATAATAAATCGTAGACATAGGGAATCTTTATTATGTCATGCAGAACTTGCTCTAAGTTTAGCGAATAATGACAAATTAAAGCAATTCAATATGACATGCAATGTTCTTCCAACTAAGCTTATTGATGATATTGATATTAATAATGACAGTGAGAGAGTAGAATTTATTGATCCAACCAATAATAGTCTTAGTTTATCTACCGCTTCACCGTATTTGAAGGCTGTGTTGTATAGTTTTGCTGATTGTTATGATCACCCATTAAGTTTTGATGAGCTAACAATGATGGCAACTCAAAAACTTGATAATAATAAATTGGAGAAAGTGCAAGATGGGTTATTGAATAATTTGATGGGGCTAGTATCACAAGGATATATAAATATTACTTTACAATATTTTCAAGTTCCAGAACCAAATCTAGATAAACCATGCCTTGCTAAAATAGCTTTATATCAGGTTAATAATACTCAAAATAGTTGGGTAACGAATTTAAAGCATAGTATAGTAAATATTAATGAATTAGAGATAATAGCTATGCAGCATATGAATGGTAAGCTTAATAGGAAAGAAATTTTGGAACGTGTGTTAATTAACATTAAAGAAAAAGATTTAACATTGACTGATGTAAAAAATGAGACATTAAAAGATGAGTCTGTAATTAAGCAGCAAGTGTCAATATTTTTAGATGATGTATATAACACGATGCTAAATAATTCATTATTAATATAAGTGACGGTTTAAGTATGAATATGGTGAATTTAGAAGTTACAAAAGTAGATGATATAGGAAAATCATATGATGATGTACTTTATGCAAGTGATTCTTATCCGCAAAGTAGTCCATATCACCTGATGACTTTAGGTGTTTTATTTGGTATGAAACCAGTAAAGCCAGAGCAGGCAAGGGTTTTGGAGCTTGGTTGTGGAATAGGGGGCAACCTTATTCCACATGCGGCAAATTATCCAGAAGCAGAGTTTGTTGGAGTCGATTTATCAAAAGCACAGATTGATGAAGCCAATAAGCATGTTGTCGGGTTGGGTTTAAAAAATATTAAGTTCCATCCTTGTTCAATCACTGATATTGATGAGAGTTGGGGAAAATTTGATTATATTATTGCTCATGGATTATTATCGTGGGTACCAGAGTTTGTAAAAAATAAAATTTTTGAGATAAGCAGTAAAAACCTCAGTAAAAATGGTATAGCTTATATTAGCTACAATACCTTGCCAGGTTGGAACATGATTCGTAGTATCAGAGAAATGATGCTATATCATACTAGAAAAACAAATGATCTGCGTGAGAAATATATTCAGGCAAAATCTTTTCTTGATTTTATGCTCAAGAATATGAACGATGCTGACTCTCCATATGCTAAAGTTATAAAAAAAGAAGTTGAGATATTGGCTAATGTTTCTGATTATTATTTTATGCATGAGCATTTGGAAGAAAATAATAGTCAATATTATTTCTTTGAATTTATGCAAAAAGCAAAGCAAAATGGTTTGCAATATTTATCTGAAACTGATTTAGTTATTATGCTTTCCGACAACCTTCCTGACAATGTCGCCAAAATATTAAACCAGTTTAATGATTTTATAGAAATACAACAATATATGGATTTTATTACTAATCGTAGATTTAGAACAACTTTATTATGTCATAATGATGTACAATTAAATAGATCTATTAATATTAATTCCATAAAACAATTTAAGTTTCAAAATTGTTATTTTGAAACTGAGAAAAATATAACTAATGAAGATATTATTAACCCTAAGATAACTGTTAATTTTGTTAATAAAGATAATTCTATCCAAAAAATTACTACTATTGATCCAGTAATGAAAGCTGCGTTGTGTGTTTTAATAGAAAATTTACGTAATCCTACAAGTTTTAGCAAATTAGTTGAAGAAGCTAATATAAAATTAGGTGGTAATAAAAATTTGGAGGTTATCGAGAAAACTTTATCTGATCATTTAACAGGTTTAGTATTTCAGGGGCATATTCAAATTACATTACAAGCTGATAGACCTAGAAGAGATTTAGAAAAACCTAAATTATCAACTTTTTCCTTATATCAAATAAGAAATAGTGATAATTTATGGCTAACAAATATATTTCATGAAAAAGTTGTCGTCAATAAACTGCAAAAAGTTATGATGTCTTATATGGATGGCCATAATAAGAAAAAAGATATAGTTGATTTGACTATATCTTATGTTAAGGCTAATCGTATCAGCATAAATAATTTATCAAATACTAAAATTACATTATCGTCTGATAAAGCTAAAAATAGTTTATTACAAGTATTAAATGATACAATAGATTCTTTAAATAAAATGGCTGTCCTAGTATAAATAAGTAATGTTATACTTAAAATTCCAACGTAATTTGCATCATTTATTAGATGGTTATTATCCAAAAGTGATAGCTATAGCAGTTTCAGGAGGAGGGGATTCAGTAGCTCTTTTAGCTTTAATGCATCAATGGGCTACTGCACATAGTATAAAGCTGATGATTATGACTGTGAATCATAATTTAAGAGCACAAGCCATAGTTGAAGTTAAATATGTGATGAATTTAGCACAAAATTTTGGTTATAATTGTGCTATACTCAATTGGGATCATCAGCATAATTTTGCTAATTTACAAGAAAAAGCACGAGAAGCACGCTATAGCTTAATGACTGGTTTGTGTAAACAGCTGGATATTTTAACTTTACTGACAGCACATCATAATGATGATGATTTTGAAAATTTTATTATCAGGCAAGAACGTAAAAGCGGTATTTTAGGATTACATCATAGCTCTATAAATTTTAGAGGTAATATCAGGATTTTACGACCATTATTTGATATTCATAAAGCAGAGTTGCTAAATTATTTATTAGCTAATAATATAAGCTGGTTTGAAGATGAATCAAATTTATCTAATAAATATAAACGTGCTCAAATTAGAATAGCTTTAGCTGGACAAGAGCAGATTTGCCAAAATAAATTAAGAGTACAACAGGATAAAATTAACGAGCAAGCAAATATTATAAAACCATTATTAATTGCAGCTATCGCCGAGTCAGTAACCATATATCAATATGGATTTGCATCAATTGAGCTTGATAAATTAAATAATTTTAACGACGATATACAATTACAATTAATTCATTTTGTGTTAACTATAATTAGTGGTAACACTAAAGTACCACGAGCACGATCTAGTCTTCCGATATTATCTTCATTACATGATTGTCAAAAATTTATTAAGACCTTACATGGATGTGTTCTTGATAAATCAGCAAATATATTACTTATCTATAGAGAATATGGCAAAAATCCTCCATTAGATGTCCCATTAATCGATGGAGTAGTATGGGATAATAGGTTTAGCCTTGACCATAAAAATAGATTTTTGCCAAAAAATGCTTACATTACTAGGCTCATGGCTAGTGATTATAAATATTTGAAACAAAAATTAAATTTATCAAGTGCATTAGAAAATATTATTGATTTATCCTCCAATAAGCATCAAGCCATATTATTTACCCTACCTGTTATCAAAATATTTGAAAAAGTTATAGCGCTTCCCCATATATCTTATTATGATAGTGCCAATTTGATAGAGAAACTTGATTTATCCTTTAGGCCAGGTTTTATATCACGTTTTACACATTTCTGTTAGTATAAAATACTTTGTGAATAGAGTCTGATGACGGAGAGCTTTGGAGTGTACAATAAACTGTATCACTTCGGAAGGGACGGTAATTATCTCAGTGTCAATGTCATCTCAGGATTAGCTTGGAATGGCAGTTTAACACAATGTTGCTAAACTACTCTCAAGATGAGAGCGAGTATAAATTGTTTTAAGGTTATAAAATGAACAATCAAGGAAAAAACATTCTTATTTGGATATCAATTTTTGTTGGTATGATGTTTATTTTTAATGCTTTACAAGGAGATAACCTTGTTGGTGGTAAAAATAATATTGCATTTTCAGATTTTTTAACCAGAGTTGAGAATAAAGAAGTTGGCTCGGTTAAAATACAGGGCAGGATGATTGAAGGAAGTTTTGCTGATGGTAGTTCTTTTTCAACCTATGCCCCAGATTATCCGGATTTAATCAATAAGCTTAATGAGAATAATGTCCATATAGAGGTATCGCCGCCGGATACGAAGATGAACTCGTTATTTAGTATTTTTGTCTCATGGTTTCCTATGCTTTTGTTGATTGGTGTATGGGTATTTTTTATGCGCCAAATGCAAGGTGGCGGAAAAGCTATGGGCTTTGGCAAGTCAAAAGCTAAATTGATTTCTGATAAAGGTCCTAAAATTACTTTTAAAGATGTCGCAGGTATTGATGAAGCTAAAGTGGAATTAACGGAAATTGTAGATTTTTTAAGAGATCCAAGCAAATTCCAGAAACTAGGTGGTAAGATCCCAAAAGGCTGTTTGCTTATAGGTCCTCCAGGTACTGGTAAAACATTGTTGGCAAAGGCAATTGCAGGTGAAGCTAATGTTCCGTTTTTCAGCATTTCGGGATCAGATTTTGTTGAAATGTTTGTAGGTGTAGGTGCCAGTCGAGTTAGAGATATGTTCGAGCAGGGAAAACGTAATGCTCCTTGTATAATATTTATTGATGAGATTGATGCAGTTGGACGTCATCGTGGTATTGGTCTTGGTGGTGGCAATGATGAGAGGGAGCAAACTCTAAATCAAATGTTGGTAGAAATGGACGGTTTTGAATCAAACGAAGGGGTGGTAATTATTGCAGCAACCAACCGTCCAGATGTACTTGATCCAGCTCTATTGCGTCCTGGCAGATTTGATCGGCAAATTACAGTGCCAAATCCTGATATAGATGGTAGAGAACAAATTTTACAAGTACATTTAAAGAAAATAAAACATAGTCAAAAAATAGAGCCCCGTATTATTGCTCGCGGTACTCCAGGTTTTTCCGGCGCAGAACTAGCCAATCTTGTCAACGAATCAGCTTTACTTGCAGCTAGAAATGGCAAAAAAGAAGTTGAGATGGAAGATTTAGAGAATGCTAAAGATAAAGTATTGATGGGTGTAGAACGTCGTTCAATGGTGATGTCAGATGAACAGAAAAAATTAACGGCTTATCACGAAGGAGGGCACGCTTTAGTAGGGCTTTACTGCCCAGCTTCTGATCCTATTCATAAAGCAACGATTATACCACGTGGTAGGGCTTTAGGTATGGTGATAAGGTTACCAGAAAATGATCGTTTTTCTATCACTCGCGATAAAATGGAAGCTGACATAGCAGTAGCAATGGCTGGCAGAGTAGCAGAAGAAATTATTTTTGGATCACATAAAGTAACTTCCGGAGCCTCTTCTGATATTAAAATGGCAACACAAATGGCTAGAGCCATGGTCACAGAATGGGGATTAAGTACTGTAATTGGACCAATATACCATGGTGCTGCTAATGAGGATTTGTATGCATATGGAGGTAGAGGTGGAGCAAAAGATAAATCAGAACACACAGCAGAACTTATCGATCAGGAAGTAAAGAGCCTTATCGAGCAAGGGTATAGTTTTGCTAAAACCATATTAACTTCTCATATAAATCAATTACATATATTAGCAGAGGCGCTAATAGAGTATGAAACATTATCTGGCAAACAAATCAAAAATTTGTTAATTGGTAATGATCTCCACACTGAAGAAGATGCTATTTTTCCAGTGCAAAATGAACCTGTTGCTACTAGTAGTAAAAAAAAGAAAAAAGATAATACATAAATAGATGTGTTTCAGTGTTCAATAAGTGTTTAAAATGAACATCGAAACACATCACAAACGTCCTCCAAGCTCAGTAAACTTGACACAGTTCGTTGAACACTCTCGTAAACTTTGTTTCTCTCGTTCTAGTAGATTTTTTGTGAGCGGTTTTAAAAATTGTACGTCAATATAGAGTGTTCGTGGAAACCTAAGTGTTAGGTTAAGGAAATGAAGCGAGCAACCACCCAGTAAATGGGAGGGGGATGCTAAAGCTTGACAGTTCATATCGGTCTATTTTTCTAAAACCCGTGAATCAACGCTCACAATTTTTTCAGTACATTTAATAAAAATCATATAAATAATAATTTTTGTAAGAATTCTCAACAAAACCTCTGCATTTTTCTTTTATAGCTCAGCTCACTAAAGTCTACTAATATTTTAAAATCAAGAACCTTATGCAAGCTGTGGTTTGCGTTATTGACAAAGTAGGTCTGCAAAATGTAACTTCACCAGCTTAGAATAATAAATATTTCTTAACTATTGCTTTTTCTTAATTAATTTGTTAACATGTACTTATTAATAAAATTTAATGAGTACTTATTATGTCTAAAAATATTAAATATGCAAGTAAAGGAAAAGTAGTTCAACCTAGATATGAAGGGCGAGGAGATACATTTTATAGCGACAGAGTATTAGATGCTTTTGCAAGAGTCTTAAAGACTAAAGAAACAACAGCAGTAGCTGTAGCACGTAATGAATATGATGATTTGTTGTTAACATATAATATTCCTAGTATTTTTTTTAATAGTGATAAAAATAATAAAGAGCTTCAATATACAAAAATTCGTAATTCTTTATATGAAGACGAAGCAGAGGAAAGTAACAAGGTAACTGTCCGTAAGGATAAAATTGATGAAGAAATAAAATATATACATAATATTTTAAAGGATTTGTATGAGTTAGAACCTAATAATAAAGAATATAGCAATCAATTTAATAAAAAATTTATTGAAATATTAATACTAAAACAAAACTCTCTTGACATTGAAACAAAAGTACAAATTAATCGAGCTTTGAAACTGCAAAACTTCAAAAGCATAAATAAATTAAAAGAACAATATTTGGTAGATAAAGAGGATGAGAATGTCGACTTTGAAGAAATTACAATTAACTCTAATTTATATAATAAAACAAAATTATATCAAGATACCGTAAAAATTATTACCTATTTTAGACAAGAAAAGTACTTTCCTAAAATTGAAGAAATATATGACAATACCGAATCTAATTTTCATGCAGAGAATTTACTTTCTGGGTTTGTAGCAGATGGCTCATATATAGGAGTATCTGGATTATCCTGTAGTGATTGCGCTCTAGTATTAAATGATAAGAATATAAAATTTAGAGGAACACATGGTGTATCTTATCATAGTTATAAATTTGAAGAAGGAATGCAAGAGTATTTGATGGAACAGTCTGAGGACATGTATGCCAAAGGTGATGCAGTACCTAAAAAGACAATAATATTAAATCATGATAATTCAGATGATGATTTATCAAAAGAATCTGTATTTGAACAACAAGCTATTGTTAAATTATTACCAACTAACCACCAACATAAATCTAAAGCAAAACTGAAATTAGAGCAAAAACTTAAACTGAATATAAATTTCAAAGATGAATCTAAATTCGAAGATGATATTTTACGGGATAAATATGTAATACAAAAGAAGAATGCACAATTTAAACAAAACACCACGAGCTCAAAGGAAAATGACGAATATTTTAATAACGAAAACTTATCAAATCTAAGTAAAAAGAAAGTTTGCAAAGAAGGAGATCATTTTACTCAAGTTAACAAGCTGCAAATAAATCAAGATCAATATATAACACCTATAAAACTCAATACTGAACTTTATTATAACTTTCAATCTGCGGATTTATTTTCTGGATCTACCCAAGATACTCAGGATACTTTTTTAAACAATAACAGTTTTAAGCAAATTTCAACAAGTTCTTTTGAATTTGAAACTAAGCTTAGTGGCACACAGCAATATATGAGTGATAGCGAAAATTAATAAAAATGGCGCACCCGAGAGGACTTGAACCCCTAACCTTATGATCCGTAGTCATATGCTCTATCCAATTGAGCTACGGGTGCGGAATAATTATTCACATTACTTAGTTATCTTCTCCATGGCAACTAAATAATGTGAAGGGAATTTTTTATACGCTCCAGTAACAGCGTCAACTAAGAAACCAGGCCAAAATATTATATTTATTAGAGATGCACCATTAAAACTATCGCCAACAGAAGTATTAAGCTGCTTATAACCATCGGCTTTACACAATACTGTGATAGGACCAGAAGATCTAGCAACAGTTACTGTACCGGGGTTATTGTTGATATAATAGCTTCCTCCAGCTCCATCCATAATAGTGCATCTCGCTTGTTCTAAAATGTCGTTATTTGTTATGTCAATAGCTTGAATGTGCAAAGTTTGACGAGTACCAGAAAAAACGGTTGCACAACCAGAAATTATCATTGTAATAAAAACTATAAACAATAAATGCATAATTTGTTCAAGTACATAATAAAGAAGCCACTCTATTCTAAAATAACTGGTACGTCAAGTTGATTGATTTAGTATCTATGATTGCTAAGGGTATCGTGGATAGCCAGATTGTATTATTCAGAGTCTTTGATTCCAATCATTAGCACCCCTGTTAATAAATTGATTGTTGGCTTTTTATTATACATAGTACCACCGATCTGAGTTAATAATAGCTTTGCATGCAACTTATGGTCAACTGACTCTACTGCTATAAAATGTTTTGCACCTGGTGCATCATCCATATATTGCTGAAGAATATTTTCGAGATTAAAATAAACTGCACGGTCAGTTGTTGCATTGGTAATAGTTAGTATATTAGTGCTTGGCTCAAAGAAAACAGTCAGTTGTTGATCATTAACTTTAATAATTTTCCTGACAGTAGAGATACTGGTGAGTAAATCATATTCTTTAATCAAGATACCATCATCGACATAGGAATAAAAATCGTTAAAGATAATATTGAAACCATTTTCATGTTTCAGATCAGCAAACCCTAATTCCTTAACTATCTCAGATGCTTCAAGTAACTTAGGATCAGTGATGTTAATATAAGCATTAGGTTGATCGATAAATAATAGTTTTAAATTATCAACTTTATTACTTTTTACCATATAATTAACAATAGAATAAATATCTTCGTATAAATGCTGCTTATCAGTTTGTTTACTCTTAAGCAACTGACTTAGCCTATTAAACTGGCTATAGCTTGCAATGTTTTCTGCTCTCAAAGGGCCAAATAAAGTAATTAATAGCAAAATAATCGCTACCTTATACATATTGTTTATGGTGTTAGTGCGGCTATTAGCTAAGCCTAGTATAATTGCTGATACTAGCCAAATTAACCATATTAGCACCATATATCTGGCTTCAGTAAATCCGTATTGATTGATTCTTGCCGCTATTGCAATAGCCATTAATACTAAAGGCGCAATCATTAATTGAAAAAAATAACGATAAAAGCAACTTATTATATTTTTTCCTTGATTAATTATCGGATAAGAAGCAACAAAAGAGGAAATTGCTAAAAAAGCAAAACCAGATACTAAATAGACGATACCACCATGTGGTAATTGCCAATTGACGATTATTTTGATGGTATAAATATATAAAATAATTAGATAGATAATGGATAATGGGACACATATATAGCTCATCATTATCTTTAAACCAAGAGGTAGATAATCTAACTTTTTAAAGCAGTCAGTAGTAAAGTTAGATAAAGCAAAAATTGGAGCGAATAGTGATGAAACAACAATCCAACTGCCAAAATAAAATTCAACATTAATTTTTATGTTAAATAAGGTAGTGAGAGTTAAAGCAATAAAACTAATTCCTAGAAAAAGTACTATGGCTACAAAAATAGTAAAAATTAAATTGAAATAGACATGGTAATTGAAGCTCCAGACAATTTCATTATCTGTTTTTTTAAAAAGAAAAGGACTGACAAAGATCAATAAAAAAAGTATCAAAGCAAAATAGAAGATGAAGTCAGGTTTCAGGATAGATTTAGTAGATAAATACCAACTTATCAGCAAAAATATTGGTATGCTTAGTGCATAATAAAATTTGTCTTGATAATTATTACTCTCCGTAAATAATTTAACAGCTAAAAACCAAAAAAATCCACAAAATAAGATCAATAACCATCTTACAAGATCTGTAGCATCAATAATTGGTGTGGATCCAAGTAATGCTTGTAAAGCAAGTGAGGTAAACAATACACTGCACAATATCGCTAAAGAAAAACGGCATAAGGTTTTTTTTAGTTGATGGATATTTGAATAGATAAAATTTTTCATCATTTAAAGAGCTTGCCTTTAAGTTTTAAATATTTTAGCTTATATTTGGTTGATTTTCAAGATGGGCTCTTAGCTTGGTTACCAGAAAGCAAAAAGATGTAACTAAGGTTATTGATATGATGTATAATTATTCTATTTGAATGAAGAGAGTGAGTTTATGATATGCATTGCATTATAGTCAATGTGGAGCTTCCTAGCAGATTAGATCGATATTTGCGCCGAAATTACCCAGAGCTTACGCAAGGCATCATTGAACAGCTACTGCGACGAGGTCAAATAAAACTTAATGGTCGTAAGGTGTCAGCGGGTATTCGTGTAGTAAATGGAGATGAAATATTAATTCAAGATAAGGTAAGTCTCACATTTAATTCATCATCGTCAATAGAACAAGTCTTCTCGCCAGCAGTCAAGAATTTAGCTAGTAAATTATTACAGGAGTATCAGCTATATTCGGATGACAATTTATTAACCATCAATAAACCACATGGTCTTGCAACTCAAGGAGGTAGTAAAATTAGATTATCTATTCAAGATGCATTATGTTATCTGAATACTCAAGGAAATGATTTTAAGCTGGTGCATAGATTAGATAAAGACACGAGTGGTTTATTATTAATCGCCAGGAATTATTTGGCAGCGTACCAATTAACAACTGCATTTTTTGATAAAACTATTAAGAAAATTTATCTGGCTATTGTCTATGGGCGACCGTTGCAAAGCACTGGAGAAATACAAGGAATGATTGCAAAAAACCGAGGTGGGGTATATGAAAAAGTTATGGATGATAATAATGGAAAGCTTGCGATCACACAATATAAAGTACTAACCACCAACGGTAAGATATCACTAATAGAATTTATACCGCTTACCGGTAGAATGCATCAATTACGATTTCATGCTTTAAAACTAGGGTGTCCAATAATTGGCGATAAGAAATATTTTACTTCAACCTCTGAAATAAAACATGGACTGCCGATGTTATTACATGCAAAAAAAATTATTATTCCTGATTCTCTATGGGGTTTTGATCTAACTATTGAAGCTGATTTACCAGAATATTTTTTGACAATTATGCGTAGCATTAGTTAGATAATCATTAGATTGTAAGCGTTCACGGGTTTTTTAGTTTAACGTTAGTATACCGCATACAAGGCGTCATTGCGAGCTGATTATCCCCACGAATTTGAAGTGGCTAAAAAACACTCCAAAAACCTGTCATTGCGAGGAATGTGCGTAAGCACATGACGAAGCAATCCAGAAAAAATCATAACAGTGACACAGCTTTTACTGTGTTAATCTTTCTGGATTGCTTCGTCGTAACCTAAAGGCTACTCCTCAGCTCAGACGATACATAACGCATTTCAGCACTTTCAAATTCGTAGAGATATATCAGATCACGAGGAGCCATTAGGCTCCGTGGTGATCCAGAAATTAGCTCAAAGCCTAGATTGCTTCGATTTTTAACAAAATCTCAAGCAAGACGACTTGTTTTAAAAACCGTGGATGCTTACATTAGATTTAGTCATAATGAACCCCACATTTTTAGTATTTTTACTATTTTTTGTTCTTCAAGAATCTCGTATATCAATCTATGTTGTAAATTAATTCTTATCGAGCGCTTACCAAATAAGTCACCAGACAGTTTTTTAATATAAATTGGTTTTGGATTATGTGCTAAGTCTTTACAAAGTTTTTCTACTTTTGTTGCTAATTTAACTGTTTTTAGTTTATATGAATCACATACAGCTTCTTTAGAATATATCAATGTATATAACATAGATGTTATTTCCAGACCTCGTCATGCGAAATACATTCTTCTATAGGTTCTGCGCTAGCTTTAAGTATTGATTTCACTAAACCAGGTATGGAATATAAGTATAAAGTTTCTTGCATAGATTCATAATCTTCTTCTGATAAAATTACTGCATTACTACGCTTGCCTTTTATATATATTGGTTGATGTGTTTTATTGGTTTCATCGACCAGTTGAAATAATTTAGATCTAGCTTCTGTAGTTGTGTAGATAGTCATATTCACACTCTTTTTGTTTTGTCATCTTTTGTAGTGTACCATATAACGTACGCAATTACAATAAACAAAAATAGCTAAAAGATTTATTGTTGAGATTCCTGCAAAATAAAATAAATCAGGCACATTACTGCAGCAACTGTTAAACCAACTCCTAGCTCTATAGTAAAAATACCAATAGTTTGTGCTAGGAATTTATCATTTGCCAATACCGAGTAATCTAAATAATAACTATCGAATATCAGCGAGATAAAACCAACTGCTGTATATATCATTACTCCAATTACGGCAATTATCTGTAAAAATCCGATAGGGAAATGCATTAGATTCTTACTATATACCAGGTCAGCGGCAATAATAGCGGTAGCAAAGATCACACCAGCCTGGAAACCTCCGCCAGGAGATATTTCACCATTAACCTGAATATATAAACTATATAGGCATATGTATGGAATAACAAACCTAGTAATAGTTTTTATAATTGGCGATTTATAAAGATTTTTTTTAGTCACCTTAGCTAATACCTGCTCTTAACAAATCATGAATATGAATTACACCAACTAATATTCCTTGTTCAACTACTGGAATTGCGGTAATGGAGTTGTTATTCATAATGTATAATGCTTCAGTTGCAAGTTGTGTTGGTAAAATATATTTAGGATTGGCAGTCATAACATCATAAGCACATTTTAAGGAAGTCATATCTTTTAAATGTCTACGCAAATCTCCATCGGTAATGATTCCAATTAAGTTATACTGAGTATTAATAACTATTGCGCAACCAAGACTTTTTTGAGTAATGGTTATAATCGTATCAGTAAAGGCAGTATTTTCATATACTAGTGGTAGTTGGTCGTCTGATCGCATTAAATCTTTGACTTTAAGCAGATTTGCTCCAATTTTTCCACCTGGATGATATAAACGGAAATCATCTTTTGAAAATCCCTTTGCTTCCTGTACGGCTACAGTGAGAGCGTCACCAAGAGCCAGCATCATTAATGCAGATGTAGTTGGGGCGATAACTGTTGAAGCTTCTCTGATTTTAGGAATAGGCAATAAGAAGTCACTATTTGTAGCAAGAGTAGATGTGGGATTCATGGTCATAGCCACAATTTTTATAGCAAACCGCTTACAATAATTAATAATATCAAATAATTCTTTGGTTTCTCCGGAATTGGATAGCATCATCACTAGATCTTGCTCAGTGATCATTCCGAGGTCGCCATGGCTGGCTTCAGCTGGATGAATATATAAAGCAGCAGTTCCGGTGGAGGCAAAACTTGCAGCAATTTTATGGGCAATATATCCACTTTTACCAATGCCGGTGAGTATTATTCTACCTTTGAAACTAATAATGCAATCAACTAGATTAGTAAAAGATGATGGTATGTTTTGAGCAAGTTGGGCTAATGCCGCTGCTTCTTCTAAAATTACTCTAGTAGCTGTAGTTTGGTGATCGCTCATAGAATACTCGGTGAAAATTGAGAATTGCGTTGTCGTATCTAAAGATCTGCGGTGCGCAACAAACTTAAGTACGCTGCGCTCCTTGACTTTGATACTCCTAGCACTTCTTCAATTTTGACCTTCGTCTATCAATTTTTGATTTGCACAGAGTATCAAGTAATACAAGTCATTAGATTAAATTAGCACTAGGAAAACAAAGGTCGAGCACCGCAGCGTACTTAAGTACGTGAGGAGCGCAGATCCTGAAGTTTGACAACGTGATAGTTAATATAATGACTTGTATTTAGTGGAGGAAGATGTCTGTCTCACTCCAGCCCATCAAATCCAGCTGCACTCTAGTCGGTAAAAATGCAAAAATCTTATTTGCAAGTTCAAGCCGGTCTGCTTTTATCAGCATATTTTGTAATGTAGTGCGGATTTTATGTAAATATAACACATCTTTTGCTGCATAATCCTTTTGTTCATTAGTCAATTCATCATTGCCCCAGTAAGAAGATTGTTGTTGTTTAGAGATCTGAATGCTCAGTAACTCTCGACATAATTCTTTTAAACTATGGGCATCAGTGTAAGTTCTAATTAATCTTGAAGCAATTTTGGTGCAGAAAATATTTGTCAAATCAGTTTGTAAATAATGTTTTATAGCAGCTAAATCGAATCTAGCAAAATGAAATATTTTGCATCTACTTTCATCAGCAAGTAATTTTTTTAGATTAGGAGCTGCATAGTTTTTATTAATAAACTGAATCAGGTAGGCACTACCGTCACCATTACTAAGCTGTAGTAAGCAAAGATGATCGCGTTGTAAATTGAGTCCCATGGTTTCGGTATCAATTGCCAAATCGCCTGGTATTTCAAAATTATCCGGAAGATCGTTTTGAAACATTATTACGTTATTATGGGTTTTACTCATTTGATATTACTGATGCTTGAGTTGTTGAAAATATTAGCTCTTTTGGAGAGGCTATTCCTAAAATGTTACGAGCCTTTTCATCCAGAAAATCCTTATCTCCAGATTCTAAAAGCTTAATATGATGTTCTAGTTCAATATTTTTGGCCATTAAATCTTCAAGAATGCTTTGAGTTTTTGTTAGTTGTTGATTTAACCTGAAGTAAGCAAAAACACCAAGGTCGCCATAAATAGTATGAAATATAAAATACCCTAGCGACATCCAAAGCAAGAAATTAAATAATAATTGTTTTGAGAATCTTGTTAAAGTAATTAAACGAAAATAACTCATAATATATAAATTGTATAAAATAATATTGGTGCAGTTAAAACAATACTATCAAATCGGTCAAGCATGCCGCCATGTCCTGGTATGATATTACCACTGTCTTTGATTTGATGATAACGTTTAAAATAAGAAATGAATAAATCACTTACTTGCGCAAGTATAGCAATAATTCCTATATTTAACAGCAAATAAAACTGATTTAGTTGATAATAGTGCGATATTTTAGCGCCTATTATTGTATCAAATACAATTACAATTATGCTGCTACTAATAGCACCAACAATTAAGCCACTCCAGGTTTTTTTAGGACTTAGAAACGGAGCAAGTTTTGGCCCTTGTAGAATTTTGCCACCGATCATTGCAAAAGTATCAACTGACCATATCATGATAAAATATCCTAACAATAACCATCGATACTGAGGTTGATAGTTTATCAGAATCAGCGTTATAACCGGAATCGGAATAATAATTAACCCTAATAATAAATGTACAATGTGGTTTTGTGTCATTTTATACCATTCGTAATACATCCCGCTAGCTACTAATGTCATACAAAGGCAAAATAATGGTGGAAGCCATAATATAGAAACAACAAACAATAGCACGAGCACAATACCAGAGATAATCCGCAGTACAAAGTTAGGCATGAGACCTTCCTCCAAAAGTACGTTTTCGTGTTGAATAGTCAGCTAATGCAGCAACCAAATCTTCTCTATCAAAATCTGGCCAATATTTTTTAGTGAAAAACAACTCAGCATATGCTGATTGCCACAATAAAAAATTACTGATTCTCAATACGTTACCAGTACGAATTAATAAGTCGACATCAGGCATCTCGGGATCGTAGAGATATTGTTTAAAGTCGTTCACAGATAATGTCGATAATTTGGCATCAATAATTTTTTGATAAGCATCAACGATTTCAAGTTTACTACTATAGCTAAAAGCAAGACATAAGGTCATTTTATTATTATGCTTGGTTAGTTCTACGGCCTCGACTATTCGTTGCTTGGTGTATTTATCAATGTTATTTAAATGTCCTATCACTTTTAATTTAATATTATTTTTATTTAATGATTCTGCTTCATTAGATAAATAAGAATTGAATAAATTAATTATAAAAGATACTTCTCGCCTTGATCTTTGCCAATTTTCATAAGAAAAAGCATAAAGAGTCAAGTAAGAAATATTGTGTTCTATCACCACTTCTATTAACTTTTTTACTCTTTCTGCGCCCTTTTTGTAGCCTTCAGTTGAGGATAGTCCTTTCGCCATTGCCCATCTGGCATTGCCATCCATGATTATAGCTAGATGTTGGAGATTAGGCTTCATTAGTTTTATCCTTATTTTTTTCTGGATCCCAGCCTTGAGCCAAGATGACATGAGTAGTAATTGGTAGACTAATACGTACTAATAAACCATTTAATAATTTGCTATCAGCTAAAGTAATAGTGCCATAATGGCCGGTAATAATTTCTTTGGTAATAGCAAGCCCTAAGCCGACATTGCTTGAATATTCCAGTGATCTTGCATGATCAGATCGGTAAAATGGTTTAAACACCAGCTTTTTTTCTTGGTCTCGAATACCAACACCGTTATCTTCAATCTCTATCAGAGTAGATGTTTTAGTTTCACTGATAGAAATTTTTATTTTTGTAGAATATTTAATAGCATTATTGATTAAATTAGATATTGCTCTGGCAAAGGCAAAGGGTTTGATTTGTACTTTATGTTTATGCGACCTAATGTCAAATGCAATATCATGACCAGGGTATTTAGTCTGAATAAAATTTACTACCCAGTCAGCGACTTCGACTATTTGGAAACTTTCTCCACCCTCACTTCTGGCAAAATCAAGATAAGTGGCGATCATTTGAGTCATCGTATCAATGTCTTGTTGCAATTCTACAGTGGCTTCGGATGAAGGCATTAGTTCTAATTGTAATTTCATTCTGGTTAGTGGTGTACGTAGATCATGTGAAATCATTGCCAACATTTGGGTTCTATTGGCAATTTGTTTGTCAATACGATCTTTCATTTTTAAAAAAGCTAGACCAGCTTGACGAATCTCATATGCTCCCGATGGTTTGTAATCAAGTCTTTGCTCACGACCAAAAGCATCAGCTGCAGCAGCTAACTCCAGAATAGATTTAATCTGATTACGAGAAAAAATCAATGATACTGATAGTAATAAGATGGTTAAAAATATTAACCACGATACAAATATATAAGTTGTAGGATTTAATAATAATTTAGTAGGAAAGGTAATTTTTAGTAAACCACTGTTGAAAGCAATAGATACAACAATTTTTTTTTCATGATTCAAAGTAACAATAACTGGTTTTTTAAGTTTTAAGTTTAGAATATTCTTAAAAATTTCTAATTCTTCGTTAAGCTTTGGTTGAATCTTTGATAATTTTATTCCTTGATAAAATTGGTAAGATAAATTTAAATATTCATTTATATGCTGATTTGTATCAGTAGTTTGAACATTATGATAATTATCTAGCAACCATTTAATTTCATTAGCAATTATATTACTAGTGTAATAGGAAACATTATACCAATGTCGATCATAAAATAGAAATACTGCTAATATTTGTCCGATTAGACTAGGTACCACTATAATTAGCATGAACCGCGCCAATAAAGTTTTCGGGATATAGCTAGAGTTAGCAAGCTTGGGACGGATAAATTTTAGTGTAAGCATGCGCAGCGTATATGCAATACGTAAGCACATGGAACCCGCGCAAAATTTATCCTTCCCAAGCTTGCTAACCGACGCTATAAGGTTACGTATTGAAAACATAACCTATACCGCGGATCGTTTTTAAATATTGTGGTTGTCTAGGATTATCTTCTATTTTATTTCTAATTCTTGTAACCTGAACGTCAATTGATCTGAGTTCAAGCCCTCCCATCTGGGTAGATAAATCTTCACGACTAAATATTACACTGGTGTTAGTAATAAAAATATTTAGTAATTTTTGTTCGGTATAACTAAGTTTAACTAATTGATCTTTTTTCGTTAATTCTTTCAGACGTAAATTATAGCAATTATCACCAAAGCGCTTGCTTTGATCTTGTTGTTGGTATTGATGGTAAGCATCAATTAAATTTTTTACTCTTAGTAACAATTCTCGTGGCTCAAACGGTTTGGTCAGATAATCACTGGCACCAGCTTCCAGCCCTTTAATACGATCCTCAGGTTCCGCTAGCGCTGTTAACATAATTATCGGCATTTTATTATCATTTGACCTTGTGTTCCTGGTAAAGTCCAAACCTGTAATACCAGGTAGCATTATATCTAAAATTAATAAATCAAAGACAAAATATCGTAAAAATATTTCTGCTTGTTTTGCTGAGACAGCTTTTGACACCAAAAAATTATTTTGTTCAAAAAATTTCTTCAAAAGTTTAAGTATTCTGATATCATCATCGACGATAAGAATGTGTGGTTTTACTATTGACATAATTTGAAATGCATTTTGACTCAATACTAGTAAAATTACAGTAAGTTGACAATATTAAAGTGTGGGTTATTAACAATGGCAACTGCATCGACGGATCAATTATATATTTGGCTTAATGGTGATCTTGTAAAATGGCAAGATACACAGATACATGCATTAACTCATAGTTTGCATTATGCGGGAGCTGTATTTGAAGGAGAGAAAGCATATGGAGGTCGAGTTTTTAAAGTTCATGAACATACTAACAGATTGCTAGCTTCGGCAAATACCATGCAAATGCAAGTTCCTTATAGCTTCGATGAAATTATTGCGGCGCATGAGTCGATAATTACAAAAAATAAGATTTCTGATGCCTATATCCGCCCATTAGTTTGGCGCGGAAGTGAGTCATTAAACCTTACTAACAAAAGTTTGTCAGTAAATTTAATGATTGCAGCAATTGTATCTGCTCCGAGAGTAGTAGATAATGTTAGTGTACATGTTAGTCGTTGGCGTAAACCACACCCAGAATCATGGCCACCGCAGGTTAAATCATCAGGTCACTATGCAATGATGATAGTAGCGCTGGAAGAAGCAAAGCTTCAAGGATATAATGATGCTATTTTACTTGATTGGCGTGGGTATATTGCGGAATGCACAACCACCAATATCTTTTTTGTAAACAAAGATAGATTGATAACTCCAATCGCAGATAGTTTTTTAAATGGCATTACTCGACAAACTATTATCAGTTTGGCTCAGAAATTAGGTCTTGAAGTTCAAGAAAAGCACATATCCTTATCAGATATAGAAAAATATGATGAATGTTTTTTGACTGGTACTGCTGCTGAAGTAAAATTGGTAAATTCAATTGCGTTACAATCGCAGCAAATAATTTTTGCTGATAGTAGAATAACTTCTTTATTACAACAGGAATATACGGCTCTTACTAGATGTGAGTGGTAATATTTGTCTAAAATTGAGAGTGTTCAATGAACCATATGCGTCAAGTTAAGGAAAAAAAGACGATATAACCGTTTTGCTTGGGAACTCCCTCACGTCATTGCGAGGAGCCGTCAGGTGACGAAGCAATCCAGTAAAACATATCTTCCTGGATTGTTTCGACCATAAATGGTCTCGCAATGACGGTGTGAGTGGCTTGACAGTGTGGTGCACAAGCAAGACTGTTCTACGTCTCTTTTCCTTAACTTGACGCATATGGTTCATTGAACACTCTCAATTTTAGACAAATATTACCGCTCAGATTTAGTAAAAGCTCTAAAATATAAAATTTATTAATAAAAAATAATATGATCAAACAGGTTAAGACCAGATTTGCGCCATCACCAACAGGAATGTTGCATGTTGGCAATGCTAGAACAGCACTAATTAATTTTCTATATGCTCGGAAAAATAATGGACAGTTTTTTTTACGTTTTGATGATACTGATCTTGTACGCAGCAAGGAAGAGTACAAAGAAGCTATAGTAAAGGATTTAAAATGGTTGGGGTTGGATTGTGATCAATTAATTACTCAATCAGCAAGACTAGATAAGTATCAATTGATCAAAAATCAATTGATAGAGCAGGGCAGATTATATCCTTGTTTTGAAAGCACAGAAGAATTGGAAGTAAAGCGTAAATTGCAGTTAAACAATGGGTTGCCTCCTATTTATGATCGGGCTAGCTTAAACTTATCAAAGCAACAAATTGAAGATTACATTCAAAATGGCCGTAAACCTCATTATCGTTTTCTAATAACAGCAGATCTGGTTCAATGGAATGATCTGGTGAAAGGTGAGGTAAAGTACGCTGGTGCTCATCTAGGTGATCCTATTGTAGTTAGAGAAGACGGCAGTATGACTTATATGTTGTGTTCAGTAATTGATGACATTGACTATAATATTACTGATATTATTCGTGGTGAAGATCATGTTACTAATACTGCGATTCAAATTGAAATGTTTACTGCTCTAGCAACAACTGCGCCACACTTTGGCCATTTAAGCCTAATTAAGGCAAGTGACGAGAAAATTTCAAAAAGAGTAGGGGGGTTTGAAATCGCTGCTCTTCGTGATCAAGCAGGCTTTGAAGCAATGACTGTCAATAGTTTTTTTAGTACTATTGGATCATCGAAAACAGTCTCAGTTTGCAAGACTCTGTCGGATTTAATTAAAGAATTTGATCTCAATAGTTTTTCTAAAAGTCCTACTACTTATTTACCGCTAGAGTTAGAGCGTTTAAATCATAAACTATTGATAGAATTAAGTTTCATCGAAGTACAGAATAGATTACAGCAATTTGGACTACAAATTGATGAGCAGTTCTGGTTAACCGTAAGACCAAATTTACAAAAATTGCATGAAGTTAAAGAATGGTGGAAAATATTATATAAACCTGAATTAGTTGCTGGATTAGACAAAGAATTTATTAGCTTGGCTCAAACTTTGTTTCCAAATGAGGCAGTAAATGTTGATACTTGGAGTAAATGGGTAAATAAAATTAATGAAGCTAGTGGTAAAAGTGGTAAAGAATTGTTTATGCCGCTTAGGCTCGCCATTACTGGAATGGAAAGAGGGCCGGAGTTAAAAAACATTCTTCCTTTGATTGGTAGGGAAGAGATCATCAAGCGTCTCACAAGGTATACTCGGTAGGCATACTCGGTGAAAATCTGCGAATTGCGTTGTCGTTACTGGAAATCTGTGTTCCTCGCGTATGAAGTTATACGCTGCGACTCGATTCCAGAACTCCTAGCACTTCTTGATTTTGACCTTCGTCTACCCCCTAACACACATACTGTCATCCCGAACTTGTTTCCGGGATCTTATGAAGTCCTGCTGAGATCCCGAAACAAGTTCGGGACGACTTTAGGTATAGGGATGGCCTTGTGCTCAAAGATATTATTGAAATCGGAGTTACATAGATAATTATGGAAGTGAGTTGGATGACCGACGTTTTATCCCTGTGAATAACACGCAACATGCACGTCTATTCAGCTTATTTACGCTTAATCTTGCTGTGTTAAAGTATTTAAATTGTGACCAAGGAATGGTGGCTAGGGCCGGAATCGAACCGGCGACACAAGGATTTTCAGTCCTTTGCTCTACCGACTGAGCTACCCAGCCACAATACAAGTTCACGAGCTGTTTATAACTAATTAATTAGGCTATGTCTATAAATTTATGTACTAATTACCCCGTTATGATAATTTTTAATTAGCAAATTTAACATAACCTTGCATCGCAGTTGTGTAAACGCTATTATCTTTTCAAATAAAAACTAATCACCATATTCTGCTTGTGATATAGGATAAATTTATAGGCTCATAATGACAAAAACAAGGCAAGATCCTCACATTAATCGTCCAACTTCTCCGCATATCACGATATATCGCAAACAAATTAGTTCTGTACTGTCAATTTTTCATCGTTTGACTGGTGTAATGCTGTTTTTTGCCATCGCTATTAGTACATGGTGGTTTATTTTATGGGTATTTAGTAAATTTGATCCGTATTATATACAATTAATAAGATGCAACTTATTAAAGGTGGCATTGTTTTTTATTAGTTTAGCCGGTTTTTATCATTTATGTACCGGCATACGGCATTTAATATGGGATACAGGTAAATGTTTTTCAATAAATTCAATTAATGTTACTGGGTGGTTAGCAGTAATATGTGCATTCTTTTTTACTTTAATATTTTGGTGGTCACTATAATTGAGGATATAAATTAATGCAGAATCTACGTACAAATTTAGCAAAAGCAAAGGGTTTAGGTAGTTCTAAAACAGGAACGCATCATTGGTGGCACCAGCGCTTAACAGCAATTATAATGGTGTTTTTTACTATTTGGTTATTAATGTTTATTAAATGTAGTTGCAATAAGGATTTAAGTACCTTTATTACGATAATACAAAAACCATATAATATAGTCCCATTGGGTATAATTGTAGTGATTTCGTTATATCATGGGATGTTGGGAATGCAGGTAATAATAGAAGACTATATTAGTTGCTTGGCTTTGCGCTTTACATTTATAGTATTATTACAAATATTTTGTTTAATCACTATAATTGCGTTTATAGTGGCTTTGTTTTATACGATGACCAATATCTAAGAGGAATTGTTATACATGTCAAAAGCTTATAATATTATCCAGCATGAATTTGATGTTGTAGTTGTTGGTGCTGGAGGGGCAGGCTTGCGCGCCACATTTGGTATGGCAAGTCTTGGGCTTTCTACCGCCTGTATTACCAAAGTATTTCCAACTCGTAGTCATACAGTTGCAGCTCAAGGGGGAATTAGTGCTGCTCTCGGTAATATGGGCGCAGATGACTGGCGTTGGCATATGTATGATACGGTTAAAGGCTCTGATTGGTTAGGTGATCAAGATGCCATAGAATATATGTGTAAAAATGCTGCAGCTGCAGTATTAGAGCTAGAACATTATGGCGTTCCTTTTTCGCGAACAGTCGATGGTAAGATTTATCAACGAGCATTTGGTGGTATGACCACTGCTTACGGTAAAGGTAAGCCAGCACAACGAACATGTGCCGCAGCAGATCGTACGGGACATGCTATTTTGCACACTTTATATCAACAGGCACTAAAGCATAAAGCGCAGTTCTTTATTGAATATTTTGTTTTAGATTTAATTATGGAAGATGGTGAGTGTCGAGGAGTGGTAGCTTGGAACCTTGACGATGGTAATATTCATTGTTTTCGTAGTTCTTGTGTAGTACTTGCTACTGGTGGCTATGGAAGAGCATATTTTTCTGCCACCTCTGCTCACACTTGTACTGGAGATGGCGGTGGTATGGCAGTGCGCGCTGGAATTCCATTACAGGACATGGAATTTGTTCAATTTCATCCAACTGGAATTTACGGCTCCGGGTGTTTGATTACTGAAGGAGCAAGAGGTGAGGGAGGCTATCTGGTTAATTCTGAAGGCGAACGTTTTATGGAAAGATATGCGCCATCAGCTAAAGATCTTGCCTCACGAGATGTGGTGTCAAGAGCAATTACCATGGAAATTAGAGCTGGTCGTGGTGTAGGGTCGCTTAAAGATCATGTATATTTACATTTAAATCATTTATCCCCAGAGATTTTACATCAACGTTTACCTGGAATTTCTGAAACTGCAAAAATTTTTGCAGGAGTTGATATAAACTCAGCACCAATTCCAGTTTTACCTACTGTGCATTATAATATGGGAGGAATACCTACCAATTATCATGGACAAGTTCTCAAGAAAGCTAAAGATGGTACTAATGAAATAATTCCAAATTTGATGGCAATCGGTGAGGTTGCTTGTGTGTCGGTGCATGGAGCAAATCGGTTGGGGTCAAATTCGTTACTGGATTTAGTAGTGTTTGGTAGAGCAGCTTCGTTAAAAGCTGCAGAAATAATTAAGCCTGGGGCTTCTCATAAAATTTTATCTGGATCAGCTCTTGATCAAATACTCAGTCGTTTTGATCAGGTTCGTCATGCTAGTGGTGAAATTACTGCCGCAAAATTACGCTTAAAAATGCAAAGAGTAATGCAAAATCATGCGGCGGTGTTTAGGAATGAAGAAGTACTAAATGAAGGTGTATCGATGATTGATGAGTTGCGATCAGAATATACTAATGTTGCTATTGCTGATCGCTCATTAATTTGGAATAGTGATTTAGTAGAGGCTTTGGAATTGTCTAATTTATTAGATCAAGCAGTACTAACCATGCATTCTGCTGTTAACAGACGTGAGAGTCGTGGAGCTCATGCAAGAGAAGACTACCCTGAGCGAAATGATGAGCACTGGATGAGACATACCTTAGCGCAACTTGATGATGTTGGTGCGGTAACTCTTGATTATAAGCCGGTAACGCTTACTACTATGACTGATGAAGTGGAGTCGGTACCACCAACCAAGAGGGTATATTAACGGGTATTAATGGCTACTAAAAACGACTTAATAGAAGCTCTAAGTAAAGAAATCAGCTATTTATCGAAAGAAGATAGCAGTGAGGTCGTCAATTTAGTTTTAGAATACTTAACTGCAGCGCTTGTTCAGCATAATCGGATAGAGATTAGAGGGTTTGGTAGTTTTTCAATACGTAGTAGAAAATATGCAAACTCTAATAAATTGTATAGTACAGTTTACTATCGTATGGCAAAAAATATCATGGATCCAACCGATAAACAAGTGTAGAGTTAAATTCAGGCTCGTGGACACATCTCAACTATATAGATCAATAATCGATAGGAATATAAGACAATTATGGATACAGGTTCTTTTAATGAAATTACTCGAGAAGCGCTGTATGTTTTGATTGCCGTTTCTAGCCCTATACTAATTTTATCTTTAGCAGTTGGTTTGATTATTTCATTATTTCAAGCTTTAACACAAATCCAGGAAACCACATTAACATTCGTACCTAAGATTCTTACTATTTATATTAGTATGCTGATAATACTGCCATATATGCTATCAAAATTAAAAATTTTTACCGACCATATTATTCAGCATATAACTCAATATCGGTGAGTTTTTGAACCGCTCTACTTCTATGATTGCTTAATTTGCGCTTTATTAAAAAGTTTAAAGAAATTATCAGTTGTCTGCTGTGCTAGCTCCATTTTAGAAATATTTTTAAGATCTGCAATCGCAGCAGCTACAAATTCTACAAAGGCTGGTTCATTAACAGAACTACGCATTGGTACTGGTGCTAGGTAAGGAGAATCTGTTTCAATTAATAATCGATCTAATGGTAGAAATTTCACTATTTCTCGTAAATGATCAGCATTTTTAAAGGTGATAATCCCGGAAATCGAAATATACATCCCAAGATCAAGCATTTTTTGTGCTAAATGCTTTGAAGCGGTAAAGCAATGAATTAGCCCTGGAAATGCTGAATTCTTCATCTCGCTAGTGATAATATCAATAGTATCTTCCTCTGCCTCACGAGTATGTACGATAACAGGGAGAGTAGTGCTTTGTGCAGCAATTATATGCTGAAGAAAGCTGTGTTTCTGCTGTTTTTTTCTAGTAGAATCATGATAATAATCCAGTCCAGTTTCACCGAGACCAATCACCTTAATATGCTCTGATAGTTTTATTAGTTCTAAGTAAGAAAGAGTATCAATTGCATCAGTTGGATGTACTCCAACTGATGTATAAACAGCTTCAAATTCTTCTGCAATTTTTAAGATATTTGGAAAATCATCAAGTTTGGTACAGATAGTTTGCATATAGTTAACACCGTTTTTATTGGCACGAGCTATAATATCTGACAAACTATCTTTAGTTTTATCGGCTAATAAATCTAAATGACAATGTGAGTCTACTAACATTTGTTGCGCTTATATAGAGTTAAAACAAGTATCACGAGATCCCGAACCTATTCTATGTATTTAGTCCACAAGCTAGTCAACTTAGGCTCTGAGTTGAACCATCTAATTTACCTTACGTCAAAATAGTTTCCGTAATAAGAGTTACTTTAGGCGGTTATTAGTGATACACCTCTATTCATTTTCCATAATATATATTATGAAACTTTTTTGTGTAAGCCCAAAGCGATAATGTCGTGTTTTAACAAAGTTCAAATGTCGTCTTTATAATAATTTGTTAGAGTGAATAACTCCAGTAAATTCATAAAGGATGTCATATGGAGTTATTCACGATGAGTCATTTAGAGCTAACTCGCCTAGATCTTATTAAACAACTAATAGAACGTAAACTAACACAAGCTCAAGTAGCTGAGCAGTTGAGTATTTGTATTCGTCAAGTACAACGCTTAGTCAAGAACTACAAGAACGATGAGTATTATGGGCTGATATCTAAAAAACGAGGTAAACCAAGTAACAATACTATTGGCTCTTCCGTAGTTCCTGTGGTTTTATGCAAAGGCCTTATATCCTCTAAGATCAAGAAACAATCTTTGAAAAAATGATGTGGGTTTTGATATTCCGTAACACCTCCTTTTGAGGACTTTAATTTTGTTATTAAGCCCTTCGACAAACCCGCTATTTTTTCTACTTTTAAAATAATTGAGAATGTTTGCTTTATATCTTTCCAGTGTTTTTATAAACCCGTCAAAACAAGTAAGATTGTTATTTTGGACGCTTTGAATCCATCGGCTTATCTGCGTCAGAGCCATTTTACGATTATGATGCGCATTAAAAATATGAGTTAACTTGATAGCCATTTTGTGAACTTCTTTAAGCAATGGTGAATGTATGTACATAAATTCCAGTATTGCTTTTTCCTGGATAGAAAGGCACTCGTGTTTTTTTCGAACAACCCACATCATACCTTCGAGCTTTGCATAATCCTCTGGAGTTAACAGAGATTTCAGACGCTTCATTTCTTCAATACGAACCCTGTCAAGCGGCTCTCTATAAAGCTTTGATACATGATATCTGTCAATAACAACAAGTCGTTTCCCAAATACCTCTTCTGCAGATTTGACAAATCCATCATACATGTCGGTACAGATGGATCTTACGGTCTTCTTTAAATGACCTGGTATTGATTCTAAAAACATTTTTACGGTTTCTTTTAATCTATCCGGCAAGACGGCGATCACCGATAACTCACCAGATTTGTCTTTAACGCTGACGATCGTTAAATAATCGTTGTGACCTTTTTTTACAGCAATTTCATCAATTCCTATTGTTTCCAAATTAGTATACATCGCCCAATCCACAATCATATTAACGCTCCTGTTAAGAGCAGACTCTACGATTTCAGAGCTAATCTGTTCTTTTTTACCGACATCCTCGATAGTACTATGAATTAGTTGGCGGTTTATATATTTATCAAGACCTTTGGTTGTTTTAGATTTTCTTTCACACCAGTCATACTGTTCCGACGTAACCGGATGATCATCACAATGTTGGCATTCATATCGAGCAACGCGTATACGCAAGTATACCGGTGTGTCTAGGATAGACAGGTGGCGTACTGTTATTGTTTCGCCAAAACCATACCGTTTATTTGTTAATTGTCCGCACTTATGGCAGGCTGTTTCCTTCTTTGTGCTTTCTACGTCAAAGATGATATTCCCTTGCGTATCAATGGTTTGAGCTATTATTTTTAGAGAATCTATATCTAAGGGGAGTGTAAAATTTGACATTTTGACGGCTATTATTGAGGATTATATATTTATCCATACCCTATAACCCATATTCTCATTGATTGCTATCCCACAGGAACTACGGAAGAGCCATACTATTCCTAATGATACTAAGGAAAAAGTATTAGCAATAATCTATAAACATTATAGAGATTTCGACCCTACTCTAGCTACAGAGAAACTTATTAAACACCATAATTATAACATTTCAGTCGAAACTATTCGTAAATGGATGATCGAAGCTAATTTATGGATTCCTAGAAGGCAAAGACTTAAACGAGCTTATAGCTAAACCCCTATAAAACGGTTATAACATGTACTTTTCAAACAGAGTGTCTACGTCACAGCGATATTTCCTTCTTCTAGATTTAGCTTGAGCCCATTTTGGTTCAATAGGATTCAAATCAGGAGAATAAGGCGGTAAGTACTCCAATATATGACCAGCTTTTTCTATCATAGTTTTTAAATACGGACTTTTATGGAAACTTGCATTGTCTGTCACAACCACGGAATTATTAGGTAATTTCGGTATTAAATCTTGTTCTACCCAGCTGTTAAAAATAACTGTATTAACATTGCCGTCAAAAATTGACACGGTTAGCAGCGATTTACCTACTAATGCCCCTATAACATTAGTTCTTTTTGACGGATGCCAATCATGAACACCATAACACCTCTTGCCTTTTGCCGAATATCCGTGAGTTCTAGGCGCGCTATGGACAAACCCGCTCTCATCGGTAAAGACAATAACTTTTTCCTCTGCCTCGTACTTTTTTATCTTATTCTGAAATTCTAACCTCTCTTCTTCTTTTGCCTTCGGATGTTTTAAAGCTTTTTTTATACGTAATGTTCAACTTCTTTAATGCTTTTTGTATTCCAGATTTACTCACTCCTAACCGCTCAGCTCTTTCATATTGATACGCGTCACTATATTGCACCACGTCTTCTCTCAATTTATCAATCGGTATTTTTTTCGAAGCTCTATTCCTATTCTTTAGAGGAGATATTTTTTTAGTCCATACAAATACCGTGTTTTTTCCTACTCCAAAACGTTTTGATATTGATTCAAAACTCATCTTCTCTTTTTCTTTGATAGCCAGTACTTTCTTTCTAAAATCTATCGAATATGTCATAACAATTATTTTAATTATACCCTTTGATTATAACCGTTTTATAGAGGTTTAGCTATATCAGCCACGTTATCGTCGTGATTGTTATGGGGAACTTATCCAGATTGATGGTTCATTACACCATTGGTTTGAAGATCGAGGATCTAAATGTACATTATTGGTGTATATTGATGATGCTACCAGTAAGTTAATGCAGCTATATTTTACGGCTTCTGAATCAATGCAAACCTACTTTTTGGCCACTAAGTCTTATATCAGTAAACATGGTCGTCCCCTCGCCTTTTACAGTGATAAACTAAGTGTCTTTAGGAATGCTAATCACAAAGCTGCAGAAGAAGGCAATGCTACTCAATTTGGTAGAGCCTTAAGGGAATTAGACATCCAACTTATTTGTGCTAATAGTAGCCAAGCTAAAGGCAGAGTAGAAAGAGCTAACAAAACCTTACAAGACAGGCTAGTTAAGGAACTGAGATTAAGAAATATCTCAACAATTAAAGATGCTAACGGCTATTTAGAAGAATTTATCCAAGAACATAATGATAAGTTTGCTAAAGCTCCAATATATAGTGAAGACCTACATAGAGAGCTATTACCGCATATGTTACCTAATGAAATATTATGTTTTAAGACTTTAAGAACTGTTTCTATTAACCTGACTTTTCAGCATAATAGACAATTATTTATGTTAGAAGATACAATACAAACAAGAGAATTACGGAGAAAACAGATTACACTATATGAGTATCCTGAAGGAGGAATAAAGGTATTTTACCACGATAAAGAGCTTCAGTATCGTATTCTCTACGACAGGGTAAAAGAGCTAGCGCAAGGAGAAATAGTAACGGATAATAAGTATCTTGCTGATATACTAGACCTCTTTCGAAACTGGACTAAATATGTTATAAAGTCGAATTTACTTAATTTAGAACTATATGAGATATAAAAATTTAAGCATTTTATCGGAAGAGCATTTTAGAAGATTAACAGGGGTAAGAAATAGTACATTTGAAAAGATGGTAGGGATTTTAAAGACAGAGAAACAAATAAATAGGAGGTACCAAGGTGGCAGAAGAGCTAGTCTTAGTATGGAAGACAGCCTATTAATGACACTTGAATATTTAAGGGAATACCGTACCTATTTTCATATAGCTAAGAATTATGGAGTTAGCGAAAGCAGTGCATTTAAAACAATTCGTTTTGTTGAAGACACTCTAATAAAACATCCGGATTTTGCTCTTCCAGGTAAGAAGGCTCTAGTTAAAAGCGGTATGGAGTATGAATTAGTTTTAATAGATGCTACAGAAAGCCCTATAGAGCGACCCCAAAAAAACAGAAATACTATTACTCAGGTAAAAAGAAAAGACATACGTTAAAGACTCAAATAGTAGTAGATAAGAAAAGCAAACGAGTCATATGCACTTCTTTTTCCAATGGTAAGCGTCATGATTTTAAATTATTTAAAGAATCAAGAACCCATATACTGCCTGAGGTTAAAGTGATTACTGATACTGGTTATCAAGGCTTACAGAAGATTCATACAAATTCTGAGCTACCAAAGAAAAAGAGTAAAAAGAATGCTTTAACTAAAGAAGATAAGAAAAATAATAGAAGTTTAGCAAGTGACAGAGTATTAAATGAAAATGTTATCGGTATGTTAAAGCGTTTTAAAATAATTGCTGATAAATATCGAAATAGACGCAAAAGATTTGGTCTTAGGTTCAATTTAATTGCTGGTTTATATAATTGGGAGCTTGGTAAATGAGTTTCGAAAGAGGTCTACTGGAATATGCTCAGAGTAGACAACAGCTACTACCAGCAAAAAAGCGTAGCAGTTGTTCACCTACGCGAACTCATCTAGAGCATATAGCTTAAGGCTTAGTTTAATGAGAAATTTTTTACGATTATTATTAATATAAACTTTATAATAAATACTATAACTTGTATTCTATAAAAAAATTAAGTTCTAAAAATGACACAGGTTAACATTACTCAAGATGAAGCTGATTCTCTTTTTAAAATGGAAAAAATCAAAATAGATGACAATCCTTGGGGCCTCCCAGATCTTGGTGGTAAAATAGAAGTGCCTTTAATATCTGTTGATAAAAGAGAACATTTTATGCTTGATATTAGTAGAGGGAAAATAAATCTTAAGCGGCAGAAATATCAAAATCGAGCTAGAGATGCTATAATACTCGCACGTCTTGATCTTGGAAGCCCTCACAGGAATCCTAATGGTGAAGAAATAGGTATTCCACATTTACACTTATATAGAGAAGGATATGGTGATAAGTGGGCATTTACCATTCCAGATAATATTTTTCAGGATATAAATGATTTTTGGCAAACTTTACATGACTTTATGCGATATTGCAAAATTATTGAAGTACCAAATTTTAGCAAAGGGTTATTCTCATGACCTTAAATATAGAACATCTTTTGAATGATTACTATAGATGGTTAAAAGATAAAACAGCCTGGAAAGAATTAAAAGATTGGGTTGAGATCACTACTCCTTATCTTGATTGTCATAACGATTACATTCAAATTTATCTAAAGCAGGAAGGAGATAGTTATATTCTTACTGATGATAGCTGGACTATTGATGATTTAGAACAGTCTGGCTGTATATTGGATTCTGATAAACGACAAAAATTTCTGGAAGTAACTCTTAATGGTTTTGGTGTACATAAAAATAATAATGAAATGTTTGTTAAAACCAATCACCAAAATTTTGCTTTAAATAAACATAATCTTATTCAAGCAATTCTTGCTGTTAACGATATGTTTTACCTGGCTAGACCTAATATTGTTGCGTTATTTTATGAAAATGTGCAAATGTGGCTGGATAGTTATGATATCCGATATTCTGAAAGGGTTGCATTTTTAGGTCAATCTGGTTATCTTAGGCACTTTGATTTTCTTATTCCAAAATCAAAATATGCCCCTGAACGTATGATTCAGGTAGTGAATACTCCCAATAAAAATAAAGCGACCAGTATTATGGGAGATTGGTTTGATACCAGAGAAGTTCGTGCGCCTGATGCCAAGGCATATACGTTTATAAATGATAGTGAAAAACCTATTTCTGAAAATTTTCAGGATGCTTTAAAAAATTATCAGATTATTCCTGTACCATGGAGTAAAAGAGATGATTTTAAGAATGACTTAGTGGCATAGTTAATAGAACCTGGGATTCTATTAACTTAAATAATACTCAAAAAAGTAGAAACACGACATTTCTGTATTGCCCATAACCTGACATTTTAACTTTGCGTTGACATTTTGTTGATATCTGTTATACCTCTCTCTCGGTTTATTTATAAGCAATTGCGATTATAATAACATTCTAAGTATTCAACAATTGAAGATTTAGCTATTTCTCTAGTTTATGTGCTGGAGCAATACTGAGATCCACGATCAGTCGGCCTCGAAGAAATTCTAAGAGCGTGTTCGAAATTCAACTTATTCTAGCTTAGAGAGCTGGCCTGCTTTTTGTTTGTCTAATTCCTTCTGGACAAGTTCCTGATATTTAGACTTTATTTGCTCCAAGGAATATTCTCCTTGATAATTGTCCTGTAAAGCTATAATTTTTTCCAAATAAAAATTAATCTCTGTAATATTGGTGGTAAGCTCTTGATTTTTATTATTATCTTGTGGATCAATATAAGATATTGCTTGATCTTTTAAATTACTACAAAATAGCTTGAATTGTTTTATTTTATTTAAAATAACTGGTATATCCTCAGGTTTAAGCACAAACAAAGCTACAAGCACAATTACCAATAATTCTCCAAGTGACATAATTTTTCTCTCATTAATTGGACTTGAGCAATAGCTGTTGCTACTGCAGTTTCTGTACGCAATATATTATTACCTAAACTGATTGAGATGCTACCTGATAGCGTTGCCAGCATTTTCAATTCTGCTTCGGTAAAGCCACCTTCTGAGCCAATAATCACCAATATTCTATCAGGCCAGTGTTTAATAAGCTTCATTGTATTTGCAATGTTTTCTTTTTCATTGGCATAAATTATCATTTCATTAATTTGTATTGTACTGATGTAATTCTCTAAAGACATTAATGGCTTAAAAGACGGCATTAATAATCGCTCTGACTGTTCAGTTGCTTCGATTATACATTTTAGAAAACGCTGATGGTTAATATTCCGCAATTGTGATCTTGCAGAAATTAATGGCACAATCTCAGTAACACCAAGCTGTACTGCCATATTTACTGCTTCTAGCATTCGATCAGCTTTAATCAAACATATTCCTAAAATTAACTCAGGCTCCTTTAGCGACTTTCTTAAACAAGATAATATTTTTACTTCCAGATTATTTTTAGATAATTGTAGAATTTGAGCAAGATATTCTCCGTCTTCGCTATTAAATATCCTAAACTGATCTTTGATTTTTAACCTTAATACTGTTTTTAGATAATGTTGATGCTGAGGATCATCTATATTTATAACTAGGTTTTCATTTAGAATTGTATTAGTATATATTCGATGTAAATGATTAAAAGTCATATGGTGAGAATAATAAGATGAATAAAGATAATGATATAACAACAAAGGAAATATTGCCAAAAGAAAAAATACCTCAAGAAATTAACGGAGCTAAGGGGCAAGATCCTACAACATATGGCGATTGGCAACATAAAGGTAGAGTAACGGATTTTTAGTACATTTTAGAGAGTGTTTACTGAACTGTATATCACAAGCCGTCTGAGCTGAGATGAAGTTGAAGCAATCCCTACCGTGTCATTGCGAGGGCGTTGTTGAAGCAATCCAGTAAACATGTTATTCATTTCTGGATTGCTTTGCTTCGGGCTTAGCCCTCGTAATGACGGACTTGACACAGTTCATTGAATACCCTCAAATTTCAACAACCACCATCTTTCGATCTATAATCTCAAACCATCGCACCCTTAAGTTTTTATTATAATTATACAATAAATATATTGATTTAATATTATAATATATATAGATGAACGCTTTTGATCACATAAAACAGAAACAAGGAACGATAACTGTAGACGCATTTAGTAGTTTTTATCATAATCTGTTCAATGCCACTGGTAATTTTGGGTTAATTGTTTTTTGTATGAAGCATGGCATTAAATTAAATGAAAATTTATGTCAAAAACTACTATCGCCTAATTCGCAAGAGTATCAGGATGAGGTGCTAGAACTGATATTAACAACAGCACGACATTATGATGATGTTATCGCATCCCTCCTAGCAGGCCACAATGTGATAGCACCAGACGATTATCATTGAGGGAATATACTTCGTGTAAATGAAAAGTTGGTAATGTCATCCTGAATTTATTTCACTTCGTGGCTGTTCCAGAGCAGGATCTCTCGCGAATTGATGAGATCCCGAAACAAGCTCGGGATGACAATGGTTTTTATATTTATCAACGCTCCAAGTGAAAGAGATATATATAAGTCAACCTAGGTGAGAGTCTAAATTTTTAAGTTAAACATATACTTTATAATATTTACTTGATAAGGTGGTGCAAACTGTCTTATCTAAGTAAATAAATCCATGTTAACTAAAGACAAATTATTTATTATTTGGTTATTTGGTGCAACTAGCGGGTTCACCTTAATGATTAGCGGTAATACTTTAAATTACTGGCTAGCCAAAGAAAATATTGACATTCGTGCTATTGGTATATTTGCCTTCATCTCTATCCCCTACGCTATCAATTTTATTTGGGCGCCGATTTTTGATACTAAAACTCTTGGTTTTTTATCAAAGCTATTAGGCCACCGATTATCTTGGATTTGTGTGCTACAATTCACTCTGGCATTATTTGTATTGTTTCTAAGCAAATTATCACCACAACATAATTTATTATTATTTGGAATCTTAGGATTGATTATCTCTTTACTAAGCTCAGCGTTGGATACTGTCCTTGGCGCTCTTAGGACTGAAATTATTCCTAAAGAATCTCAAGGGGCAGCATCAGGCATATACATATTTGGTTATCGTATAGGTATGTTGCTCTCAAGTTCGGGTGCTATATATTTGTCTGCCAAAATTGGTTGGCAGCATGTATATATGATCTTTGCTATATTAATAATATTTTTATCTAGTTTATTAATAATAACCTTATATAACAAAAATTATCAAGAGCCACCTACCAACTTTACAGCATCAGTAAAAAATAAGAATATTTTTAGTTTTATTAATAATATCTTAAAACCTATAGGCTCTTGGTCATATTTGAGTTTAATTATAATTTTTCTAATATTGTATCGTTTACCAGATAATTTTATCAATACTATGATTAATCCTTTTCTAATTCATCTTAGTTATAATGAGTTCGAAATTGCTAGTGCTGGCAAGTTTTTTGGTATTAGTGCTGCAATAATTGGCGGACTCGTAGCCAGCCATATTATGAACAAACATAGCATTCAAAATAGTTTATTAATATTTGGTATTTTACACGCTATAGCTCATAGCCTATTTATTGTACAAACAATATTGGGTAATAATTTAATTTTACTGTTTATCGTCATTGGCTTTGAAAGTATAACTGGAGGGATGACCATGGCTGCTTATATTGCTTATATTGCTTCTTTATGCCATGGTAAATTTCGAGCAACTCAATATTCTTTCTTTTCGAGTATGATGGGACTTTCAAGATCGATTTTTCCGACAGTCTCTGGATATATAGTAATTGAGTTTGGTTGGCAGAATTTTTTTCTTTTTGTTACAATTATGACCATCCCTTCTCTATTATTATCATTTAAGTTAACTACCATGCTCAAAACTTCATGATAGATAATATTATCGTATTTGCTTATTTATTAATTATACTTGGGATGGGGATATATTATCGTTCGCGCTCAAATAATTTCAAACATTATGCCAATCTCCAAGGTTCAAAAAATACCTCCAAATTAATCCTAGTAGCGACGATATTTGCCTCCTCAATTGGCGGTGGCACTACTTTTGGTATTTCAGAAAAAGTTTTTGCAAGTTCTGCTGCTTATACTTATGGATTAATATTAACAATCCCTATAGATTTTCTAATTGCCATCTATATTATTCCAAGAATTATCAAACATCACGGAGCTGAAACTGTCGGCGATATTATGGCTAGCTATTACGGTAAGCCAGGTAGATATGTTGCAGGAGTAGCAGCAATGATTGTGTCTATCGGATTGCTTGCAGCGCAAATTAGTGTTAGTGGACGTATTTTTCAGTATATATTGGCAGTTGATTATATTAAGGCGGTGATTATAAGCTATGGTATAGTCATAATTTATACTACTATAGGAGGCTTGCGTTCTGTGGTATTTACTAATGTGTTACAATTTTTTGCGATGATTTTAGCTATACCAGTCATTAGTATAGTGGGTATTCATCAAATAGGGATATATAATTTTATTGAACAATTACCCACCAATAAAATTCTCTTTGATAATTCAAACACTCTACTGCAAGATACGATTGCGGCAACAGCTGGTTTTGCGGTGATGGGACTATATCCTAGTTTTATTCAAAGAATTCTAATCAATGCTAACTATAAAGAAACTAGTAAAGCTATCTATATAAAATCATTCATATATGCTCTGTTTCTTATATTTGTAACCACAAATGGCCTGATCGCCTATCATTTATATCCAGAACAAACACCACAGCAAGCATTGCCATACCTGATTGAGCAAATTATACCAGTAGGTTTACAAGGATTTATCATTGTCGGCTTACTTGCTGCAGTGATGTCTACTGCTGATTCTGATTTAAATATAACTTCAATTACTTTAGTTAAAGATTTTTTAAGTCCGATCTTTAACCTCAGTAATCAAGGACAACTATTACTAATCGCTAGAATTGCCAATATAATTATCGGCAGTAGTGCAATAATCATCGCTCTTAACTTTGCTAGTGTTGTTGATTTAGTAGTATTTATTGCTGGCTTCTGGAGCCCAATGATTATTGTTCCACTGATTTTCGCCTTATTTGGAGTTACCATATCTCAAAAAATGATGATATTTAGCAGTATCTGTGGTGTATCCAGTTTTCTACTCTGGGAAAAATGGCTCGCTAATTGTCTGAATTTAAATCTAAAAGGCGTGTTTATTGGTACTATGGTTAATCTTTTGGTCTTTATGATAGCAAAATGGTTGTTAAATAGGCAAACAAAGAGTTAATTGCATTTTCTCTAAAATTTCTCAACAATTTCTGGCTTATGCAAGAGATCGATTATAAATAAATGTTTGCTTAAATTTCTTGATTCTTATATTCTTGATTTACTATTAAATAATTGAATTAAGATTTTATGAAAGTAACCAAAATCTCACAAGCTTCGATTACGGATGAATGTGAAATACCATTCTTTGATATGAAAGTTCAAGCTGGCTCTCCTTCTCCTGCTGACGGACATATGTGCAATAGGCTTGATCTGAATAGGCATCTGATTAAGAATCCTAATGCTACTTTTTTTGTTCAGGTAACTGGTGAATCTATGATTGATGCTGGAATAAAAGAAAATGACCTACTTGTCGTTGATAGAGCAATAGAAGCTACCAACAACAAGATTGTAATTGCTGTAGTTAATAATGAGTTTACAGTTAAGAGATTAAAAATAATTAACAATGAAGCATTTTTAATGCCAGAAAATACCAAGTTTTTACCTATAAAAATGGAAGAAGGTTCCTATATTTGGGGAGTTGTTACTAGCGTTATCCAAAAATTCTAAATTTCATAAAATACTACCATTTAAGGTTTTTACAATTTAAATATGTTACAGTCGCATATGGAAATAAACAAAATTCTATTCTGTGCTATTACAGAACCATGCCCTATACCATTCTTTAATATGAAAGTTCAAGCAGGGTCTCCTGCTGCTATTGATAATCCAACTTTTATAAAACTTGATATAAGCAAACATCTAATTAAGAACCCCAGTACTACCTTTTTTGTTCAGGTAACTGGTGAATCAATGGTTGATGCTGGAATATATGAAAATGATTTACTTGTGGTTGATAAGTTTATAGAGCCTATTAATAATAATATTGTAATTGCTGTAATTAATAGTAAATTTACTATTAGAAGATTAAAAATTGATAATACTGGTATTTTTTTAGTTACCGAAAATACTCCACTTTCTTCTACTGTGGTAGATGAAGATTGTTATATTTGTGGGGTGGTTACTAGCATTGTACGACAATTATAATAACGTATAATAACGGCTATGCGAAAGTTAGCTGTAACAAAAAGAAGATTTCATGAATATATTGATTTACAAGATCTTACCAGATCAAGACATAGAAGAATGTCTAAAAATTCGTAGAAAAGTTTTTATAGAAGGCCAAAACGTTCTTGAAGAAGAAGAACTAGATGGACTCGATTGCGATGGCGATCACTATATAATCCGATTAGATGATTTTGTATCAGGAACTGCTAGAATAAGATATATACAGAATAAAGCTAAAATTGAACGTGTTGCTATACTTACGGAATACCAAGGCCAAGGGCTTGGCAGAAGATTAATGGAATATCTTCTAAAAGAGATCAGAAATTCTGACAAAGTAAAAATAGCAACTCTTGGAGCGCAGACACATGCAATCCCATTTTACGAAAATCTTGGATTTACTATTTGTAGTGACGAATATATAGAAGCTGGTATACCTCACAAAGATATGCAAATAATACTAAGCTCATAAAAATTATACCGAATTGCCTTAGTCACTAAGCTCGCTCTTAGTCAATGACATGTTTGGAGACAAAAATACTACGCAATGATTAACACTAGGGAGTTTTTTATTTATGTCTTTACTTGATGCTCGTCCGATCTATAAGCCGTTTTCTTATCCATGGGCCTATGAGGCGTGGCATATTCAACAAAAAATTCACTGGTTACCTGAAGAAGTTCCACTAGCTGACGATGTCAAGGATTGGAAATATAATTTAAGTCCCGGGGAAAAACACTTGCTTACTCAGATATTTCGCTTCTTTACGCAAGCAGATATTGAAGTAAACAACTGTTATATGAAGCACTATTCTAGAGTATTCAAGCCTACAGAAGTGTTAATGATGCTCTCAGCATTCTCTAACATGGAAACCATTCATATCGCCGCCTATTCTCATTTACTTGATACAGTAGGAATGCCAGAGATAGAATATCAAGCATTTATGAAATATAAAGAAATGAAAGATAAATACGATTATATGCAGCGTTTTGGAGTGGAGACCAAACATGATATTGCAACAACCTTAGCAGTATTTGGTGCCTTTACTGAGGGTTTACAATTATTTGCTTCTTTTGCTATATTATTGAATTTCCCACGTTTTAATAAAATGAAGGGCATGGGGCAAATAGTTACTTGGTCGGTACGCGATGAAACGCTACATACTAATTCAATTATACTATTATTCAAAACTTTCGTCCGTGAGAATCCAGAAGTATGGACAGAAAGTTTACGCAGTCGTCTATATGAAGCTTGTGCTACTATCGTACATTTTGAGGATGCTTTTATTGAACTTGCGTTTGAAGTAGGTGGTATTCAAGGTCTAACCGCTCGTGAGGTAAGACAATATATACGTTATATTGCTGATCGCCGATTGATGCAATTAGGGCTAAAAGAAATATACCTAGTGGATAATAATCCTTTACCGTGGTTGGATGAAATTCTGAATGGAGTTGAACATACTAATTTTTTTGAAAACCGAGTTACTGAATACACCAAGGCAGCAACGACCGGTTCCTGGGAAGAAGTATTTGTGGAAATGGATGAAGATAAGCAGCAAAAGCTACTGTGAATATTTTTAAAATCTGTGTGTTGTCTCTATCAAGATTTTTGCACACTTTAGTACAAGCATACGTGTCAAGAAGCTAAGGAAATGAAGCGACACTGAGCAATTTTATCCGACTTCTCCTAAATAAGTTCTACAAAATGCATTTGAGTTGGAGAAGTTTAGCTCGTGATATATATTATAAAGTGGATACATATTATAAGCATATGAATCAAGCTTGCCTCGCCATCAAACAAAAGTATGATTTATGAGTATTATATTAACATTAATTGGCTGGGGATTAATAATATTCAGTCTATTTGTAATTTTCTCTGCAATTATCGGTTTATTCAGATTTCCTGATTTCTATACAAAAATCCATGCAGCAGGGCTTATTGATTCTTGTGGGTTACCGTTAGCACTAATTGGCCTTAGCTGTTTACAGCATAATTCCTTGACCAGTTTTAAATTAATACTGGCGGCCATTGCGGTGTTATTGCTAAACCCAGTGGCAACAACTGCTTTAGCTAAAGCGGCTTTATTGGCAAAATCAAGATTACCGGAATTACATAATAAAAATTAAAAATAGACCTCTTGTATAACCTAGAAGTAGTGTTCCATAACCTGTTCTAGAAAATCAAGTGTATTTATCGCAGTTCGTCGTTTATATAAAGCTAGCTTTGTATCTAGTGCAATCATCTATAGCGGTATATTGATATAAGCTACTTACAATTTTACAAACGTCCATCTGCACTCGTTCCACTGGAAGCTTGCAGTTATACCTTTTGGCTTGTTTACGATAATACCTTTTCTTGAGGCTTGCGACTAAGCTCTTTTAATCCTGTTATACCTTCTTCTGCATAACGTTTTAACCATTTGCGTAAGTAGGTCGAGAAATGCCACATCTGCGACATACAATCCCTGCGTCTTTTACTTCTTGATATAACTTTAATCCAATCTAAACGCGTTTTTTGTAATTTATCCATTCATGGATTTTAGCACATCTAAAATTTGACTATTATTGTGCTTTTCCTTACTACATGACAATTTTAGATAAATGAGTACTAAGGGGTTGAATTTTGGTAATAATCCATGATGATAATCAAAAGCAAATTAATGAAACAGCATATGAAAGATCATTCAGTTCCTTTAGTTGAGTTATTACAAAAACATATCTCGCTTAACCTATCAAGAGCAAAGTGCTTAGGAATATTTATTATTGCAATGCTTAACTGTAGGACGGTAAATATGGCAATTTTATGCAATGCGATGCCGTCTGAGATCAAAGCGTCATCATGGTATAGAAGGATGCAAAGGTTTATATCTGAGATCTCAATATCGTGGAAAGTATTACCGTTAATGTTGGTTGTTATGACAGGACTTGAAAAGCAGGAGAAATGGGTGTTATGTCTAGATAGAACCAATTGGAAGTTTGGTAAACGATATATAAATATTCTGTACTTAGGTGCTAGCTTTCATGGTATAGCCATACCCCTTTTTGGAGTTTTTTGAGTGATAAAAAATGCGGTAACTCTGATTATATTGATCGTATTGATCTGATGGAGTGCTTTTTAACGGTATTCGATAAAAGCCGAATTGAAGCACTAACAGCTGACCGAGAATTTATAGGTAAGAAATGGCTTGCTTGGCTCAAGAATAATCAAATAAAACACGTTCTTCGCGTCAAAGAAAATGGGCAATATATAAGTAACTCAAGAGGAAAACTGGTTAAGATAAGGGACTTATTCCGTCCTTTAGCTATAGGCTCTCAGGTGAGCTTACGTCAGCGAAGAATCGGTAAAAAAGGTGAGCTGTTTGATATAGTAGGAGTAAGAAATAAAAACGGAGAACTTGCCGTTCTAATCCATAGTGAAAAAATAGAAAATCCTGTTGAGATATATGCCCAAAGATGGCAAATCGAAACAATGTTTAAAGCTTTTAAGTCAGCAGGGTTCAACTGTGAAGCAACCCATATAACCGATGATTTACGACTAGATACGCTAATGCAAGTAATGGCAATTGCTTTTTGTCTAGCTTATCAAACCGGTGAGATTATAGTTTTAGATAAACCAGTGATTATAAAAAAGCATGGTTATAGACAAAATAGTATATTCCGTATCGGTTTAGATACACTAACTACCATATTACATAATATTTTTGCTAAATTAGAACGTTGGATACACCTACTGCGAGTAATATTTCAACCTCCAGAGAAAGCCAAATGAAAAATTGTCATGTAGTAAGGTGCTTTTCTAAATAAAACAATTTTAATGATATAATAGACCTCTTTCGAAACTGGACTAAATATGCTATAAAGTCGAATTTACTTAATTTAGAACTATATGAGATATAAAAATTTAAGCATTTTATCGGAAGAGCATTTTAGAAGATTAACTGGGGTAAGAAATAGTACATTCGAAAAGATGGTAGGGATTTTAAAGACAGAGAAACAAATAAATAGGAGGTACCAAGGTGGCAGAAGAGCTAGTCTTAGTATGGAAGACAGCCTATTAATGACACTTGAATATTTAAGGGAATACCGTACCTATTTTCATATAGCTAAGAATTATGGGGTTAGCGAAAGCAGTGCATTTAAAACAATTCGTTTTGTTGAAGACACTCTAATAAAACATCCGGATTTTGCTCTTCCAGGTAAGAAGGCTCTAGTTAAAAGCGGTATGGAGTATGAATTAGTTTTAATAGATGCTACAGAAAGCCCTATAGAGCGACCCCAAAAAAACAGAAATACTATTACTCAGGTAAAAAGAAAAGACATACGTTAAAGACTCAAATAGTAGTAGATAAGAAAAGCAAACGAGTCATATGCACTTCTTTTTCCAATGGTAAGCGTCATGATTTTAAATTATTTAAAGAATCAAGAACCCATATACTGCCTGAGGTTAAAGTGATTACTGATACTGGTTATCAAGGCTTACAGAAGATTCATACAAATTCTGAGCTACCAAAGAAAAAGAGTAAAAAGAATGCTTTAACCAAAGAAGATAAGAAAAATAATAGAAGTTTAGCAAGTGACAGAGTATTAAATGAAAATGTTATAGGTATGTTAAAGCGTTTTAAAATAATTGCTGATAAATATCGAAATAGACGCAAAAGATTTGGTCTTAGGTTCAATTTAATTGCTGGTTTATATAATTGGGATCTTGGTAAATGAGTTTCGAAAGAGGTCTAATATATATTAATATTTTCACATATTCATGTGTTATCCTAAACTTACGTTTGTAGAATCAATCTCACTGCATATCACCGCATAAATTAAGACATTTTTTATTCACCTGGCTTAAAAAATAAGGTGTGGAAGATGTCTTGATCCAGCCATATTCAGGACATGAAAGTCGTCAATCTCTAGAGATATATTCGAAATTATCTATTGGTAATGCACAGAAAGAATATGATAATGTAATCAAGAAATTTCCAGTTTAATAAAAAGTGACCTCTCATCGCTTACTCCGTAACACTGGATCAAAAATGATTTGCAAAAATTGCAGCTATATTTTATACCTACTACTAGTATTTATATAGATGAGCAAAATGGTGGAATATTTAAACTTGGTTTATGCTCCAAACGATATTTTTAGACAGAAAGCGGCAATTATAACAATTATTGACGATAACATCAGAACTTTGGCTGATCAGATGCTGACTACTATGTATACTGAACGAGCTATTGGCCTAGGTGCTAATATGGTAGGTGTACTTAAGCGGATAGCAGTTGTTGATCTTCAGGAAAATGGTATACGCACTCCTTATATATTAGTTAACCCAGAAATCAATTGGCGTAGCACTGATACTCAAACATTTAACGAGTCGTCACTAAGCTTTCCTGGTATTGCTGCCGAAATTACCCGGCCTAAAGCAATTCAAATGACCTATCTAGATTATCATGGAATTCCACAGACATTAGAGGCCGAAGGTTTGTTAGCCACTGTAATTCAGCATGAAATTGATTATTTGGATGGCAAGATATTTTTAGACTATCTTTCGAAAATGAAACAGGATCTTTTGTTAAAGAAAATGATCAAATATCTAAAATTAAACCCACCTCATATTCATGGCGCACATTGCCATCACCATTAAGATAGTATACTGGCAAATTGTTCAAATATGTGGTAAATTGTTGTATAACTAACATAGTTTCTTATGTAACGTCTTGCTTGAACCAAAGGCAAAGCAATCCAGAAAAGAAAATCCCGCTTTAACTGGATTGCTTCACCTTTGGTTCAAGCAAACAGAAATATCAATCTAGCAAATTGTTCAATATAACGATAAAAGTCTAATTCCTAATCAGTAATCAATACCGCTATCACCTATATAATCAACATTTGCATCGCTGTTATCTGAGCTAAAGAATATTGCTGCTGATTCATTCAGTTCATTAATTAAGCTCATGTTGTGGTGAGCATTCTTAAGAAAACCATTGGAATCATCTAAATAACCAGCAAACTGTAGTAACGATTTACATGTAATTTGGTCAATTGGATTAGTTTGATGGTTTTGAAGAATCGGTAATAAAACATTTTTTACATAACCTTGAAAACTCTGTATTTTTGGCATAGTTAAAGAAGAGAAACAATAACTTTGAATAAAATTAGCTATAAATTCTTTTACATATATTTCATCATCGTGTGACCTGCCCCTCGCTCCAGTTAGTCAATTTGTACGTGTCTATTATAGCTTTATTTGCTACAAGTCTATCAATGTGTTTAGCAAATTCTTTTTCTTTTTTACCGTTAATAATTTTAGAATAAGGCTTAAAACTATTATCAAAGAATTCGCCACACGCTGCATGAGTAGCTTCGTGCATCATTACGCAAAAAGGTAAATCAGCGTCATTGAAGATGCAAGTTCGTCAGCACGCTTAATTGTTATAAAATAATCATTTCGACTAGTTACTCCAGCCGTGTCAATACCCACTCCAGGGATATCATTTGTTCCTATGTATATTTGGTGCTTACCTAATCCATATTCTATAATTTCTGTAATAAGCTTATTCTGACCCAAGAATTTCTGCAACCTAGTAACGATGTTCTCAATAAGCTGTCCTTGATGTTCAAATTTTGTGTGGATATTATTAATAACTTTTTCAATAGAAGGGCTAATATCAGCATTCCTATACTCAATCTTGGGTGCATCAATGTGGCGTCCGAAGCACAAATCCCCGCCAATAAACCAAAATGCCCTGTATACTTTATATCTCTAGGTGTATAAGGTTGTTTTTAGGTTCTTTTGTAACTGTGCAATTATATCCTCAATATTTATTGTACTTTTTCCTTGTAGGAATACATATTTGCCAATAAAGTTTATGTGTTCCCACCTTACTGGTGATATGCTGTTTAAATAGTTTATTCCTTCTATATTTCCTTGTGCAATGCACTCTGCAAGTAGTTTATCTAGTATAATTGCATTGTATAATATTATAGAGTTTGCTAGTAATCTAGAGCATTGATTCCAGACCTCGTTCTCTAAAATGGTCTGTCCTCTGAACTTTCCACTATGCACTTTTGCTATAGCTCTACGTAGCTGGTGGTAAGACTCAACCCTGTTTAAAGCTTTACGAATTTGACTACGTAAAATATCATCATCTATGAAATCCAGTAAATAGATGCTTTTCAGTATTGAATCATATTCCCAAAGAGCTGTTTTAATTCTGCTATATCTTTTATGAGATGACAACTTACTTATGATTGTAGCTTGTGTTGACTCTTGGGTAGCGAGTGATACAAAAATTCTTTGAATATTTTCCCATTCCTCTGTGATAAGTTTTCTATTGGCGAGTTTAGTAGGTTTGATAAAGCAGTCTTTATAAAGGACCAAAGGTTTCATGCTCCTGAGACTTTTGACTTGTTCTTCCGGATCAGAAAAATTTGGCATAAATAATTTGCTTATGGAATCAAGCGCAGCAAAATTGACTCTGTTGATTGAATGCATGTCTCCAGATACAGCGTCTGGATCAACGTCAGAAGTATTATTATATATAATGTCGTAGGTATAATGGCTCTCATGTTCATTGGCGCCAATAATCTTGCAATTGATCGGTACATGGTTGAGTACCATACTAAATGGGACAATACCTTTTTTTAAGCCAAAATATTTTGGAGAGTATCTAGCTTGCATAGTATCTAGCCTTGTTTCAAACTTTTGACCATCTACTGCAGCCAGTAACTTATCTGGTAAAATGTTCCACGAATTAAAAACCTTCAGACTTGCTATTTTGTTACTGATAATATCGTTAGCTTCTCGTAAATTCTCTAGGCTCAAAAAGTTTTTTTCTATATTACTCAGAGTGCTATAGCTTATATCACAACTTCGCGACATGCGATAAGTACCAAAGCTAAACCCGTTTGCTACAATGCATGCAATGATTCCTTCGTAATCAGCTTTTTGCTTAGAATAACGTGGTTTAATATGATCAAAAGCTTCACAGAAGTTGGTTTGTTCGTTGATAAAATATAGTAATTCGCTGATATTGATATTTGGCACTCCAGCAAAGAAATTGTCATCTTTCTCCTCTATAGTAGGGTTGATTAAATGCCATTTGTGCTGTGTTTTCCCATCCTTATCAACTTTGTCATCTTTAGTCTTGCTCTCTTTTATTTTAATGTGACTGTTTTCTTTACTGGCAATTTTTCTATTCACTTCTAGAATTTTTGTATGAAGTTTTACCTCTAACTCATTAAGTCTTTGTTCTATGTTGACTGCGATATTAGGATAGTTCAGTTTTTGTAGGAGTTCGTCTTTATTTTGCCATACCTTATCAGAGACAAGATCTGCACTCAGGCTTTTGTATTTGATACTTTCGTTACAAAAAATATTTCCTTTATCAATTTCTTTCGCAATAGATTGATATAGATAAAACTCATATTTATCAGGATGATAAGCATTGATCTTGGTAGCTTTGTCTGAGTTTGTTCTTGCTTGCTTTGTACTTTCAGATTTAGCAGTACTATCATTTTTTGCAATATGTAGATACTTTCTGATATTTTTTGGGATAAATTTATCAGGAAATTTATCTGTAGCTACTTTGCTCAAGGGCAAGTCTTTATCAAACACATCCTTCAAGAATGATATGGCTTGCATTAAATCATCATCCTTTTTAATGCTACAAAACTCTATCGATCTGAATAGCATACGGAGGTTGCCCTTGATACGCTTAGCCTTATTAACATAGAATTCCCATTTAGCAGACTCAAAGTCAAAGGATTGTCCCGCAATATAGTCAGCTGTTGGTAGATACTGAGTTTTAGGAAGAATATTGTACGCAGATTTCCAAAAATTTGTATGGTCTATTTGCTCTGCATCTTCTCCCATAAATCTTAATAAGCTACTTACTTTTGGTAAATTATTGTTATAATGGATTGTATGGAGTACGAGCTGCTGATTAGCGTATTCATTGGCTTCTTGAATGAAGTTGTTATTATAATAGATAAAACTGGTAATTAAATTATTGATGATTTCTTTGTATCTCTGATTAATGTAACATAGCAAACATAGTTTTATAAGAGGCCTGCTAAGTTTTTCTAATCTGTAAATATTGTATTCATCTGCAATACCAGCATAGTACCTAATGCATTTAGGTGATATTTCAAGTTTATCTATTAGCTGTTTAGATAGTTTATAATATTCTGAATACGTAAGAGACTTAGCACATTCTGCTTTGAGCTCTAAATATTTAAAATTCTTTGGTTCTATCTTGAGTATTGATAAATTTACTGTAGAACCTGATTGAGTCATATTTGACAAAAAGGTCTCAAAGGCTTGAGATATATTACTCGTAAGGATATTGTCTATACGTTTAAATTCGATGCTGATTGCTAAACTTATGATGCCCTGTAATATAGTATAACTTGGCAATGTGATTTGTCTTATCTGAATCTGAGACAATAGTTCCCTAAAAATATCTAGATGATTTGCATGAATACGAGCTAAAAGTAGAGCTTGTTCTACAAGCTCTTTGTGTGCCTTATCGTTGAAATCTCTAAAATTTAGTAAAGCAAGAATCTTCTTATTAGTTTCCTCTTTTTTTGCCTTCAGCAATATACTTTTGTGTTTATTTTGGATAGTAAAATACTGAGTCAATACATAATCTAAGTCTTGTTGGACATCTTCGTAATTAAAAGAAAATAACCGACCTTTGGCTTTAAAATAGCCAAGTTGTAATATTGCATAAACTTTAGAAGAAATATCAGGAATTTTTTCAACAAACTGTCTCTCTTTCTTATTTAAAGTAAAGAAAACAATCTTTTCTTCTAATGTAAATTTTGGCAAAGAATAAAGATCATTGATTTCAGCTTCGCTTAAAATTTTGATACGTTTATAACCTGTAACCATAAAATTATAACTTTTTGTATAGGATAAATCGACCGTTAAGAGAATGCTGTTTTGTAGGTGCGTTATATGTTATATAGTATATATACTATGTATAGTTTTCTTCTAATACTAGAGTTAAAACTTAACGGGCTAAAAAATGACCAAAATTATTGCTTATATTCGTACCTCAACAGATAAACAGGAATTAAATAATCAAAAACTTGCAATATTGGAATATGCACAAAAAAATAATTTAAAAATAAATGAGTTTGTTGAGATTCAAATGTCTTCTAGAAAAACTCCTAAACAGAGGAGAATCGAAGACGTCTTAGAAAGACTCTCTAGTTCTGATATGTTGATTGTAACAGAGCTTAGTAGACTTGGTAGAAGTACTCCTGAAGTTATAGAACTGGTCAATGCGCTAGTTGCAAGAAATGTCAGGGTGGTAATACTTAAACAAAACCTTGATATCAGCAAGCAGGATATGAATTCCAAAGTTACAATTACCTTGTTTGCATTATTTTCGGATCTTGAACGCGATCTGATTAGCTTACGTACCAAAGATGCCCTTGCACTCAAAAAGTCTCAAGGACAAATACTAGGTAAGCCAATTGGAACTCTACAAAAAAGTAAGTTTGACAAAGATGCCAGCAAAATTATAGAACTCTTAAAACTTGGACTTTCAATAAGAAAAATAGCAAAATTCTTTGGTTACAAGAATCATATCTCACTCAACACTTATATTAACAAAAGACATTTAAAAGACGGAACTTTAAATGATCAGAGCGGGGGCTTGAAAACAGCCTGAAACTCTATATCTCAAAGGGTGTAGAGAGTAGTTGGTTTATCGGCGGGGATTTGTGCTTAGAACCCCAATGTAGCTAAAATCATATCCTTTCTCCAAAGCTTTATTTAATAACCATGATTTAAGTTTTTTAGAAATATCGCTTCCAAATATCATGCTTTCAAATGCTTCTTTATGCTGCAGATTGGCAAAGTCAAAATAGTCAAATACATTGCCGTCAATACCTTGATTTTTAACCAACACTGCAAACGCTGATGTTAACAGGTTGATGTTGATATTTTGCAAATTTAAAACAGCTGATGCTACTTCGGGATATTCTATAGCATACGACAAACGTTTAATAATTTGTTCATCATCCACATATTCTGCTAATTTTAGTTTAAAGCCTTCTATTTCAAATAAATTACCTAATAATGCTTTAGGGTTAGAGCTATCGCACACATAATCTATTATGCAACATAAGTCATTTAAGTCAAAAGAATTAACAATCATTGGAATCGTTAATACTTCTGATGTTAACAGTTTATCCAGCAAATTATATTTAGCAGCCAATGGTACAAACATAGGCATATAATGAACATCTGGGTTAGCGCACAATGTATAAAATAGATCCTGAGGATTTTTTATTATGTGTTCTAGATATTCTAAATTTTTTTGCTCTATTGCTGCTTCCCTGCGTTGCTCTATTTCCTGCTGTTGCAGTTCTAGATTATGTTTTTGCAAGTTGGTTTTCTTTGACTTTAGAGTAGTATGTTTTAGTATAGGAATTTCAAAAATTTTACCAAAAATATTTTTTTGAAAATTTTAAAATTTTCTTTAAAAATTTGGTTGTTAAATTGTGATATTAGAAATTATTGACACTTGTATAAAAATCTTCTCTTAAAATCTATCTCAAAATAGGCCAATTTTTTAAAATTATATTAACGTGGCGTGAAGCAACGGTTCACCATATGAATATCACCGAGGCGTTCACAATAATTCATTGATCTTCACTAATAACAAGGGTGGAGATAAACCGTAATAAACCTGTCTCAGGCTCATAAATTGATTACAGTTTGGACAAGATAACGGATCTTTTTTAAAGTTTAACCAAATCATTAATCTCCAGTTCAATGACTTGATTTTCTTAGGTATAATTTGGTTTATCGCCTTATATACAATAGGTAGTTGTATTCCTCTAGTTCTGTTAGATAAAAAGCCGTAGTACCTTATTATTCGAAAATAACGATCGGGTATGTGCATAATCAGGCTAGATATAAACTGCAGTACAGGCATTGTGACGTGATCAATCGTGTTATTGTAGTGGTCAAGAAATCTAAACGTTACTTGCAGTCCATCATATTCCTCTATTCTTGCCTCAGAAATAGGAGGTCGTTTTATATATCGCCCTAAATAGTTTATGTTGCGTTTATGATCGTCTGATGGTTTTTGCAAATAAACATACCAACTGATTTCATATAGGCCGATCATCCAGTTGTTAAAATCGCCATCATTTTGATATTTCGACGGTAATTTCAAATTACTTGAGGCGTATTCTGAGCGAAATAACTCAAGAATTCTATGTCTCCACATTTTTTTAATAGGCTCGGCAGGGAAAAATAATTTACGCCAATTACCCTTGCTATCTATACCGCCGCAAGTAACCGATAAATGGATATGAACATTACGTTTTAAATCTCTACCGAAGGTGTGCAGGGCAGTAAATATAGCGACTACAATCTTTTTCTTTGTTGCTATTTCCTTAATAATTCCGGCGGCAACAGCAGAAATTAATCCAAACAGATTGCGATTAAGCCAAAATATTGGCCATAATGAGTCGGGCATTGTAAATGTAATGTGCTGCCAACGTGTCTTTGGTAGAACATTGGTAGCTTTACTTATCCATTGATCTGTTTGCTTCTTACCGCAACGAGAACAAAATCTACCTTTACAACTAAATACTACTGATTTACCGTGATCACATGTAGGGCAGCTATAACTCTTAAATCCTAAATATTTCGTTCCGCACAATATAACTTTAGTAACGTTAAAGATAATACCATACCTCAGCTCGCTATATTTTTCAGTGAAATCGACGCCAATTACCCCGATCAAGAAAAATATGTTTTATAGAGATTCCTTTACCGATTATTTCCATCTTTTACTCTGATTATTTGTAATGACTTGCATATTACCTTTGATAACAGAAGTTGGCAAGAGATGTAAAAAGCTAAGCTGCCACCGATAGGTGGCTTATCTTGTATTTATATAACATAATATAATATAATATAATAATATAAATAATGCAACAAAAATATTAAATTTTATTTACTTTTTTTTTATTGCGATCCTATATTCTTTATCCAACTCCCCTACTCCCCAGATCCATAAAATACAGACCATGGTAAAGATCATCATTAAATAAATAGAAATTGATTGATAACTGGCTGTTGGCAGAATCATAAAAATTAATGACTGCAGTAACGCACTAGCCGATTTACCAATTTTAGTACCAATAACATCAGCTGCTGCTTTACCTTTGGTTTTTAAATCATCATCCAGAGGCACATAAGACATTTCTTTAGTTGAATCAAATAAAGTATATTTACTGGATTTACTGAGAACATTCTGGATAGCACCGATAGTTACCGCCATAATTGCAGGATCAGTGAAAACAAAAGTAGCTACTATTAACGTTGCTGCAACTTGAAAATTAGCAATAGTAAAAAATAACAAACCAGTAACCAAAACCATTATTGGGGTAATAATGGCAGCAGTATACCAGCCTAAGGTTCTGACTATACTTGATCCCAGAATTACAAAGCCCACAGTAAAAATACCGGTATATTTCAGGTAACCACCAACAAAACTGGCAAATTCTGTGGGTGTAGTGTAAACCTTGGATGCTGTTGCTTTCCATGGTCCTTCTACCAAATTAATTGCTAATCCATAACAAACCAGTAAAATGGTAATTAGCATTATATATCGTGAAGATAATACCATTCTTAAACTTTCTCTTAATCCCACCTGAATCTTACCAGCCTTAAACTTTAATTGCTCAACAGCAGAGGCTTCCAATATTTTGTGGTTCAGTAACCAGAATATAAATAATGCGATGATTCCTAAGATCAGTACGGTAATTAATATTATCTGTATTGATAAAACATGATCTGATAATAGTAATAAATTAAACTGTAGTGCAAAATATTGGTTAATATTCGCTAAATTAGATAAAAATTGTCCGGAAACATATAGTCCAGTTTGACCAAGTAAACCAAATAATGGGTAAAATCTTGTCGATTCTTCAACGTTAGTGATAGTATTAACGAATTGCCAAAATAATAATGCAAAGACCACATTAGGCCATAATTCAGCAATGATATAAAATAATGAAAAACTCCAATTTGATAATAACAATATAAACCACTTAAAATTAGGATAGTTACTGATTAATTGCTGAGCATGATCGGTGCTTAAATGCAGTAATTGATGATTTGGAAAAATATAGAAGGCAAATAAAGCAAAAAATGTCAAGAATAAGGATATTATCAGATAAAAAATATATTCACTTTTAACACTACTTACTAATTTGACATAAATTATAGTAAAGCAGAATGCAGCCGGCATCACCCCCCAGAATTTTAGAAATGAAATGGTTTCTGGACCAATCATGGTATTGACTATACTATCTTTTAAAGCTCGAATTAGATTCTGGATGCATAAAATACAGAACATCAATAAGGTTATGCATAAAAATTTTGGTAATTCAGCAGAATTAATTGGCCAAATATAATTGATGAATTTTGTAGGTTTATTTTGAAATTCTACTGAAATTTTAGAAAAAAATTTATTGAATTTTAGATATATTAAGGAATAATTTTGAAAATTAGCAAAAAATGAACGAAAAGAATTTCTATAACATAATGCCATTAGGCCTAACCTTTTCTAATATGTGGCTAGATCTGCATAGTATAGAGTTTTATTAAATTCGTCAATAATTATTTCGGTTCTCGTAGACCTACTATTGAGTTTAGTATTAGAGTAGTCAGCATAACTTTGCCGGACTGCTTGCTGCCTATCCTCGTTTTTATATATTAAAGTCATGCTGAATTTATTTCACTTCGTGATTGTTTCAAGCAGCATCTTATGAGATTATCCACAGATCTCAACAATTATTTACAAGTCCCGAACACAAAGGGTCATCCCGAACTTGTTTCGGGATCTCATCAGAACTTCTAAGATCCCGAAACAAGTTCGGGATAACCAGCTAATTAAGATTGCTCTTACTATAATTAAGTTGTACTCACAACCCACGCTTCTTCCACCATTCTTCGGTTTTGAATTCTTTTGGTAACTCTGCCCATTCCTGAGCAAACACATCATCTAGACCAAAGTTTTCTTTTATAACTTTACACCATTCTTCTGATAAAGATTTTGGCAATTTAGCCCCACACCATGAGCAATAATACATTTCTTGTTCCATACCAAGATTATTACCATGTAAGATAAAATGATAATTCCTTGTTTCAGAGTGATATCTTACTAACTCATGTTCTTCCCTAGGAGAAGTAGAATAATAATCCATATTAGAACAACAGTCTTTACGTCTCGGTAAAGCTTACCATATCTACTATCTCTTGCAACTTTATCAAAATTTCCTTCCTTACTTGGGTTAAATGATTCTTGATCAACCTTATGTTCTTCATCGTCCGGATCAGGCATACCGGAGATAGTGGAATCCTTGAACTTACTTACCTGAGGAAGTTGGTTCTGCTCAAGTTTGCGCCTTTCTAGGATTATCTGATTATAATGCTCATTTTCATTTGAGGAAAGAAAAACCGCAGCAACTTTATTCAGCTCAACGCCACCACTCAGCTACCAGGCCGCTGCTGCCGTGATTGCTGAATTGATCAAGTAAGTGCCAAGCTCCAGAGTTGCAACTCCCATCATTACAACTTGTGTCATTGCTAATTGCGGTTGCGGTGCAATTTCCGGCCGCGGCTGATACTGCTGATATGCAAAATATGCAACGAGACAACCCAGAAGAAAGTAAAAATCTGGATTACTGTTGCTAGTATTTTACATAATAGGCTAGTAAAAATTATACATTACAGTTGTGTTACAATCCACGCTTCTTCCACCATTCATCAGTCTTGAATTCTGATGGTAAACGTTGGTCGTCATAATCATCAAGATGCAATTCATCAAATATGATACTTGCTCTTATAGTAGTTAAGTCTTTTGGTAGCTTATTACCACACCAAGGACAGAATTTTATTTCCTGACCTACGTGATCACTTACTTTTATCAAATAAGAACGAGTTATAGGAATATAAATAATTATTCTCTCTCTCTCCTTAATGTGAAACTGCAATTCATCACAACAGTAATTTGTTTTTAGTTCATTAAATCCCAAGCTCTCCTCCCTTTAACAGCCTCTTTATATAATTCTCCAGTTCTAGGCTCTAATGATCCTTTATGATAATAATTATGGTCAAACACTTCTATATCATTATGCGTATGATCCCATTTATAATATTCTCTATATTTACCACCAAGGTTATTAGTTCTATATCCTTTCTTATAATTCTGCAACTCTCTCCAGACTGGGCTTTCAGCTTTTTCACAATTAAATTTTCTCTCCCCAACCTTATGTTCTTCATCCTCAGGATCAGGCATACCGGAGATAGTGGAATCCTTGAACTTACTTACCTGAGGAGGTTGGTTCTGCTCAAGTTTGCGCCTTTCTAGGATTATCTGATTATAATGCTCATTTTCATTTGAGGAAAGAAAAACCGCAGCAATTTTGTCCAGCTCAACGCCACCACTCAGCTGCCAGGCCGCTGCTGCCGTGATTGCTGAATTGATCAAGTAAGTGCCAAGCTCTAGAGTTGCAACTCCCATCATCGCAACTTGAGTCATTGCCAATTGCGGTTGCGGTGCAATTTCCGGTTGCTGTTGATATTGCTGATATGCAAAATATGCAAGCGTCCCTATTCGTTCTTGTGTTTCTTCTGCAAGCTCCGGATATTCTGCTTTAACTCGCTGAGTAATATTTTCTACTAGTTGCGTATCCTGTTCTGAAATAAAACTTGATAATGCAAGGCGTTCCTGCACCCTCTCAGCAATTCTTTCTCGGTAAGAATCCAGCTCTACCTCCAGCTCATATGGATTTACCATATGTTCAGCTAAATCAGCTTTGGCTACGACATCTTCCTTCTTACTTTTACTTTCTTGTTCCTGTGAAATATGTTGTTCTATATTGAATTGTTGCATCTGCAACTGTGCTGCATCTGCCTGTTGTTGATACACAGATTCTTCTTCAGTACCAGCTAATAATTCAACCAATTCACGACATGATTCAAAATCATCTGGTCTCAATGATACTGCTTGCTTATAATATTCTATTGCTTCATCCTTATTACCAAGTGCCTTAGCAGTACTGGCCAGATACGCATAAGCTGCCGTAAATGACGGATCTAGCGTTATTACTCGCTTGAAACTACTATAGCTTTCAGCATAATTCCGATTACTACCAGTCATGCCATAATTTACTAAGCCACGAGCATAATGCGCATTTACATCATCAGGGTTATAGGCCAGCAATCTTTCAGAGCTATTCAAAATATGTTGAGTATTAACACACTCCATCTGAAACTGATTTAATAACTCCGGATTCTTAATAGCCACAGGATCAATCTGTTTGGCTAGCTTTACGTAACCTTGAGCTTTGGTACGCTCTCCCATAGCTCCATATAAATAGCTTGCACGCAGATAATTGCTGATATCCCGGGGATTTTCTTTGATATTTTGGTGTAATTCCTGCAACGCTACAGGAATTTTGCAAAGAATATGAATATCTTTTGGTGGTATTTTACTACTAATACCTAAACCATTATAGGCGGTGATTACTTCGGCAGTTTTTGTGTTGATGCTGATAACATCTTCAATTGATTTTTTGGGGGATAATTGTTGTGTGTCGTCTGTATTTGTGTCTGTAGACTTGAGTTTAGCCAGTGATTGATGTTTAGGCGATATTGGCTCAGAAACTTCCTTTATATTTTTCATATTGACCACCTACAATAACTTATAGTTGTAATAATTTTATAATTACAACTATAAGTGTATGTATTTTCTAATTAGTAGTCAATATTAATCTTGATGAGTATTATCATGAAAATAGGTGGACTTTAGGGGAATAACAAAAAAATGATTAGGCTTAGTTATTTTGCAGTACAAATTTCTTGCTGCAATATGGGCAAACTATAGAACCATTCTCTGCATCTATCTCCAAATATACTTTGGGATGATCGTAAGGTACTTCTTTGCCTGCGCAAGAAACTGAACTGGTTTTTGTGTTCACAATTTCAACAATGTTCATAAATCTAATGTGATAAAAGGTATTTTTAATAATTAACTTACAATAAGCTGTTACTATAAGTCTTTATTTTAAGTCGGGAGATAATAACATGCAAGATAAAATAGTGGTTATTACAGGATCTACTAGTGGTATTGGTCTTGGAATTGCTGAACATTTAGCTTCACTTGGAAGTAAAGTGGTGATCAATGGTTTTGCTGCAACAGATATAGTCGAACAAATTTGTCTTAAATTAAAAAATTTAGGAGCTACAGATGTTTTTTACCATAATGCCGATTTATCAAAACCGGTAGAAATTACAGCAATGTTCGAGCAAATACTTGAAAGATTTGGTAAGATTGATGTCTTAATCAATAATGCCGGCATCCAATTTGTAGCACCGATCGAAGATTTTCCTCCTGAGAAATGGGAAGCAATATTACGTATTGATTTAATTTCAGCATTTTATACCATAAAATATGCGTTACCGAGCATGAAAAAAAATGGTTACGGCCGCATCATCAATATTGCCTCTGCTCATGCTTTAGTAGCATCTCCTTTTAAGTCTGCTTATGTTGCTGCTAAACATGGTTTGCTTGGACTAACCAAAACTGTTGCTCTCGAATGTGCTGAATATGGAGTGACGGTAAATGCGATATGTCCAGGATATTGCCAAACACAATTAGTACTGGATCAGGTAGCCAATACAGCAAAAGTCAGGGGCATTAGCGAAGAGGAAGTCATCAAGAAAGTAATGCTGGAACCTCAAGCAACAAAGAAATTTGTTAAAATTGCTGAGCTTGCAGCGCTGGTAGAATTTTTATGCAGTAGTAAATCTGCCTCAGTTACTGGTGCAGCTTTGCCAATGGATGGTGGATGGACAGCTCATTAATTATAAGATCAAGCCATCAAGGATAAAATTTCTTTACTTGAGCTGCTATTGATAATATTTTCTTCTAAAAGCAATTTTATCCTATTTAGGCCACAGTAAAATAATGACCAGATTTAAAAATACCATTTTGCTATTTTTATTATTGTTAACGCTTACTAATGTTGCAATAGCTATTGAAGCACCAATTAAAATAGAAGTTAAAACTTTTGATGGTAACACAATTTTTATATTTTATCATGGCAAAGAACAGCAATTAAAAGTTGCTGCGAATGGCAACAACGTTTCAGTAACTATGAGTATTCCTACTAGATTTGAGTTGTTGAATCCAGGTAATTTTAGCGGATTTGCTACTACTCCACAATTAAGTAAAGATCAAAAACTAATTACTTTTTCTACAAAAGCAGAATTTAAATCTCAATCCATTATTAATGGTGAAAAACTTATAGCTATCAAATTTCGCGCCGAACTGGAAGAACAAGAGCCTCAAACCTCAGCTGTGGAGCAGAAAACCATAGATGATTCTTCTCATTTACAAACAACACCGGCTACACCAGAGTCCGAGGTCAAACAAGAAAATAAAGATAATATAGGATATAAACTGGTTAAGGGAGAGCATATTTTAACATTTGATTTTGGCGAACAAAATCCTGGAATGGCTGCTTTTTTCAGAGGTAAATATCTTTGGGTAGTATTTGATCAACCAAAAATATTTACCTTTGCCAATAATTCAGTGTTAACTAATTTCACTCAAATAGCTTCTGATACCAATACGGTGTTAAAAATGAAAGTTAATGGCTATAAAAATGCACGAGTTACCAAAACTGGCAAATTATGGAATATTATTATTTCTCAAGTTGATAATAAAGACAAAAAGCTGGTATTAACCCCGCAAGTAGCAGATAATCAGGATGAATTGACAATTGTTGGGGATTTTGAAAATAGTAAATTTATAGAAATTAATGATAAAGTAGTAGGGGATATTATAAAGCTTATTACTTTTAAAACTCCATCTATACGTGTTGAGCAATTAAAAGAGTTTATTGATTTTAATCTTATTCCGTCTATTCAAGGGTGTGTTACAGCTATTAGTAGTGATGAAAGTGTTGAGTTCAGCAAAGAGAAAAATACACTACATATTGTTTCCAAAAGTGATTTATTAAATACTAATCAAAATAATAGTAACGACAACACTGCCAAGATTCTTCTACCTACTGATCAGGGTAGTTTGCTCCCTGTAGGGCATTGGGTTGACGATAGCAAATTTATTGATATGCGGAGTCAGTTAATTAGCGATGCCGGACTCACCGATAATAAGACTGCCCTATTTAACAAAAGATTTGAGCTCGCAAGATTTTTCTTTGAACATGGCTTATATAAGGAATCATTATCAGCTTTAGTCTTAACTCAGAAAACTACAAGCGACGAATATAAAGCAGATCTCAAAGCCCAGTTTTTAGCTGCTGTAGATTATACTTTGGTAGGAGCACTTGATGAAGCAGCTAAGATTTATACTAGATTGCTCGCAATTGTTGATCAATCAAATGCAGATGAAATTAATTTATGGAACAATTATAACGCATTCCTATTTGGTAAAAATCCAAATAAAATAGGCTTTCTAAGTAACTTAGACAAGTTTGTAAATTTATATCCTGATGATTTATATTGGCCGTTAGCTTTCAGTGAAATTGATTTATGTTTGCTTAGCAATGATCTAAAAACTGTTGAATCAATGTTCAAGGCATTGCGTAGTGCTCCTCTTGGAAAATACACTAACAGTTTGCAATTTTATAAAGCAAACTATTATAGAAAAAAGAAGCAGCTAAATTTAACTCAACAATTTTTAACTGATCTAGCGCAAAAAGAAGATGATCCATTTAATCAAGTGCGCTCAGAGATGGAACTGGTAAAACTACAGGTTAGTAAAAAAGAAATTAGTTTGTCTGAGGCAACAAAGCGTTTAGAAGCATTAAGATTCGCCTGGCGTGGGGATACGTTAGAATATGATTTACTACTATTATTAGCAGGATATTATCGTGATCAGAAAGATAATAGTATGAATGCTCTTCGAACTTATATGTATATCTCAAATGCATTTAATAACCAACTTAGCAATTTTTATATCACTTCAGAGATGGTAAAAATCTTTAATGGTATTTTCTTACCAGGTGGTACTGTTGAGGAGATGCCTCCTTTTGAAGCGGTATCATTGTTCAATGAATTTAAAGAGCTTAATCCTATAGGCTCCCAGGGTGATGAGATTATTTTGTTGATTGCCAGAAAATTAATGGAGCTCGATCTACTTGATCAGGCTGTTGAATTATTAAAGCACCAGGTTTCTTATCGTCTTACTGGAGAAAAACGTATAATTAATGCGGATCACTTGGCAATAGCATTGTTAATGGATAAAAAACCTCTGGAAGCGATTAAGGTTCTAGATGAAACTGATAAGGATAATTTTAAATTTGAAGAACATAAGTACCGCTTGCGGCTTAAAGCTAAAGCATTGATTGATACGAATCAATATCTTGAAGCTTTAGATGTTTTGGCTGAAGATGATTCTCAAGACGCTCAAATTCTAAAAAAAGAAAGTTTATTTCAAGCAGAAAAATGGAAGGAATATATTGATTTAGTAGCACCAATAGTGAACAACATTGCTAAAGACAAAATAAACGATGGCGCAATGATCCAGGATATTTTAAGGCTAGCTATCGCTTACTATATGATTAATGACCAATCCGCACTAACAGCTTTAGTGCAATCTTTGAATCTTAATAGTGAGAATGAAATACTTAAAAATACTATAGATTTATTATTAACCACTGGTAAACCGATAGATTATAAAAATTTGGATCAAAGTTTAGATATTGATCAAGTACAGATTTTACTTGATCAATATAAAAACCAGCTGTTTAGTTAAATAAATGTTTAATAGAATCAAACAAGCGTTAATTAATACCTCCGGTAAAATTTCCAGTGGTATTGACAATATATTCTTTAAAAAAAAGCTAGATGATAATAGCTTAAATGAATTAGAAGAATTATTAATTGCTGCAGATATGGGCAGTGCAGTTGCTGCACTGCTAATTCAACGTTTAAAAATGACCAAGTTTGATAAAGATATTACTGTTGAATTAATTAAAGAAAAATTAGCAGAAGAAATCTCTAATATCCTGGCAGTTAGTAATAATATATTTACCTGTGATAATACTGGATTAAATGTAATTTTAGTGTGCGGTGTAAATGGTAGTGGTAAAACTACTACTATTGGTAAATTAGCAGCTAGTTATGTGCAGTCTGGAAAAAAAGTTGCCATTGCTGCCTGTGATACCTTCAGAGCAGCAGCGGTAGAGCAATTGGCCGAGTGGAGTATTCGTTCAAACGCGATGTTGTTCACGGGTGAGATGGAAGCAGATCCGGCCAGTGTTGCATATTCAGCTATGCAGCAAGCAATGGCTGCTAATATTGATATTTTATTTATTGATACTGCTGGTAGATTACATAATTATCAAAATTTGATGGATGAACTTAGTAAAATTGTTAGAGTATTAAAAAAAATTGATGTTGTTGCTCCTCATCATTGTTTATTAGTAATTGATGGCACTACTGGCCAGAATGTTTTTAATCAGGTAGAACAATTTACTGCTATTGCCGGTGTTACTGGCTTAATTATTACTAAACTGGATGGTACCGCCAAAGCAGGTGCTATTGTTGGAATAGTAAAAAAATTTGCATTACCGGTACATTTTATTGGAGTTGGCGAAAAAATTGATGATCTCAAGCAGTTTGATCATCTAGATTTTGCTAGAACATTAGTGGGTATTCAATAATATTGATACAACACTATCCTATTTGCGTTGTTATAATTACATTTTAATACAAAAACATTGACATATTTCCAGTTTGGTTATAATACTGTCATCTTGCACACACAATGTCATCCCGAGCTTGTTTCGGGATCTCATCAGGACTTCATAAGATCTCGAAACAAGTTCGAGATGACCATACGCGTCAAGTTAAGGAAAAGAGACACAGGAACAGTCTTGTGCTTTGGCAAACACACCCAACCTCGTCATTGCTAGGCGTTGTCGAAGCAATCCAGTAAAACACATGTATCATTCTTGGATTGCTTCGACCATAAGTGGTCTCGCAATGACTGGGGGGAGAGGTTCAGCTCAGACGATCAATTTCAACTTATCCAAACTTGATGCGTATGGGGATAACATTGTGCGTTCAGGAGATAGCGTGTATTCGGGATCATTGAGGCATATAGAGACAGCTCTTGAGCTGTGGATTACTTGTATTAAAATAAATCTAGAAATTTAGACACAATATTGCTATGTCCCAGTGCTAAGATAACTTCTATGGCAATTAAAATAACTATAGTGATTTCTAGTCTAGAGGAGTGTTTATTATTAAGTTCATTAGATAATATATTGTAGAGTTCCTGGATCATATTGAGGCGGTGAGTTAAAATATTCTGTCGCACTTGAATATCCTGGAACTCGGCCGTCATAAGATATAAAGGTTCATAGCTTGGGCGACGCCAGAAAAATTCTGGCGTATCTAAGATATCGCTATGTAGATTAATTGAATATCGTTCATTAAACAAGATTCCAATCTGCTTTGATATTTCTTTTTTTGACAAGGAGACACTACCGGTGTTAGCTAATTCCTGTTGAATTGGAGCGGTATTATTTAACAGTGTGCTTACAGATTTTTCTAATACATTTAATTTTACTGATTGTGCTAAAGCATGTGAGATAGATAGTTTTATAAATTCTGACTGATCTCCTAGAATAATTTCATTTTTTTCTTCATCAATAAAAGTTTTTTCTGCTTCCTTATTATAATCAAAATAAATAAAATCAGAAGTTGGATTGTTGAGTTTTTCTACTTCAAAACCTAAAAGCTCTTGCAAAATCGCTTTTTCCTGAATTTCATCACCACCCCAAATAGTTACACATCCAAAAGGAAAGAAAAAAATATCAATATGATTGGCTCCTTTCCGGTTCTCTTTTTGTGCGTATATTACGTCATCAAAATGTTTAGGTTCGAGCCCATTATTATTTAGGTACTCAACTAAATCACTAATCTTATAATCAGAAGCTGTACAGTAAGACGAACATCGCATAATTTTATTTAGTTTTTTATTTAGCAAACTATAGTAGTTTGGATTATAGTGTAGCTATAAAACTGATTAAGTCAATACTAACATATGTATGAAATTTTAACTAACCGCTCAGTACTTGAAATTGCTGGTATTGATGCAGGTAAATTGTTACAGAATTTGATAACCAACGACCTAACTGCTAATGATTATTGCTATACTTATATGCTCAATAATCAAGGTAGATATTTATTTGATTTTTTTATAATCAAACTGTCATCAGAAAAGTTTTTAATAGATATTAGTCAAACAATATCAGCACAATTTATTGAAAAACTACTGATGTATAAACTACGAGCAAAAGTGGAATGTTTTGATTTGAGTGACCAGTATAGTATAATATATTCTAAAAATAAACCGGAATTTACTACAATATTTTCATCACAGGATCCTAGATATCAACAACTAGGAGTACGATCAATAGTAAATAAAGCAGTAAAATTTGTTTCAGAATCACAGCCCGATTTATATTTAAATGATAAGTATAATTTTGCGATACCTGATGGTGATATTGACTTAATTCATGCCAAATCAATTCCTGTGGAATATGGAGCTGAAGAACTTGGTGCTATAAGTTATGATAAAGGTTGTTATATTGGTCAGGAAGTGATATCTCGTACTAAGTACCAGGGAACAATTCGTAAAAAAATATTTAAAATTTATGCCAAAACTGACTTAAGTGATAAATTAAAAACAAATGAAATTGTTGGTGGCTCCAAGGTCATTGGTAGGGTTTGTTCAACCTATAAAACTCAAGGTCTGGCATTAATCAGAGAAGAAAACTATTTTGCATGTAGCAATGAACTAATTACAGTAGATGATATAGAAATAACATTATCAATACCAGAGTGGCGGTGAAATCAATATAAGGGAATAAATACGATCATGAGATTATTAATAGTTGGCGATATAAATAGTGAAATAAAAAAAGCAATAGACTTAGCTCAAGCAAGAAAGGTACAGGTAATGATGGTTGGTAATGTAGAAGCAGCCTTGGATTTTGTACGAGAAGGCAAGGGTGCTGATCTAGTGTTGATAGATAGTAAATATGATCTTGGATTATTAATAAAATCTATGCATCAGGAACATATTTCAACTCCAGTAATTGCTTATGGAGTTGATTGTTCTCCTAAAGTCGCGGTTGCCGCAATTAAAGCCGGAGCAAAGGAATTTTTACCTTTGCCACCTGATGAAAAATTAATTGCTGCAATTTTTACAGCAATTTCTGATAATACCAGACCACTTATTGGAGCATCGGCTGCGATTCAAGAAGTAATTGCTATTGCTGATAAAATTGCGCCGACTGATGCCAATATATTAATTACCGGAAAATCTGGAACTGGTAAGGAAGTATTTGCACATTACATCCATGAACATAGTACTAGAGCGCAAAAATCATTCATTAGAGTAAATTGCGCAGCAATTCCAGAAAATTTATTAGAATCAGAATTATTTGGCCATGAGAAAGGTGCTTTTACCGGAGCTATAGCTAGGAGAATAGGTAAGTTTGAGGAATCTAGCGGTGGCACCTTATTATTAGACGAAATTAGTGAAATGGATATTAAGCTGCAAGCAAAATTATTGAGAGCAATTCAGGAACAAGAGATAGATAGAGTAGGGGGTACTGGTCCAATTAAGGTAGATCTTAGGATTATTGCCACTTCCAATCGTAATTTACCGGAAGAGATCGCAAATGGTACTTTTAGAGAAGATTTGTACTTCCGCTTGAATATTATTAATATTGAATTGCCAAAATTATCAGAACGCAAAGAAGATATTATAGTGCTAAGTAATAATTTTGTTAACAAATATGCTAATAATAATAAACTAGCCGTAAAACCACTATCTAAATCAGCTATAGATAAAATGATAAATTATTCCTGGCCCGGTAATGTCAGAGAACTTGAGAATGTAATACATCGAGCTGTACTATTATCAAATGGCGAGGAAATTCAAGCTGAAGATATATATTTAAAAAGTGAAAGTTTTGTTGGTAAAAAAATTGTTGATGTAGAGAAAGAGCTTATAGTTAATACGGTAGGTTATTGTTTGGGTGATCTTACTAATGCAGCAAATATACTAGGAATTTCTATTAGTACACTTAAAGAAAAATTAGAATTATATACTAAGAGCCTGTCTTGAAATTGTATCTAAGAGATAATTTTGTCTAAAAAGTTTATTGACTACTAATTAGAAAATACATACACTTATAGTTGTAATTATAAAATTATTACAACTATAAGTTATTGTAGGTGGTCAATATGAAAAATATAAAGGAAGTTTCTGAGCCAATATCGCCTAAACATCAATCACTGGCTAAACTCAAGTCTACAGACACAAATACAGACGACACACAACAATTATCCCCCAAAAAATCAATTGAAGATGTTATCAGCATCAACACAAAAACTGCCGAAGTAATCACCGCCTATAATGGTTTAGGTATTAGTAGTAAAATACCACCAAAAGATATTCATATTCTTTGCAAAATTCCTGTAGCGTTGCAGGAATTACACCAAAATATCAAAGAAAATCCCCGGGATATCAGCAATTATCTGCGTGCAAGCTATTTATATGGAGCTATGGGAGAGCGTACCAAAGCTCAAGGTTACGTAAAGCTAGCCAAACAGATTGATCCTGTGGCTATTAAGAATCCGGAGTTATTAAATCAGTTTCAGATGGAGTGTGTTAATACTCAACATATTTTGAATAGCTCTGAAAGATTGCTGGCCTATAACCCTGATGATGTAAATGCGCATTATGCTCGTGGCTTAGTAAATTATGGCATGACTGGTAGTAATCGGAATTATGCTGAAAGCTATAGTAGTTTCAAGCGAGTAATAACGCTAGATCCGTCATTTACGGCAGCTTATGCGTATCTGGCCAGTACTGCTAAGGCACTTGGTAATAAGGATGAAGCAATAGAATATTATAAGCAAGCAGTATCATTGAGACCAGATGATTTTGAATCATGTCGTGAATTGGTTGAATTATTAGCTGGTACTGAAGAAGAATCTGTGTATCAACAACAGGCAGATGCAGCACAGTTGCAGATGCAACAATTCAATATAGAACAACATATTTCACAGGAACAAGAAAGTAAAAGTAAGAAGGAAGATGTCGTAGCCAAAGCTGATTTAGCTGAACATATGGTAAATCCATATGAGCTGGAGGTAGAGCTGGATTCTTACCGAGAAAGAATTGCTGAGAGGGTGCAGGAACGCCTTGCATTATCAAGTTTTATTTCAGAACAGGATACGCAACTAGTAGAAAATATTACTCAGCGAGTTAAAGCAGAATATCCGGAGCTTGCAGAAGAAACACAAGAACGAATAGGGACGCTTGCATATTTTGCATATCAGCAATATCAACAGCAACCGGAAATTGCACCGCAACCGCAATTGGCAATGACACAAGTTGTAATGATGGGAGTTGCAACTCTAGAGTTTGGCACTTACCTGATCAATACGGCAATAACAGCAGCTGCAGCCTGGCAGCTTAGCAGTGGTGTTGAGCTGGACAAAATTGCTGCGGTTTTTCTTTCCTCAAATGAAAATGAGCATTATAATCAGATAATCCTGCAAAAGTGCAAACTTGAGCAAAACCAAGCTCCTCAAGTAAGTAAGTTCAAGGATTCAGCTATCTCCGGTATGCCTGATCCTGAGGATGAAGAGCACAAGGTAAGCCAAGAATCATTTAACCCAAGTAAGGAAGGAAATTTTGATAAAGTTGCAAGAGATAGTAGATATGGTAAGCTTTACCGGGATATAAAAAATGATAAAATATGGTACTCTAAAGAAAGAAGTGGTGATAGGGCGCATGGAGGAGAACATTGGAAACAATTTATTGAAAGAGATGGTGAGCTTCAGTGGAATGCTGATATAGATATGACTGGAAATGTTATGAGTAAATATAAGAGTAATGTTGGGAGAGCAATTGATATGAAAAATTTAATAGGAATTAAATAAAATGGCAGATGAAAAATCATCACATTGTTGCTCTGATATGGATTATTATGCTACTTCTCTTACAGAGGAGCATGAGTTATTAAGGTATCATCCAGAAAAAAGAAAGTACCGTTTTATTTTGCACGGCTATGATTTCGGTATGGAGCTGGAAATGTATTATTGCCCATGGTGTGGGGCTCAATTGCCAAAATCTTTATCAAAAGAATGGTGTAAAGTTATAAAAGAAAACTTTGGTCTAGATGATGTGTTTGCTCAGGAATGGGCAGAGTTACCAGAAGAATTCAAAACCGAAGAATGGTGGAAGAAGCGTGGATTGTAACACAACTGTAATGGACCTCTTCGGAAACTGATTCTTAGTTCAGATAATTCTGCAACTCTGGAGTTTGGCACTTACTTGATCAATTCAGCAATAACGGCAGCAGCGGCCTGGCAGCTTAGTGGTGGCGTTGAGCTGAATAAAATTGCTGCGGTTTTTCTTTCCTCAAATGAAAATGAGCATTATAATCAGATAATCCTAGAAAGGCGCAAACTTGAGCAAAACCAACTTCCTCAGGTAAGTAAGTTCAAGGATTCCACCATCTCCGGCATGCCTGATCCTGAGGATGAAGAACATAAGGTTGATCAAGAATCATTTAACCCAAGTAAGGAAGGAAATTTTGATAAAGTTGCAAGAGATAGTAGATATGGTAAGCTTTACCGGGATATAAAGAATGATAAAATATGGTACTCTAAGGAAAGAAGCGGTGATAGAGCGCATGGAGGAGAACATTGGAAACAATTTATTGAAAGAGATAATAAATTGTTTCATGAGGCGGATATTGATATGACAGGTAAAATTATGAATAAACATAAAAGTGATGTGGGAGCAGTAATTAATAAAAAAGATTTAATAGGTATTAAATAAAATGGTGTATTCAAAACAATTACACTGTTGTTCTAATATGGATTATTATTCTACTTCTCCCAGGGAAGAACATGAGTTAGTAAGATATCACTCTGAAACAAGGAATTATCATTTTATCTTACATGGTAATAATCTTGGTATGGAACAAGAAATGTATTATTGCCCATGGTGTGGGGCTAAATTGCCAAAATCTTTATCAGAAGAATGGTGTAAAGTTATAAAAGAAAACTTTGGTCTAGATGATGTGTTTGCTCAGGAATGGGCAGAGTTACCAGAAGAATTCAAAACCGAAGAATGGTGGAAGAAGCGTGGCTTATAACACAACTGTAATGTATGATTTTTACTAGCCTATTATTGTAAAATACTAGCAACAACAATCTAGATTTGTACTTTCTGGGTTGTCTCGCTATTTTGCATATCAGCAATATCAACAGCGACCGGAAATTGCACCGCAACCGCAATTGGCAATGACACAAGTTGTAATGATTAGAGTTGCAACTCTGGAGCTTGGTACTTACTTGATCAATTCAGCAATCACGGCAGCAGCGGCCTGGTAGCTGAGTGGTGGCGTTGAGCTGAATAAAATTGCTGCGGTTTTTCTTTCCTCAAATGAAAATGAGCATTATAATCAGATAATCCTAGAAAGGCGCAAACTTGAGCAGAACCAACCTCCTCAGGTAAGTAAGTTCAAGGATTCCACTATCTCCGGCATGCCTGATCCTGAGGATGAAGAACATAAGGTTGGTGAGAAATATAATGAATGTGAAAAATCAGAAAGTAAAGTGTGGCAAGAATTAGAACGCTATAAAACAATTGATGGCAAAAGCTCATCCCGAACTTGTTTCGGGATCTTATCAGAACTTCATAAGATCCCGAAACAAGTTCGGGATGACCCTTTGGTTCGAGATGGCATTCGTGTATTCGAGATCTGAAAGGATTGCATGAGATGCTGCTTGAAACAGCCACGAAGTGAAATAAATTCAGCATGACCTTGTTTGTAGCGATTAAAAATGATGGTAAAGGCAGCAGCCTGTCAGGCGTTGAGCTGGACAAGATTGCTGCGGTTTTCTTTCTTCAAGTAAAAATGAGCATTTTTACAATTCTTTGTCGTCAGCTCCTAACATCTGCAGTGAGGAGGAATGATAATGATATACTATTCTCCTTGAGCTAATGAAAATCCTTTCTTACCATCAAACTCAAACAAATTTTCTACCTTAATAAAATCAATATCAGCTAAACTTAAAGCCTCCAGTAATTTAGCCACTGTCACATGCTTAACTGCCTCACCCACTGTTTTAGACACAAAACGACAGCACCAATGATCGGACAACAACTCAAAACGCTCATCTCGTGGCCACAACTTCAACCCCTTACAAGCTACAGTTTGCAATTCCAGCCCTTGCAAGTTGATGCTTTGAATTTTAGCAGCCACATCATGAGCAGATGATACATTCATAGCAACAAAAATATCAGCCCCAACTAGCATTTTAACTTCTTTGGTATTAATTGTATAAACTCTAGTAGATTGCTCTAATTTTGGTGTTGATGAATAATCCACTACTTTTAAGGCACTTGGTACCTCGCCTAATCTTTTAATAATTGCTGCAGCGAACTCTTGTGTTCCTACTTTTTTAGAGCTGGTTTGATCATTATAAATATCTGTTGTATGAATTCCGTCTTCTATGGTTTTTTTCCAGGCATTCTCGATAGCAGCTGCTATTTTACCTTGCCCAATATGTACTAACATCATCACTGTAGCATTTAGCAATCCTGAAGGATTAGCTATATCCTTACCTGCGATATCAGGAGCTGACCCATGCACAGCTTCAAACATGGCATAATGTTCTCCAATATTTGCACTGCCAGCAAGCCCTACTGAACCTGAAATCTCTGATGCAACATCTGAAATAATATCACCATATAAATTTGATGTTACGATCACATCAAACAAATCAGGTGCTGTGGCCAACCGTGCTGTTCCAATATCAATAATATAATGTTCAGGTTTAATTTGTGGATATTCTTTGGCAACCTCATCAAATACCTTATGAAAAATACCATCAGAAAATTTCATGATATTATCTTTACTAAAGCAAGAGACTTTTTTACGGTTATTTTTTATCGCATATTCAAAAGCATATCTGATAATTTTCTCACTACCAATACGGCTAATTAATTTTACCGATTCATACATATTATGAGTATGACGATATTCTATACCTGCATATAAATCTTCCTCATTCTCACGAATAATTGTTAAATTCAGTTTTGGATGCAAAGTCTCAACAAATGGATGATAGGAGATCGAAGGACGTACATTCGCATAAAGCGACAGTGCTTTACGTAAGGTAACATTTAAACTTTTATAACCACCACCTTGGGGAGTTGTAATCGGAGCTTTCAGCAGTACCCTGGTACGAGCTAGCGATTCCCAGGTATCTCCAGCAATACCAGAGGTATAATTCTTCTGGTATAGTTTTTCTCCTATCTCAATAGCTTCAATACGTATTTTTGCTTCTGATTCCTTTAAAATGCGTAAAACCGCTTCCATAATTTCTGGACCGATACCATCGCCTCTTGCTACGGTAACTGCTGTAAATTCTGACATATTTTACCTCTGATACTTAAATAATTTAATGTCTATAGTTTCAGGATAACCGTATCGCTAAATATGAAATCTATATAAACTAACAATTAGAATAACATGCAGTTTTATGTGCTACCAAGTGAAATTGAGATAATAATTGATAAAATTCAATAAAGCGCTGTATTTAAGTAATGTTCTAAATTAATCATGGATAGTATAGCTTGAAAAGAATATGATGCTCATTATCTTATAAAAACAATTTTATGACCATTACAATAGATTTTCAACTTTTATCCAGCGGCTTGAATGATAGGCAGCGTGCGGCAGTATTTCATACCGAGGGTCCGCTCCTGGTACTAGCTGGAGCTGGTACCGGCAAAACCAAAGTATTAACCACCAGAATTGCTAATATTATTAATAAACAATTAGCAGAGCCACAAAATATATTAGCCGTAACTTTTACCAATAAAGCTGCAAAAGAAATGCACGAGCGTATTTGTGGTATGATTGACTGTTATGGCCTTAATATCGGTACCTTTCATTCGATCGCAGCAAAAATTCTCCGTAGCCATATTAGTATTTTCGCCTCTAATCTAAGCACTAATTTTACCATTATTGACCAGGATGAACAAACTAAGTTAATTAAAGATATTGCCATCATTAGTGGAATTGATATTAAAACCTATACTCCCAAATTACTGCAAATCATTATTGCTCGCTGGAAAGACCAAGGTTTATTACCAGCTAAGGTTTCAAATAGTGATCTAAAATCAGATGTACAAAAAATAGCAAAAAATATCTATATTACCTATCAAAACCAGCTAATCGCTGCCAATGCCGTAGATTTTGGTGATTTATTACTTTATAACAACGAACTTTTTATCAATAATCCTGATTTGTTGAAATATTATCAAAACAAATTTAAATATATTTTAATTGATGAGTATCAAGATACTAATGCTGTGCAATATTTATGGACTAGAATGTTAGCTTCTAATTCCAAGAATATATGTTGTGTCGGTGATGAAGATCAGTCCATATATAGCTGGCGTGGGGCAGAAATAAGCAATATCATGCGTTTCTCGCGCGACTGGGATAATGCCACAGTGATTAAGCTTGAACAAAATTACCGTTCTAGCTCAGAGATCCTGGCAGCAGCATCAGGCTTAATTAATAATAATAAAAATCGTCACGACAAATCATTATGGACAGAAAATAACACTGGCGAAAAAATTAAAATTATTTCCTGTTGGAATGATTTAGAAGAAGCAAGATTTGTAGTCAGTGAAACTGAAAAATTAATGTCAACTTGTGGTTATCAGGCAAATCAGGTAGCAATATTAGTCCGAGCTGGTTTTCAAACAAGAGCATTTGAAGAAGCTCTGATTAATAAGCTCCTGCCCTATCAGATCATTGGTGGTGTCAGATTTTATGAAAGGATGGAAATACGAGATGTCCTAGCCTATATTAGAATTACCTTAAACGATAATGATAATCTGGCTTTAGAACGTATTATTAACATCCCCAAAAGAGCGATTGGCAATATTACACTTAAAACTATCAAAGACTACGCGACAACAAATAATATTTCAATGTTGTATGCAATCAAACAAATGCTGCCACAACAAATTTTTAAAAATAAGATTCAAGAAAATTTAGAACAACTAACCACTCAAATAACTAATTGGGCGCAGCGAATGCAAAATGAATCAGCAGTAACTGTGACCTCGTCGATATTGGCCGAATCTGGTTATCTGGAGATGTTAAAACAAGAAAAAACCGAAGAATCTCGTACTCGCATCGAAAATATCAATGAAATGCTTAGCGCTATAGCGGTTGCTAATAATATATATGAGTTTCTGGAACATGCTAGTTTAGTGATGTCCAATGATTCATTAGCATCAAATTTTGGCGGAGCAATCAGTGTAATGACTCTACATGCTGCTAAAGGATTAGAATTTGAAGTCGTATTTCTACCTGGCTGGGAAGAAGGTATATTTCCTCATCAAAAATCACTGACAGAAGAAAAAGGTTTAGAGGAAGAGCGACGTATAGCCTATGTTGGCATTACTAGAGCTAAAAAATTATTATATATCACCTTTGCCGAACGACGAAGAATGTATAATGAAATACTGGACTCGTTACCTTCTAGGTTTTTGGCAGAAATAGCTGAAGAAGTCTGTATACGTTCTTCTTCTACCAACCAGTTAAATTATCTCGGTAAGAGAAGCGGCATATCACAATCTTATAAAGAAAATAAGTTTAATCAATTATTAAAACCACCAGAACATCTTCTTACTAATGAGCAGAATATGTTACGACCAGGATCCAAAGTTACACATATTAAATTTGGTACTGGGGTGGTGATTCGTCAAATAGATGATGTCCTGGAAGTAGTGTTTGCAAATGATAAAACTATTAAAAAAATCAAAAAAGATTTTTTGCAGTAATTGACATAATTCACTGAATTATGGTAATCATAATTTACGATTCCAGATCCAACGCACTGTTCTTAAAATAGGTGAATAAAAATCTTCACCTATCGGCATATTAATTTTGTTTAGATCCGTATCAGGAATTGATAAAAACTGAATCCTTGGTGCATCAGAGATAATAGCGATGGGAGTACACTCATTGCCCTCACCCATAACTAACACGGCAGCGACTGCTAAAGCGTCTAAATTGTTAATTACAGTCATTTTGATACCTCTACCAAAAATATCTTGCTTGCCTATATAACTGAACAATGGTTCAAAACCACAATATCCGATAGCAATTCCGGTTACTCCTCGACGCAGCGCTGTAATATTACTATCAGTAATTATTATCCCTAAATTACTAATATTATTTTTTGCACGCAAATATTGCCAAATCTTAGCAGCAATTTGTTGGATATCCAATGGATACAAAATGTAATGATTATTACCATTTGATTCATCAATTCCAGCAAACGGTACTAACATATTATTTTTTATCGTTAAACAAACTCTACCATCATTATACTCATCGGCAATATAAGCATCAGCTTCTTTTTTTATCAGATCATTTTTATTTGGCACGTCCGCACAAGCTAATATGCGATTCTGGCTTAGACTAATAATTTTGGAAGAAATAGCTATTATTGTACTTTCTGTGAGGGATGGCAGACAACGATCTAGTATCTCAGTAATTTCTTCACCTGAACTAACCGGAGCAGTTTTAACAGCCTGAATGTGCATTTGATATACTCCTGGTCATTCCATCCAGAAATTGCCATAATAATTTAGCACCATTTGTTGCTCCATCAATAACCGATTGCTGCTGTCTTGAGCCAAGCTCCTCAATAATTCTAGCACATTCGGCAGAATGCCATTCATCTGCTTCCAGATGTACTGTAAAAAATTTCAACGATCTTTGATCATTAACATCATAAAATTTCTGCAAACCTTCTATTTTTGACTTGGCAACCTCTGGAGTTTGGCGTTCATATGCATATAAAGCACCAAGACCAGTGGCAAAATCTTGATATACCAGCCTAAAATAGCCATCTACCAATAGCCTGGTTTCATTTAAGGTCGGCTCATTTAGCATATCAAGACGATTACAACCAAGCTTTTCAGCGAAACGTAACCATAGCTCTGGATGATTATCCTCACCCTGCTCTTCTTCAATCAAATTTTCTAATAATATCTGCCGATGAGGTAAATGCTCACATGAAGAATGAATAGCGCTAACATATCTTGGAAAAGCAGCTACATGCTTATAATATTCCTGAGCATATAATTGTAATGTCTCACTGCTTAAACAACCAGCGCTCCAAGATTGATAAAAATCATGTTTTAGCAAATTATATTGCTCTAATTCGTCATTTAATCTAGTAATAAAATTCATATCCTTACCCGGGGTTTAGAGGGTAGATGCAAACAAAACATTAATTGAATTTTTGCCTATTTTCTTATCTTTCTACTACAAATTTTATGATAATAGCACCACTATTATCATAAAATTTGCCTTGAAATATAAGAAAATATTCTAAAAATCATCTTAACGTTTTATTTGCATCTATCCTCTTAAATATTTATAAATGATAAAATCTTTATGCTCACTAATTATGTTATAAGACCAATTCTCAAGTAAATGCAATGGAAAAAATACATCTCCACCATAGACTCGTTTAAATTTAGTCAATATAAATTCTGCAATTAAATTATTTACTAAAAATAAATTTGTAATTTGCGCACCACCGATCATAAAACACTTATGGTCTCTATAATCGTTTATTAAAATCAAAAATTCCTGTAGAGAAGATACAAATACTATATTTTCTTTAATCTGAACTCTAGCTGTTCGCGAAAAAACTATATTCCACCTGTTCTCCAAAGCTCTCTCAGGCATTGCAGCAAATGTCTGATACCCCATAATCATTACATTACCGACGGTTGTTTTACGAAAATGTTCAAGCTCTTCTTCTGCATTCCATGGTAATTTATTATTTTTGCCGATGGCGCCCATTAAATCACAGGCCATAATTCCAGTTATTAATTGGTTGTGCATTCCTCACCTAAAGTCACCTCTGTCCTCTTGTCATCCAAAAAAAGTTGTCAATCATCCCGAACACATAACGTCATGTTGAGGATAACACTCAGTGTGTGTTCAGTATACATTTTAGACGTGATTTATAAAACCTTCTCAAAGAAATTTGATCTTAGGTACAAAACACCGCTTTTCTTGCTACAAAAAAGCGTTGATGTTTTTCGATGTCATGCACTCGTAAATAATCCACTCCTAGCTGAGATAGTTCCTGTGACACAGCTAACGTTTCTATATCTCGATCTACAGCTTGCGCTTTACAAAAACTAGTCATGTAGGACTTTCTTGAATGACCGACAAATATCTGACACTCCAACTCTTTTAGTTTTTGAGTAGCTCTGAATAACATTAGATTTTGATAAATTGATTTACCGAAGCCAATGCCAGGATCAAGAATAATCTGTTGCCTCGCAAAACCACAAGCAATCAAACGAGCGATAACTTTCTCTGTCCATAGTAATATAGTATCAATAGGAGGTATATTAAAATCTATGCAATTATTTTTATCTGGAGGTATAGAAAGTGAATGCATTACCACAATGTTACAGCCATGATCCGCTATAAACTTTAAAGTGTTATCATCTAACTCACATTTTTGATCATTGATCCAAGCAATATCATATTCTATTATTGTTCTATGGATCACTTCCGGTAAAAAACTATCGATACTGATAGTCAATTCATAACCGGACTCCTGTAGCTGTTTAATATTTTGTAAAACTGGCTGTAACCGCCTCCATTCTTCTTCTGCTCCTACCATTATCGCATTTGGACGCGTAGACTGAGCACCAATCTCAATGGTATAAGCCCCCTCCTCACTCAAAGCTAATATTTTTTGTGTGGCGATTTGTGGATCAAAATATAAACCACCATCAGAGAAAGAGTCTGGAGTGATATTGACAATAGCCACTAATTTTGGATTTAAGACTAAACTTCTTAGAAAACACTCTTCAACTCTTACATTTTGGTGAGCTATCTGAGCAAAATTCATACCATAATAATTACTATCAGCTTCTTGCCAGCGATATTGCACATTCATCATTGCCAGCAAATGTATTAAAAACGGCCGCAACAATAATTCCGGATGTGGCACTTTTAAGTCAGGCAGCTCTAAATTATGAGCATCCCATAATAATATGTCTAGATCTATTGGACGAGGAGCCCATTTTGTACGTAATTGATCTCTGCCACATAACACTTCTATTGCTTTAAGGTCAGATAGTAACTCGATTGGAGACTTAGTTGTGAGGCCTGCGACTATCATGTTAAGATAGGGTATATTCCAGGATTCTGGTGCATCTGCAGGCAGCAATGCTTTAGTTTCCAGAACAATTGATTCTTCCAACATTGTAAAACCATGCTTCTCTAGCTCCGTCACTGCTTTTCTTAAATACGCTAACCGATTACCTTGATTTGAACCAAGACTAAGATAAATCATTAAATCCAATTATTTTGGTGTTTTTTAGATAGTATTCAGTTAACTTGAACTTTGTGTCTAGGTAGTCATGCTGAACACACTTGATGTCATCCTGAGTTCAGGATGACTACCAGGATATTATAACTCGGATGAACAATCTGGAAGCTATTTTTTTCCGAAATAACTGAACGACACCCCTCCATACAACCCTGGTATTGGTGGCGATATTTTAGTAGCAACTACTTTAATTTGTAGATTATTATATCCTACTTCATTGATATAATTAAACAAGGCATCGTAAACACTTACAGTCAAATGCTCAATCAAATTAAACTCTTTGCCTTCGACAGTTTCTTGAATTAACTCTACTGCTTGTCGATAGCATATACTATCACTGATAAGATCAGTATATGCCCCCTTAGGAGCTGCTGGAAAAACAAAACTAGTGCTAATACTAACCGCCTGTGGATTTGCTCTTTCTTCAGCGCTACAGCCTAAATATACCCAAATTCGTAGGTCAGTAATTTTTAATTCAGGTAAATTAATTTGATCAGGCATATACTCCTTTTATCTTTTTGGTTCGTTCAGTAAATAATCTTCTTTCCATATTTCTCTATATAGCATTGGATCAATATTGCCGCCAGAAAGCAATACCAGAATCTTTTTTGAACCTTGTTGATTCTTCAACCATTGTTGTACACAAGCCATATTTAAGGCACATGATGGCTCACAAGCTACTTTGAGCAAATGAATGAGCCAAGCAGTCCAATAATATATAGCATATTCATCAGCTAGTAAGAATTGATCAAGCTTTTGAATATAGCGAAAGGTACGCATCGATAATGCTAAAGTTCTGAGACCATCAGCGACTGTATCAGGAGAATGTGTAAACGAGTATATACTACCCTGCTGCAAGGATAAAAAAGCATCATTAGCTTGCACCGGCTCACAGCCTATTAATAAGCTGGTAGGAGACAGTAATTCTTTAGCCAGATAAGTTCCAGAAATCAAACCGCCACCACCACAGGAAGCAAAAATAGCGTCAGGACTAAATTTCAATTGTTGTAAGGCTTCATAACATAAAGTCCCTCCCCCTGCTATGGTCGCATCGCTATCTGAAGGGTGTAAATAATAAAAGCCATTTGCAGCATCATTTTTTGCCTGTAGTTCTGCATCAATTCTAGTTTCAGTATAAATTACCTCAGCTCCATAATGTACTGCAGCTTGCTGTTTAACCTGGGTAGTATTTTGTGGCAAATATATCCGAGCATGAATTCCTAGTAGCCTAGCTACCCAAGCCAGCCCAATACCATGATTACCAGTACTGTAAGCGACGATTTTTTGTGGCAACTGATTTTGTTCCTGTAACTCCAACAAATGATTAAGTACTCCTCGTACTTTAAAAGCTCCGGTTTTTTGTAAAGACTCTGCTTTAAAATAGATCTCGGCATTTAATAATTCATTTAAAGTTTCAGAATGCAGTATTGGAGTTTCGTGCAAATATGCACTTATTCTCATATAAGCTTTAGCTACTACTGATGGTGATTGAATATAATCAAACATAAAAATTTATTTATAGTATATAATTGCTGGTAATCAAATAAGCTCTGCACCTTTGCTGAGTCAGATAAACGAAGGTTAAAATTGAAGAAGTGCTAGGAGTTCCTTCGTCTGCGAAGCGGAGCGTACACTTTGTTTGTTTCGCATCGCAGACTCTTCGAGAACGACAACGCAATTTTCAATTTTCACCGAGTATATCCTTGAAATGTAGAGTAATGCGGCTTATATAAGCTACAAGTTGAGAATTATAAAAATTCAAAATTATTTATCAAGGTTTTTACATGCAAGCATCACAAACACTACCATTACTTGCACTCAGAGATATAGTAATATTTCCAGGGATGATTGCTCCTATTTTTGTTGGACGCGAAAAATCTATTTTAGCACTCTCTGCAGCGCAAAAAGTTGAAGGTAGTCAATATATATTATTAGTTACTCAGATACAACAGAATGCTGATGATCCAAAACCTGGAGATCTTTATAAAATTGGAGTAATCGCCAAAATTATTCAAACGATTAAGCTACCCAATAACAATGCAAAAATTTTAGTTGAGGCCATTAATCGAGTCGAACTATCAAAAATTTCCAATCATGAATGGTTAATAGCCAACTATAATATTATGCCGGATCAAGAAGTTGATGATTTGGAAGAACTGAATATAGTCACATTAAATGTGGTAAATATTTTTAAAGAGTATGTACAGCAGAATAAAAAAATTAATCCTGAAATTTTAAATATAATTAATGAGCAAAAAAATCCAAGTTATATCTTAAATATTTTATCATCTCACCTAACCTGTGCAGTAGAAGTAAAGCAAACTCTACTTAATGAAGTAGATCTGCTGCAACGAGCAAATTTATTAATACAGATTATTGAAGCTGAAATGGCTCAAATCACTACCGAACAAGCATTGCAGCATAGGGTAAAAAAACAGATTGAAAAAACTCAGCGAGACTATTACCTGCACGAGCAAATGAAAGCTATCCAGAAAGAACTCGATGGTGGTGATGAAAAGTCTGATTTTTATGACATTGAGAAAAAAATTAAAGCCTTAAAAATGTCAAAAGAAGCTCAAACAAAAGCTGAAGCTGAGCTTAAAAAATTAAAAATGATGAACCAGATGTCAGCTGAATCTTCAGTGATCAGAAATTATCTGGATACGCTGGTAGCTTTACCTTGGGGAAAAATTGACAAAGAAAAAATAGACATCAAGAAAGCTGAAGCAATTTTAAATCGCGATCATTTTGGTCTAGAAAAAGTTAAGGAACGGATCATTGAGTATTTAGCAGTATTACAACGTTCTAAAAAAATTAGAGGACCAATATTATGTTTTATTGGACCTCCAGGAGTTGGTAAAACTTCTTTAGTGAAATCGATAGCTGAAGCAGTTGGTAGAAAATATACTAAATTTGCTCTTGGTGGTGTTAGAGACGAAGCAGAGATTCGTGGTCATCGAAAAACTTATCTCGGCTCAATGCCTGGCAAAATCATTAATTCATTAAAAAAAGCAAAGACTGATAACCCAGTAATGCTGCTTGATGAAATCGACAAAATGGGAGCTGATTTTAGAGGGGATCCAGCAAGTGCTTTACTGGAAGTACTTGATCCCGAACAAAATAGCACTTTTGTTGATCATTATCTGGAAGTAGAATATAATCTGTCAAATGTAATGTTTATTGCCACTGCTAATACTTATAACTTACCACGTGCATTACTGGATCGTATGGAAATAATAAGTATTTCTGGTTATGTGGAAGCAGAAAAAATGCAGATTGCAAAAAAATATCTAGTCCCCAAACAATTTAAGATGCATGGCGTTAAGCAAAATGAAATCCATATTACTGATGAGGTAATTCTGGAACTGATCAGATATTATACCAAAGAATCAGGGGTTCGTTCCTTGGAAAGAGAAATTGGCTCGTTAACTCGTAAAGGACTAAAACAAATTCTTAGTAATAAAAATATTCTGGAATTAACAATTACTCCGGATAATCTCGAAGAATATCTAGGAGTTAAAAAATATCGTTTTGGTTTAGCTGAAGCAAAAGATCAGATTGGTGCCACTACGGGTCTTGCTTACACTGAAGTTGGTGGTGATTTATTAACCATTGAAGCAGTATCTTTTCCTGGTAAAGGCGAGATCAAAACTACCGGTAAACTTGGTGATGTAATGAAAGAATCTGCCGCAGCTGCATATAGCTGTTTCCGCACTTGTGCTGATAGTTTTGGTTTAAAATATGAAGATTACAAAGATCTGGATATTCATATACATGTACCGGAAGGAGCAATTCCAAAAGACGGACCTTCTGCGGGGATTGCAATTTTTACCACAATAGTATCATTAATGACACGAAGACCAGTAAAATATACAGTAGCGATGACTGGAGAAATTACTTTAAGTGGTAAGGTTCTACCTATTGGTGGGTTAAAAGAAAAATTACTTGCTGCTAGTAGAGGTGGTATTAAAACTGTCTTAATTCCACAAGATAATGTTAAAGATTTAAAAGATATTCCGGCAAATATTAAAGATAATTTAGAAATCTTGCCAGTAGCAACTATTAATCAAGTTTTAGAATTTGCATTAGTGAAATAGATGGATATTTAGACCTTGCTGTGATTTTTTACGCTCAAAAACATCACTAGCATCGCTGGAGTATTGTATAACAATAGTTAAATCTACTATCTCTGTTGCCTTTGTTCCACCGCTGTCTTCTCGGCTCTCTTTTGCCATACCGAACACATGTAATGTCATCCTGAAACAAGTTCGGGATGACATTACATGTGTTCGGTATGGCAAAATTCGAGGTGACAAAAAAAACAGCGGTAGAACAAAGGCAGAGGGATGACAAAAACAGCGGGAATGACATCAGGGCATTGAATGTCATTAGTTAAGTTGTATAAACATCAAGTGTAATCGATTAACTATAATAACTCCAACATCTACTCAACAAGTTTTTAATTATATGTCAGATTTATTCAACTTTGATCAACAAAAGAAACTAAAAAATAAAGAGCAATCTTCTTATACTGCAAAAGATATAGAAGTCCTGGAAGGTTTAGAACCAGTCCGTAAAAGACCAGGTATGTATATAGGGGGTACTGATATTACTGCCATGCACCATTTGGTTTCCGAAGTATTGGATAACTCCATGGATGAAGCGGTGGCCGGCTTTGCAAATCTGATTAGCATTACTGTACATAATGATAACAGCATTACCGTTACTGATAATGGTCGAGGAATTCCGGTAGATAACCATCCCAAATTTCGTAATAAATCTGCACTTGAGGTAATTTTAACTACATTGCATTCTGGTGGCAAATTTTCTGATAATGTCTATCAAACAGCTGGAGGACTGCATGGAGTGGGTGTTTCGGTAGTTAATGCATTATCTGAGCATCTACAAGTTACGGTTTATAAACAAGGAACTGCTTTTACTCAAACCTATGCCAAAGGCCATCCTTTAACTACCTTACAAACTGCAGATGCGCCAAAACGATTGAAAGGCACTGCTATTACCTTTCGTCCCGACCAAGAGATTTTTGGAACATCTGCACGCTTTAGCCCGCAAAAATTATATGATCTGGCAAAATCAAAAGCCTATTTATATCAGGGTGTAGAAATAGAATGGGAATGCCATCCTGCTTTGATTAATGATTCCATAACTCCAACAAAAGCCATTATCCATTTTCCAGCAGGGTTGAAAGATTATTTAAGTTCCAAAATTGATCAGGATAAAATAATTGCTGGTAATATTTTCAGTGGTATCCACCGTGTCAATAAAGAGTCCATAAAACTTGAATGGGCTATTGCCTGGCATGATGACACTGGTTTTATCAAATCATATTGTAATACTATTTTTACCCCGTTAGGTGGAACTCACGAACAAGGAATAAAAACTGCTTTATTGCGTGGTTTGAAAACATATGGGGAGATGGTAGGAAACAAAAAAGCTCAGCATATAATAATTGAGGATATTCTAGATTCTGCGTGCATTATCATGTCAGTATTTTTTAAAGATCCAGTATTTCAAGGACAAACTAAAGAAAAATTAGTCTCACCCTCTATTAGTAAAATTATTGAAAATATTATCAAAGATCATTTTGATCATTGGCTCAGTAGTAATAAAGCAGCAGCAACAAGCTTATTAGAATTTATTATAAATACCGCTGATTTACGAATTAACCGTAAGAATGAAAAAAACATTGCTCGCAAAACCGTAATCCAAAAATTACGCTTACCTGGTAAATTAGCGGATTGCATAAAAGAAACAGCTCAAGGTACGGAATTATTTATTGTTGAAGGCGATTCTGCTGGTGGATCTGCTAAACAAGCCAGGAATCGTGAAAACCAGGCAGTATTACCCCTACGTGGGAAAATACTTAATATTGCCAACTCAACTATGGATAAAATTGCCAATAATCAAGAGATACAAGATTTAGAAATAGCGCTTGCCTGTGGATCGCTAAAGAATTTTCGTATTGAAAATTTACGATATGAAAAAATTATTATCATGACTGACGCTGATATTGACGGTGCCCATATTGCTTCACTGCTGATGACATTCTTTTATTTCAGAATGCCCAAATTAATCACCATGGGACATTTATATATTGCTCAACCACCACTTTATCGCTTGACACAGGGTAGTAAAACTTATTACGCTGCAAACGAAGAGCAGAAATCTATTTTAATAAAAAAATTATCGAAAAATAGTAAAAGCAAAATTGAAACTGGTAGGTTTAAGGGACTAGGAGAAATGACACCAGCACAATTAAAAGAAACGACTATGCATCCTGAAGGCAGGATAATGTTTAGAGTAAATTTACAAAATCAGGAAGAAGCGTTTACTATAGTAAATGATTTGATGGGCAAAAAACCAGAAAAGCGTTTTGAATTTATTCAAAACCAGGCTCTAATCAAGATGGGAAATATTATAAATAATTTAGATATCTAAAAAGTAGTTAAATATGTATTTACGCCTAATCACTTTTAATATTATTTTACTTATTTGCACATATGCACTTGCGGATAAACAAACATCCAATCAGCTTTATTATAAGCAATTTCAAGAAATCTTTGAACGCATCAATAAAGATTATGTACAAGATCCTGATAAACAAAAAATGACTGATTCTGCAATTAATGGGATGTTAACTTCTCTCGATCCTCATTCTGGCTATTATACTGATGAAGATTTAGAAGATTTTATTAATCAGACCAAAGGTGAATTTGGCGGTATTGGCGTTGAAGTAATGTATGATAATGGTGCAATCAAAGTAATCTCGCCAATTGATGATTTGCCAGCTGACAAAGCAGGTATTAAAGCTGGAGATTATATAGTTGGAGTCAATGATGAATTAGTTTCAACTATTGGTTTTAATAAAGCCGTCAAAGAAATGCGAGGCGAGCCTGGTACTAAAGTAAAGTTATTTGTCATTAAGAATGATGAAGTTAAGCCACAAGATATTGAATTAACCAGAGAAATAGTAAAAATAAAACCAATCAAGTCTCATTTAGAAGAAGGCGGTGTCGCTTATATAAGAATTGTTACATTTAATGAACACACTATACAAGAGCTAAAAAAAGCTTTTAAAAGCGTTGAGGCCAGTAGCACTGCTGCTGGTGGTATTAAAGGTATTATCCTTGACTTACGGAACAATCCAGGTGGCTTATTGGATCAAGCAATTGCTGTTAGTGAATATTTTATTGAATCAGGAGCGATTGTAAGTACTAAAGGTCGTACTGATGCTAATAATTCAGTGCTTACTGCTAGTAAATTTACTGCAAAAGCACCAAATGTTCCGATAGTAATTTTAATTAATTCAGGATCAGCATCTGCTTCTGAAATTGTTGCTGGTGCTTTACAGGATTATAAACGAGCAATAATTCTTGGTACTAAATCTTTTGGTAAAGGTTCAGTTCAAACCTTTGTACAAGTCAGCCCTAGAGCTGCAGTCAAGCTCACTACCGCTAGATATTATACACCTTTAGGTCGCTCGATCCAGGCTGAAGGTATTGAACCAGATATCATCATTGAGCCTGCAAAAGTTGAGTATCCTGGGCAAAAAAATGAAGAGAGACGTTTTTCTGAGTCTTCTTTAAAAAATTATCTAAAAAATGATAATAAAGACTTAAAAGACGATGATCAAAAAAAGGACAAGGAAAAACTTAAAAAAGATAAAGATAAAGATAAACCGGAATTAAAAATAGAAAAGGCTGAAAACTATCAACCGTCAGAGCTATATCAAAAAGATTACCAATTTGCTAGAGCTTATGATTTAATTCGTGGATTAATTCTAAGCAAAAATAAGTAATGTATATACCCTCGACTTCAAAAGTTGATAGGAAAACGAGCGGTAAGCACTTGCTGCACGTTACTTATACTTGAGGACATGCGAATCCCGAAGTTTGACGCACCAAATCTTGAAGTATTGCAGGTATTCGTTAAATTTTAAGAATTGACGTTGTCGTATTTGAAGATCTTTGTTACACAACAAACTAAAGCTGCAGACTTCGATGCTTTCGAGTGGATCTTAAAATTTAACTTCGTCTACTCTAAACTCAAGCTTAAAAGCACATAGTATATAATATGTACGCCAATAAAAAACGAATTAAAAATTATTTGATTATTATTAATATTTTGCTTGGCGGAGTAACTTTAGCACTATTAATATTTGGAGTATTTGTTGTTCAACCACAACAAGTGGCAACAGCCACTAAACTTCAGCAATACATATTTTTTGATTTAAAAAAGTTGGCAAAAAATAGTGTATCTGTTTTAAATCCTAGTGCAGAACAACACACTACTGAACATAAGGAAGCACAAATAGATGATAGAAATAAATTTATTCTCCGAACTCAACATCCCCGCATAGCAATAATTATTACTAATCTTGGATTAAATAGATTACTGACGGAGCTTGCTTTAACTATGCCACCTCAAATCGCTTTAGGGTTTTTACCATACACCACAAGCTTAAAACCTTTATTATATAAAGCTAAAGAAGATGGTCATGAAATATATCTGAATATCCCATTTGAAACAGATCGTTATAATAATCATGGACTTAATGCTAATTTCACTGCTGATGAAAATATTAAAAAGTTAAAAAATATACTAGCTACTTGTAGTGGATATCATGGAGTTTATAGTAAAAATCAGGAAAATTTCATTGATAACCATAATTTTATAGACTTAATATTAGAGGAATTGATTGTCAGGAAACTTATTTTCATAGTAGGTAAAGATATAAATACAGTTTTACCTAAATATATCTTAGGTAAAAAACAAATTATACCAACTAGTATAATAATTGACCAAGAAGCTGAAGCTGAAGAAATTAAGAAAAAGCTTGATTTATTAATAGAGCAAGCAAAAACAGATAATACTGCTATAGCATATGTGCATGGTTATGCTATTACTCTAGATATAGTAAAAGATTGGCTACCAACATTAAAGCAGCATAATATTGAATTAGTGCCAGTATCTGAATTATTCAAAGAGTCAGATCTGTGAATAATATAACGCAAAAAAATTACAGCAATTTACCATATCGACCAGGAGTCGGTATGATGATAATTAATAACAAAAATATGGTGTTTGTTGGTAAACGTGTTGATACTAGAGTTGAAGCATGGCAAATGCCTCAGGGTGGTATTGACCTTGGAGAAACTCCAAGTAGTGCGGCAATGCGAGAAATGGCTGAAGAAATTGGTTCTGATAAAGGCTATATTCTAGCAGAAAGTAAATACTGGTATAGTTATGATTTGCCTAAATTTTTAATTCCAAAATTGTGGAATGGTAGTTTTCGTGGACAGAAACAACGCTGGTTTTTGATTAGATTCACCGGATCTGACCATGATATTAATATTAGTGCCTATAATCCAGAATTTAGTGAATGGCGTTGGGTTAGTTTTGCAGAATTGCCAATAATCATTATTCCCTTTAAACGTAAACTATATCAAGCCGTCATTGATGAATTTTCTGAAGTATTATCTTCATTATTACTAGGTGCATAGATTCTATAATGTGAGCATTGTTCACAGTTTTTAAAATTGAACGTCAATATAAGACTTACAAAGCTGACAACCAAAGTCATTGCGAGGGCGTTGGCGAAGCAATCCAGTTCTTTGCGCTGGTTTTTCTGGATTGCTTCAGAGCTAAAGCTCTTCGCAATGACGATTTTTTCTAAAAATCGTGAATAACGCTCACTCTATAATAATATCTTTTATCTGTAATTGAACTTTTGTCACTTGTTGCCAGCTATTTAATTTTAGTGTGCCGATGACAGATAAAGTATAAGGTTTTGCATTTAGTAAAATATCAGCAATTGCACTATTAATCGCATTAAAAGCAATAGCACTGATCGGCTTATTATTATAACTATCTTTATTAGGAGCTAATAAACAACTAATATGGTTAGTGCCAACAATGTTTGCTTTTAAGACAAAGAGATTGGAAAACCTAAATATTGGCTCAGGATTACCATTACCAAATGGTTCCAGATGATTTACTTCTTCCATAAATGCTGTAGTTAGGCTTTTGCTAGTCAGCTCCGCATCATAATATACTATACTTTGTTCATCAAAACTCATCGCATCAAGCGGACACGCCTGGTTAAAATATTGTTGCAGTGCGGTTAATTGCTCTTGCATTACTGTAAAACCTCCAGCCATCGCATGACCTCCTCCATTTACAATTAGGCCTTGATGCTTAGCATTAATAATTTTACTACCAAAATCAATGTTTTTAATCGAACGACACGAAGCCTTACCCACACCATTATTTAATGCAATCACCGCTGTTGGCTTATTAAATCTATCTTTCAACCGGCTTGCGATAATACCAATAACTCCGACATGCCATCCTTCCCCAACAATAAACAACATATTTTCACTGCTTTGAGCCTCTGCTTTCGCGATTGCGTCAGAAAGTATCAGCAGCTCAATTGCCTTTCGTTCACTATTATATACTTCCAATTCCTGGGCAAATTTTATGGCGTCAGCCTCTATGTTAGTGGATAATAAATTTGCACCAAGACTAGCCTTCCCTACTCTACCACCAGCATTAATTCGTGGACCAATAACAAAACCTAAATGATAACAATTTAATTTTTCTGTGATATTAGTATTATCGCATAATGTTTTAAGACCGATATTCTGACGCTGCAGCATTATTTTGAGCCCTTGAGCCACAAAAGCTCGATTTAAAGCAATTATTGGCATAACATCACATACTGTCCCCAGCGCTACCAAATCCAGATATTGCATTAAATTTGGCGGCAATTGCTCCTTAAAATAACCATCATTTACCAGCCTTGTCCTTAATGCAATAATAAATAAAAACGACACTCCAACGGCTGCCAGATATTTATAATCACTAGTTTCATCAATACGATTTGGATTAACCACCGCAACAGCATCGGGTATTCCCTCAACACTTAGATGATGATCGATTACGATTACCTCAAGCCCGATATTATTGGCATGCTCCACTGCTTCAAAAGCTACCGTGCCACAATCTACAGTAATCACCAGTTCAGTACCTGAATCACGGATACGCTGCATCGCTGTCATATTTGGGCCATACCCTTCCAGAATTCTGTCCGGAACATAGATATCAACTGCTACACCAATATCTCGAAAAAATAATTTTAGTAAAGCACTAGAAGTAGCACCATCAACATCATAATCAGCAAATATACAGATTTTTTGCTGATTTTTGATTGCAGTAATTGTCCTAGTAACTGCTTTTTCCATATCTAGTAAATGTAGAGGATCTGGTAATAAGTCTCTGATTTTTGGCGATAAAAATTCTGAAGCTTCTATTAATGAACTGGTTCTAAACGACAATAATTTTGCTAGCAAATCACTGATTACTAACTGATTGCTTAAATCCCGAATATAATTTTCGTTTAATGGATTCTGTTGCCAAATTTTACCGCATACTGATTTTGTCATAATTATTACATCAAGCTCCTTAGCTTATATAATACTTCCAACGCCTCTTTTGGTGATAAATTATCTGGATTGATATTATCAAGTTCTTCTATTATCTTACTGTATTTCACAGTTTTTATTTCTTGAGCACTATTATTAAAATTAAATAAACTTAAATTATTGGATTCAGTACTTAATATCTTTTTTTCTTGTTTATCACTAATATTTTCAAATTTCTGTAAAATTTCATTAGCTCTTAATATTACTGCTGGTGGCAATCCCGCAAGCTGAGCCACATGTACCCCATATGATTTATCAGCATAACCTGGAATAATGTGGTGCAAAAATAAAATCTCATTGCCTGTTTCTTCGATAGCCATAGTATAGTTAGTCAAACCAGGCAATAATTTATCTAGTTTGATCAATTCGTGATAATGACTGGCAAACAAGCACCTACATCTTAAAGTATCATGTACATACTCAAGCACCGACCAAGCAATGGCAACACCATCATAAGTTGAAGTGCCTCTCCCGACCTCATCAAGGATAATCAACGACTTACTGGTAGCTTGCGCTAAAATTGCTGAAGTTTCTAGCATCTCAACCATAAAAGTAGACTGCCCTTTGAATAAATCATCGCCAGAACCAATACGACTGAAAATCTTATCAACTATGCCTATTTTTGCAAAACTGGCTGGCACAAAACTTCCGATTTGTGCTAGAATGGCGATAATCGCATTCTGTCTTAAAAAGGTGCTTTTACCAGACATATTTGGTCCGGTTAATAGCTGAATACGATTCTGTTCGGAAATAACACAATCATTATTGGTAAATGATTTGTTATTGATATTTTGACTTCTTTCTACTACTGGATGTCTACCAGCATTTATCACAAAACTGCTATCATCAACGATTCCAGGTTTTGTATAATTATATTCATCAGCAATATAAGCCAGATTACAAAATACATCAAGAGCGCTTAGGCTCTCGGCTAATTTAGTCAAAATAGTGGATTTATCAATAACTTGCTGGCATATTTTAACATATAACTCCTGTTCAAAAGCTACCACTAGACTACGCGCATTAACTATATCACTTTCCAGTTTCTGTAACTCAATAGTAGTATAACGCACCGCATTAGCAGTAGTTTGCCGGTGGATAAATTGTTCATCAGTAATTTTATTACTATGACGTGCAGTAATTTCAATAAACAAGCCAATAACGTTATTATGCGATATTTTTAAATTTTCAATACCGGTTTCCTGTTGATATTTTATTTTCAGTCTATCAATATGAGTTTTACTATCATTAATTAGCGTGTATAACTCTGCTACTCGCGGATGATATTCAAGGCGAATAATGCCACCTTCACTTAAACTATTTGGGGCAGTGTCCAGTATCGATTGACTGATTAGATCATATAATTCAGTATCTCCAGATAAAGACCCCGCTAAATGTTCTATATTATCCGCTAATTTTATACCAAAATTACTGATAAACAGTGCTTTAATTTCCAGAGCTGTAGCCATAGTATTTTTTATACCTAATAAATCTCTGGGTAAACTACGTCCCATGATTACTCTCGTCAAACAACGTTCAAGATCATCAATTTTCTTAAATAAGCTCCTGATTTTCACTGTTACTGCTAAATTATTATAAAAGAAATCAACTATTGCTAAGCGATTATTGATAGCAGTAATTTGAGTTAAAGGAGCGGATAGAAATTGATATAAAAGACGACTACCAGCTTTAGTAACAGTATGATCAATCACTCCTAAAACACTACCTTTAACATGGCCACTAAGATTTACCGTTAATTCCAAGTTACGCCTAGCAGCAATATCGATATTCATGAAATGATGGTAGTTTACAATTTTAGGGAAAGGCAACTGAGTTAAATGTTGTTTTTGTGTTAATGATAAATATTCAAGGATACTACCAATAGCACTGATCTGTAATTCTGAAACTTCACCAATAGCGCTGATGTCCGATATATTATAAAAATCCAAAGTGATTTTTAGGGTTTTATTAGTGCTAAAAAAACTATTAACCTGAAAAGTAATTGGCTGTAATAATCTATGAATTGCCTCAGCTAATGTTCCTCCTCTTAAGCTTTCACTTAATAAGATTTCTTTTGAAGCTAGCTTGGCCAACTCATTAACCACTTCCGATAACGGCAATTCGACTACAGCAATAAAGGAGGTTGACAGATCAACATAGCAGATTGCAGCTTTATCTTTTATAGTTACTACACTGGTTAAATAATTTGGCGTCGCCGTACTTACCAATACATCCTCAGTAATAGTGCCTGGAGTGATAATTCGCGTTACTTCTCTTCTAACTATTGCCTTGTAACCTCCTCTTTTTCTAGCTATTTCTGGAGTCTCAAGCTGCTGACAAATCGCAACTTTCTGTTCTGCTTCAAGTAATTTATTTAGATAATGTTCCAATGCATGCACCGGAACACCACACATGGCAATGGCATCTTCACCAATTTTGCCACGCCTAGTTAAAGTAATGCCAAGGATTTTACTGGCTAGAATTGCGTCTTCAAAAAATAATTCATAAAAATCACCCATTTGAAATAATAGCAAATAATCAAAATGAGCAAATTTGAGATCTAGATATTGTTGCATGACAATGGTCGATTGTTCATAACCATATTTTTGATGAAATTCAGCTAAATTCATGTTGGTTTCCATTTACCTTCACAGAGCCTAAGAGCTTTACTAATTTATTAGTTATATTTTGACGCATCTCTGAATCATAAGCTTTCTTATCACCACCAAAAACCGGCTGAGGCCAAGCAAGATCGTGGCTATATCTTGCTACAATATGTATATGCAATTGTGGTACTATATTGCCTAAAGCTGCTACATTTAACTTATCTGGAGCAAACGCATCAATCATCACTTGAGAAACTAAACTTATTTCTTCCATCAAGATTATTCTGTCTTGTTGATTTAAGTCGATTATTTCTTTTAAATTATTTTTTCTAGGTATTAACACAACCCATGGAAAGAAAGAGTTATTTACCAGCATTACTTTGCTTAATGCAAAATTTATCAGCTCAAAACTATCATTACTTAACCGTGGGTCAAGATAAAATATATTATTATTCATTATACCTCAAAATGGAGAATGTTTAATAAATTATACTCGTCATATTGTCATTCCTGTACAAAGCACTACTCATCATACTACCCTCAGTCATTACGAGGTGTACACACCCTGTCATAGCACACCGAAGGCGAAATTCAGTCCCCATCGTCATTGCGAGACGAAGTCGAAGCAATCCAGAAAATGAACAACATATTTACTGGATTGCTTCGAGCACTATTGTAGTCTCGCAATGACGGAGTGTGTACGCATCGCAATAACGTGAGGCGCCTGGATCGCTTCCGCCTTTTCTGCACTTGACGTATTATACTCTTGTATTAATAAAAAGCTTTTAGATATTGAATCGGATTTTCTAAATCTTGTAACCTGACATCAGTTGCTACTGTTGCGTTTTTTAATAATACCACGCGGTCGGCAATCCTGGTAATAAAGTCTAAATCATGCGAAGCGATGATCATGGTTACTTTCATATCACGTATAGAGCTTAATAAAGACACAACATCGATGATTGTCGCTACATCTAAACCAGAAGTGGGTTCATCACAAAGTAATATTTCAGGCTGCATCATTAAACTCCGCGCCAGTGCAACTCTTTGTTTTTGTCCACCAGATAATTGATGAGGAAAACACTCAGCTTTATCAACTATACCTAAATTCTGCAGTAACTTAATAGCATTATTATTATGATTCACTAGCGATTCTCTGTGATGAATATTTGGTGCATAAACCAAATTTTCCAATATAGTCATATGTGGAAAAAGCTGAAAATCTTGAAACATAAAACCACTTTTACCAGTAAATATAATTTCCCCTGAATCCAACTCTTCCAATTTTTGAATACATCTAAGTAAAGTTGATTTTCCACCACCAGAGGGTCCAGCAATACCAACAATACTATTTGTTTCTATGTTCAAGTTGATATTATTTAAGACTAAACTGGTACCATATCTCTTGCAAACATTATTAATGCTTAGCATAATTCCATCTCAATTCAAGTTTTTTACTAATATATTCAATTAATAAAACTAAGCCATAATAATAGCAGCCTGCTATACAAAGCGGTATAAAATAAGTAAATTGCTCAGCTGCTACTACTTGAGCCCTACGCAGCAGATCCATGCCGCCAATTGTTGAAATTAAAGCTGTTTCTTTAAGCAACCCAATTACTTCATTTACCATTGCTGGTAGGATATTTCTAGTAACTTGCGGTAAGATTATATCTTTCCACATATAAAAATTTGGAATTTGCAAAGTCTTTGCTGCTTCAAATTGTCCTTTTGATAAGCTTTCAATACCTGATCTTAGAATTTCTGTAATATAAGCAGAGCTATTTAATCCAAAAGTTAATATGCCAGCTACCAAAATGTTTAACTTAATTCCGATGATTATTGGTGCCAAAAAATACACAAAACTAAGTTGCAAGATTAATGGCGTACCACGTATAATTGAAATAAAACGATTGATGACAGCATTAGCAATATTGTTATATCGCAATATTGCCAGCAATGTTCCGAATAATAATCCGATAACAATACCACCAATTAAAAGCTGTAAAGTAAGTAAAATTCCACTACCGATAAACGAAACATGCTGAATTAATTCTTCCATTCAATATTCTCCACCCATTTTTCCTGCAGTTTTTTAATTTCGCCCCTCGCCTTTAAAGCTTTAAGAGCAAGATTTACTTTATCTTTTAACGACGAACCTTTATTAAAAGCCATACCGTAGCCATCACCTGATTCAGCAATAACCGCATAAGATAAACCGGGATTTTCTTTGCTAAATATAGCACCCTGCACGCCATTTACTAAAACAACATCGGCATTACCTGCTTTTAACATTTCTACAGCTTGATTATTATGATCCACAGCTATTATTTCTGCTTTAAGGATATTAGCCTTTAACCATATTTCCATGGTTGACCCAAACTGGCAGGCAACTTTCTTGCCTGATAATTGTGATTGATCAGTAATAGGTTGCCCATCCTTAAACAAGGTAGCAAAATTCTCGGTATAATAGGCTTCTGAAAAATCAAAATTTTGCTGACGCTCTTCAGTAATTGTGATAGTAGCAATTCCTATATCAATCTGCCCGCCCGTAAGAGCCGGTAAAATACTGCTAAATTGTATATTTTCAAAAACTGCTTCTTTTCCTAATTCCTTAGCAACTAATTTAGCCAAGTCAATATCAAAACCCTTGATTTCACCATGGTCATAATATTCAAATGGTGGATATTCGGCAGAAGTACCAAACTTAAGGATATTTGCGGATTCTTTATTATTGCAACCTGCAAAGAAAAACGTTGAAACAATTAGTAAACTGGTAATGTATTTTTTCATAATCTACCTATATTCATATTTTATTCACTTTATGAATATACAAATTATAACTTGCATTGTCAATGATTTATGAATATTATTTCAATAATAATGATTACATATTCACTTATTATACCAATCATTAGAATTAAACTAACACTAGGAAAACGAAGGTCGAGAAGCGCAAGCAGTCGTTTGGGTACGTGAGCAGCGCAAGTAATGAAGTTTGACAACGTGATAGTTAATTATAATGAATTGGTGCAGAGGTTTTAGATGTCACGCAGCAACGCAATAGATGGCCATATTTTAAGCATTATTCAGAGCCATGAAATTCATGAGCAAATAGATTTACAGAATATGCTAAAAGAGCGAGGTCATGATATTCCACAAGCAACTCTTTGCAGACGATTAAAGAAATTAAAAATTGCTAAGGTTAGTGGAGTATATAAAGCGATAGATTTAAATATGCCAACCTTGCCTATTGTACTCAATATTCAAATCTCAGAATTTGGCTTGATTGTATTGCATACTCACCCAGGAAACGCTAGCAGCCTTGCTTATTTTATAGACCAGAAATATGTAAGTTATCGTAATTCAGACTCTGGAATTCTTGGAACAATAGCAGGAGATGATACTATTCTTTTAATTATCAAAAGCAAAAATGATTTAAACAAAGTACTCAAACTTCTACAAGAAGAATTTCCATATTTAAGGATTGCTTAAATACGGAATTTTATGTTTAAGCAAATTTTGCTATAATCTGCCATCCCTAAACACACTAAAAGTCATCTCGACATACAACGTCATCCTGAACTCACAATGTCATCCTGAATTTATTTCAGGATCTTATGAAGTCCTGATGAGATCCAGAAACAAGCTCGGGATGACTATGTTAGTTGCGATGACTTAGCTTATTTATTAAGCTAAACTATTTTAACTATAATAAACGAGGTAAAAATGACAACAACAATCACTTGGGAAGAATTTGAGCGCGTTGATTTACGCTCTGGGACAATTATCAAGGTCGACACATTTCCACGAGCCAAAAAACCTGCTTATAAGATATGGGCTGATTTTGGTTCTGATATAGGCGTTCTTCAAACTTCAGCTCAGATCACTGTACATTACACGCCAGAATCTTTGCTTGGACGCACCATTGTTGGCTGTGTGAATTTAAGCGAAAAAAATATCGCAGGCTTTCTCTCTCAATTTTTACTAGTCGGTTTTGCCGATGCAAATGGTAGTATTTGTTTAATCGCTGCTGATCCCAAAGTACCAAATGGCCAAAAAATGCTTTAAAATGTTGTGTTACAATAAACTCACATTAAAAAATAACTTAATTATAAAACCTATTTTCCTACTTTGTTAGCTTAATTATATGTTAACATTTTAATTATAAATTAACTATATGGAGAGAATTTATGGCTGGTTGTTGGGAAGGTTTTACTAATATTGTAAAAAAGATTTGCACTTGCTGCAAACCTGTAATTGAGAAAGTAATAGAAGTAGGTGCTAAAATATTAGAAGCAAAATTAAATGAGGAATTAAGCAAACATAATATAGATGATGGGATTAAGCAGGCAATAAAAAAGTCTGCGGAAACATTTATTGACGGTGGCACAGTGGTTACAGAAAAAGCATTAAACGATTGGACTAAACAACATGTAGAGAACAATATAAAGCTTGCCAGACAACATACAAAACATACCGAGGTTCCTTTTGAACAATATAAAGTTCCTGAAAATGAAATTCCGGTTAATCTTGTTGGACAACATTCCAATGAAATTAATCTAGAGCTACAACAATAATACTTGCTAACAAAGGCCTCTCTCTCAAAGTAAATTTTGCGAGAGAGGCCTTTTATCTTCGTCTATTCAGCTAGAGAAGCTATAGTTCCTGCATGAAGAACTCCTGCCATCTCAACATAACTAAGCTCATTACTATTCAAGATAAGATCGTAATGCGATGTATGTCTTGGAGCAATTTCAACAATTTCCACTGTTTCATTAAAACCTAGATTTGATAAAAATTCCTTTAAGGAAAGTACCTTATCAATTGCAATTTGTTCATCTATAGGAAGAGGATGCAGCGCATCTCTAGCATATGCAATCATTTTATCAAATTGGCTATTATAGGCCTCCGTTACTTGAGCTCTAGTAAGTAGCTCCAACGTTTCTTCGGAGCTTTGTTTTTGCGTATAAATTCTGCTAAACTGATCAAGTGGCACTAAAGGATCACGAAAATTTTTAATATCACCATCTTGTTGTTGAGCCTGATTATTACGGTCTTCCAACCTTTTTAAAAGTTCTGTAAATGGACAGAATATCAACACTGATCTCAATGGCAAAATAATATTTTGCGTAGAAAGATACTCTAAAAAGCCACCGCTTCGATCAGCATGCATAATCACTGATCTTCCATTTAATGAATGATCAATAGCGTCACCAAACATTGCAAACTGCATCAATGGATCTGTTGGCTCTCGTGGATCACGGCGTAAATCAAGATCTTCTTCAAAACGATCTGGCTCTAACTCTTTTAAAGCTTTAACAATAGATGATTTGCCGACGGTTGAGGTTCCGGCAATGAGGATAAAATCTCCTTTACCTACATAGCAAGGAAAATAGTGAAACTCTGCTAATTGCGCTTGGAAGGATGACTCCATTAATAAATAATTAACAATAGACTCATTTAGAAATATACACTTCATATATTACCAGTATTTTATATTTTTATAATCAGCTTATAATATACAAATATAAACATATCAATAAATAACGTAAGTTGCCAATTAAAATACTTTTTAAACACCACAGAGACCAGTTCAAGCTGTCATTGCGAGAGAGCGCAGCGAACGTGGCAAAGGATAATTCAAGTAAAACCTGGATTACCACATTCGCTGCGCTCTCTCGCAATGACGTAGAAATGGGAGTTTTTAGCAGTTTTAATTGGCAACTCGCGTTAAATATTATGGAAACAGTTTACTTAAATTATTAGTTGTATTATATTTATAATTATTAATAAATACATTGCTTTTCTTTACTATTTATGATATTAATAGTCTTTAACTGAAATTTATTAAGAGATGATATATGACAATAGAAGATAGCGCTTGGGATTTTCTGCCATCTTACTCTAAAAATGGTAATATAGACAATAATGCTATTATTTGGCGGTTTACTCAATCAGTAACAATAGATTTATTAACCAATAACCTTGATCAAGAAGTTTACGATACCGCAAAAAGCTTTTTACACTCTAATATATTAGTAGAAGATGGAATTATAGTTACTTTTATCGGTAACACAGCAACAGAGCTAAATAATCATTTTCAACATGTTAATGTTAAACCAGGAGGCGCAATATATTATCGCAATAACGAAAATAATATATAGCTTCCCCAGTTGAACTATAGTTTCTATGGAGAATAACAAAAGCACTTAACTAAAAGCGCTACTTGTTATTCTTCATGCTGTGTTTTTATAATATTATTCGCTTCAAGTAATTCCTGTTGAGTATTTACACCAACTACAATTTGGTTATCAGTAGATAATAAATAAGATACTTTTTCATTATAATTCTGGCATACTTCAATTATATTTGTCAAATAAAACTCACTGGATAATTTTTGCTCTGGTATTACACAATACGGTATATATTTTTTTAATATACCCGGTGCAAACACCATAACTCCTGAATTACATAAAGTAATTTTCTTTTCTTCTTCACTCGCATGTTTAAATTCAACAATTTTAACAAAATTACCAAATTTATCAGTAACTATTCTTCCATATTGCCCAGGATCATCACGCTCAAATACTAAAGTACTTACAGCTGAATTTGTTAATATTAAATTATTTAATAATTCTTTGATAATTGACGAAGAAATAAAAGGATTATCACCATATACCACAATTACCGGTATGTGCTCTGCGATTAAATCTAATACACAATATACAGCATGAGCAGTGCCCAGGGGCTGTTCTTGTAAAGCAAATTTACAAAATTCTTGATAAGGAGCCAAATGAGGCTTTAGTTGCTCAGAATAAACTAAAATAATATCTTTAGTTACAGCACGAGTATTTAACAACACTCTTTCAATCATTGGTTTACCACCAACTTTATGCATTACTTTGGGCAAATCTGAGGCCATACGGCTTCCATTTCCTGCCGCCAAAATGATAATTTGACAACTCATATACTTAACCTAATTTAGTATTTCTAAACTTAAAATGTAGCTAGTACTTCATCTGATATTTGATAATTACCAAATACTCTTTGCACATCATCACTTTCTTCCAAAATATCCACCAATTTAAGTAATTTTTCAGCTGCAGCGTGATCATCAACAATAATGGTATCGTGAGGTTTCCAACCAATATATGATTCAATCGGTTCTCCATATTTTTGCGTAAAAAAATCAAGACAATCTGAAAATTTATCAATCTCAGTGTATATATAGTGATATGAATCGTCCGACACCACATCATTTGCAGCCATCTCAATTGCATCATTAAGTATAACATCATTGGTTGCAATTGCAGCATCATATTGTATCATTCCCAAATGATCAAACATAAAACTTACACTACCAGTTTCAGCTAAATTTCCACCAAGTTTGGTAAAAGCAGCTCGTACATCAGCCGCTGTTCGGTTTTTATTGTCAGTAAGAGCCTCAACAATTATTGCAATACCTGATTGCGCAAACCCTTCATATCGTATTTCGACATAATTATCAGCTTCAGTATCACTACTAGCTTGGTTTATAGCTCTTTCTATTCTTTCTTTTGGTAAATTATGAGTACGCGCCGCAATAATTACATTGCGTAACCGAGGATTATTTTGGACATCGCCTCCTCCTAATTTAGCTGCTGTAATTATTTCTCTTACTAATTTAGTAAACATCTTTGCACGTTTCTTGTCTTGCGCACCTTTACGATGTTGAATATTTTTAAATTTTGAATGCCCTGCCATATGCTCTCATTTAAAAAATTATCTCTCAGTTGAAATTTTAAGTGAATTTAACATATTTAAAGTTTCATATAAAGGCAAACCAATAACATTGGAATGAGAACCGGAAAGAAATATGACAAAAGATTCAGCAAAGCCACTCAGAGCATAACCACCAGCTTTATTTATTCCCTCGCCTAAACTACAGTAAAACGCAATATCCTGATTGGTCAGATTCTTAAACTTTACTATTGTTTGCACTAATTTTTGCCGTATCTGTAACTGATCGTTAAATTTCTTAATAATACAAACACCGGTATATACTCGATGACGCCTACCAGAAAGCTCTTGCAAACAATTTTTAATATCTTCATCATTCAAAGCTTTAGGCAATATCCTCCTACCAGTGGCTACTACGGTATCTGCAGCTATTACAATTCCCTGTTCTATTTGATTGGTAATTTTATTTGATTTGGCTAGAGCTAGCCGAGTTGCAAGATGAAGCGGTAATTCCTTACGCCTTTCAGATTCATCAATATCTGCAGCAATGATGCTATCAGGAATGATTCCTACCTGCTTAAGTAATGCTAATCTGGCAGGAGACTGTGATGCTAAAATAATTGGTAAACTAGACATGTACTATAATTCCGTATATGTTTTTGCTGAGTTAAGTTATAGTAGTAGACACTAAATGATAACAAAAATCAGTAAACTAAGGTAAAGAATTGGTTGGCGTTGGTTAAAAGTGCTGGGAGTTCTAGAATCGAGAAGCGCAAGCAGTCACTTGAGTTTGTTTTGCACCGCAGATCTTTGGATACGACAACGCAATTCTCAATTTTTACCGAGTCTACTAATGGCGATGAATAACTCGCCCCTTAGTCAAATCATATGGTGTCATCTCGATAGTCACCTTATCACCAATCAGTATCCTGATACGATTCTTGCGCATCCTACCTGAAGTATGAGCGATGATGATATGATCATTCTCCAATTTAACTCTAAATGTTGCATTGGGTAATAATTCAAGTACCGTACCCATAAATGTAATCAGCTCTTCTTTCGTCATCAAATGCCTGAAATAAATGTTGAGTTAGAATAGCGAAATCAAACATTAAAATCAACAACTTATATTAGACCTCTTCTTACAAACCCTACTTCCACAGATGATTTACGACAGACCAGGCACTCAAACCCGCAACAAGCCAAAAATACGCTGTGGTTTTGCCTCATCCCCTCTCTTCCTTCAAATCATCTCCCACGATTGAGTTTATTTAACACCAGTTGCCAATTAGAATTGTTAGAAACTCACGTTTCTACGTCTTGCTTGGAACTGGCCTCTGTGGTTTTAATAAAATATTTTAATTGACAACTCACATTTACTTAACACCCCTTCAAAACAAAATACCTTGTTTATCACTACCCAAGGAATACATAATAATATTTAGCTAATGAAATAAAAAACGAAAAAGCGTTGTTAACTAACAAGCTGACAGCATTAAAACAACAGCGCCATTATCTTTCTACTTCAAATTTTATTCTAATAGCACCACTATTATCATAAAATTTGCCTTGAAATAAAAAAATATTCTAAAAATTACCTTAACGTTTTGTTTACACCTACCATCTATTAAGCTTTATACTTTTACCGGCATAATCACAAAATAATCAGTTGGATTCTCGAGAACTTTAATTAAAGCCGGGGAGAAAGAATCTTTAAAATGTAATTCTACTTGATCACATTTAATAATATTTAATACATCACTTAAATATTTAGGGTTAAATCCTATGGTAATTCCGCTATTACCTTCAAAAACACAATAATTTTCTAATATTTCAGAATATGCCAATTGTTCCTTTGCTACTCCCCTTGCCTCACCTGAAGCGGTAACCTGCATAAATGCATCGGTTAAAGTAATTTTAATGGCACGAAATTTATCAATAGTGACAGTTGCCACCCGATCAATAATATTAGCTAATTCTTTAGGATTTACAGTTAACTTATGATTACTTTCAGTGGGAATAAAAGCAGAATATTCCGGAAACTGACCATCAATTAGTTTAGACACAATAATTACATTATTACAAACAAATTTTACTTTATTAATGGCCAAGGAGATTTCAATATCTGCATTCGCATATCTGGGATCTTTAATTAGTTTTAATAATTCATGCACGGTTTTACGCGGTAAAATAATACCAAACTCCTGTACTACCGCCCCTATTTCTACGGAAACTACCGACAATCTATGGCCATCAGTAGCAGCAGCGCAAAGATGATTTTCTTTTACATGCAAATAGATACCATTTAGATTATATCTAGTCTCCTCTGTAGACATTGCAAATTGCGTACAATCAATTAATCTAACCAGGCTGGAACAAGGGATAGTTAACACAATTTCTGCTTTTATTGTGTCCATCTCTGGAAATTGGCTTGCTGGTAATGTTGGCAAACTAAAAAAACAATTCTTACCGATCAGTTCCAACTGATTACCATCACTGGTTTGTTTGATTGTGATTTCCTTATCTGGTATTTTTCTGATAATATCAGTTAATACTCTGGTAGATACCGTAGTAACTCCTGAGCTTAATACTTGCGCGCCAATATTCTGACTAAGATATAAATCCATGTCTGTGGCTGCAATTTCCAGGCTATTATCCACTGTAGCTAATTTTACATTGCCTAATTCTGCTATTACATGCCTTTTTTCTACTACTGAATTGGCAAAAGTTAATACATGCACTAACTCTCTGGTTTCAACAATAATTTCTAGACCATTTTTATTCATTATTCCATACTCCTATGACATGAAAATTAACTTTGTAATATTCTAGTTAAGGTACTAACTTCTTCCCGAAATTCCACATCAAGCGCACATAATTCTTCAATTCTCTTGATCGCATGCATTACTGTAGTGTGATCTTTTTTACCAAATTTTTTGCCAATATCAGCCAAGCTTTTAGGAGTTAATATTTTTGACAGATACATTGCTAGCTGCCTTGGTCTTGCGACTGATCTTACCCTACGCGTGGAAGACATATCTGCCACTTTAATATTATAACGTTCAGCAATTTTTCTTTGAATATCTTCTATGGTGATAATTCTTTCATTAGAACGTAATAAATCACGTAATATATCCTGAGTATTGCTAAGATTAACCTCTCTGCTTACAAGAGTAGAATGCGCGATTACCTTATTTAAAGCTCCTTCTAACTCTCTAACATTAGAGGTTATTTTAGCTGCCAAAAACTCAATTACATCTTGTGGAATATGAATATTCATTTGTTCGAGTTTTGATTCCAGAATCCCTAACCGCAATTCATAGGTAGTACTATGGACATCAGCCACCAAACCCCAACCAAGCCTTGATTTAATGCGGTCTTCTATATCGTCTAAATCTGATGGAGATCGATCACAGGAAATAACCATCTGACGATTATTATCAATTAAAGCATTAAAGGTATGAAAGAATTCTTCCTGGGTGCTATCTTTACCGCAAATAAATTGAATATCATCAATCATTAACACATCTACCGAACGAAACTCTTCTTTAAATGACATCACATCTTTATTGCGCAAAGCTTTAACAAACTGATACATGAATTTTTCCGCTGACATATAAATCACCTTCCGCAAAGGATTATGATGCCTTATATACCATGCGATTGCATGCATTAAATGAGTTTTGCCAAGACCAACACCACCATAAAGAAATAACGGATTAGACTCAACTACTACGTTTCGTGATTCTGCCACTGCCCTTGCTGCTGCATATGCAAGTTCATTCGGCGGACCAACAACAAAATTCTCAAAAGTAAATCGTGGATCTAAGTTTGCAAAACTATTATCTGAACCCAATATCTGCTTATTACTATTTTCTACAACAATTTGTTCGTTCACATTAGATGATAGTAGTTCTTGCTCCTGAACTGATAACACCTTGGTAATGAGTTCAATAACTTTAATATTCTGGTCATAATGTTGCCAGAATTGCAAAATAACAGTTAAATAATGGGATTTAACCCAATCACGAATGAAATTTGTTGGAGTAGATAATACCACATTATGAGTTGTACACTCCATCAAATAGATTTTACTAAACCAACTTCTATGGATTGCTTCCCCATAGTAATCTCTTAGATCGCGAGATACTGAACACCAAATTTCTTGGTGCTTGTTATGCCCGATTACCGCTACTCCATTATTCAGCATAATATTTACAACACCTGCCAAGGTAAATTATTATTTTTCCAACCTTTTCCATGCTCACCACCCAAAAATCCATCGACTATATTATAGCAGTTTAAATAACCGTGATTGGTAATAAAATTTGCTGCCTCAAAAGACCTGACTCCACTGCGACACAAAAAAAATAAATGTGTATGATAATCATTAACTTTAATTGACATTTCTTCAACGAAACTCGGGTTTTGAACCATATCTGGTAATATTCTCCAGCTAAGCAGTAGTATAATATTATGTTTATTGTTTAATATTACACCATTTTCTTGCCATTCTTTATCCGTTCTAACATCAATAAGCATTGACCCCAAAGTTGTTTGCATCAATCCATATGCTTCTATAGAAGTAAGATTTCGAACTGTCATAAAATATATTGTAAGCTACATTGGTGGAATTAGAAAAGCAAAACTAATGATTATGTTATAAATATCAAAAATCATTAATCTTGTTGACTGATTTAATTTTATAATTTTATATTCTATGAATATATTATTATTGGAGATTTTTTTCAAGATTTATTAGCAAGAATAGTTAGGATTGCTTTCAATCCCTTTTATATAGCATTCATTCACGTGTGTTGGTACAAAAAGTTGCCCCCAGCTGTGCAACTAATGTAATCAACTCCTGTCTGAATCTTAGTGAATTTAACTATAGCATTTAATTGCTAATCATTTGAATATAATTTATTGCTATCATTATCAAGTCCCAATAATATAGCATTTTTAGAGCTCATTATACCTCCATTAAAATTAATAATAATTATGCTATCATGAACAGTCAGGATCTAAACTTGATTATTAAGAAATTATTATATAAAAGCAAGCATCGTGGTTGTAAAGAAACAGACTTAATACTTGGAAAATTTGCTGAGGAATTCATATTTAGTATGAATTCTACAGAATTGACTGAATTTACAAAAATTCTTGAACAAAATGATGCTGATATTTACGATTGGTGCTCAGGCAAGATCCCTCCACCATCGTCTCTTAATTCTAAAACAATGCATAAATTATTAGAATTTAGTATTAATATAATTAAATAATTTGTAGAAGTGGGCTTACAATTGCAACAATAGCAATTCGTTGCCACCTCGTCTGAGCTGAGGAACTTTAGTCACCATAGTCATTGCGAGGCTTCCAGCTGAAGCAATCCAGTTCCTGGATTCACTGGATTGCTTCAGCTGGAAGCCTCGCAATGACGAAAAAATTAAGCTATGGCGTGGTTCAAATGACTTTTTAGCTCATATTAAACACTCTAAATCAAATTAAGTATCAATGACTAAGCAAATTATTCCTTCATATGGCAAAAATTTCTTTGCATATGAATATTTTTTAAATAAACAACAAGATGTTTTACTACTAACTTCTGATGATTGTGATGCCACCAGAGCTTATCAACAAATTCAGTTTTTTCATCAGCAGCATCATTCTGGACAAGTTAGACCTCTTGTGAAACTCGCTTCTGAGAGGGGATTTGAAGGAGACACGGAACGCAGAACCGGAGCGCACTTTAGGGTGCGTGAGGATTCGAGTACCGGATCGACGTACAAATCATCCGCAGAAGTAGAGTTTCACAAGGGGTCTATTTTATATTTACCAAGTTTTGATACTATCCCGTATGACCGAGTATCACCAAAGCAGGATATATTATCCACTCGCGCTAAAGTCCTAACGAATTTAACTACGACCTCTAAAGAAGCAAAATTATTAATCACCAATAGTATCAATTTATTACATAAACTGCCACCGACAAAGATCTTTGCAGCCTCCTCGCTTGAACTATATAAAGGGATGAAGTGTACTACCGCCAAGCTAGCTAATTTTTTGGTTCTAAATAGCTTCAACCGTAGCAGCACCGCGACTGATCATGGTGAATTTGCTGTTCGCGGAGAAATAGTGGATATAGCGCTATCTGACGCCGCATATCGTATAAATTTTGCTTGGGGAGAGCAGATAGAATCAATCAAGCAATTTGATCTTGTTACTCAAATTTCTACTATTGAATGTAAACATATCGTAATTTACCCAGCAAGTGAGATTATTTTGAATCCAGAAACTATAAATAATTTTAAAGATAATTATTTATTAAATTTTGGCGTTAATCATACTAATCAGCCACTATATCAATCAATAATGGCCGCTAAAAAATTTGTCGCCTATGAACATTTACTACCATTATTCTACAAGGAATTAACTGGACTAATCGATTATCTCAAGAATCCAGTTATTATTTATGATCCTCTAGCTGTTCATGCTCTATTGGAATATGAAAATACTTATCGTGATCTATACGAATCACGCCTACTCTCCAATAAAACTAAGTTAACAACTTTCTATCCGGCATTACCACCAACGGAGTGCTGTATAACTTATGCTAAAATTAAAGAAATATTAGAGCAACCGTCTAATATATGCCTGGAATATGCCGGACTCACTGCATCACCGCTAAATTTGTCGACTACTAGTTTTATTGAACAAAAAACTATTTTTGAAAAGCTCTTTGAAATTATCTCTAGTAGTCCAACAAAAATTCCAGTGATCTTTTTTGAAAGCAGAGTTAATATGGAGAGGATCAAACAGATTATAAAAAACTATGACTACCTCCATGCTGATATTACTAATCTAGAACAAGCAAAAATAGGTATAGTAAATTTATGCTATGTTCCACTAACCCACGGATTTTATACTGAAAAATATTTATTTATTGCAGAACATGATATTTTTAAAACCAAACCACCAACTACCGCTACTGGCACTGCAAAACGTCGATTAAAAAATATCCTCACTGAATTAGATAATCTACAGGAAGGAGAGCTGGTAGTGCATACCGAACATGGTATTGGTCAATTTATTGCTGTAGAAACCATCTCAGTCGGTGGTAAACCACATGACTGCCTTAAAATTGTATATGCAGATAATGATCGGCTCTATGTACCGGTAGAAAATATTGAATTAATAAAAAAGTACGGTAGTTTTGAAGCTGAACTCGATAAATTAGGAAGTATTGGTTGGCAAAAACGTAAAGCAAAACTAAAAAACCGAATTACTGAAATCGCAACACAATTATTACAGTTGGCTGCCAGAAGAAAATTAATTTCAGCACCAATAATTACCTTTGAAACCCCCGAATTTGCTAAATTTTGTTCAGGATTTCAATATGTAGAAACTGAAGATCAGCTTAAAGCGATTGCAGATATTAAAGACGATCTAACTTCTGGACTATTAATGGACAGGTTAATTTGTGGCGATGTTGGCTTTGGCAAAACCGAAGTTGCTATGCGTGCTACATATATGACCATAGCAAACACTGATGACCCGCTATCACAAGTAGCTATTATTGCTCCTACTACTATATTATGCAAGCAACATTATCTTAGATTTACCAAAAGGTTTAAACCACATGGATTTAAGGTGGCACAGCTCTCTCGTCTAGTCAGCACTGGGGATGCCAGACAGAACAAAGAACTAATTAAGAATGGTGAAGTTAATATTATTATTGGCACTCATGCTTTACTGGCATCAGAAATAAAATTTCATAATTTGAAAATGATAATTATTGATGAAGAACAACATTTTGGCGTTAAACAAAAAGAGCGTTTGAAAGAGTTAAAATCTGATATCCATGTGTTATCACTCTCAGCCACTCCAATTCCTCGTACTTTACAAATGTCCATGGTCGGCTTAAAAGACCTTAGCTTAATCGCCACTCCACCAGTAGACAGATTAGCCGTACGCACGGTAGTTATGCCATTTGATCCGGTAGTGATCAGAGATGCTTTACTGAGAGAACGTTTTCGTGGTGGCCAAAGTTTTTATGTCTGCCCCAGAATTAAAGATATCGAATATGTCGAACAAAAACTAAAAGAAATGGTGCCAGAATTAAAATATAAAATTGCCCATGGCCAAATGCCACCATCAGCTACTGATAAAATTATGGAAGAATTTTATCATGGGCAATTTGACATACTATTATCGACAACTATTATTGAATCCGGCATTGATATTCCCACTACTAATACCATGATTATTCATAAAGCCGATCAACTTGGCTTAAGTCAACTTTATCAGCTACGAGGAAGAATTGGCAGAAGTAAAGTTCGAGCCTATGCTTACCTAACAATCGCAGATGATAAAAAAATTACCACTCACTCCGTCAGGCGTTTAAATATTATTCAAAATGCCGATGCTCTTGGTTCCGGATTTGTTATCGCCAGTCATGATATGGATCTCCGAGGGTTTGGTAATTTGGTTGGAGAAGAACAATCAGGACAGATAAAAGAAGTTGGAGTAGAGCTATATCAAGAAATGCTAGACCAACAAATCGCCAATTTAAAAGATCTACCAGAAAGTTCAGATAATTTTATGCCATCAATTAACCTGGGAGTACCAGTCTTTATTCCTAATGATTATATTGCAGATTCGGCATTAAAATTAGGAATCTATAAAAGAATAGGTAATTTATCGGCAGATCATGAGGTCGAAGAATTTTATGCCGAGATGTTGGATCGCTTTGGTTCAATACCAATAGAATTGGATAACTTATTAAATATAGTCAAGATAAAATATATTTGCCGTAAACTACAGATCGAAAGTCTGGATTCCGGCAGCCAAGGATTTGTCTTAAAATTTGCCAAAGGAGCAAATGTAGCAGATATTGTAATGAAATTTGTTGATCAGTATCCACGTCAAGCAAAAATCAAACCTGATAACAAACTAGTGTTTATCAAAGATTTAGACCCAACAACTATTATTAATGATGCTTCAATGATATTACAGCAGCTGGTTGCATTATCAGCTAAAGTCAGTTAGTTGGTGGTGCGACACTTTTATATTTTCTATTGACTTCAAGATTTATTATACCTGTTTTTAAGTGAGCTAGTTTTAAAAAAGTCGTCATTGCGAAGAGCTTTAGCTCTGAAGCAATCCAGTTCTTTGTGCTAGATTTTCTGGATTGCTTCAGAGCTAAAGCTCTTCGCAATGACGTTGATCGCCAGCTTTGTAAGTCGTATATTAACGTTCAATTTTAAAAACCGTGAATGCTCACAACTCACAACACTCATCTCAAAATGTTAATGAAAATACATATTTTTTTGAAATACAAATAAAATATTGACTTTTGCTTTGAAAAACATCATTATATTTAATATAAATTAATAAAGATATTAAGCATATGAAAGAAACTTATAACTTCCAGCAAAAAGATTCAATTATAGATATTACTTCCCTCATTGAGTTTACTAATTTTCTACAATCTAATCAAACAATAGATTTATCTGTAGAATATAAAGGTGAAAGACTGATAGATCACGTCCTAGCCAATAAATCAACTATAGAAATACAACAAATTTTTGATGCAATAATCGAACAAATTTTTCAAAACAAAGATTTGATCATTGACTTTAATACCCTTGATCAAAATGGTAGAAGCTTGTTTAGTAAATTATATGAGAAATATAGCGTTTCGCAATCAAATGAAATAGAAGGATTATTCAATCAATTATTAACGATTTCTAATTTTTCTAATAATCCAATCGATTGGAATCAGCATGTTGATGTAAATGGCAATAGCTTAATGCTTGCTCTAGCACAAAATCCTAATCAATATGCGCTTGTCAACCAGTTTATCGCTGCAAGAAATGCAGAAGGGTTACCATTGTTCAAGGTTAACCAAATCAATAATGTCGGTAAAAAATTGATTGATGTTTTTAAAGAGCAATTAGATGCAAATCAAGTAGTAGATATGTCAATATTTACTAAACTACGTGAATTAGGTTCTGGCGAGCCAAAATCGCTTTTTGTACCAGTTGCTGCTAAATTAGATGTGAATAATGTACATAATCTAATTAATGAACAACCAATTAAGAATATGCAACAAGAATTGCATGGCAAGTATAATGCTATGTCTGAATTGGATATTCAAAATGCTTTAATAGAAATCGAGCAATATATTAACCTCAATAAGAATGAAGAAAATATTATCAAATTACTAGACGGTGCTCTAGAAATTTCCGCTATTAATGCAGTTCAGCATTTAAATGAAATTAAAGGCAATAGTATGCTGCAAAACGACCATAACAATGCTTGGATCTTTCCTACAGAAATAGCTTATGTCTGGCAAGAAAGTAAGCAACTTGGATTACAAGAGTTATTTGTACAAAAACTAGCTGAACTTATGGGCTGTCCATGGGGTCATCTAGTAAACATGTACCAGACTCTTGAAAAAAATGAAATGGCTTTATATAAGCCGGTGATACCGTTTGAAAAACTATTTAGCGATGAGGCATTCTTGAATGAAATGACTGACAAAGCTTTCATTGAATTAAAAAAATTAGGTCTTTCTAAAGCTAATATCCAAAATATTGCTAATAATTGGTATAAAGAACAAATTAAAACTGCCAAAGATCATGAGCTTTCAGTGGAATCTGAATTATTATTAGGTATTTTTAATAAAATAGACCTCTTTCGAAACTGGACTAAATATGTTATAAAGTCGAATTTACTTAATTTAGAACTATATGAGATATAAAAATTTAAGCATTTTATCGGAAGAGCATTTTAGAAGATTAACAGGGGTAAGAAATAGTACATTTGAAAAGATGGTAGGGATTTTAAAGACAGAGAAACAAATAAATAGGAGGTACCAAGGTGGCAGAAGAGCTAGTCTTAGTATGGAAGACAGCCTATTAATGACACTTGAATATTTAAGGGAATACCGTACCTATTTTCATATAGCTAAGAATTATGGAGTTAGCGAAAGCAGTGCATTTAAAACAATTCGTTTTGTTGAAGACACTCTAATAAAACATCCGGATTTTGCTCTTCCAGGTAAGAAGGCTCTAGTTAAAAGCGGTATGGAGTATGAATTAGTTTTAATAGATGCTACAGAAAGCCCTATAGAGCGACCCCAAAAAAACAGAAATACTATTACTCAGGTAAAAAGAAAAGACATACGTTAAAGACTCAAATAGTAGTAGATAAGAAAAGCAAACGAGTCATATGCACTTCTTTTTCCAATGGTAAGCGTCATGATTTTAAATTATTTAAAGAATCAAGAACCCATATACTGCCTGAGGTTAAAGTGATTACTGATACTGGTTATCAAGGCTTACAGAAGATTCATACAAATTCTGAGCTACCAAAGAAAAAGAGTAAAAAGAATGCTTTAACTAAAGAAGATAAGAAAAATAATAGAAGTTTAGCAAGTGACAGAGTATTAAATGAAAATGTTATCGGTATGTTAAAGCGTTTTAAAATAATTGCTGATAAATATCGAAATAGACGCAAAAGATTTGGTCTTAGGTTCAATTTAATTGCTGGTTTATATAATTGGGAGCTTGGTAAATGAGTTTCGAAAGAGGTCTAATATTTAAGGAGATGGTAGGTAATGCAACGCTATATAGCCAAGATTATAAAGGATTTTTTACTCTAATGAATGGTGTAGTAGCAAATTACGAATATTTTGATCCAAACGATAATATATTTTACCAAATCTTGAAAGCATCATCTGAAGAAATAATAGAAGAAAAATTAAAACTAGAAGAGCAAGAGATAATTTTTGAAAAAAAACAAATAGTAAATAAAGAAGAGGAGTTAGAGATAATATTCGATAATTCTCAGAAGCTAGAATTGATTGATATTTCAGAAAAATCAAATGTATTGAAGATTATCGAAAAGCCAAACCAATTCTTTATCGAAGAAGAGACTAAAGAATTTGTTATCAAACAACCAATTAAACAAGAAGTAATGTTTGATTTTGACAATTTTGGCACAACAGTAATGGCTACGAAAACTCTGCTTCAGCAATTAAATGGTACAAATACAATAATGTTAATTACGCAATTTATCAAAGAAAATCAGTTTTTAGATCTAACTTTACCAGGACTACAGGATCGTCACGCTATCTTTGACTTGTTAAATAAAACCCAAATGATAGAAATCGCACAACTTATTGATATATTAACTACTAACCCAAATATTAAATTATATTGGGGGCTACAAGATATGTTTGGAAATACAGCGTTGATGAGGCTATATCAAAAAGCATGCGAAGCAGATCAAGTAGCAGCTTTTGATAGTGTAGCATATATTTTAATCAGTAATGCTGATATTGCAAATCAGTTATTAAATATACATAACAACGAAGGTAAGAATTTGCTCAATATTTTAAGTCAAGAGCATCAGATCGCTTATAAGGAAATGTTAACGTCCGGCTTAATAAATCAAAAAGAAATTTTTGAAGGATTTGGCTCTTTCTTAATTAACTCAGAACAGAATCAGACATTAAAACTGAAAGATATTTCACAAGATGGTACTGGTACGTTAGAAATTATTGACAATCGTCAAGATTTAGAAAAATTACAGATAATGGTATTTGAGCAACCCATGCAAAAACAAACCATTGAACTGATTAAGCAATTGAATGTGGGTAGTGCAGTTATCCAACTTGAGCAGTTTATTACAACAAACGGAGTACTAGATTTAACCTTAGTTGGAGAACAAGGAGCTCCTATTGTTTTCGATTTATTTAATAAAATTCAAGGGCCAGAAATTGTGCAAGTCACTGATATGTTAATTACCAACCCTAACGTTAAAATACACTGGCAGCAACAAGATTCACAAGGTAATACAACATTAATGCTTTTATATCAAAAAATGTCATTGATGAACCCACAGGAGGCACTTGATCCCATTACCTTAGTGTTGTTTCAACATCAAGATCATCTGCAAGAGATCATCGCTCCTCACAATGAAACTGGTCAAGGCTTATTAGAGCTGCTAACCATGGAGCACCGTAATCTATATAATGAAATGTTTAATGTAGATCTATCGGGTCAATTAAATATTATAGAACAACTCTAAATAATATAGACCTCTAGTTAACCTCAAGTTTTAACTTGAGGTTAACTACGCACTCAATTCCTCTAAACTCCATCTTGCTCGTGGACAGAAGTCCTTACCGTTAGTTAATCCAGCATTAAATCTTTCAAGCCCGGCATAAGCAATCATTGCAGCATTATCCGTACATAATTTTATCGGTGGTGCTACCAACATATAATCTACTTTAGCAGCACTTTCTCGTAAAATATTGTTAATATACTGATTGGCCGCTACTCCACCAGCAATAACAATAGTTTTCGATGTGTTGGATAGCGGCTGATAAAGAGCAATGGCTTTTGCCAGTTTTTTAGATAAAATTTCACCGACAGTATATTGAAAACTTGCGGCTAGGTCATTAATCGTTTGCTGACTCTGAAGATCAAGCGAAGGTAACAATGTCCTGACTGCAGTTTTTAAACCTGAGAAAGACATATCACAATTATTCTGATTAATAATCGGCTTTGGCAAAGTATATTTATGTGGATCGCCTAATTTAGCCAATTTCTCAATTTCTGGCCCACCAGGAAATGGTAATCCCAACATCTTAGCTACTTTATCAAATGCTTCTCCAACAGCATCATCAATAGTCCGACCTAAAATTTTATAGCACCCCAAAGCATGAACTTCCACAAATTGACAATGTCCTCCAGAAACTAGTAATAACAGATAAGGGTATGGGATTCCATGACTTAGACGCGCAGTCAACGCATGTCCTTCCAGATGATTAACCGCAATAAACGGTTTGCTTAAACTTGAGGCTAAAGCTCGGCCAAACATCGAACCGACGATAACGCCACCAATTAAACCAGGACCAGAAGTAGCAGCAATGGCATCAATATTTTCAATATTTAACTTTGCTTCTGCTAAAGCTGCTTGCACTGCATATTCCAAATTTTGCAAATGCTTTCTTGCTGCTATTTCTGGCACTACACCACAAAAAGGCGCATGTTCACTATTTTGTGAAATTACTATATTAGATAAAATTTGTCGTGGAGCAGCAACCACTGCTACCCCAGTATCATCACAGCTGGACTCAATGCCAAGAATTTTTATCAAATTTATAAACTCCACAAACTTAATCGTCATTGCGAGGCTTCAGCCGAAGCAATCCAGTGAATCCGGTATAAAGAACTGGATTGCCACGGTCGCGCATTGCGACCTCGCAATGACGATTGGAATGACAACGCCAATACGCAAGTTGCCCATAATTGTTACCTCACCTCAGGTGACCTACACTCGCTGCAAGACTAGCCGCCACAAATTTCTCCAAATCTCCATCAAGTACAGCTTGAGTATTGGAAGTTTCATAGCTTGTCCGCAGATCTTTAACCATTTGATAAGGCTGCAAAACATAAGACCTAATCTGGTGCCCCCACCCTATTTCAGTTTTGGTGGCATTGGTTGCATTTACTGCAACTGCTCTTTTTTGCAATTCCAGCTCGTATAATCTGGCTCTAAGCATGGTGAAGGCCTCTGCCTTATTCTTATGCTGTGATCGATCACTTTGGCACTGTACGGCGATATTAGTTGGTAAATGAGTAATTCGTACCGCAGAATCAGTAGTATTAACATGCTGCCCACCGGCTCCAGAAGAGCGATAAGTATCAATCCTTAAATCCTTCTCATCGATAGTAATTAAGATATCATCATCTAACTCCGGATAGACCCAACATGAAGCAAAACTGGTCATCCTTTTTCCGGCGGCATTAAATGGTGATATCCGTACTAACCTATGTACTCCTGACTCAGTCTTAAACCAACCATAAGCTTGATGACCATTAATTCTGATCGTACATGACTTGATTCCAGCTTCTTCTCCAGAAATTAAATTAATAATATCCGCCTTAAAGCCAAGGCGTTCTGCAAAACGCAGATACATTCTCATCATTATCGAAGCCCAATCATGACTCTCAGTACCACCTGCTCCAGCATTAATATCTAAGAAACAATTATTAGCATCAGCTTCTCCAGAAAACAGACATGCTGTTTCAAGTTTTTCAGCGACAATAGTTAATTGCTCCAACTCTCGTTGCACCTGATCTAACACTAATTCATCATTTTCTTCAGCAGCTAATTGCGCTAATTCTAGGTTATTGCTTAAATCATACTGTAATCCATCAACAGCACCTAATTTATCTTGCAATCCACTTTTTTCCTTGAGTATTTTCTGCGCCTGTTCGGGAGTTTCCCATAAATTCTGATCTTCAGACAATGTTTGTAATTCAGCAAGCCTTAACTTAGCATTATCAAAGTCAAAGTGACCTCCGCAATAAAGCTAAAGATTGCTCTATCTTATGGCAACAATTATCAATTTCTGCTCTCATTCATTTACTCCACTAACTGAAAGTAATTAGTATAAATCGACGTTACTTAAAACTCTACTTTTATTTTTTCTACTCTACCTGTATGATCATCATATTTAAATAATAATAACGATGACCAATCAGAATTACATCAGAAATTTTTCTATTATTGCGCATATTGATCATGGAAAATCAACGTTAGCCGATAGATTAATTGAATATTGCGGCGGATTATCACAAAGAGAAATGAGCCAACAAGTACTCGACTCCATGGATATTGAAAAAGAACGCGGCATTACCATTAAAGCTCAAACGGTACGTTTACATTATCAAGCTAAGGATAGCAACACTTATTATCTCAACCTCATGGATACTCCTGGCCATGTTGATTTTGCTTACGAAGTTAGCCGATCTCTAGCAGCTTGTGAAGGTTCACTGTTAGTAGTCGACGCTAGCCAAGGTGTAGAAGCGCAAACTCTTGCCAATGTTTATCAAGCTATCGATAATAACCATGAAATTATTCCAGTACTGAATAAAATCGACCTACCGGCAGCTGAACCAGATCAAGTAAAACAACAAATAGAAGATGTAATTGGCATTGATGCCAGTAATGCTCTACTGATTTCTGCAAAAAGCGGTATTGGTATTGCAGAAGTGCTTGAAGCAATTGTCAACAGATTACCAGCACCCAAGGGTAATGCTACTGGTAGCTTAAAAGCATTGTTGGTTGACAGCTGGTATGACCCTTATCTTGGAGTGGTGATTCTGGTACGAATTGTCGATGGTGTATTACGCAAGGGTAGTCGAATTAGAATGATGTCTACCAATGCAGTCTATAATCTTGAGAATGTTGGCTATTTCACTCCTAAAAAACATTTGTCTGATATACTTCATGCTGGAGAAATAGGTTTTTTTACTGCTTCAATCAAAACTGTTGCAGATTGTAAAGTAGGCGATACTATTACTGATGAAAAAAATCCTTGTACTACTGCCCTTCCTGGCTTTAAGCCTAATTTACCCGTGGTCTTTTGTGGATTATACCCAACTGATAGTTCACAATTTGAGTATCTTAAAGATTCTTTAAATAAACTACGGCTTAATGATGCAAGTTTTGAATTTGAACCAGAAACTTCTACTGCCCTTGGATTTGGCTTTAGATGTGGATTCTTAGGATTATTACATCTGGAAATTATTCAGGAAAGATTAGAACGTGAATTTGATCTTGATATGATTACCACTGCTCCAAGCGTAGTATATAAGGTACATCTCCGTGACGGTAGTATATTGGAGGTTCATAACCCAGCTGATTTACCGCCTGTACAAAATATTGAGTCTATTCAGGAGCCATGGATTAAAGCAACAATCATGGTTCCTGACAGCTTCTTAGGAGCGGTCTTAGCTTTATGTACCGATAAAAGAGGTGTACAGGTAGAATTAACTTATGTCGCTACTAGAGCGATGCTAGTATATAGGCTACCATTAAATGAAATAGTATATGATTTTTATGATCGTCTAAAAAGCTGTTCCAAAGGATATGCTAGCTTTGACTGGCAGCTAGACAGTTATGCAGAGAGTGACTTGATAAAATTATCTACTTTAGTCAATAGTGAGCTGGTTGATGCTTTGGCTATTATTGTTCATCGCTCGCGTGCTGAGAGTCGTGGCCGTGAATTATGTAAGCGCCTTAAGGAGTTAATTCCACAACAATTATTTCAGATTGCCATTCAAGCAGCAATTGGCAGCAGAATTATTGCACGTGAGACAGTTAAAGCATTACGTAAAGATGTCTTGGCAAAATGTTATGGTGGTGATATTAGCCGTAAACGAAAATTACTTGATAAACAAAAAGCCGGTAAAAAACGGATGCGTAATATTGGTAATATTGAAATTCCTCAGTCAGCTTTTATTGCGGCATTAAAAATAGGAGATGAATGACAGGTATAAAATGAGAGTGTTCGCGGAAACAAACCACGTATCAAGTTAAGGAAAAGAGACGATACTAACCACCTTTAAGCTTTGACATTCACATGTAAGCTAGGATATTTTTTATATTTCAAGGCAAATTTTATGATAATAGTGGCTCTATTAGAATAAAATTTGGAGTAGAAAGATAAGAAAATAGGCAAAAATTCAATTAACGTTTTATTTACATACACCCTCTTATGCTCTAGCATGAATTTAGTAGATTTTCTGGATTCCTGCCTTAGCTTAGAATGGCATCTAGTATATAGTAACACCACAACTCACAAACTTAGCATAAAACCAAAAAACCGTAAACAACGCTCACCTAACTAGACTTCATCAATCTAACTCATTTTGCAAAATATACCAATTTCTTTATGTTTCGAAATATATATCTAGCAATAATCATGTTCACTATTGCTAATCATAACACAACGAAAGCCTCAGCCTGGTTACCACAAGCTGGTAATTATAAATATCATGCTGCTATTCACGCTGTTGATCAACGATCTATAAAAAATAAAAAAAGTAGAGCAAAAACGTTCAGAGAAATTCAAGAAATTATTTATTCGCTGACAGAATATCGAAACAAAAACAAATTTTCTCCTAATTCAATTCAATATTTAGAAATACAAAAAGACATCGATTATTTGAGTAAAGAAGCAGCTCTACTTACCTCATATAATGATGAACAAATGTACTGCTCATCGGTAGAATATGGCTTATTAAATAGTAATATAAGCTTTGGTATCAAAGCACTACACAAAGACAACAAATTTGATTCAGGATCCACAAAATTTACAGCTTCCCACGCAAGTTCAGCGGATATATTCGCTAAATTCAAACTCTTAGAGCGTAATTCTTATATTTTTTCAATACAACCTCAAATTTATATTCATGAAGAGTCAACAACGTTCCAGGAGTTATTTTATGAAACTGCACTTCTGGCTGGTACCACTTCTACTAAGGGTAAATTTACATTTATTGTGGATAGTGCGATTGCACTTGGTCATGGAATCAGTTCAACCACTCATAAAAAACGTTATTACAGTTTTGCAGTCTCTGAGAGTATTAAATTACCATATGGTTTCATGCTAACCAATTTTTCTAAATATTATCTTCGAAATAATTACGGTTCTACCTATAATGACACTATTTATGAACAACTTTCAATTGCAAAAGAAATTAATTTTGATACTGTAAAACAAAATAGTTTTACTATCAGTTTTGGATATTTTTGGAACCGTAGTTTAAAATATAAGAGCTATAAAATATCTGGCACAGTATTTTCAATATGGACAGAAATATAATCAATAATCTAGATAATGAATTAACCATAAGCATGGTATCTCAAGAGTATGGTATCAAAGTTATTGATGCCACTATCCCTATTAAAGTTATAAATTATCAAAATATTGCTAAATATGTTAATCAAGGCTTTTTTGTTTATATTGATCATAATGGTCAACAGTTTATTGCTGTAAATGATTGTGATATATTACCAAATTTACTAAATTCTGAATCAAAAATTACATTAATCAGAAGAGATGATTTTTATCTAATTTTAGAGCAAAATTTCAGTCATTTAAATATCGTCAAAGCTAAATATTGGTTAGATTTTGTTACTTTTACTCCAACTACAAAAAATATTAATTTTTTAAAGATAATTATAGGCTTTAACATATTGTTTTTCTCATGTTTATTTCAATCAACTACCTTCTTCCATCTATTCAATAATCTTTGTTATTTCACTCAAAATATGTTAAAGATATTTTTGTTTAAACGAGCAATAATTAATAATTACGATCTTTTAATTCCAATATGTTCAAATGATAATATTCGTGGCAACAAATTACCAATATACACAATTCTAGTACCACTATATCAAGAAGCAGCAAAACTTGCTTCAATAGTTAAATCCCTTACCGCTTTAAATTATCCTAAACATCTACTAGATATAAAAATAATTATTGAAGCAGACGATTATTTATTAGTAAACCTACTTGCCCATTATAATCTACCATCTTATATCCAGGTACTGATTGTACCATACTCGATCCCACGTACTAAGCCAAAAGCTCTTAATTATGCTATTACCTATGCTAGGGGAGAATATATTACAATTTATGATGCTGAAGACCAACCTGAACCGGATCAGCTGCTGAAAGTAGTGAATGCATTTCAACAATTACCCAAAGAATTTGCTTGTATCCAAGCAAAACTAAGTTTTTATAATGCTGATGAAAACCTATTAACTAAATTTTTCAGTATTGAATATACTATCTGGTTTGAATATTTGCTTAAAGGTTTAAGCCTGTACAATTTTCCAGTACCATTAGGTGGAACTAGCAATCATTTTAAAGCAGATATCTTGCAGATGATTGGATATTGGGATGCGTATAATGTCACTGAAGATGCAGAGCTCGGTATTAGGTTATATGCACATGGTTATAAAACTCATATAATTGATTCATATACCTTTGAAGAAGCACCAATTACAATTGGTAACTGGATTAATCAAAGATCACGTTGGATCAAAGGATTTATTCAGACATTTGCCATCTTTGTTGCTTATAAATCTAAACGAACCACCTTTACTTACTTACAAATAATTGTAATTTATATTTTTATTGGACTTTCTACTTACAGCTTTTATTGCTTTCCTTGGTTGATTATGATTGTGATCATTAATAGCAACCCAACTATTAATTATTTATGGTTAATCAATAGTTTTTTTGCTTTGGTATATAGTTATAGTACTGCTTTATATGCTCTAAATTATGTCAGTCATAAATCTTCTTGGAATAAAAAAAGATTTCATCTGCTTGATTATTTAGGGCTAATATTTTGGCCATTTTATTTTATCTTGCATAGCGTGGCTAGCTACAAAGCGATGTGAGAAATTATCAGAAAACCCTTTGCCTGGAATAAAACCCAACATGGCATAAGCACTCAGGATAATAACAAATTACGTAGTATAAATATTGATCAAGATTCTTAGAGGGTAGATGTAAACAAAACGTTAAAGCCAATTACTCTCCCACTAGAAGTGGGAGTAAGGTAGTAACTTTTTTGATGCTGTTTGTAAGTGTTGTTCACGATTTTTTAAGTGTACCAGATGTCATTCCAAGCTAAGCAGGAATCCAGTTTTTTCTACTTAAATCTTAAGCTGGGCAAAAATCTACTAGATTTTTTGGATCCCTGCTTAGCTGGGGATGACATCTAGGGTATTTTACTCACAAACAGCATCAAAAAAGTCACTACCTTATCGATTTAAGTTATATAGCTAAACCCCTATAAAACGGTTATAACATGTACTTTTCAAACAGAGTGTCTACGTCACAGCGATATTTCCTTCTTCTAGATTTAGCTTGAGCCCATTTTGGTTCAATAGGATTCAAATCAGGAGAATAAGGCGGTAAGTACTCCAATATATGACCAGCTTTTTCTATCATAGTTTTTAAATACGGACTTTTATGGAAACTTGCATTGTCTGTCACAACCACGGAATTATTAGGTAATTTCGGTATTAAATCTTGTTCTACCCAGCTGTTAAAAATAACTGTATTAACATTGCCGTCAAAAATTGACACGGTTAGCAGCGATTTACCTACTAATGCCCCTATAACATTAGTTCTTTTTGACGGATGCCAATCATGAACACCATAACACCTCTTGCCTTTTGCCGAATATCCGTGAGTTCTAGGCGCGCTATGGACAAACCCGCTCTCATCGGTAAAGACAATAACTTTTTCCTCTGCCTCGTACTTTTTTATCTTATTCTGAAATTCTAACCTCTCTTCTTCTTTTGCCTTCGGATGTTTTAAAGCTTTTTTTATACGTAATGTTCAACTTCTTTAATGCTTTTTGTATTCCAGATTTACTCACTCCTAACCGCTCAGCTCTTTCATATTGATACGCGTCACTATATTGCACCACGTCTTCTCTCAATTTATCAATCGGTATTTTTTTCGAAGCTCTATTCCTATTCTTTAGAGGAGATATTTTTTTAGTCCATACAAATACCGTGTTTTTTCCTACTCCAAAACGTTTTGATATTGATTCAAAACTCATCTTCTCTTTTTCTTTGATAGCCAGTACTTTCTTTCTAAAATCTATCGAATATGTCATAACAATTATTTTAATTATACCCTTTGATTATAACCGTTTTATAGAGGTTTAGCTATACAATAGAACTGCTCAGCGAAAAGTGTAATGATTATCTTAATACAGCATTAGGCCAAACTTTTGCAGATTATCCTTTAACTGGAGATCATTATGATAGTAATTATTGGCCACAACACTGATTATGAATGATCTTATTTGTTATGAGCTCATTTTTTGAGAGTGTTCAATGCACTGTATTAAATCTTCTTACTTGAGACCACGATAGTGGTCTCGCAATCTGATATATCTCTACGAATTTGAAAGTGCTGAAATGCGTTATGTATCGTCTGAGCTGAGGAGTAGCCTTTAGGTTACGACGAAGCAATCCAGAAAGATTAACACAGTAAAAGCTGTGTCACTGTTATGATTTTTTTTCTGGATTGCTTCGTCCTGTGCTTACGCACATTCCTCGCAATGACGGGCTTTTGGAGTGTTTTTTAGCCACTTCAAATTCTAGGGATATATCAAGCTCGCAATGACGTGCTCTATTTTTATATTGCACAGTTCAGAGAATACTCTCATTTTTCTGCTAATATGTTTTAAAGTAGCATTTAAAATATATCTTACTTGAAAAATACACTGCTTTCCGCTAGTCTGAGGAGCTTAACACAACGAAATAGAATAAATTTGGTGGATAATACAGATCATAACAACTTTGTGCCGGTCAGTCTTGAAGAAGAAATGAAACGCTCTTACTTGGATTATGCAATGAGCGTAATTGTAAGCAGAGCTATACCTGACGTACGAGATGGGCTAAAGCCTGTGCATCGTCGCATTTTATACGCTATGCATGAAGCAGGTTTTATTGCCAGTAAACCGCACCGAAAATCAGCAAGAATCGTCGGTGACGTTATCGGTAAATACCATCCTCACGGTGATGGCGCCGTCTATGATTCTTTGGTACGCATGGCACAGGATTTTTCTTTAAGAGTACCATTAGTAGATGGGCAAGGAAATTTTGGTTCAATGGATGGCGACTCTGCTGCGGCTATGAGGTACACTGAGTCACGATTAGCTAAAATCTCTCATAATCTGCTTGCAGATATCGATAAAAATACTGTTGATTTTATACCAAACTACGATGGTTCTGAGAACGAACCATTGGTATTACCATCGATGTTTCCCAATCTTTTGGTTAATGGTGGTGGTGGAATTGCAGTTGGAATGGCCACTAACATTCCTCCACATAATCTAGGCGAAGTTATTGATGCCTGCTGTTTATATGTAGATAATAATGATATTGATATATTGGAATTATTATCAGTGATTAAAGGTCCAGACTTTCCTACTGGCGGTATAATTCTTGGCACCAACGGTATCAGATCTGCTTATCTTACTGGTAGAGGCAGTATCTTAATTCGTGGTCGCACTGAAATTGAAGAACAAGGTAATAGACAAGCGATAATTATTACCGAAATCCCATATATGGTCAATAAATCCAAACTGGTAGAAAAAATTGCTGAACTTGTGCGTGATAAACGTATTGAAGGAATCAGTGATCTCCGCGATGAATCAAATAAGGCCGGTGTCCGAGTAGTAATTGAAATTAAGAGAGATGCAGTAACAGAAGTAGTGAGAAGTCAGTTATACTCTTACACTCAATTACAAACTAGTTTCGGCGTCATTATGCTTGCTCTTGATAATGGCTTGCCAAAAGTTATGAATCTAAAAGATATTATCAGTAGCTTTATTAATTTTCGTGAAACAGTAATTACCAGAAGGACGATATATTTATTGAATAAGGCGCGGGATAAAGCACATATCTTGCTTGGGCTTAGAATAGCAGTTAATAATATCGATGAAGTAATTAGAATTATCAGAGCCGCTAGCGATCCGCTACAAGCAAAAGAACAGCTGATGCAAAGAGCATGGGATATAGCTGATATTATTGATCTAATAAAATTAGTAGATGATAAAGCTGAATTTACTACTGATAACGCCTGTAGCTTTACTGAAGCACAAGCAAAAGCCATTCTAGAGATGAGATTACAGCGCTTAACCGCAATGGAGAAAAATAAACTAGAACAAGACTTGACTGAGCTAGCGCAAGAAATTGCTGATTATCTAGAAATTTTAAGTTCAAGACCTAGATTGCTCGGCATATTAAAAGACGAACTTATTTTAATTAAGAATGAGTTTACCACACCTCGCTTGACCAGTATCGAAGAAGGTAATTTCGATACTGATATGGAAGAATTAATCCAACGTGAGGATATGGTAGTCACCGTAACTCATAGCGGATATATCAAGCGTGTACCACTGGCTACTTATAGAGCTCAAAATCGTGGTGGTAAGGGGAGATCCGGATTATCGATGAAGGACGAGGATATTACGACCCAGATTTTTGTTGGTAGCACTCATACCCCAATGTTATTTTTTTCCAATATCGGCCAGGTATATAGTTTAAAACTTTATAAACTACCTCTTGGTAATCCTCAAAGTAAAGGCCGCCCAATTATCAATATTCTACCGCTACAAACCGGAGAAGCTATTACCAATATCATGCCCTTACCTGAAAATGAAAATGAGCTTGATAATTTAAATATCATGTTTGTAACCAGCAAAGGTAACGTTAGACGTAATGATCTTTCTGATTTCAAACGTATCCAAGCTAACGGAAAAATTGCTATTCGATTAGACCAGGACGACACGCTGGTAAATGTTAAAGTATGCAAAGAAGATGAGCATATTTTACTTGCGACTAAAGCTGGTAAAGCTATTCGCTTTCCAGTCAATTCCGTACGTGTATTTAAGAGTCGTACTTCAGATGGAGTACATGGCATGAGATTAGCAGCAAATGATAGAGTGATTTCTATGACTGTACTAAAAGGTATATCCTGTACAATGGAAGAGAGACAAGCTTATCTATCTATTCCTATAGAGAATAGGCTTATAATAGCTACTGGAACAGATTTTGACCCTCAACAATTCGATGTTAATTTAAGCAAAGAACAAATTATAAATATGGCACTTGCTGAAGAACTGATTTTGACTGTAGCCGAAAATGGTTTTGGCAAAAGAACTTCTGCATATGAATATCGCATTACCGATCGTGGTGGCAGTGGCATAGTAAATATGGATTTGTCTGATAAAACTGGTAATGTAGTTGCAGTAATGCCCGCCGGAGTCACTGACGAATTAATGTTGATTACCAATAATGGTAAATTAATTAGATGTAAGCTTGAATCTGTACGCGTTACCGGACGTAGCACCAGTGGAGTTATTTTATTCAAGATGGAAGCTGGTGAAAAAGTATCCTCAGCTTCTCTCATTGTTGATTCTGCAGAAACAGAAGATACTGATATAAACGCCAGTGATGCATAAATTAGATCTATAACTTTCTCCATTCAATATGCTCTTGCGTGCAGAAATCTGCACGCAAAACCTACTACTCTACAATATATAATGAGGTAGAAATATGTTTTATTTCTACCTCTATTTCACCTCATTCTACTATCTTGTATAACATCAGTAAGTATTATTAAAATATCTTACAGCAATTCTCCGCTTCTTTTCCCAGTAAATCTGGCTCTTCAGTAGGCTTTGCAAAAACAGTTGCAAGACAACATAACAGCTCCCAGCAACAATTTTCCGCGTTGTTATCTACTTGAGGAATAGGAACAAAGTTCAACAATTGAAGAGGCTGTATAGATTGAAGAGGCTCTACAGCAATAGTTGCTAATTTAAATTCTTTAAAAATTGGTTGCTCTAGTTTGATTTTAGCAATTTTATTAAGGTAATATTGTGTGTTATTTTCATTATCATCATTTATTGACGGCTGGTAGCATGATACCATTTGTGGTCGTTGCGAATAGTTTTCCTTTGGTTTGATAGCTAATATCATTTTTTCTAATTCTTCTTCATTATTTTTCATACAAACCCTTAAAAGTTAAAAATTATTGCTCTGTAACCAAATAGAATTATAGTTAATATTAAAAATCAATATATCCACTTGGTTACTTATCAGTAAAATACATTAAATTAATTATTATTCAATATTGATTATTAATAATTAACTTTTGTTTGTGAAATAAAATCACTGCAGTTTTTCCTTTCACAAATAAAAATGAGCTTTATAATCAAACAATATTAGAAAACGTAAACCGATTTACATGAAAATCAAGTTCCTTTCAGAAAGTACCATCAATAAAATTGCGGCAGGAGAAGTCATTGAACGTCCAGCTTCAGTAATCAAGGAATTAGTAGAAAATGCCATTGATGCAGGAGCTAGTAAAATAGATATTATTTTAGAACAAGCAGGCAAAAATCTGATAATAATTGCCGATGATGGTTTTGGAATGTCACCAGAGAATCTTGAAATAGCCATACAACGACATACCACCTCTAAGCTTGATGAAACAGATTTATTGAATATTAATAGTTTTGGTTTTAGAGGTGAAGCATTGCCATCGATTGCTGCGATAAGCAAGTTGCTAATTACCTCTAAAACCAAAGAAAGTGACAAAGCTTTTCAAATACAGCTAATTGGTGGTAATCCAACGCCTGTGAAGCCAACCACTCATAATAACGGCACTAAAATTGAAGTACGTGACCTGTTCTTTGCTACTCCTGCTAGGTTAAAGTTTCTAAAAACTGATAGTGCAGAGCTTGCCGCTTGTGTTGATTGCGTCAAAAAGATCGCGCTAGCTCATCCGAATATCGCTTTTAATCTAAGCAATAATGGCAAAAATATCATTAAGGTAAAGCAAGCTCAGCATAATGTTCAAGAACAAGCATCAAAGCAAAGAATCACCGAGATTATGAGTGAGGCTTTTATCCAAAATGCCGCTACGATAAATTTACAGCACGATATATTAGCCATTACTGGTTATACTAGCATCCCAACCAACAATAAGGCAACTGCAAGCGAACAGTTTTTATTTGTAAATAACCGACCGATAAAAGATAAAATCCTGAATACAGCTTTACGTATAGCCTACCAAGATTATCTAGCCAGAGATCGTCACCCAATAGTAGTAATTTTTATGCAAATTGATCCGCAATTGGTAGATGTTAATGTTCATCCTGCCAAAAGCGAGGTAAGGTTCCAAGACCCTAATTTAGTACGTAATTTATTAATAAATGCTATTCGTGATGCTTTGTTTACTGCCAGCCATCAAGCATCCACAACAATAGCTGATGCAGCAATGAATCTATTCACTACACCACTACCTGCTAAAGATTACGTCCGTCAACAAAATGCTCGAAATCATCATGTTTTTGATCACGATAGTATTTATCGCAATATAAACGCACCAACACAGTTAGTACAAAGTAAGTTACTAACTACTACTCCTCAAGCGCTTATACCAACAGAAGCTGAAAATAATAATGATAATATAAATTATCCTCTTGGAGCGGCTAAAACTCAGTTGCATAACACTTATATTATCGCTCAAACAACTGATAGTATAATTATAGTGGATCAGCATGCTGCAGATGAACGTCTAGGGTATGAAAGAATTAAACAATCTTTAAATAATAATGGCGTAATCAAGCAAAGGTTGTTAATTCCTGAAATAGTAGAATTAGCCAGTGAAATATTCGCAGAGCAGTTTTTTGCTCATCAAGAAACTTTAGCAGCATTGGGTTTAACAGTCGAAAAATTCGGCGAGCGTTCAATTATTGTTTCAGAAATTCCAAGCCTAGTTGGAGACATTAATATTCAGAAACTAATCAACGATCTAGCAGAGCATATTGATGAAACTGGTGCACAATCAAATTTAACTGAATTAATAGAACATATTACCGAAACTTATGCTTGTCATTATGCAATCAGAGCTGGTAGAAAATTATCAATCACTGAAATGAATGAATTATTAAGACAAATGGAAAAAACACCATTTTCAGGTCAGTGTAACCATGGACGCCCTACTTATATTGAACTAAAACTTAAAGATATTGAAAAGCTCTTTGGTAGAAGGTAATTTTCTTGACCATGATCCACATAATATGTAAAACTATCCATTTCATTGCAGATAAAGAGACGTAATGCCTAATTACAATAATATTTTTATTACTCACATTAATCAAATTCAACAAGAAGGCAGGTATCGAGAATTTATAGCATTAAATAGGCTTGCTGGTGATTTTCCTAAAGCTCTTATTAATCACGTTAATAATCATGAAATTGTGATGTGGTGTATCAATGATTATCTTGGTATGAGCCAACATCAAGATGTTTTGGATTCGGCAGCAATAGCATTATCAAAACATGGTGTTGGTTCAGGTGGCACCAGAAATATTGGTGGTAATAATAATACCATTGTCGAATTGGAAAGTGAGTTGGCAGAATTACATAGTAAAGAATCAGCTTTGGTATTTACTTCAGGTTATGTCGCTAATGACACTACTCTCAGTAGTTTGAGCAAAATTATCCCAGGTCTTACGTTTTTTTCTGATGAAGCAAATCATGCTTCAATTATTGCTGGTATCTGTAATTCTAGGGCTGATAAATATATCTATCGACATATCGACATCTTGCATTTAGAAGAGTTATTACAAAAAGTTGATATTAATAAACCTAAAATAATTGTTTTTGAATCAGCATATTCAATGGATGGACTATTCTCGCCCATAGCAGAAATTTGTCAGTTGGCAAAAAAATATAATGCCTTAACTTTCATTGATGAGGTGCATACTGTTGGTTTATATGGTAACGGCGGTGCGGGGTTTGCTGATATGCAAGGATATGCCGCAGAAATTGATATTATTCAAGGAACCTTGGCAAAAGCATATGGTGCCATTGGAGGCTATATTGCAGCAAATCACACCATAATAGATGCAATCAGATTAACTGCACCAGGTTTCATCTTTACTACCTCCCTACCCCCTATTATTGCCAGTGCTGCATTGGCTAGTATCAGACATTTAAGAAACTCCGACATCGAGAGAAAAACCCATCAAATGGTGGTAGCAAAAGTAAAGAATATGTTTAAAAATGCTAAAATTAATTATTTTAAGAATGATAGTCATATTATTCCAATAATTATCGGTGATCCAGTTAAGACCAGACAAGCTTCTGAAATGTTATTAAAAAATTATGGAATTTATGTACAACATGTAAATTTTCCTACTGTACCAAGAGGAACAGAACGCCTCAGAATTATTCCAACTCCAAATCACACTGATCAAATGATTCAGGAATTGACCGATGCTTTAATAGCAGTTTTTAATGCATTAAATATAGAATATCAAAAGCAAGCCGCCTAATACTTGTTAAACTTTGAGAATTGGCGTTGTCGTATCTAAAGATCTGCGGTGCTCACGTACTAGAGTACGCTGCGCTCCGCAGACGGAGATACTCCGAGCGGATCTCAAAGTTTAACTTCGTCTACCAATTTTTAATTTCATAGAATATTAAGAAGTAAATGATAGCATTCCCTGACATTAATCCAGTGATCGTTGCTGTAGGCCCTCTGGCAATTTCATGGTATTCACTATCTTATGTCACTGGGATATTAATAGGATTAAATTTATCAAAAAGAATTGTAACTAAATTTTCTTTAAATATTGCCCATAAAAATCTTGAAGATTTTATTAGCTGGGCAGTCATAGGCATTATAATAGGTGGTAGGCTAGGTTATGTCTTATTATATGATCCTGTTAAATTTCTTACTCATCCCATTGATATTCTCAAAACTTATGAAGGAGGTATGTCATTTCACGGTGGCATTACTGGAGTTATTATAGTTGGATATATTTTTTGTAAAAAATATAAACTACATTTTTTACAGCTCACCGATATATTAGCTATAGTTGCGCCTATTGGATTATTTTTGGGTAGAATTGCTAATTTTATCAACGCAGAATTGTATGGCAGAGTTACAGATGTTGCGTGGGCAGTGATTTTTCCAAATAGCGATCAACGTCCACGCCATCCCAGTCAGATATATGAAGCTCTATTAGAAGGTTTGGTATTATTTATAATTATACTGTTTAGCGTTTTTCGTTGCCGTACTCTTAATAATCCTGGTAAAACATCCGCAATATTTTTAATTTTATATTCTATTTTTCGAATAATCATCGAAAATTTTCGTGAGCCTGATTTTCAAATTGGTTTTATTTTGAATTACATAACTATGGGGCAGATTTTATCCTTACCGATGTTATTTTTAGGATGCTATCTATTAATCAAACGCTAACATACAAAATTAATGCCAATCGATTCAACAATCAGAGAGCTAATCCAACGAAACGGTTATATTACCGTTGAGCAAATGATGCATCATGTATTAACTGCTAATCCTGGTTCTTACTATCAGCAACAAACAATACTCGGTGAAACAGGAGATTTCGTTACTGCTCCGGAGATATCACAAATATTTGGTGAAATCATTGGCATATGGTGCGTTGAGCAATGGTATAAGTTAAAATGCCCGACAAATATTAGCATAGTTGAGCTTGGGCCAGGGCGTGGTTTGCTGATGCGTGATTTATTGCGGACAGTACAGTTAGTTCCGGAATTCTATAATAATGTGAATATCCAGCTGGTAGAGATTAATCAGAACTTTATTAAACTGCAAAAAGAAAATTTATCAAAATTTGATGTGAATATCAAATGGTTACCTGCAACATACGCGATTGATGACTCTCCTGCTCTTATTATTGCCAATGAGTTTTTTGATGCCTTACCAATAAAACAATATACTAAAATAAAAAAAGATTGGTATGAGATAATACTTATTGTTGACCCTCTTGATGGTAAGATAAAATTTGATAAAATTTCCATGCACAAAGAGTTACAATCACAATTGGAACAGGATCATATTAATGCGCATGATGGTGCTGTTATTGAAGAATCTCTGGAATCATTGGCTATTATCAGATTTATCGCTAATCATTTCAAAAAACATGGTGGTGCTTCACTAATCATCGATTATGGTTATGATATTAAACTACCGCAGAGAAATAGATCGCATTATGGTAGTACGCTACAAGCTGTAAAAACGCATCAATACCATTCACTGCTTGAAAATTTAGGTGAAGCTGACTTGTCAGCCCATGTCGATTTCAATGCTTTAAGAAATACCGCTTTTGCACACGAACTGATAATAGATGAATGTATTTCGCAAGCAGAATTTTTAATCAAATACGGTATTCTCCAAATGGCTGACCGCTTGCGTAACCGTTTAGCCATAGATGAAAAACATATTATAGATCAACAGGTGCAGCGCCTAATTGCGCCATCACAGATGGGAAATTTGTTTAAGGTATTGGCTATGTCTAGAAAAAATTAGCATAATATTGAAGCATGCTTAAGATTTATGTGAGCGTTTACGAGCATTAGCTGAAGCAATCCAGTAAACATCTTTTGTTCATTTTCTGGATTGCTTCGACCATAAACAGTCTTGCAATAACAACTTGCTGGAGTGACCAGCTTCTTTTCCGTAACTTGACACGTATGTATTAGTGGCACGGACTTAAGTTTTTTTTATGTCGGAATTGATATTTTCTCTGTCTTTAATGCCACTATTAAACTTACTTTTGCAATTTTGAACGTAAGGTAGAATAGAAGTCAAAGACATAGGTAAGAATGCTAAAACAGCGAAAGCCACTGCCCAACCACCACAGAATATTGATAATAAGAGAGTAGTGATAGCTAAAAAAATTCCCAATGCCATTGCAAAACACTGCCCTCTTTTTATAGAACGCTGACTATTTTCAAGCGTAGCAAAATCTAGAGCATGCCGATGATGCTGTTCTTTTTCAGCCATGTCAATAAGACGCGCCAATGTACCTGGGTTCATAGTTTCATATTCACTCATGATATCTAGCGGCGGTAGAATATGCTCAAATTTTTTGCGATAGAAGCTATTATCCATTTCTCGTGGATTAGATAACCTACCATAGCCTTTATTCAGTCGATTGCCACTAGCAAAAAAAGTTTTAATTTCTTTCATAATTCTTGTCTTAATTTCTCAAAGGCGCTGTTTAAATCTTGCTCCATTTGAGCAAAATAATGAAGTGACGGCTCTTGCTTTTTCTTAGCGATTTCAGTGAATAAGTTCTGAAATACACCCATAAAGCCAGTTATAAAATATTTATTCATTTACACTCAAAAAATTATCTTCTGGAATCCAAGGTTCTCCTCTGAAATTTACTGCATTATTAAATTTATTGCAACAAGTTATAAATTTTTTATCGCAGCCAGCAATCAGTATTACCTCTTTATGTTCTTTTAAAACATCTGGTATAGCTTGATCAAGTTCAAGATTATTATCAAGCTGCTTTAAGATTTTTGCAATAAATTGGGTTTCTTTAAATACTAACTCACCATCATCAAAATAACCATTTTCTTTATTTAAATCTACGACTATCAATATATTACCAATAACTTCTGATATATTATAGCAGTGGCTATATAGTTGCTTATCAGCTTTACACCTCTTGTCACCAAAATTTGTTCGGCAAGTTTTACTAAATTTTTGCAACAATGATTGTTGATATTTTTTGCTTTCTGGTTCAAGATACAGGCGAAAGCCTAAATCGAATTTTGTATATACACTGCAATAATAAGTAAGCCAATGATAAGAATATCCGGAAAAATATAAAATGATTTTGACAGTAGCGGTAGTTAAATCCATTGTTGAAATAATACCATTAACTTCAAATATGCCATCAAGAATAATATTATTATAAGCAGAATCATTAAATTCTCCGCTAATCACTGTTATTCCTGAATTAGGCAAAAAAATTTGATTTTGCAAATTAATCGCTATACTAGCCGAAGTTAAATATAAATTTTGACCAGTGCTCAAAGTAATTTCAAAGCAATAGACAAAATTTTCACCAGCAGTAATTTTCTGCTGTATCTGTTCCGGTAAATCCCTCATGCTATTACCTCATAAAGTTCTATTTCAGCTAATTCAATAGAATTATCAGCTGCATAAGTATAAGCGAAACTATCACTGCTAAAACGTACACATACATCAAAAATAAAATCTGCCATTAATACTGAACCTGTAGCTAAGGCTTCAGAGATGATAATGATGCCGTTATTCTCATCAATTATAGCTTCAACCAGTTGATTTTCTATATAAACATTTACACTGTCTTTTACAGGTTTAGTAATTTTACGCCAGTATGGCAGCACTGGATCATCATATAATTTAATCAATGGAAACTTAGTGCTCTTACCATCGCCAATAGCAATAAACTGTTTTGCTACCTGACAATCAGCATGATCTCTAAAACGGAAAGAAAAATTCTGCCCGCGACGAGCTCTAAAAAAACTGTTAAAATGTTCAAATTGGCTTTGGCTTAATCGACAATTTTTGAGCAAATATTTTTGCCGCGCGGCTTCTCGCTCTAAGTTTCTAACCTCGCGTCCAGAAATAGTAGTAATCACCGAAGTGGCAAATTCTGGTTGCCCTAGTGCAAAAACCTCAATAAACTTTGGCAGTCGGACATCATGAAAATTCATAGATCAAACTCTTGTTTAATTAGTGCTTGGTAATGCATAATTAACTTTGTGGTAAGGAGATCCTGGCTACGTTCAAAATTAACTACAGTTGAACGTAAACCGGCAATGATATATCCGATAGCGCCAGGATTGATTGCATTTAATCCTTTGTTAATTAAGCTAGCGAGTATAGTCAGATTTCCTTGATTTTTATCACGAACAAAAACACAAATTTCAAATTCGATTTCATAGATCTGCTGATCAAATTTTGATAAATTATTTGCATCTATTATATTAATTAATAAAAAAGGGTATTTAGCATCTTGTACTACTGAGAGATAAATTTTATCCACTATTTGTTTAATCTCTTGCTCGTCATTAAGTGCATTATATAATTTAAGCTGAAAATCATGTAAAAAATTGAGCGACATATTATTGTTTAATTTTTATTTATATGTTTTTAATTAAGACTGGATTGCTTCGGGCTAAAGCCCTCGCAATGACGGTGGTGGGGGCTTTAGCCCGAAGCAATCCAGTTAAAATCTTCTACAAAATCTCTAAAGCAATTATTTGCAACCATTTATTTCGCTCATTCAAGTTTATTATCCTTTTTATTTCAAAACAACCTACTATTGAGGTCAATACGCAGTTTTATGGTAATGCCGGCGATAAAACGCAGCTTGAATAAAAATAAAGCCTCAGTCATCACATGATCAAAATTAAATTGTTCCAACATATTCAACCTATTATCACATGCTGGTTGAATATCAGCATAGGCAACCAATTTTGCTCGCCAATCTTCAAATTCTATTTCATGCAATGTAATATTTTCTAAAAACTTGATCTGATGTCTAAGATTTTTACTAGATGAGTATTGAGCCATTTTAAATCTTTAGCTGTCTGTATGATAAATATAAATTTCTAACAGCACTTGAGAAGGAATTCTCAAGTGCTGTTTCACGATCATACATTTCTGCAACATGCAATAAAACTCCATGCTTAATGGTAGATGGGATATTGCTACTGCTAAATCCAGAAATAGACCTCTTTCGAAACTCATTTACCAAGCTCCCAATTATATAAACCAGCAATTAAATTGAACCTAAGACCAAATCTTTTGCGTCTATTTCGATATTTATCAGCAATTATTTTAAAACGCTTTAACATACCGATAACATTTTCATTTAATACTCTGTCACTTGCTAAACTTCTATTATTTTTCTTATCTTCTTTAGTTAAAGCATTCTTTTTACTCTTTTTCTTTGGTAGCTCAGAATTTGTATGAATCTTCTGTAAGCCTTGATAACCAGTATCAGTAATCACTTTAACCTCAGGCAGTATAGCTAAACCCCTATAAAACGGTTATAACATGTACTTTTCAAACAGAGTGTCTACGTCACAGCGATATTTCCTTCTTCTAGATTTAGCTTGAGCCCATTTTGGTTCAATAGGATTCAAATCAGGAGAATAAGGCGGTAAGTACTCCAATATATGACCAGCTTTTTCTATCATAGTTTTTAAATACGGACTTTTATGGAAACTTGCATTGTCTGTCACAACCACGGAATTATTAGGTAATTTCGGTATTAAATCTTGTTCTACCCAGCTGTTAAAAATAACTGTATTAACATTGCCGTCAAAAATTGACACGGTTAGCAGCGATTTACCTACTAATGCCCCTATAACATTAGTTCTTTTTGACGGATGCCAATCATGAACACCATAACACCTCTTGCCTTTTGCCGAATATCCGTGAGTTCTAGGCGCGCTATGGACAAACCCGCTCTCATCGGTAAAGACAATAACTTTTTCCTCTGCCTCGTACTTTTTTATCTTATTCTGAAATTCTAACCTCTCTTCTTCTTTTGCCTTCGGATGTTTTAAAGCTTTTTTTATACGTAATGTTCAACTTCTTTAATGCTTTTTGTATTCCAGATTTACTCACTCCTAACCGCTCAGCTCTTTCATATTGATACGCGTCACTATATTGCACCACGTCTTCTCTCAATAGACCTCTTTCGAAACTGGACTAAATATGTTATAAAGTCGAATTTACTTAATTTAGAACTATATGAGATATAAAAATTTAAGCATTTTATCGGAAGAGCATTTTAGAAGATTAACAGGGGTAAGAAATAGTACATTTGAAAAGATGGTAGGGATTTTAAAGACAGAGAAACAAATAAATAGGAGGTACCAAGGTGGCAGAAGAGCTAGTCTTAGTATGGAAGACAGCCTATTAATGACACTTGAATATTTAAGGGAATACCGTACCTATTTTCATATAGCTAAGAATTATGGAGTTAGCGAAAGCAGTGCATTTAAAACAATTCGTTTTGTTGAAGACACTCTAATAAAACATCCGGATTTTGCTCTTCCAGGTAAGAAGGCTCTAGTTAAAAGCGGTATGGAGTATGAATTAGTTTTAATAGATGCTACAGAAAGCCCTATAGAGCGACCCCAAAAAAACAGAAATACTATTACTCAGGTAAAAAGAAAAGACATACGTTAAAGACTCAAATAGTAGTAGATAAGAAAAGCAAACGAGTCATATGCACTTCTTTTTCCAATGGTAAGCGTCATGATTTTAAATTATTTAAAGAATCAAGAACCCATATACTGCCTGAGGTTAAAGTGATTACTGATACTGGTTATCAAGGCTTACAGAAGATTCATACAAATTCTGAGCTACCAAAGAAAAAGAGTAAAAAGAATGCTTTAACTAAAGAAGATAAGAAAAATAATAGAAGTTTAGCAAGTGACAGAGTATTAAATGAAAATGTTATCGGTATGTTAAAGCGTTTTAAAATAATTGCTGATAAATATCGAAATAGACGCAAAAGATTTGGTCTTAGGTTCAATTTAATTGCTGGTTTATATAATTGGGAGCTTGGTAAATGAGTTTCGAAAGAGGTCTAATTTATCAATCGGTATTTTTTTCGAAGCTCTATTCCTATTCTTTAGAGGAGATATTTTTTTAGTCCATACAAATACCGTGTTTTTTCCTACTCCAAAACGTTTTGATATTGATTCAAAACTCATCTTCTCTTTTTCTTTGATAGCCAGTACTTTCTTTCTAAAATCTATCGAATATGTCATAACAATTATTTTAATTATACCCTTTGATTATAACCGTTTTATAGAGGTTTAGCTATATATGGGTTCTTGATTCTTTAAATAATTTAAAATCATGACGCTTACCATTGGAAAAAGAAGTGCATATGACTCGTTTGCTTTTCTTATCTACTACTATTTGAGTCTTTAACGTATGTCTTTTCTTTTTACCTGAGTAATAGTATTTCTGTTTTTTTGGGGTCGCTCTATAGGGCTTTCTGTAGCATCTATTAAAACTAATTCATACTCCATACCGCTTTTAACTAGAGCCTTCTTACCTGGAAGAGCAAAATCCGGATGTTTTATTAGAGTGTCTTCAACAAAACGAATTGTTTTAAATGCACTGCTTTCGCTAACTCCATAATTCTTAGCTATATGAAAATAGGTACGGTATTCCCTTAAATATTCAAGTGTCATTAATAGGCTGTCTTCCATACTAAGACTAGCTCTTCTGCCACCTTGGTACCTCCTATTTATTTGTTTCTCTGTCTTTAAAATCCCTACCATCTTTTCAAATGTACTATTTCTTACCCCTGTTAATCTTCTAAAATGCTCTTCCGATAAAATGCTTAAATTTTTATATCTCATATAGTTCTAAATTAAGTAAATTCGACTTTATAACATATTTAGTCCAGTTTCGAAAGAGGTCTAATATAGTGCACAACCAAGGTTGCTGAATTTATTGGTTGCAATAAATTCAAACTGCTTTGACTAGTATCAAAATAATATTGTTCATTAGACCTCTTTCGAAACTGGACTAAATATGCTATAAAGTCGAATTTACTTAATTTAGAACTATATGAGATATAAAAATTTAAGCATTTTATCGGAAGAGCATTTTAGAAGATTAACTGGGGTAAGAAATAGTACATTCGAAAAGATGGTAGGGATTTTAAAGACAGAGAAACAAATAAATAGGAGGTACCAAGGTGGCAGAAGAGCTAGTCTTAGTATGGAAGACAGCCTATTAATGACACTTGAATATTTAAGGGAATACCGTACCTATTTTCATATAGCTAAGAATTATGGGGTTAGCGAAAGCAGTGCATTTAAAACAATTCGTTTTGTTGAAGACACTCTAATAAAACATCCGGATTTTGCTCTTCCAGGTAAGAAGGCTCTAGTTAAAAGCGGTATGGAGTATGAATTAGTTTTAATAGATGCTACAGAAAGCCCTATAGAGCGACCCCAAAAAAACAGAAATACTATTACTCAGGTAAAAAGAAAAGACATACGTTAAAGACTCAAATAGTAGTAGATAAGAAAAGCAAACGAGTCATATGCACTTCTTTTTCCAATGGTAAGCGTCATGATTTTAAATTATTTAAAGAATCAAGAACCCATATACTGCCTGAGGTTAAAGTGATTACTGATACTGGTTATCAAGGCTTACAGAAGATTCATACAAATTCTGAGCTACCAAAGAAAAAGAGTAAAAAGAATGCTTTAACCAAAGAAGATAAGAAAAATAATAGAAGTTTAGCAAGTGACAGAGTATTAAATGAAAATGTTATAGGTATGTTAAAGCGTTTTAAAATAATTGCTGATAAATATCGAAATAGACGCAAAAGATTTGGTCTTAGGTTCAATTTAATTGCTGGTTTATATAATTGGGATCTTGGTAAATGAGTTTCGAAAGAGGTCTATTGTTAAGTACCGTTTTCTCTTCATCTTTCTCAGTAAATATCTCTTCTATTTTCTGTATCGGTTGATATTTTAGCACGAATTGCTGTTGTTTCTGTAACTTAGCTCGAAATTCTATATGCTTGTTAATTAAACTTAAACCGATAAAATTCTCAGCTGCCACCAGCGCAGTATCAATTAAATTAGTTATTAAATTATCATCATAATCGTCTGATATTCTCAGATAATTTTTGACTTCATTCAATTGCCATAATTCCTGCGGTAGTATTTCAATAATTTTAAAACTATTTTGGGTCAACATAAAATCGCACCATCACACCATATAATTAACTCTAAAATTTAGCAAATCTCAGTGCTTCAGGATTTACTACATCGCCGCCCACTCTTTTTACTGTATAGAACTTTACAAAAGGTTTCTCTGTGTACTGGTCGCGCATAATATTGACACCGCTGCGATCGACAATCTTATAAGCTGAGTCAAAATCTCCAAAAGCTATTGCGCATTTACCTACTTCAATTGACGGCATCTCTGCACAACAAACCACTGGTATACCAAAAATAGTATGCGACAATGACTCAGTAAAAGTTTGCTGCCAGATAAATCTGCCGGTTTCATCTTTAAGCTGTTGAATTGCTGATAAAGTTGTCCTATTCATTAAAAAACTTGCATTGGTTAAATATTCTTCATCAAGATCATTAATAAGATTGAGTAACAAATCCTGTAGCTTAATATCTCCAACATCTATGTTTTTGATTTTATGATCATCATGTAAAATTCCTTTCGGCTGTTTCTCACCACTACCATTAATAAAAGCTGCATTTTCTATTTTAATGAAACTATTTATCAAACATTTTACCAACCAATCCTCAATCTGAATCGCAGAATCATCAATTAACGCCTGAGTGGCTTTTGGTTGAGCATAAAGCTCGTGCACTAATATTCTTTTTTGCTTTAATTTTGGAGTTTCGGTGTCTTCACGTCGCTCAGCATCACCAATCCAACCACTGGTAAATTTACCGTCTTCAATGACTACATCAAGCGCATTAGTAGAGATGGTTTCTATTGATGCCAGTTGTCTCATTGGTGAACGTGCTTTTATCTCGCCAACAATTTTACTATATAGTGTCGGTACTAATAACACATCACCTTCACCAGCTGCACTACTTAGTGATTTCTGAATTAATGAATTCATATTACCTTTTCGAAGATAATCACCAAAGGCTGCTTTATATTCAATATTATTATTGTCGTTTCCCAGTTCTGGGCGCGCTAATACAGTTTGAATATTATTAATTTTATCCTCTAACATTTTGATTTGTTTAGTTATTTGTTCGGTATTCTCACTGTTTGTTGCTTCTATATTCATATGTTCCTGTTGATTGACGTTAACTATATTATAGATTTTAGCATGGGTATTTGCCGGGAAAGTAACAATGCTTACTTCCAGTAATTCGGCTTTTTCAATAACTCGCTGTCCCAAATGATTATAATATGCTGATTGTAAATTAAAGCCGATACTAAGGCCATCTACTGCACCTTGCTTTACCAGTTCAATAGCTTCACGACCTGATCTGATATTGCCATTAATTACCGCTTCTATTTGCAAACCGTAATTATCTTCATGCAAAGATTTTATAGCCCCAATTGGCTGAATAATATCATGCTGCCATAAAAACTTTACCGTTTGATTATCTGGACTTAAGAACGTTCCTTTAATAATAATATCATTCTGCTGATCCACAACGTTATAGACGCTGGCATAACCAGTGATTGTAATATTATTATCTGCGATGGATTTGATAATGAATTTTTGCGAGATCATCTGCACATAACTACCATAATTAAACACATCACTATGATATACATGATAGTATAGCTCGCGCTAAGAGTGTTAGCTCAAAAAATATATTTTATATTATTTTATTATTGTCATCAATTTAATTTGATAGTATATTATATCTAATGGATCTAAGACATAATAAATATATAGGTATAATATGAAAGATTTTTCACAAATATTAAGAAAAATTGATGATGGAAAAGAAAAGATTGTAATAGACAAAATAACGGAAGAACAAATACCAACATTTATTAGTAAGATTAACGGTAATACGTCAATAAAGTCCTTAACAATAAGTCGTTGGATATCAACCTGAATCTAAAGTAGTAATAAATGCACTAGCTAGTGTTTTACAAACTACACAAATCACTCAGCTTATACTAGTAGATATTTATCTGACAGGCAAAAACATACAAGCACTTGCCGTGGCTTTACCAAGTAGCAAAATTACTTACCTTACATTAGGAAATGCTAACATAAATAATGAACTTTTAGAAGCAATAGCAGCATTTTTACCAACTACTAAAATTACTCACCTTATGCTGTATAGTAATTATTTTAACAAAGTTGGGCTACAAGCATTAACTGATGTATTACCGAATACTCAGATTACAGGTCTTAATATAGAAGAGATAAAACCCATTTATAGTTTTGATTGTATATCAAGCTTACTCAATATTATACCTTATACTAAACTCACCGAACTTTCTTTCTCATTATGTAGTAGCACAGCTGCTGATGTAAGTAAGGTCATTGAATTTATTGCTTGTAGCAATATTAGCATTGCCATTCGCATGACCAACGGTCGATCTGATGTTTTAAATATTATTACAGCGTTTAACAAATCACTACAAGAAGGAATCATAGATAATGATCTGCTCCTTAAAGCTTGCTATAAATTGATAAATGATGATAGACTTAACGCGCTAAAGGGTTTTATAGCAACCCATGATATAGATTTGAACTACTTGATCGGTAACCAAACACTATTTGATCTGTTGATTAATTATAAACCTGTGATACGACCATTATTAGAAGAGATAAATACAGAATACAGCGCTAAAATTGTAGATACTACGGAATTGTATTTTAAATGTTCAAAACTAATAGAACAAGGTAATTATCTAGCAGTAAAGGAACTACTACTTGCTGAGAAGATTGATTTAGATAAACTTATTGCAAGCAATGGTCAATTATCTTTGACTTTAGAGGAATGGTTAGGATTTCTTAACGAAAATATTCATCCCGAAGCTCAAGATAGCTTTTCAAACATGTTAAGGGAAGTGAAAATCGAATTAGCGGGCTTGGCTGATAATAAAGGATATACAGATATTATTTTTAATGACCAATAATTTGCAGAGAAAATGTTTAAACTGTTGTTATAGTTAGATATCGAAGCAATAAACGTTAAAACCAGCATCATCAAGTTGCCTTAAGCATTATCTCTAAATACTACATATGACAAGCTGACAATACTGGTAAATAATTTATTTAAATAAACTTCAATAAATTATTTAATAATTAATCTAGTAATCTACCTGTTTCTTGCACTAGTCTATCGGCTAATACTACTGTAGCAATAGCACCTTTAATACGAGCTACTGACTCTTTAAAGTTATTTGAATCATCTTCATAATTAGTATTCAAATAACCATTAGCTGCATCATCCTGTACCTGAACAGAGTTTGATAAAGCAGCAGAAGCATTTTTCAAGCTTTCAATTTGTCCACCAATTGATGATAAACCATTGGTGACTAAATTGCCTACTGTAGTTGAGATAAGATTTTGAGCATTAGCTTGGTTAGCAGGGATTAACAGATCACCTGCGGCACCAGCATTTAACGTTGTGGTAAGTGCTTTTAGGCCAGGAGTACTAACTTTAATAATATCAGTCATTAATATCCCAACTCTAACGTTTAGCGGAGCATTAGCTACAGAGGTTGCAACGTTGTTATCAAAAAGAATTCTACCATCAAAAGTAGCTCCTACAAACTGGCGGTTAAGATCAGTAGTGTTAGCTGTATATAACGCATTTAGAGCAGCTAAAGTTGTAGGGTTTGCAGTATTAGCCTGAGCAATAATGTCCTGTAGTCCTACAAGCTGTTGCTTTCCTGCTAATAATATTGATTGTGCAACTTTAAGCAGATTAATACCATAAGAAGCACTTTTAGAGACGCTTTTAAGCACTGATGCTGTATCACGTAACTGAGAACCTACTACATAATCTACGATATTAGCTTTGCTTCTATCACCAGTAGCTAAACGCTCACCGCTTTCTCGTAATTTTGTGGTAGCCGCTTTCATTGCATAGCCAGCGATCTGGCTGATTGGATTCATAAAATCAGTCATATAACTTAATTCTCCTTTTAGTGTTTTTATTAATTATTAATTTAATAGGATTATATATATTTTTAATATAAATAAATAATCTTATTACTCATTAAGCAACATTCGTGCCAAATTTTGTTAATTTTTATCTAAGAAAGAAAAAGAATTATTTTAATAACAGAAAATTTATTTTAGTTGTGGTATTTTAACGCATATTTATAATGCCAGTTGCCAATTAAAATATTTTTTAAACACCACAGAGACCAGTTCAAGCCGTCTGAGCTGAGGGGAGCTCAGCTGCCGTAGCAAAGCTCCATCAGCTCAGACGTAGAAATGGGAGTTTTTAGCAGTTTTAATTAGCAACTCGCGTTATATAGCGAAAGCTAATTACTCCCACTTCTAGTAGGAGTAATTGGCTAGATTACCGCTGGAGCGAATTGACAACTCACTTATTCAATACAGATCTGGAATTTATTTGTTACTGAACTAATATATATTTTAAGCCACCCATAACATAAACTTGAATTACCAAACTAGAATGCTATGATTAGCTTAAGATCTCATAGCAAGTAAAATGAAGAGGTCTATTGGTTATATAATATACTTAAAAAAGGTAATCATGGCTGAACTTAGGCTCCCGCCAAACTCAAAAGTACTAGAAGGAAAAATGCATGTTGGACTTGATACTGCAAAAATTCCTCAAAAATTAAAGATTTATAGATATGATCCTGATACAAAAGAAAATCCAAGAATGGATACGTATGAAATTGACCGAGATCAATGTGGTCCGATGGTACTTGATGCTTTAATAAAAATTAAGAATGAGTTAGATTCAACTTTGAGTTTTAGACGTTCATGCCGTGAAGGTATATGCGGCAGCTGTGCTATGAATATAGATGGAACCAACACATTAGCTTGCATTAAACCAATAGACTCGATCCAGGGAGACATTAAAATTTATCCATTGCCACATATGCAGGTTATTAAAGACTTGATACCTGATATGACACATTTTTATGCTCAATATGAATCTATTCAACCATGGCTTAAAACTGATAGTCCAAAACCAGCAGGAAGTGAACAGCTACAATCTCCGGAGGATCGTGAAAAATTGGATGGGTTATATGAATGTATATTGTGCGCTTGCTGTTCTACCTCATGCCCAAGCTATTGGTGGAATAGTGAAAAATATCTGGGGCCGGCAGTATTATTACAAGCATATAGATGGATCTCTGACTCTAGAGATGAATATGCAGGCGAACGTCTGGATGATCTAGAAGATCCATTCAAATTATATCGCTGTCATACTATTATGAATTGTACAAAAACCTGTCCTAAAGGACTAAATCCGGCAAAAGCCATTTCAGAAATCAAAAAATTAATGGTTCAACGTCAAGGTGTTTAATATGAAAAAAAATCCTCAATCTAATAATAAACCAGAAAATACCGAGAGCTCATCAAATAACAATGGTTCTGCAGCATTGCCACCCTACCATATAAAACTACCACTACCGCTATTCCAAAAACTAATAAGTGAATTATACACCTATGAAACTGTAATCCTTGGACAACCAGCAAAAGAAGAAATGTCAGATGCAGATCACGCGAACGCTAAGCTTAACCAAGAAATATAAGCTTAATGCTGGAATATATAATAGTTACAATTTTTGGATTACTTATCGGTAATTTTGCGACGACCATATTTTATCGTTTACCACGAAATATTACTATTTGCGGTATTAATCAAAACTGCGACCAACCTCCATTCTGCTCTTATTGTCGCCATCTGCTTAAGCCCTATGAGTACTTACCATTACTAAGCTGGTTTAGTACATTTGGAAAATGCAACTATTGTAATTCTAATATTCCAGCTCAATATTTTATTTTAGAAATCAGTGCAGTCATTCTTTCCAATAGCTGTTTTTATTTATTTAATGGGATTACTGATTTATATATATTGATATTTGGCTTTGGAGTCAGTTGCTTGCTGAATATCCTTATTTATCGTGAACATAAGGCTATACCACAAATAATTATAATATCTATGTTATTTTGGGGAGCTATTTATCGTACTTTAACTGAACAAACTATTATACTATGGTTATCAAGTCTATCTATTGCTTTTATTATTAGTTTATTTTTATTAAACAATAAATTTAATAATACTCTTCGTTCTCAATGTATAATTAATATATTAATGTTAACCAGTGTTTGGTGTTCTCAAGAAGACTTAACATTATATATCATAATTATTGCAATATTATGTATTTTATGGAGTTTTTGGAAACAACTGGACTTATATTCATTAAGTATTCTTACCCTCTTCTGTATCACGATATCAGATGCTATTTTATTTCTGAATCAAACATAACATGATGGAAAAGCACAATGAATAACAAATATTATATTACTACCCCAATATATTATGTCAATGACGTACCTCATATAGGCCATGCTTATACTACTATTGCAGCAGATGTTATTGCTAGATTCAAGCGCTTAAGCGGTTGTGAAGTAATGTTTTTGACTGGCACTGACGAACATGGTCAAAAAGTTGAAAAATCTGCAGCTAAGGCTGGGCTTGATCCACAAAGCTTTACTGATCAAACTTCGGCAAGTTTTTATAAATTAATGACAGTAATGAATATTTCTAACGATGATTTTATTAGAACCACCTCATCTCGACATCAAGAAAGTGTTAAGAAATTCTGGCAACGATTAAAAGACAGCGGCAATATTTATCTAGGAACATATGATGGTTGGTATTCAGTTCGGGATGAGGCATTTTATGATCAAACAGAGCTGACTGCTGAAGGTAAGGCTCCGACAGGTGCTGATGTTGAGTGGGTAAGTGAACCAAGTTATTTTTTTGCTTTATCCAAATGGCAAGATCAATTATTAGCATTTTATGAAGCTAATCCTGATTTTATCAGACCATTATCTAAACGTAACGAGGTCATTAACTTTGTTAAAAGTGGATTACAAGATTTATCAGTATCCCGTACTAGCTTCAGTTGGGGAATAAAAGTACCTAATGATGAAAAACACGTAATTTATGTCTGGCTTGATGCACTCATTAATTATATTTCAGCACTTGGATATCCTGAGGATCAGGATGGCAAATATCAAAAATATTGGCCAGCAGATGCTCATATAGTAGGTAAGGATATTTTACGGTTTCACGCCATATATTGGCCGGCATTCTTAATGGCCGCCGGATTAGAACTGCCAAAATCTATTATGGCTCATGGATGGTGGACTAATCAGGGACAAAAAATTTCAAAATCTATTGGCAATGTCATTGATCCATTAAAGCTTAGCGATGAATTTGGCGTCGATCAGGTAAGATATTTTTTAATGCGCGAAATTACCTTTGGTGCTGATGGTAATTATTCACCAGAAAATCTAATTAACAGAGTTAATAGTGAACTGGCTAATAAAATAGGAAATTTACTGCAACGTACCAGTACTTTGGTACATAAATATATGGCAGGAAAAGTTCCGGAGATTAATTCAAATCAACTAGAACAGGCTTATAATTTACCAATTCTGATAATGGCAGCACAGATGCCTCAGTCTAATGCAATATTAATGGCATCGCTTGAAATAAATAATGTCTTAAATAATATCATAATTCTTAGCGAACAGGCAAATATTTACATTGATCAACAAGCTCCGTGGAAACTGGCTCTTACAGATATTAATCAAACAAAGCTAGTATTATTTGTATTACTTGAGACCTTAAGATTTATCGCTATTATGTTACAGCCATTTACCCCAGAGGCAGCTAACATAATGCTTAATCAATTGGGAATTCCCTCTTCGCAAAGAAACTTTGCCTACCTAAATAAAAATTATGCGATTACCTCTGGTAGTGAGTTATTACCTCCTACAGCTGTTTTTCCTAGAATAGGATAAATATCTTGTTAAACTTACTCCGATTAGTTAAGTTAACTTTCTTGACAACTAAAAAGCTTATATATACACTGTAATCACTAACAAAATTACCAGAGTAGTATACATATGAATAAAAGCGCCATAATTTTTATAACGTCATTATTATTTTTGTTTGGCTGCAGCAGCACAACAAAACCACTAGCCAAAGAAGAAATTGTTAAACAAAAAGCTGATCCCAAAGATTCTATAAGTAATAATGTTGATAGTATTAATCGTGGAGTAGCACAAAGAGTTCCGCGGTTTTAGCTAAATATTTAATAATGTTCAACAATTTGTAATTAGTCAGTGAACGTTGTTCACGTTAGTCATCCTGAACTCGTGTCAGGATCTCATCAGGACTTCATAAGATCCCGAAGCAAGTTCGGGATGACTTTATGCGCGTTCACGGGGTTTTAAGATTGAACGTTAGTACAGGACTTACAAAGCTACAACCACCGTCTGAGCTGAGGAGTGAAACGACGAAGCAATTCAGAAAATAGCAAAAAAACATTGATTTTAACTGGATTGCTTCGTCGTTTCACTTCTCGCAATGACGATTTTTTAATCCGTGAAACGCTCACACTTTATATGTCTAGGATGACTACCGTATCCTGCTTGAGACGAAGTCGAAGCAAGACGGTGTAGAGATGGATCAAAGCTTGACCTGTTCATATCGTCTCTTTTTCTTTAACTTGACTGTATGATTTATTAAACACTCTTAAAAATTCAAGCTACTCTCTTAATAGTAAAGCTCTTTTCTCAAAAGCTTCCATTAACTTCTCTACCGCTCTATAAAAAAATAAACCTATTAGTTTATCTAATAACAAAGACTTAAATTGAAAATTAATAGAAAACTCTACTACGCTAGTTTCCATTTCCTCATTATGAAACAACCATCTGTTTTGTAAATATTTAAATGGACCAGAAATTGCTTCAACTTCAATAATATATTCTCCTGTGGGTGTAATCGTATATATTATGCGTGATTGATATTTTTCTACAAAAGTTTTAAACTTGATTACTAATTCTGCGATAATTTGGCATTGGTCTTGTGAAACTATCCGAGCTGCTTGACACCATGGTAAGAATTGTGGGTAATCTTCTACTGCAAGCACCAAATCAAATAATAATTTTGGTGGATATGGTAGTATTTTAAGTTGATGAAAAGAATGCACAATTTCAACTAACCTTAGACATTTTTATATTTTTAAGTTTTTGGAAATCTGCTCCAGCATGATAAGATGAGCGAGTTAAGGGACTCGCTGATACCATCATGAAACCTTTGGTTTTTGCTACTCTTTCTAAATAGTTAAACTCATCAGGAGTAACATATCTTGCAATTTTTGCGTGTTTTGGAGTAGGTTGCAAATACTGCCCTATAGTTAAGAACTCTACTTCAGCTGCACGTAAATCTTCCATAACTTGAATGACTTCATCAGTCTCCTCACCGAGCCCGACCATCATTCCAGATTTTGTAAAAATTGTTGGATCAAGTTTTTTTACGGTATGTAATAAATTAAGCGAATGATAATAACGAGCTCCAGGCCTAATCGTTTTATATAAAGATGGTACAGTCTCAATATTATGGTTATATACATCAGGTTTTGCCTGCACCACAATTTCAATTGCACCAGTTTTTTTTAAAAAATCAGGGGTTAAAACTTCAATAGTAGTAGCAGGTGATAGCTGCCTAATTTTGGTAATGCATTCAGCAAAGTGCCCTGCACCACCATCATCAAGATCATCACGATCAACTGAGGTAATCACCACATGCTCTAACCCCAGTTTTTTTACGGCAATTGCCAACCTTTCTGGTTCATGTGGATCTACCAGATCAGGTCTTCCGGTTGCAACATTACAGAAATGGCAAGCGCGAGTACAAGTAGAGCCAAGAATCATCACTGTTGCGTGTCGCTTAGACCAACATTCACCGATATTAGGACACGCTGCTTCCTCACAGACCGTATTTAATTTCAGGTCAGTAATTAGCTGTTTGGTATTATGATATTCATAGGAATTCGGAGCTTTGACTTTAATCCAAGCTGGCCTTGTTTTAACCGTTCCTTCTTCAATTACTATATCTGGCATATTATTTTAATTATCTATGTTTCTGGATTGATATCTTCTAATGATTCTGTTAATTTTATATCACTAATACCCATTAGCTTTACAGAACCTATTAAATATCCATATTGATACTCAAAATCTTTGCATTTATACTTAAAATCTTCCTGCGCATTATTGTTAACTATTTCTTTTGCAAGAACAAATAAAACTTTTTGTTGTTGTTCTTCTGGTAAATAATTACTAATAAATTCAAAAATATGTGACCATGAATCACTTGATATACTCTTGGTGTCGTTTGATGTAAACACTATCAGTAATGTTTCTTTCAATAAATCTTTATATAAATCCGTTAGTTCTGTAATACTAATAATATTAATCAATAGCACAGTATCTGCTACTGATAAACTTTTGTTATCTAGCAAAGCTTTTGCTCTACCAATAATTTCACTGATTAAATATTTATACAAACATTCAGGAGCTTTATATTCTTTTGCTAAAGAAACGTTATATTTTATATTTTGCAGACTCTTTGAAATTTGTTGAGATATTATATTGTCATCATCAGTAATAATATCTTTTTCATGGCCAACTTCTTCTCCCTGCTTTCCAGTGGATAACACAGACAAATATCCAATATCACTAAAAAGTGCCTCTAAAGACTCACGTCTTAGTCCTTCTAAACAGTCACTAAACACATTTCTTAACCCGCTGCCGTTAACATAATCATCTAGTGGTATTTGTAAAATTGCTGGATATTTCATTATGTTACCTCACTTTCCGGCTAGGTTCTTAGCTATTTTTTGAGCATAATCAAGGAACCAATTTATATGTGGATCGCCCTCTCATAAGCCTGCAACACAGACTCATGCATCATTTCAGATAAAGTAGGATGTGGAAAAATCGTATTTATTAAATCTAGCTCTGTGGCCTCCAGGTTTTTAGCAATAACATAACCTTGAATTAATTCAGTAACTTCAGCACCAATCATATGTGCACCAAGTAACTCCCCGGTCTTGGCATCAAAAATAGTTTTAATCAAGCCATTCAACTCACCTAATGCCAAAGCCTTACCATTAGCTTGATAAGGAAACTTACCAACTTGCACCTGGTAACCAGCAGCTTTTGCTGCACTCTCGGTCAAACCAACGCTGGCAATTTGTGGATAAGAATAAGTGCAACCAGGAATATTATTCTTATTAATTGGATGTGGTTTTAGTCCTGCAATCATATTTGCTACTATTATTCCCTCATGACTGGCTTTATGAGCAAGCCATGGACTACCGGCAACATCTCCGATTGCATAAATCCCAACCTCATCAGTTTGCATAAATTCATCAGTAACTATATGACTATTAGCAACCTTAATCTTAGTGTTTTCTAAACCTATATTTTCAATGTTACCGCTAATTCCTACCGCCATCAATAATTTATCTGCAGTATGCAGGTGTTTTTTCTCTTCAAATTGTATATTAACTGAGATTTGACTTTGATTTATCTTATGATCCAGTAATTTTACATTAGTAAAAATTTTAATGCCTTGTTGTACAAAGATCTTTTGCGCTAGTGCAGAAATTTCTAGATCTTCTATTGGAAGAATTCGATCTTGAGCTTCTAGTATTGTAACATCTACTCCAAGAGTATTATAGAAAGAAGCAAACTCTACACCAATAGCCCCAGATCCAACAATAATTATTGATTTTGGTAAAGAGTCTGGAATCATCGCCTCGCGAGAAGTCCAGATTTGTTTGCCGTCTGGCTCAAATCCTGGTAATATTTTAGGCTTTGCTCCGGTAGCGATAATAATATTACTGGCTTTAATACTAAATTGTTCTTTTGAATTTTTAACCTCAATTATTTTATTCTTTGCTATTTGCGCCGTACCCTCAAATACATTAACTTTATTCTTTTTCAACAATCCTTTGATACCACCAGTTAATTGACTAGAAATACGCCGTGAACGCGCTACCATTTGCTTGATATCTATCTTATATCCAGCTATATCAATGCCAAAATCTTGTGCATGTTTAATATGATAGAGCATTTCTGCTGATTTAAGCAATGCCTTAGTCGGGATACAGCCCCAATTAAGGCACACACCACCAAGATGCTCCTTTTCTACTAGGGCAACTTTTTTGCCTAGTTGAGCACATCTGATCGCAGCAACATAACCCCCCGGCCCTCCACCTATTACTATTACATCATAATTTTCCATCCACACAATCCTATAATTTTCAGAAATATATCTTTTGCTGAGAATTATAAGAGATTGTGCGGTAGATATCCAGCCTTATTGAGAGGTAAGTATTTAAAAAATTTTATTTGGTTTAGCAGTGTTTCTAAAAATTACAAACAAATTGCTTAAGGTACTTTCAAGGCTAAAGAACAAAAGACTATGCTAATCAAAGCTTAGGTTCTCCGTTATTATAAGTTTATCATCGCCTGAAACCGACTTCCTCATACTCATTGCGAGCGCAGCGAAGCAATCCAGTCTTATAGTATCCTTCTCTCTTACTTGAGCTAATTTCTAGATCCTCACGAAAATTGTTGCTAAAGGATTTCACAACATTTAAAGCATGAAGAACTATCATCAACCATACTATGTGCACCTATTATAGCTAAATTCTGTGTATTCATATTAAATACATATGGTTCAACTGAAAACTGTTCATTACTTATTACTTCGATTTGACCTCCATTCTCATTTACCTTATTTGTTAATTTATTTAAATTTCCACTATTAACCGGCAATACGTATATATTGCTCTTATACATAACTAGTGCAGGACTGCGTTCCTGCACAACACCTATTACTATTGGGTTACTTGGAAGTGATATTTTAACTAACTTACCAATATCGTTGTAATTTATTGTAAAATAAGCTGAATCTATTTCGCTTATTCGTTGTCCGTTAGGCTGAGTTACCGCTAAGCTAATATTTATATTTTCTCCCGGTGGTACTATTGCTTTCGGTAGTTCAACTGATTGATATTGTGTAATTCTAACCTGATAGTGACTATATGGACTATGTACCATCAGTGTAAAATTAGTATTACAAATTGTCTTTTGCATTATTCCATATGCAAAATCCCCCTTTTGTATCACAGCAACTTTTGTATCACTAAAATCATTTTTCCATTCCAGCCCTTTTTCCCAACTATTATCATGAGTATGAGCTTGAACATTCATGTTCCTTACTTGAACTGAACCTGATAATTGATATTTTATCTCCAAGCCATCATTATACGCCGCTATTGCTTCAGATTGCATCTCAGTAGTAATGATACTATTGCCATATTTTTTTGCATTTTGTTTAATAAGTTCAACGCATTTCTGAACCGAATTGATACAAGAAATATCCTCTCCATTATGCCTAAGGGAATCCTTGTTGCTCATTTTAGCAACTCCAAATTCTTTAGCTATCATAACAAAAAACGTTGCTAAAGGTAAACCTGTAGGATATAGATCTAATAACGGTTCAAAAGCTCTTAATTCACCAAAAAGTAAAGCATATTTTAAATTATGTTCTGCAGTATCAAATCCGTTTTTCCGATAAATCGATTCCCTATCCGCACGCATAGATAAATTAAATATCTCCAACCCTTCTAAATAAAGTCCTTCAGGATTCAACATTACATCATTATAGATCGAGGCTTTATTTATCGCAGCTTTTAGCTTTTGTTCGTTTTCTTGTTTTTTCTTTTTTTCTATTTCAGCTTCTTTCTTGGCTGCTTTTGCTGCTCTATCTTGTGCCCGCGTATTAACACCGCTTGTATTGCTTGTTGCACTACTAGAGCTCTTTTTAGATCTAGAGATCTCTTCTCCCCATTGATCCCTATGAGAACCATAATATTTCATATTAACCTCGATTTCATAATATTATATTTATCTTTTTTAGAATATATCACACTTACAGCAATCTGCGAATATTGCACAACAGCCCAGACAAGAACACGCAATTTCTATACATTTAATACAATCGGCACAACTACACCCTGTAGTTTCAACGGTATGTTCGGCAACGATATTTGCATCAGGAGTGCTTCTTGGAGTCAGAGAATTCAAACTCGGTGATTCTGGTATTATTTTACCGTATGTAGGTGTAGTAGTATCACTTAAACTTCTATAGGTATCTTGCTCACTTTTCATATAATTACCTTTTTTACTATTGATTGGCAATTAGTATTACCAATATCAATATTAACATAAGATTATACAACCGCAAGTTAAATTGTATAGAATTATATAAAATAAACTAAACCAACATCAAAATAGGTCTCTCGATCAATTTTTTAAATGCTGCCAACAATTTTGCTCCAATGACACCATCTACTACTCGATGATCACAGGAAAGTGTTAGCTCCATCATCGTAGCAATTGTTATTTGATCATTTATTATAACCGGGCGTTTTACGCTTTCACCAACGGCCAGGATACAGCTTTGTGGTGGATTGATAATCGCGCTGAAATTTTTAATACCATACATCCCAAGGTTAGAAATGGTAAAACCACCACCTTGAAATTCTTCCGGCAATAATTTATTTTCTCTAGCTCTTTTGGCCAAATCCTTCACTTCATTAGACAAACTAATTATATCTTTTTTATCTGCTGATTTAATTACCGGAGTGATAAGTCCACCAGCAATCGCTACAGCTACTGAAATATCGACATTATTGTAATAATGTATTGCATCCAATTGCCAGCTAGCATTCGCCTCTCCTACTTCTCGCAGTGCTTTTGCCATTGCTAAAATTACAAAATCATTAACCGAAACCTTGTTAGTTGAATCATTGGTGCCGGCACTATTAAGCTCTTGCCGCAAAGCAAGTAATTTATCGACATTACATTCTATTGAAAGATAAAAATGAGGTATTGTTTGTTTAGATTCCAATAATCTTTTAGCGATAATTTTTCTGACATTACTATTAGGTACAGCACGATATTCTTCAGTATTCCTAGATAGTTTACTGTTAATTAAATTTTGCTCGCAATTATTTGATGAACTCTGCGCAGCCAATATATCTGATTTTATAATTCGCCCATGAGGGCCACTACCACTTATATTTGCTAGGTTAACACCGGATTGTGCTGCAATTTTTTTTGCTAAAGGCGATGCGAATATCCGAGGCACAGCAGTTTCAGTAATTTCTGCACTAGCAAGAATCTCAACAGGTTTTACTGAATCCCCGCCTGCACTAGGATTATCGGAAGCGCTGGAATGGCCAGCAACAGCTGATGCTGCTTGGATAAAACCTTCCAGCATACCAGCATCCTCTCCTTCCTCAAGTAATACTGCAATCAATGAATTAACCGCTATATTCTCACTACCAGCAGCACAGATAATCTTACCCATTATCCCTTCATCGACAGCTTCTACTTCCATCGTTGCTTTATCAGTTTCAATTTCTACTATTACTTCTCCTGAAGAAACCTTATCTCCTTCCTGCTTCAACCATTTTGTCAGATTGCCTGAGGTCATAGTCGGAGATAAAGCGGGCATTAAAATCTTTATTGGCATAATTTTTACTTATTGGTTGATGAGTGATGAGATCCACAAAATTTATTCAGGATGACAATCTCACAAAACTTCATAAATTTTGTTGAGCTGGATGGTTAGACGAAGGTATTAACCTCGAATTGCTAGGAGTTCTGGAGTCGAGGAGCGCAACGTATACTTAATACGTGAGCACCGAAGAACTCCAGTGACGACAACGCAATTCGAGGTTAATACCGAGTATAACAGACTTTTTTGGCGGCCATGACTATATCTTCTACACTCGGTAAAGCTAATTTTTCTAAATTAGCTGCATATGGCAACGGCACATCCTTACCTGTTACTATTGCTATTGGTGCATCCAAATAATCAAATGCCTCCTGCATTACCAGACTTGCAATAGTAGTACCTATACCACAATTAAACCACCCTTCTTCAACTGTCACTAAACAGTTGGTTTTTTTTACTGAGGTAATTATAGTATTAATATCTAATGGTCGAATGGTACGTAAATCTATTACTTCAACACTAATTCCATCAGCTTGTAAAATTTCAGCAGCTGCGAGAGCAAATTTTACCTGTAGCGAAAAAGTAACAATAGTAACATCACTACCAGTTGTTACTATTTTAGCTTGTCCAAATGGTATAGGCTCCAAACTATCCGGTATTTCAAAAGCTTGGCCATATAAAATCTCGTTTTCTAAAAAAATCACCGGATTATTATCTCGTATAGCCGTAACCAGCAAACCATATGCATCTTCTGCACTATAAGGTGCTATTACTTTTAATCCAGGAATGTGAGCATACCAGGCAGCATAATTTTGGCTATGTTGAGCTCCTACTCTAGCTGCCGCTCCATTAGGGCCACGAAACACTATCGGGCACTTTATTTCGCCGCCTGACATATAATGAGTTTTAGCTGCCGAATTAATAATCTGGTCTATAGCCTGCATCGCAAAATTAAAAGTCATAAACTCAACAATAGGCCTAAGTCCGGCAAAAGCTGCACCAATTGCAAGACCAGTAAAACCATGCTCAGTTATCGGCGTATCGATTACTCTCTTTGCACCAAATTCATCGAGTAAGCCTTGAGTTACCTTATAAGCTCCATTATATTCGGCAACTTCCTCTCCTATAATAAATACATTATTATCTCTCTGCATCTCTTCACGCATCGCTAAACGCAATGCTTCACGTACTGTAGTTCGTTTCATACTAAATATACTTCACTATAAAGTTCATGCTCCGCAGGTGCTGTCGACAATTCTGCAAAGCTCACTGCTTCCTGGATTATCTCTTTTACCTTTTTTTCTATCAATTTCAAATCTTCTGCTGATGCATATTTCTTGTCTAAAATTTTCTGCTTGACTTCAGCTAAAGGATCGCGATCTTTATACTGTTCAACTTCATCTTTACTACGATAAGTAGCGGGATCAGACATTGAGTGACCACGATAGCGATAAGTTTTCATTTCTAGAATCATTGGTCCATTCCCTGCTCTTACAAACTCTGTTGCCTGTCTGGTTGCAGCATATACTGCTTCAATATCCATGCCATCTACTTGCAATCCTTGAATAGCAAAAGATTCACCTTTTCTATATAAATCAGTCATGGCAGTGGAGCGCTCAACCGAGGTGCCCATTGAATATTCATTATTTTCGATAATGTAAATAACCGGTAATTTCCATAAAGCAGCCATATTCATCGCCTCATATACCTGCCCCTGATTAACCGCACCGTCCCCTAAAAAAGTAAAAGAAATGTTTGTTGATTCTAAGTATTTCTCGGCAAAAGCAAGCCCGGTACCGATTGGCACTTGTGCCCCTACTATACCATGACCACCATAAAATTTACCAGAAACATTAAACATATGCATCGATCCGCCCTTGCCTTTTGAGCATCCACCACTCTTGCCCATTAATTCTGCCAGTACATATTTAGGTTCAGTGCCGGATAAAATTATATGGGCATGATCACGATAACTGGTAATAGTACTGTCATTTGGCGATTTTACCATATCTATCCCAGTGATTACCGCTTCCTGGCCTATGTATAAATGACAAAAACCACCAATCAACCCCATACCATAAAACTGGCCGCATTTTTCTTCAAAACGCCTAAGTAATAACATTTGTTTATATGCTCTCAAATATTGAGCAGCATCTAATTTATATTTTTTTAAATTGATCATAATTGATAATTCTTAAGCTAAAAAATTATTAGGTTCTGTGCATAAATTTTATGGAACTGTGTCAAGCCGTCATTGCGAAACGTATTTTTAATTGACACAGTTCAGCTATTTCAAAAAATCTTGATTATTTTGCAGCAAAAACACATAAATAAGCCCACTAAAATTTTTGTACACAACGCCTAATACTATGCTTATGAATGCCTTATTTGTCAAACTGATTATCTAAAAAAACATTAACAATTTACTCATCTCCGTCGATAAGCAACATAGATCATTTTAAAATTAATAATTAATATTGTTAATGAAATTATTATTTATATTTTTAATCAATTCATCAATAAAGAGTTGTTGGCATATAATAACATGCATCAATTAGTATATAAAATATAAATATTAAAACTTAATGACAAATAATTATGATTGATTCCTACCTGTTTATGTCATGGTCTACAGACCAGAATGAAGCACTAGAACTTATTAATTTTGGTGCTTAAAGAAGTTAATTCTTAAAGCAAATCAGGCCGCAATGTTGGAGTTACAAAATTTGTATAAATCAAGCTGTGCGTAAGGTGAGTTTTTAAATTGAAACTCACAACGAGTTGTTTGTAAAATGACCTTTTAATTTCACAATTAGGTTCTAAAAATATATTTATTTTTACTTATAGTTGATTTTGTAAATACTTTTTTAATACTTATGTTGTATAAATTAGTTTAACCGGGAAACAAATGTATTTTTGTTTTAGGCTTAGTAGGTTTACAGGATTGCATACTTTTAAAAGTACCTAGGTTAATACTAATATTTTAAATTTATATTAATATTAAAGTGTGATCCTGACAAGTTTTGGATTTTCTGGATTCCAGCCTTAGCACGGTGTATACTGCATATATCTCAAGAATTGGATTCTAAAATGAGGGGCGAGCTTTGGTACGTAGGTCACTCTTGAGGAGTGGAGCTTCCGAAATTTTGAAAACCAATTCTTGAAAGATAAGCAGTATATAACCCCAGTTGCCAATTAAAATATTTTATTAAACACTACAGATGCCGGTTCCAGCCGTCATTGCGAGAGAGCTCCACTCCCTCGCAATGACGTAGAAATGGGAGTTTTTAGCAATTTTAATTGGCAACTGGCGTTATATAGGTTCAGCAACTCGGTTCCAAAATTATCTATGCAACTCCGAACCCATATATCACTGAGCTTTGTTGGATGAATTAGAATTTGAAAAAGTTGTTAAATTTTTGTCAAAAATCAGGCAAATTTATGACGATAAAGGATCTTAGGTTTGTAAGACATGCTCACCTTAAAAAGTAGTCATTTTAACGCTTTAACTTTACTATTTCCACTGCGCCACTGCTTTTTTTGCTTATTCAAAAATCCGATTCATACAAAGCCATTTTCTACAACTTCTTGCACCACTTTGTTTTTAAAAATCGCATGTTTATGAAGCCCCGAGGCTATTATTGCTGGAGCTAACTGCCTTATCATATCTAATGCTGCAGCTTTTTCTAGCGAAGAGGAGTGGAAATCTTCTAAAAAGTCAATATTCTTTAAAAAAGCTGCTATAGAGCCCTTACGCACAGTAATACCATTCAAATTTGCAAAATTTTCAGTATCAGCCAAAACGTCATCAGGGCTTACTCCTTTTATATTCATAAGACCACCTCATTATGGATTAAAAAAAGTAGTGGGATAGTAAGGTTAAAGAGTTAAAATGACCATTTTTAAGGTGAGGAAGCTCTACGTATTCTTATTTGTTTACACAACAAAATCCCTAACAAATTTTATGTCACCACGTAACTGACCGACAACTATCATGCTACCTACCTAATACATATATAAAAGTAAACAAAAATAACCATACTACATCAACAAAATGCCAATACCAGGCAGCAAATTCAAACCCTAGATAGCCATTACCTTTCGCGAAGTCTCCATTCTTAGCGCGGAAATAACAAACAGCAAGAAAAATTGTACCAATAATTACATGTAAGCCATGAAAACCTGTGGCTAAGTAAAAATTTGCCGCATAGATACCATCGCTTAATTTGAATTTGGCGTGATGGTATTCATAAGCTTGCATAGTAGTGAACAAAATACCCAGTAATACGGTATATCCTAATGCGGTAACACAGTCTTTTTGATTGTTTTCTTCCATAGCATAATGAGCCCAGGTAACCGTTGTTCCAGATAATAATAAGATTAAAGTATTAAGAAAAGGTATGTCCCATGGGTCAAAAGTTTCAATACCGGCAGGTGGCCAAACACCTTCTTTTACAACCCAAGCACCATCTAGAATACCTACTGGATCTAGATGAGCTTTAAAAAAAGATCCAAAAAATACCGCAAAAAACATTATCTCTGATAAAATAAACAACGCCATGCCAATACGAAGCCCTGTTCTTACTGGTATAGTATGGTGTTTACCAATAATACCTTCATGGACTACATCACGCCACCAGTGATATAAACAATATAATAATGAGCATACCCCCAGGCCAAGTACATATTCTCCAGTAAAGTAATGATGCATAACCATTACGCTACCAGAAGTAACTAATAACATTGAAAATGCTGTAAGAATAGGCCAGGGGCTAAGATCAACTAGGTGAAATGGGTGCTGTTTGTTTGCCATAAAAAATTTGTATATATTTAGATATAATAATGAAATGGATTACAGCAAAAGTCTATCATTATTTATGATTATTGACTTCACGAATCTTAAAAAAACTGTAAGATAGAGTGATAGTGTCAACAGCTGCCATTTCTGGATCATTCTCAAATTCTGGATCAATAAAAAACGAAACAGGCATCAGCAATTTTTGTCCTGCCAGCAATAATTGTTCTTCAAAACAAAAACAGTGAATTTTAACAAAATATCTTCCAGCTTTATTGGGGGTAACGTTGTAGACTGAAGTGCCGATAATATCAACATTACTGATATTTTCAGACTCATAAAAAACCAAAGTATTCTGTCCTGGTAATATTGAAACCCGTCGTTGCTTAGGTATGAAGCGCCATGGTAATGCCGGATCGACGTTTGCATCAAATTCTATAACCAGTTGTTTCTTACCTTTTTGCAAATGATAAGATTGGAACGCCTGTTGTGTGGTGCCACCAAATCCTGTAACTTTACAAAATAAGCTGTAAATCGGAACAGATGCAAAACTTAAAAATATCATGCTCACACTCAATCCCACCAAGGATAAAGCAAGTTTTCTGTTTGATGGTTTCATATATATTATATTTTTGTGCCTATATGCAAGAAGTATAGACGAAGGTTAAAATCAAGGAGTGCTAGGAGTATCAAAGCCGAGAAGCGCAAGCAGTTACTTAATACGTGAGCATCGCAGACCTTTAGATACGACACCGCAATCCGCAGATTTTCACCGAGTATAGCTGTGGCCAAGATAAACTTCTCGTACCTTATCACTATTAACTATTTCTGTCGGATCACCTTCCATTAAAACCTTACCATCATATATAATATAAGCTCGATCAACTATATCTAATGTTTCCCTTACATTATGATCGGTAATAAGAATACCAATATTACGCTTTTTTAAGTATTTTACTAAGTGTTTTATATCAATAATAGCAAGTGGATCAATGCCAGCTAATGGCTCATCTAGCATCACAAATTTGGGATTAGAAGCCAAGGCTCTAGCTATTTCCAGCCTGCGTCTCTCACCACCAGATAGGCTGATTGACGGTGAATTTTTTAAATGACTAATTGAAAATTCAGCTAATAAATCTTCTGCCTTTTGTTCTATTATTTCCTTATCGCATTCTGTAATTTCAATAACTGCCCGCAAATTATCAAATACCGATAAACCTCGAAAGATTGATGGTTCTTGAGGTAGATATCCTAATCCCATCTGTGCACGTAGATACATTGGTAAATTAGTAATATCATGATTATCAAAAAATAATTTACCTGAATCAGCTTTAACCAATCCGGCAATAATACTAAAGCAAGTAGTTTTACCAGCTCCGTTTGGACCAAATAATCCCACCACTTCTCCAAGAGTAACCTGCAGCGATACACCTCTGAGAATAGGTCTTTTGATGAATGATTTAGAAATATTTTCTATTCTTAAACTATTGGCCGGCGCTGTCAATGGTTGCTCGTTGCTGTTTGTTGTTATGGTGGTCAATTTTGTTTAACCTAGTATAATATAGTAATTTCTCAGTCTGAAGAATATGATCCTGATAAATAAATTTAATATTACCAGTCAATGTTAGCTCTTCCTGTTGATGATTATAAACCGCTGCATCAGCGATTATAGTATTTTGGTTAGATATTTTTAGTGCTGATAATTTATTAGGAATTATTATTTTATCTATTGTCTGTTTGCCCTTAGCGGAGCTGTTGTATAATATCTTTAATACAGAAGTCTTTAAAATCATATCATCAAACCATATGATGACTGTTCCAGAAAAATCTACTGTTCTACTATTTTTATCAAAAGTTACATTATCAGAATGAATATGTAAATTACTATTGTCACCATAAGCTGTTAATGAATAACAGCTCATAACTATAAGAGATATTTTGTAAAAAAGAATCATTACCAGATTCCATTTAGAAGTCTGAAATATCAATCCTTGCTCGAACATGACCCTGTAATTTCATGGTATTGAGGGTACCATCAGCGGCTAAATTATCAGCACTGATTCGTGAGTTGTTGTAATAAACAACTACTTTCTCATTGCTGGTAGCTTTATGATCAATCAAATTAACCAGTATCTCAGCAGTATAACATTGTAAGTCATTTAACATAATCTGGACATTATCTGTTAATGTAATTAATTTGATATCATTATCAATTAATGCGTGCCGTGCATTAATCAATATATCATTATCAAAGAATTTATATCGTGCAGCAATTTGCTTTAATTCATATTGATCTTCTGCAATTTTTACAGCTGTATCCGATATAATTTTATAAGGTTGCATATTATTGCTGATCCCTTCAAAAATAGAATTAAACATAGTAATTTCATAATTTTGCGATGGTGAGATAGCAGTATTTGATTTAGTAAATTTTGAATTATTTTCAATTGTCACTTGTGGTAAATTAACCCAAGAATAAAATAAAAGTAAAATGATGGTAATACCAATAATAAATATAAATTTGAATATACTTATTGTCCGTTGGTAATGTTTTATAAATGGCATTAGCTATATTTTTTGTTGGTAGTGGATAAAATTAACAACACTGCCAGTCCAGCAATTAAAATTACTGAGGTTTCACCTAGAGTATCATAACCTCTATAACTAGCTAGGATGCCAGCTGCTAGTGATGGCGTACCTATTTCAATTCTGGTGTTAGTAGTGTAATATTGGCCTAAATGAGTATGCAGAGCTGTACTCGGATCACCATATTCAGGTAAATCAAACATAACCCATATTAATGTGGCACTAAATAATAAGCATATAATAACAGCTGGTATAATTCTATTGTTTTTTATGATAATAGGAGAGGTTTTTAACATTTTAATAAAATTAAGTAATATGCAGGTTGCAAGGCAACTTCCAAGCGCCACTTCGGTCATCGCCACATCCGGAGCATCCATCAATAGATAACACAGACTAATCAGCAAGCTAAATACTGACATCAAAACTATATTTTCAAGTAAACTGAGGCTGATAATCAGCTTAATACTAATGATTATCAGGGTTGTAGTGACAATATATAATAAATAAACACTAGCATGAAAATCTAATGAGGATGGTATGGTAAACAAATTATCAAACATTAGACCTCATACATAACTATATCTGGTTTATAACTTTGTTGTCAAAATTTGACTCAAGACGCAACATGTACCCCTTAACTTGACACATATGCGTCACTAACTGACCGACCGCTGACCGCTATACAATAAATCCTCGTTCTATCCGTGATCCGCGTTATCATTATGTTGCATATATTGCCCTATTAACTCCAATTCCTTAAGTTCTTCTACCGTCAAGGGTATATTATTTTGCACAGGTTTTATTTTCAGCTGTTCTTGAGCTAGATCTACTTCATGGACTTGATCCTGTCTTGCACTTGCTCATTATCTTTATTGAACAATGCTATTTTCAAATAAGCGCATGCATCTGGCTTGAAGTATTTATTTACTTCTTTTAATTCTTTAAATGATATAACCTTTCCTAAATCTGGCTCATGACTTATTAGCAAATCTACAAAATCCTTATCTAATGCACCCCATTCTTGTTTCCATTTTTGTAATAGAGTTACAAAATTATCTTTATTAGCAACTTTACATTTAATTGTCTTAAAGTAGTCTTCCTTTGCTTTAAGAAGCTCGTTATTAATATAATTTTTGGATTCTTGATCTTCTATAGCTTTTGTATCAACATCCTGTTTCAAAGCTTTCAAAGCTGGTAATGGATACTTTAATTTGTTTAAAAAATTAGCTAAATTGCTTAACCCACCAAATCTGAAGTCGAAGTCAGTTAAAAGCGTCTCTATAGCTTCTTCTATTTGCGTAGCTTTTGCTTTGTCATATATCTCCCCCTCCTCAAGCTCACTAACTGCGTGAATTTTGTTCAATAGCGCTTCTTGGCTTATCATATCGATTTTTATAATTTCAATAATTTTTCCATCCAAGTTTTTTGAATTCTTTATGAATTCTTCTCTTATATTAGCAAAAATGTTATAATAGAAACTTTCAATTAAGTCCCCATATGTTATTTCATCATTTGTAATTTGATTATTGTTTATATAGAGTCCAAGATTGAAATTAAAGATTCCATGAAACAATTGGCTTTTCATATTCCACAGATGTGGTGCTTTTGCAGTAATATCCTCATACCATTGTTTTACAATATTATTTACAGCATTTTTAGCATTTATCTCAATGTTCAACATATGCAGAAAAAGATTCTTGACGCTCACATCACCAACATCTTTAATAATTCCCTTGATATCTTTAGAAAAACTCAATTCATGCCCAGCTGCAATATGATGCTGCAATGATTCATATAAACTTACTAATTTACCACATTCACAAGCATTCAAACCAGGGAATACCGCAACAAATTCTTCTTGAGCCTTCTCTCCTTGATCCTTTGCAAATCTCCATAAGCGAGCCAGTTCAGTTTTAAAATGCCATGTCAATCCTGCCGATTCCTTAGTTTGTTGTGCAACATCAATCAGGCGCTTAACTTCACTGATCATACCAGTCATGTCATTCTTACCTTCAGGGTCATACCTACCATAACTCATCAACTGGATTTGGGAGTTTTTATCAGTTTCACTGGAAATGTCAGAACATTTCTTAGCAATATACTTCTCCATAAACTTAAGTAAACTATCAATTTCATTGTTCGGATTTAACTTAGCAGCATACTCATACTTATCTTGTAATATTTTGATTAATTTTGGCAAACCCGCGTAATTTTTTGAATTTTCAACATTAGACCTCTTTCGAAACTCATTTACCAAGCTCCCAATTATATAAACCAGCAATTAAATTGAACCTAAGACCAAATCTTTTGCGTCTATTTCGATATTTATCAGCAATTATTTTAAAACGCTTTAACATACCGATAACATTTTCATTTAATACTCTGTCACTTGCTAAACTTCTATTATTTTTCTTATCTTCTTTAGTTAAAGCATTCTTTTTACTCTTTTTCTTTGGTAGCTCAGAATTTGTATGAATCTTCTGTAAGCCTTGATAACCAGTATCAGTAATCACTTTAACCTCAGGCAGTATATGGGTTCTTGATTCTTTAAATAATTTAAAATCATGACGCTTACCATTGGAAAAAGAAGTGCATATGACTCGTTTGCTTTTCTTATCTACTACTATTTGAGTCTTTAACGTATGTCTTTTCTTTTTACCTGAGTAATAGTATTTCTGTTTTTTTGGGGTCGCTCTATAGGGCTTTCTGTAGCATCTATTAAAACTAATTCATACTCCATACCGCTTTTAACTAGAGCCTTCTTACCTGGAAGAGCAAAATCCGGATGTTTTATTAGAGTGTCTTCAACAAAACGAATTGTTTTAAATGCACTGCTTTCGCTAACTCCATAATTCTTAGCTATATGAAAATAGGTACGGTATTCCCTTAAATATTCAAGTGTCATTAATAGGCTGTCTTCCATACTAAGACTAGCTCTTCTGCCACCTTGGTACCTCCTATTTATTTGTTTCTCTGTCTTTAAAATCCCTACCATCTTTTCAAATGTACTATTTCTTACCCCTGTTAATCTTCTAAAATGCTCTTCCGATAAAATGCTTAAATTTTTATATCTCATATAGTTCTAAATTAAGTAAATTCGACTTTATAACATATTTAGTCCAGTTTCGAAAGAGGTCTATTATCGTGAATAAGTCTAAGATCTTTTTTAATAATAGGATTTTTTGGTTCTAAAGAGCCATGGTTGCGCAGAAATTGCACCATTTCATTACTATTACCATTAAAACCGGAACGTGATATTAAGTATTCCAGCTTATCCATTAAGGTTTCTCTACCGTTAGTATAGTTAATATTAAATATCGGCAATTTGGTGTTAGGATTCGTAGTATTCAGCAACGCTTTAATTGCGTTCCATCGTTCTGCTTGATTACCATCAGCAAGCCATAATAATATATTATCTTTAGTATTTATACCAATTGCAATAATTAACGCGGTGGCCTAAAATGGATTTTTAACGGATAAAAGGTACTCAAATAGCTAAGTTAATATTGCCGCTAGGTTTTCATGATCATGATTTTATAAAAATGATGAAACATGAGCCGCATGGTCGGAATCGCATACGTTTATTGGCGATGTATCACCTTCAATTAGGCAAATCTTTTAAAGCCATATCTGCAATAGTGAAGTTGCACTGGAAAACCGTGCAATCATGGCTCAGAAGATTTAGAAATCATGGTTTTGAAGGTTTATTTGAATCACAAAGAAGCGGCGCTCCTAGGAAGATTAACACTCTACAAAAATCTGCTCTTTTTGATAAAATCAATATGCTCAGTGAAAGTGAAACTGGCGGTATATAACCGCAAAGGAGCTACATAACATGTTGCTTGAGGAATATGGCGCTAAATGCGCTTTAAAAACAGTCTACAATACTATGCATCGCCTTGGTTTTAGCTGGATTACTTCTCGTTCAATGCATCCAAAGTCAAATCAAGAGACTCAAAATACATATAAAAAAACTTCCCAGACATGTTAACAGAATTATTACCAAAAAATATCGATAGATGTAACGTTGATATATGGTCTCAGGATGAAACTCGAGTTGGGCAACAAGGTAGCTTAACTCGTATATGGGCTAAACGCGGCACTAGACCCCGTAAAGTTCGGCAACAGCAATTCATTTCAACATACATTTACGGAGCTGCTTGCCATGATACGGGAGAATCTTTTGCATTAATTTTACCATATGCCAACACACGGGCAATGAATAAATTCTTAGAAGACCTTTCTCTCACTACTCAAAGCAACCGACATATAGCTTTACTAATGGATAATGCAGGTTGGCACACAGCCAAAAAACTAACTGTTCCAAGCAATATCACTTTGATACCGCTTCCGCCTTATGCACCAGAACTTAATGCAATGGAACAAGTTTGGGAGTGGATCAAAAATCATTTCTTGTCTAACCAATGTTACGGTGCATATGAAGATATTGTCACTATGGCTTGTTACGCTTGGAATCAACTTGCTCAGAATGTAGATTTAGTAAAATCAATTATGTATAGAGACTGGATAAATACACCGTGTTAATTATTGCAATCGGTATTAGATCAATGGGTTTATTAACATCAAAAGCTGGATAAGCTGCTTATAACATACTTGACATTATTCTCAACTAACTTAAAATCATTCTTAGTTAACAACTTATCAATTATGGACTCAAAATTTGCTATCCCCCACTGATCTGCTAATTTTGCTAAATACTCAATATTTATTACACAAGCCGGAAGTTGAGTAAATATACTGATATCCAAAGAGCTTAGGTTAAGTGCAAAATATTGATTGGACGGCAGCTAGCATCAAGATGCTAAATAGTGAGATAATGTTTTATGATAAGTTGGTAGATTTTGTTAATTTCTTGCCGCAAGAAGTTGAATTCCTAAAAGATGTAGACGGTAAAACTTTAATTGGTACCTTGGTTAGTCGTGTAATGTCTCTTGAGGAATTTCAACAATTAATGTTAGTTTGCTATAATGGACTGAAATTTCAAGACAAATTTTTTACTAATTTTGTTTCCTATTTTAGGTTATTTTTAAGCTGCATGCTGCATTTTGCAAATAATCCAGATATACATTCATAGGTTTTTGATAAGCGATACTTGAATGAAATCTTTGATAATTATATTTATTCATATAATTTTTTAATACCATCTTTAAGCTCTTTAATGTTTTTAAAATCATTGATGAAGATGCAATTACATTTTAAAGTTCTAAAAAATCTTTCGATTACTATGTTATTAATGCTTCTACCTTTGCCGTTCATTGAGATTTGAATATTATTATTTTTCAATATCTCGGTATGATCATGTCCAGTATATTGACTACCTTGATCACTATTAAATATCTGAGGTGCGAGATATTTATTAAGCGCATCCTTTGCGAGGGAGCGCAGCTGCCGTGGCAATCCAGAGTGTACTTCAAATACCCATACACCCTACTCGCTATCTTACGTGTATCTAGAGTACATTTAACTTTTTATATACAGTTCTGTACACCTGTCTTAGATTATAAATATCCATATTGCACTTTTTTCTTTTAAAAGTAATCTATATAATTTATATCTTACTTTAATGACTATACTTTACTTTTTATTATAGTTTTACAAAATAGATACATGTTGTAAATACTTGCGTTTATGTGTATATTGTTATAATATCTTCACTATAAATATAATATGTTTTATCTATATGTATGTAAGCACGGTAACAATATCCTCTAAAGGGCAAATAGTTCTACCTAAAAAAGTTCGTAACGCTCTTAATACTAATATCATATCTTTAATTATTAATGATCAGAATCAAGTTCTAATTACTCCAATACATGAGTTGGGTAGTAGTCTTGCTTCTTATTCCAAAGATACAGATCTATCTTTGGAGGAAATAAGAGAAAAGGCTTGGAAAAATACTATTTTAGCTAAGACTAATGATTTTGCGAGTGAAGAATGAAATATTATTGTGATACTAATTTTGTTGTTCGTTACCTATTAGGCGATAACAAAGAAATGTTAGCAAAAACTAAAGAGGTTTTTACACAAGTACAAACCGGTAAAATATTTTTAATTCTTGAGCAAACAGTTTTTACCGAAATAGTTTTTGTCCTGTCATCATTTTATAAAGTTCCTAAAAATAAAATATCAGAAATATTATCTGAACTTCTCGCTTACAAGGGAGTTGTTTGTGAAGATAAAGCATCATTATTACTAGCTCTTGATCTTTATCATAAACAGAATCTGCATATAGTAGATTGTTTGCTTATTGCGAAAGCAGAGCTGGCTGGTCTAGATATTCTTTCTTTTGACCAAAAATTGATGAACGTTAGTAATAAAAAGGATAGGCTTTAAACTATGGCCAGAAAAACAGTAGGTTATATTAGGGTAAGTCACTTTGACCAAAATCCAGAGAGGCAGTTAGAAGGCATTAAGTTAGACAAAAAGTTTATAGATAAAGCTTCTGGTAAGGATACCAACCGCCCTGCTCTAGAAGAACTAATCGGCTATGTACGGGAAGATGATATAATTATCGTTCATTCTATGGATAGATTAACACGTAACCTTGATGACCTTAGAAAGATTGTAAAAACACTCACCTCACAAAACATACAAATTAAATTCATTAAAGAAAATCTAATCTTCGCCGGTGACGATTCCCCAATGGCTAATCTATCACTATCAGTAATGGGGGCATTCGCAGAATTTGAAAGATCTTTGATTAAAGAAAGGCAAATGGAAGGTATTAGCTTAGCAAAAAAGAAGGGACTTTACAAAGGAAGAGCCGCAGTCCTTAACCAAGAGCAGGTCACTCTATTACAATCAAAAATCACTCTCGGTATTCCAAAAGCTAAAATTGCTCGTAAACTTAACATTTCTAGGCGTACCTTGTATAATTATATTCCTGCTGAGCCGAGCAAAAGTGCAGATCATGTGTAAATATCATTTTAACTACAATTGAAATAAATATATTTATATGAAACTCAAAGATTTGAAAAAAATGGCCGCAATTTTAAGCCAATCTAATCAATACCGAGTTACTGAAAAATATCAAAGACCAGAATTTTACAATATCGGCGATTCTGATCCTAAATTAATTGGTGTATTTCTAGACATCGAAGCTACCGGCTTGTCCTCTGCACAAGACAAATTAATAGAACTGGGAATGGTCAAATTTGAATATTCAGAAAATGGCCGTATTTTTCGTTTGCTGGATGAATTCAGCAGATACCAAGATCCACACATGTCAATCCCCGAATATATTAGCAAACTCACCGGTATTACCGACGACATGGTAAATGGTCATCAAATAAACGAACATGAAGCAGCATCTTATCTACAGGAGGTAGATATAATCATTGCCCACAATGCTCAGTTTGACAGGACTTTCTTTGAGATGACTTTTCCTGCTATTCCCCCTAAAGCTTGGGGTTGCTCAATGTGCGATATCGATTGGAAAATCGAGGGAATCTCAAGTCACAAACTGGAATATATTGCCTACAAATACAATTTCTTCTATGAAGGACATCGTGCTGTTATTGACAGTTTAGCCGGAATACATATTTTAGCTCAAGACTTACCTAACTCTAAACAACCAGTTTTAAAACAGCTACTTGCCAATGCTCTACAATTAAAGTTTAAATTATGGGCAACTGATTCACCCTATGACAGTAAAGATTTATTAAGAGCACGTGGTTATAGATGGTCTAATCATCCAACCACTAATTATAAATCTTGGTCTATTGAACTTGCTGAAGATAAAGTTGCAGAAGAAATAGATTACTTGCGCTCGAATATTTATGGTGGCTCCACTCTTAATATGCCGGTAGAGATAGTTGATGCTTATAGCAGATTTTCTAATAACTACAAACATTTACAAAATGCTACAAAGTATCAGGATAAAATAGAGTGGATTAAAATGCTATGTTTAAAATAAGTTATTATAAAAATAATGAATATTTTTGTTACTGATAACTGCCCTACAATATCAGCGCAAGCTTTGGATAACAAGCGTGTTGTTAAAATGGTGTTAGAGACAGCCCAATTGTTAAGTACTGCCGTGTTCATAAATAGTACTATTACTAATAATATCTATAAACCAACCCACATAAAACATCCATGTACTATTTGGGCAGCAGCAACTATAGGAAATTGGGACTGGTTATTACGGCACTTTATAGCTTTATCTGAAGAGTATAGCTTTCGCTATAACAAGCAACATGCTTCAGAAAAAATATTACCATATTTATTGGAATATCGAACTAATATCAAGAGCGGGTCAATGACTCCTTTTGCTAATTGCACTAGATCAGAAGCTATGCAAATAGATTTCAAACATATAAACGACACTTGTGAAGCTTACAAAAAATATCTACTTGCAAAATGGTATCATGATAAATCACCACCTAAATGGATTAACAGAGAGCCACCTTTATGGTATAACCAGTAGGTTTAATAAACATATTTCATTCTGAACAATACTTAATTTAATACCTGACATATGCAATATCGTTGGCTAAAAGAAAATAAATATTATAACGTACATTTGCAGTTAAACTTATTTGGCGGCAACGGGTGTGATTTGTTCCTGAGGCAGTATTAATACCGATTGCAATAATTAACACGGTGTATTTATCCAGTCTCTATACATAATTGATTTTACTAAATCTACATTCTGAGCAAGTTGATTCCAAGCGTAACAAGCCATAGTGACAATATCTTCATATGCACCGTAACATTGGTTAGACAAGAAATGATTTTTGATCCACTCCCAAACTTGTTCCATTGCATTAAGTTCTGGTGCATAAGGCGGAAGCGGTATCAAAGTGATATTGCTTGGAACAGTTAGTTTTTTGGCTGTGTGCCAACCTGCATTATCCATTAGTAAAGCTATATGTCGGTTGCTTTGAGTAGTGAGAGAAAGGTCTTCTAAGAATTTATTCATTGCCCGTGTGTTGGCATATGGTAAAATTAATGCAAAAGATTCTCCCGTATCATGGCAAGCAGCTCCGTAAATGTATGTTGAAATGAATTGCTGTTGCCGAACTTTACGGGGTCTAGTGCCGCGTTTAGCCCATATACGAGTTAAGCTACCTTGTTGCCCAACTCGAGTTTCATCCTGAGACCATATATCAACGTTACATCTATCGATATTTTTTGGTAATAATTCTGTTAACATGTCTGGGAAGTTTTTTTATATGTATTTTGAGTCTCTTGATTTGACTTTGGATGCATTGAACGAGAAGTAATCCAGCTAAAACCAAGGCGATGCATAGTATTGTAGACTGTTTTTAAAGCGCATTTAGCGCCATATTCCTCAAGCAACATGTTATGTAGCTCCTTTGCGGTTATATACCCGCCAGTTTCACTTTCACTGAGCATATTGATTTTATCAAAAAGAGCAGATTCTTGTAGAGTGTTAATCTTCCTAGGAGCGCCGCTTCTTTGTGATTCAAATAAACCTTCAAAACCATGATTTCTAAATCTTCTGAGCCATGATTGCACGGTTTTCCAGTGCAACTTCACTATTGCAGATATGGCTTTAAAAGATTTGCCTAATTGAAGGTGATACATCGCCAATAAACGTATGCGATTCCGACCATGCGGCTCATGTTTCATCATTTTTATAAAATCATGATCATGAAAACCTAGCGGCAATATTAACTTAGCTATTTGAGTACCTTTTATCCGTTAAAAATCCATTTTAGGCCACCGCGTTAATTATTGCAATTGGTATAATAACAAGCAAGGTGGCTATAAAATAACTTTTTGCAATAATCAGCTAGAAGTAGATGCTACTTTAATAAACGCCAAAAGACTCGGGGCTATCAGAATTATGGATAGACTTATAATATTCCTCTTGACCTAAGCTTTAACTTCATAGATAAAATGCTCCTTATATTTAATTATTAATTATTATTAAGAGTAACCATGAATAAAGCTGAATTAATTGATTATATTGCAAATAGACAAGATTGTACCAAAGTTGAAGCTGAAAGAATAATCAATGTTTTTACCGATGCTATTACTGGAGCTTTAAGTGAAGGACAGGAAGTTGGGTTAATAGGCTTCGGTAATTTTTATGTCGCTGAAGTTGCAGCAAGAGAAGGACGTAATCCTAGCACCGGTTTACCATTATCTATTCCGGCTTATAAACAGCCAAAGTTCAAAACCGGCAAGAAATTAAAAGATGCTTGTAACCTTTAATAGCCGAGTCAAATGAGGTGGCATTCATATTGGATAAGACGCTGAAACTAAACTGGCTCTACTTGATCTTAATAGCTACTTCGCTACTATTGAACAGCAGTTAAATCCAGAATTACGTCAAACCTATCGTTGTATTACCGGTGATAACCGATGCTACTTGCACCATTGCAGCAAGTTAGATTTGAATTAGCGGCAAATTGGAGTAGGGCGTTTTTTTGCTCTTGTTGCAGCTTGTTCTTTTGTAGAGGCACGCAAATACCCATATACACGAAATTTTTAGTCATTTAGTCATACGTAAATAGTCTATTATAAGTCATGCAACGCTTTAAAATAGACGGGATTTTGTTGGTCTACGTGAGGTAACTCATAATGACATCAATGCGTAGAAATGATATTATATGCCGCTGTTTAACATCAATGCGGCTTTACGGTGAAATGTTAAGCGCTCGATCATAAAATCGGCTACTACCTCATCTCCTGCTTTTTGAGCTATTTCAAGCTCTTGCTGTAAAGTTTTTTGGATTACTGCCTGATCGGCCGCTAATTCTTCAATCATCTGTTGCGCAGAAATATTTTCATCGCCGGATTTAATCGAAGTATTTTTTATATAAGCATCAAACGTAGCCGGGGCTTTCTTACCTAAGCCCCTAATGAGTTCAGCCACCGTGTCAATAGCTTTTGCAAGATCAATGTACTGCTCTTAGAATAATAAATGAAGTTCTCTAAAATTTGAGCCCTCAACATTCCAGTGATAGTTTTGAGTTTTTCAATACAGAGCATAATTATCAGCGAGTATAATCTTAAGTGCTTCTACTACGGCTTCATCGGTCATAATACCTTCTTAGTCTTTAAGTTTTATAATTTCTTCGGTGGATAAACCGGTAGCGGTAGCTATAGTATTAATATCTATATTTTGAGATAATAAATTCTTAGCAATTTCTATATTTCGTTCAGCCTTACCTTCTTCCCTACCTTCTTCCCTACCTTCGGCTCTACCTTCTTCCCTACCTTTCTGTTCATATTTTTTTAAAGTATTAGCTTCTATCATAAGCCATTTAAGATGATCTTCATAAGCTTCTCTTTCTTCGGCAGTAAAATTCATTACATTAAGTACATTGATAGCTTTCTTGAGATCGGGATTATTTAATTCTTGGGGTAAGTTATCCGCAATGAGCAAGTCGTTTCTGGTGAGGAACGCCAACCACATGTCCAGTGCATTCTTTATCTTAAGGACAATATCAGCTAGTTCTTCATCGGAATTATCGCTAAATTTCTTAAGTTCTATAGTATGGAGCTCTAAATCTTTAAAATATAACAACCCGGTTTCTTTCTCGGTAATATGAAATACATTATGATACTTCTTTACCTCAGGTATAGAGGTAAAATTAAGTATATGAATACCTATGGCTTTTGAAAGCTTGGAATAATCTTCAGCTACCTTTAATTGCTCGGTATATATTTTAGCCCAATAATATAATGCTCTTTTATCATAATCGGCTTCATCGCTAATCTGAATTTCAATGTTGAATCTTTTGCCGTTCTGATTGGTAGCTTTAATGTCTAGTATTGACAGTTTATCAGTTTTAAAGTTTTTAGGATTATATGGATTAAGCAAAGTAATATCCAATACCTGATCTTCTGTTCCTACTATCGAATTAATCAAGGATATCAGTAAATCCTTGTTCTCCTCAACGCCGAAGATTTTCTTGAACGCGATGTCGACTCTAGGGCTAATTTTGTTCATAGGAACTTGTTCTTGCTGTATATAAATAGAGCTAAATTATAGTATAAATCGTACTAAAACACTAGTGAATAAGAGATATTAATTTTAATTTACAGTATATCTGAGCTTTAACTTTTCAGCTAGATAGTAGAAGTTATTTAGCAGAACTTAAAATTGGCATTTTACGTTGTATACGATCTATTGCATAAAAGTAATTTTAGCGAGTGAGTGCACCTAAAACACGCTAGCAAGCTCGTTAAAATTACTTTTAATTTGTATGCTTATAGTGTATTTCAATATTTTTGTTGCTAAATTCTTATTATAGCCATGGATCAAAATATGCTCTTTGGAAGGATCATATTTTTCATTCACTTCTTCATAAAGTGGGTTTTGATAAATTAATTCCACATACTTTTCATTTGGTGTTTTCCATCCTAAAGAGCTATGAGGCCTATCCCAGTTATAATAGTGCTCCCAGTACTCTAATTCCTCTTTGAGCTTAGGACTTTTGATGTCAATACTTGAATAGAACTGATCAAGATCCGTACGTTAGGTGCGTTCTACCTTTCCATTAAGGTGTGGAGAAGCTGGCTTAATTGGCCTGAATTTAATCCCATACTCCATTAATCTTTCTTGGACTTCATAAACAAAGAACTCCTGTCCCCTATCTGTCTGAATGCGTTGTATTCGGAAGGGCATACGTTCCATAACCTGTTCTAAAAATCAAGTGTATTTATCGCAGTTCGTCGTTTATATAAAGCTAGAACTTTGTATCTAGTGCAATCATCTATAGCAGTATATTGATATAAGCTACTTACAATTTTACAAACGTCCATCTGCACTCGTTCCACTGGAAGCTTGCAGTTATACCTTTTGGCTTGTTTACGATAATACCTTTTCTTTTGTAAGTACGGTATATTATTCTTCTTAAAGACTTTATGAATGGTTGCTAGTGATAGAGAAATATCATGCAATCTCTTAATCTCACTTTGTACCCTTCTAACCCCTAATTTACATTCATTACGTATAGATGACAAAAGTTTTTCTTGTTGATCTGATACTTTTCTTAGGAGAAGAATGAGGCTTGCGACTAAGCTCTTTTAATCCTTTTATACCTTCTTCTGCATAACGTTTTAACCATTTGCGTAAAGTAGGTCGAGAAATGCCACATCTGCTACATACAATCCCTGCGTCTTTTACTTCTTGATATAATTTAATCCAATCTAAACGCGTTTTTTGTAATTTATCCATTCATGGATTTTAGCACATCTAAAAATTGAAACAATGTCTGTGAATCTCACAACTGATACGCTCTCTCTATTGTGCTACCAGGTAGGAAATTAGAGTGCAGATATTCAAACGATTGTATCCGCTCTTCAACCGCCGCCCTTATCCGACAAAAAGATTTGTTCAGAGTACTCACCTATGTCCTGAATAATACGCTCAAAGCGATAATAGCAAGTCGCATCCTGGTTTATCTCTGATTGGCCGTATCCCTATAAAAAAGATTCTCTTCCTCAAGCGGGTACGCCCGCTGTCTCCAATACTGGTGCCAATGAACATTAGGTCGCGCTCGATGGGAGCAAATATTAGTGTATCCCAATCAACTACATACAACGCACCATCTTTATCAATCAATAAGTTCCATCCATGAATGTCCGTGTGGCATAAAATATACTCGAGTGGCTTTTTTGCAGCAAGCATGCAAGTTCTTCAGCGCGCTCAACAAGTTTAAGTATTTCCATGCTTTTGGATTTCATGAACAATGCCATTCTAGCTGCAACAGGTTCTCCAAAAACCTCATCTTCAATGCGTCTAAGAAATTCTTTGAAGGTTTTGCGCCATTTAGAGGAGAACATTTCTCGTGGCACACCATTTGTTATGGTGCTAGGAATATCGGTGCTGTGAAACTTTTTCATGGTGGCGCCAAATTCAATCCACTGCCGGTCTGATAGCTTTACTTCCATCCCATTATGTCCCTCTATGTAAGGATATAAAATCACCTTAAAGGATGCCAAGTTTGCCTAAAGCTGACCTATCCTGGTTGCTAGAGGTGGGATTACTTGTTTGAGACCCAGGTTGGTAAGATATTTTGGAACCATTACTACAGCATCAAAAAATTCCTCGCGTCGTAACTTTAGAAAGTAATCCACTTTGCTGCTTGTTGTAACGAGGTAGACAACCGTATTAAGATCGGCACCAAGTGGAAGGAAGGAGATTTTATCCACGTTCAATCCATACTCAATCCCGTAAACATCTGATGATTTCTTCATCTGCAAGATCAGGTTTTATCAGCATATCAGTTACCCTAAAATTTTCCTCATATAATAACGCTTATGACCTTTTGGGCAATCATCCAAAACGCCAAAAACTTCGTATCCCGCTTTCAGATAGAAATCTTTCGCTTGAAAATCAAAGGTATCGAGGTGAATAAGTCTGATATTCATGGATCGTGCTTCTTGTTCCATGGCATATAGTAACATGCTACCCAAACCTTGTTTTCTTTTATCCTCATCTATGAAAAGCACGCTGATATACAGGCATTCTCTGAGGTAAAAACATCCTTTGATGCCAGCAATAATATTATTTCTTTGATCTTTGATGAGATAATTTTTCTCAAGCTCAACATTACCAACAAACGATAGTTGTTCTGCATTGAATTTATCTATTTTTGTATTGAGGATTTCTGCTTGATCTAACGTTGCTTCAAAAAGTTTGTGGTTAGATTTTAAGACATCCGTATGGATTGCATTCGATAATTCATCCCCTATAAACTCAAATCTTTTTTGGATATTGCCATTTACTTCAACATTCTCCAGAAACATCTGAAGAGGTCGAACCCATATCCCAAAATCACCATAAAGCGTTCGATAAATAACCATATCTTCCAGGCTTTCAGAGTGCTTGGCAACATCAATAACTTCATACAAGTTACCTTTATAATGGCGGTACTTGCCTTTTGATATAGATGAATCTTTTTTCATATACTCTCTGCAAATCTAATTAGTTTCTTAAGTTCTTCAAATAGCATCCAAACCTCTTGTTTAAACCAATCTAGCCATTGAGCTTCGGAGATGGGGTATTCAGAAATACGAACCATGCCTACGTAAGTTTTAAGCTTTGCAAGAAGGTAGTTGATGCGCAAGGTCGTAAAATCCGCTTCATGTGCACGTATCTCTTTTAAGATAGTTTTTTCACATTCATTAAATGTGGAGATTTTCTCTACGAGAATATGCCGCACAGAACCACGGTTGATCACATACCCCCCAGCATGTTTTATGACCTTATTTTATGATGTCATATCTATTGAATCTTTTATTAGAGCATCCAACATCTGCACAGCCTTAGTAATCTTTGAGCTAGCAAATTTCGTATTGTCATGAGTGCTAGCAATCTGATGCAGATTTTTAAATCGCAATGGTAAACTGTATCCAACACCACGAGTATTGAGAACAAGGTTTCCTAAGCTTGGATATAATTTTTGAACAAACTGCTTGATTTCCGAGAGCTTACGGTGCATACGGGTAAGGTCTGAAATGATCAGATCATACTCTTTCAAAATTTCTATGATTTTTTCATAGAGAAGTGGATTTGGGTGCCTGTGAAACAGTTGATATAAGACAGATGCCATGAAAGGCTTAATCCTTGTTTCTCTAGGAATACCATCAATTTCAAGACGCAATACCAGGCTATCTGCATCAATCGTGATAACGTTTTGATTGTTGGTATCAATAAGCGATACAAGCTTCATGTCACCTCATAAGCAATACGCAAGCAATTGTTTTTAGCTTTGATCCTACTAATGTTCACATGTCTTATCTCACCTACAGAAGATAAATGTGTGCCACCACAAGGTACTGGCAACATATCACCTATTTGCATAGCCCGAAATTTCTTATTTTCAGGAATGTTATAAGACAACTTATAAAAGTGTTGCTCAAATGACTCGGGATCAATCTCAAAAACCTTTGTTTTGTCATTTTTTGCGATTGCTTCGTTTATTTCATTCTGGAGTGTCGTTGCATTTATTGCCTCATCACCTTGAAACTCAACATAAGCTTCGCCTGGAAAGGAATGTCCTTTAATTGCCTTTAGTTTTGGATACAGTATTTCTATGACATTTCCAAGTAAATGACCTGCTGTGTGATAACGAGCGTTTATCAACCTTCTCTCTTGGTTTACCAAGCAATACACTTTCGAGCCCACCGGGACTTCATTAGTCGTAGATGTTATATAGTGCTTTATTTCATTATTGAACTGTGTTACCTTAATGACATTAGCTTCAAAATGATCGTTTTTGATAATGCCATGATCGGAAGGTTGACCACCTCCCTGCGGATAAAATGTTGTTTGATCAAGGATTATAAAAATGCCTTTTTCATCTTTTCCTGCTTCTTGAATCAAACCTTCAAAATGAAACTGATATGTATCTTCAAGGTATAGTTTTTTAGTCATATATTTACCCTTAATTTGTTGTTACATATCAGTATTATTATATGAAACTCACAGGATAAGTATGACTATAATATCCTAAAACAAGGATATTAAGTTTTATTTATCTTAATAATATCCTGTAATTATCCTAAAATCAAATGATTTTCTAATTTCGAATCCTGTTTGTTACTCCATTTCGTTCTCTAAAAAAGGTAGGCTCTAAAAAGCCTACCTTCACAAACCAGTAAGATCAAGGGTTTTGGACATGCGTATCTTCGTGGTTGACGTTCGCATGTAACTTTGATGTAGAGAGTAAAATAAGAGATTTTACGGTGAAATTGGCTATTTTGTGATTCTCATCGTCAGCATGTGGTGCATGACTAAAAGGCGCTAAAGCCTATGAATACTGAAGTTTAAGGGCAGTTTGGGAATTTAAAAAATGACGCCGAAAAAGTTCAAGCGCTGCAAACTGGCGGATAGGGTGGGATTCGAACCCACGGTACGGTTGCCCGCACGCCAGTTTTCAAGACTAGTTCCTTAAACCACTCGGACACCTATCCAAGAGGATTCATACCAGATTCTACAAAATCTTGCAAGGAAAATAGTAATTTCATAGAGGCTTCTGTTATAAACTTTATTTTGTCGGCGCTTGAATAGTGTTAAGCTTTTAAAACTGGTCAAAGCACAAGGTTAACTGAGTTCTTTTGTACCTTATACTTAGAAATACTACCCATGATCTTTAATTTTGATAGAAGTTCCTTGAATGTTAAGTATAATTAATCTATATTAAATACCTAACACATACATAATCTTTAAGCAAACTCCTATAAATTGACTCAATATTTTATCCACAATAATATCAGATATGAAAGCTAAACTATTGAATTTTGTAGCACTTGATCTTGGCAGCAGTAAAATTGCAGCTATAGCGGCGCATATTGATAAAAAAGGTGAAATTAAAATATTAAGTCATAATTTACATCATGCCGTTGGTATTAAATCTGGAATTATTACCGACCTGCAGGCTGCTGAGTCTAGCATTATTAACGCTATTTACGCCATCGAAAAAGAATGTAACAAAAATATTAGACGAATAGCCATCTCATTATCAGGGACGGGTACCAAATCACATTATACAAATCATAAAATTAAGCTCTCCGGATCACAGATAACCATCCAGGATATTAAAAAACTATTACAAAAAATGTTAATAGAATTTAAGTTTAAAGATCAGGAAATCATCCATTATTTTCCAGTAGAATTTTTAATTGATGATCATCATATTGTTGAAAATCCGATTGGAATGTTTGGTAAAGAATTAAGTTGTAGATTACATATTATTACCGCTAACTCAAACGTATTAATTAACCTGACCAATTGCCTAGCTAAATGTCAGATTGAAGTGAGCAATATTATCTTATCAATATATGCCACTGGCATTGCTTGCTTATCAAATGATGAAAAAAACCTTGGAGCTATTATCATCGATATAGGTGCAAAAACTACTGCTGTTGGAATTTTTTTGGCTAATAAATTAATATATTCTAATTATATCACTATAGGAAGTTGGCACATAACCAATGATATAGCGAAAGTATTCTCTGTTAATATAAATACGGCAGAAAAGCTAAAAATATTATATGGTAGCGCCCTACTCTCACCTTTTGAAGCAGATATACCTTTACGCATCGAAGAATTTGAACCTGATAATCAATATAATCCTAATATGGTTATTAGCGTGAGTCAGTTAACTGCTGTGATCAATCCAAGAATAGAAGAAATTTTATCTATGGTTAAGCAGCAATGTGATCAAGCAGCTGTTGATCATTTAATTGCACGACGGATAGTATTAGCCGGAGGCGGTGCTGCACTTAAATCAATTAGAGAACTTGCAAGCACTGTTTTTGAAAGACCAGTACGTATCAGTAAACCTAATGGCCTAGCTGAAATTGAAACCTCTAACCTCGGAATGTATGCAACTGCTATCGGTATGGTTACTCATCACGCTCATAGGCAACAAAAGAATTCTTTGGATCTTCATAATATTAACGAAGATAGTGGCTGGTTTAAAAAAACCTTAATGTGGCTTAAGGCCAATCTCTAAGAGCCTGTCTGACACGTAGATATAAGAGAGGAATTTTTCAGACAAAAACGAAGTCGAGTACCCTAAGCAGTCTCTATTGTTTGTTGCGGAATGGAGACGAGAATAGTGATAGGAGTATCGAATTTAAGATCCGCAGTTATTTATAAATTACTCACATAACCAGCTGAACCTGATCCTAGTGTCCAACCACTTCCTCCATGGCCATAGTTATGTGTTATTATCTTACCATCAACAAATTCTAATGTCATCTTGGAAGAACCATGACGCATAGGACGATGGCAAACAATTCCTTACCCAGATTTTCTATTTCTAGCTTCGGTGGTGTAATTTTTCTAATTTCAGGTAATCCACTGGCCATCACTATAGCTGGTATAATGAACAGTAAAACGGAAATATCAATATGTCTTAACTTATCTAGTCTATATAAACCCATAATACACCTTGTATTGATTAGCCTTTTCACAAAAAGATATTATAATACAATTATTTAGTCGAGCGCTTTATATAATTATATTGATAGCCTATAGATTTATTCAATACAATCTATATATTTACCTTGATTATTAATATCTATTTTGCTATTTTGTAAATTCACGGTACCTTAGAAATACTATAACGACACTGGTTTGTTCCTAACCATTATCACGGACTCTTGCTTTGAGCCGGGAGTCCTGCTATTATATGATAGTGCCTTTGGCACAAAGGTAGCAGGGCATGAGTGTCGTCATGGTTTCTATGCTCCCGGCACCACAAATTCATTGTGAACATTCATGGTTTTTGCTGTCCTGAGCTGAAATTTTGTCAGAATAGTAAGATTAATGAATAATAATAAATCATGACACCAATGACACAAAAGAGTATCTCTGTTTGTATTATCGGCAAACCTAATGCTGGTAAATCATCATTGCTGAATAAGATTATTGGGCATAAAATTTCTATAGTCACCCCAAAAGTTCAAACTACCCGTTCAATGATCACTGGTATTGTAACCATCAAAGATACTCAACTTATTCTGTTTGATACCCCAGGTATATTTGAACCCTCAAGGCAGCTTGAGCGAGCAATGGTAAGATGCGCCTGGTCTAGCCTTCACGGCGCCGATCTGGTATTGCTGATTATCGATAATTTAACTCTATTCGATCAAAAAATGATTGGAATTTTTGAAAAATTACGCTCACTAAACATCAAACCGATTTTTCTTCTAAATAAAATAGATGTAAAAGAGAAACAAAAATCCCAAAATGAAGATTATTTAAAAGAACATTTTTATAATCCGGACATTTTTAAGATATCAGCTTTATCTGGAACTGGGGTGCAGGAACTAACAGACCATTTATGTATGATAGCCCCTCCTTCCCCATGGCTATATGAACAAGATGATATCACTACTCAACCTATGCGTTTCTTGGCCTCAGAAATTACTCGCGAACAATTATTTTTAACATTACGTGAGGAGTTACCGTATAACCTCACCGTCCAAACTGAAAGCTGGAATGAAGATAATAGTAAACCTCTTTCGAAACTCGCTCCTGTGGAACAAGTGCTAGAAGCATACGGAGCGGAGAACCGCAGCGTACATAAAGTACGTGAGGATTCGAGCCTAGGAGCGACGACGCAATTGTCCACAGGAGTAGAGTTCCAAAAGAGGTCTAATGCAATCACTATCCGACAAATCATTGTTGTATCACGTGAAAATTACAAAATTATGATTCTTGGAAAGAATGGTACAAAAATCAAAGAAATTGGCACTTTGGCACGTTTAGAAATGGAAAAATCTTTTGAGACTAAAGTACATTTATTTCTATTCGTAAAAGTTAGAGAATTATGGGAAAATATGCCGGAATTCTATAATTATATGGGACTCAAGCTTACCAAAGAGAAAAAGTGAGAATAAGCAAAGTAGGCCTCTATTGGAGCCTTTTAATCGAGAGTGTTTAGAACCCATATGCTATCAAGTTAACGCAAGTTGCCAATTAAAATGGTCAGAAACTCCCGTTTCTACGTCTTGCTTGAGACCATTTAACAGACCGTCATTGCGAGGCGTAAACCGAAGCAATCCAGAAAGACAACCCTTTTATAAACGGATTGCCACGGTTCACTAACGTGACCTCGCAATAACGGTTCGTATCGTCTCTTTTCCTTAACTTGACGCCGTTTCCGCGAATACTTTCGATTAATCTTCTCGCACCACCAATACCGAAACACCAGCATGCCTTACTATTTTAGAAGCATTTGGTCCAAGCATATAATCTCTAAGTTGAGGCCTAACTGCAGACACAATAATTAAATCAGCTTTAATTTCACTAGCATATTGAATGACTTTATCATAAACCGCTCCACGATCAACACGAAAATTTACCTTCATATCTTGTGGAAGATATTGCTGAATTAATGCTTGAATTTGCTCCTCATACTTCTTTTTTTGATCTTTGCTCCAATTTTTAGGCAAATAATCTTCTATAACTTTCATACCAAAATCTGGGATAATATGAATAAAATTTAATGTTGCATCAAAAGCTTGCACAAAATTAATTGCCACTGGCAATATAGCTTTAACTGATTGTTTATCTGCTAAATCTATAGGTATTATAATATTCTTGAACATATATACTCTAGTTTTATGAGAAATATTTTTGTTTATCTAAAGTACCCTCACTATGATCAACGATTAAGGTAATGGTGGCATCACCTGTAATATTAATCGTGGTACGCAACATATCTAATATTCTATCAATTCCTGCTAAAATAGCTACACCTTCTATTGGTAAATTTACTGAAGATAATACCATTGGTAACATAATTAGCGAAGCCCCTGGAATACCGGCGCCGCCTATAGAACCAAGCGTTGCTGTAATCACAATCACCACATAATCATGTGGCGCTAAAGTAACACCCATCATTTGAGCAAAGAATATAGTGCATAAGCCAAGGTTAATTGCAAACCCATCCATATTGATAGAAGCTCCAAGTGGCAATACAAAAGATGTACTCGATTCAGATACACCCATACGCTCTCTACATACTTGCATCGTTGTTGGTAGCGTTGCTTTACTACTTGAGGTCGAGAAAGCTACAACCTGATATTCTAAACTTTTTCTATAAAATGGCATCGGTGAAATTCGGCAACAAACATATATCAACACTCCAAATATCAAATATTGACACACCATAGCCATACTTACAGCCATTACTAATTTCGACAGGCTAATCATTACCCCTATACCTTGTGTACCAACTACCCAAGCTGTAAGCGCAAAAGCACCATATGGAGATAATAGCATAATGCAGGAAATCATTCTTAGAACCATTTTAGAAATAGCATGGCACAAATCTTTAATTTTTTCAGCACCTGTTCCTATTGTATTGATAGTAAAACCAGTAAATATCGCAAAGAATACTACTTGCAATACATTGCCTTCTGCAAATGCTCCCATAACATTATCAGGCACCATATTTATAAACATTTTGACAATATCAAACGATTTTGCTTCAATATTATTATTAGCTACTGCGCCAAAGTCAATATGCACCCCCTCGCCCGGTTTAATTACCAGCGCTACAGTAATACCAAATAACACTGCAAAAAAAGTTGTACCCCAAAATGCTACTACAGCCTTCATTCCCACTCTACCTAAAGAGCTTGGATCACTCATACTAGTAATACCAGAAACTAAACTAAAAAAAATTAATGGCACAATTACCATTTTAATCATCCGCAAAAAAACATCACCAACTGGCTTAATATAAGTAACGTATCCGGGAGCACTTAACCCGAATACTATACCCAGAATTAATCCTAAGATTACTTTGTGCCAGAGCTTTAATGTCATAGTATATCTCATTTTTTAAATGTACCAGTTACCCAATCTAAATAAGGTTGAAAACCGTCAGTAATATTAAATTTTATAATTTGTGGTAATTGATAATTATGTATAGCGATAATTGCTTGTTCTATTTGTTGATAATTGCTTGACTTGGCTTTAATCATTAATCGAAATTCTTTTTCATTATCTATCTTACCATCCCACTTAAAAATACTTTTTACTTCATCAATTTGCACACAGGCAGCTAAATCACTGAGGACTAACTCTTGAGCTAGTTGCTCCGCTATCTCTTTTAAGTTAGTAGTAGTTAGAATTATGCATACCTGTTCCATTAGACCTCTACAAAACAATTTGGGGTTTCAAATAATTTTAGCTTAACTATTTGGAAACTACTCTCAGTAAACAATTTAGGCATCACCTCCATTTTCAAATGCAAGGCAATGTTTTCTGCTGTTGGGTTATTTGCTAAATAATAAATTTTTTGCCCGGTATATTCAGCAATGGATTGACCAAGAATTTTATCTTTGCTGGATAAAATTACATTATGATCAAAATTATCATCAGTCCAACCTTTGACTATATTTTTTATTAGGCTAAAATCTACCACCATCCCTAGATCATTTAGTACTTCTGTCTGAGCAGTCACCTCCAACACATAACGATGACCATGTAAAAATTTACATTTACTATGATGATCAATAACTCGATGCCCGGCATCAAATTCTATTCTGCGAGTACAACTTATCATATCGTATAATATTATTAAGATTTTAGCAATAAAATTAACCAGTAATTATTGATTTATCGATTCCTAAATACTGAAAAGCACTTAAGGTAATTACCCTACCTCTTGATGTACGTTGTAATAGGCCTATTTGCATTAAATATGGTTCTATAGTTTCTTCAATGGCATCTCGATGTTCCGATAATGCCGCAGCAATAGTTTCAATACCTACTGGTCCACCATCATAGTGCATGGCAATAAATTTTAAATAGCGATAATCATTACTATCTAACCCAACTTTATCTACTTCTAAACGATTTAATGCTGAATCTGCAAGTATGGCATTAACCTCAGTAACACCATCTACTAACGCAAAATCACAAATTCGTTTCAATAGCCTTAATGCAATTCTAGGCGTTCCTCGCGCACGTTTTGCAATCTCAGCAGCTCCATCATCAACTAAATTAATATTTAATAGTGAACCACCTCTAACTACGATCTGCTTTAATTCGTTTAATTCGTAAAAATTTAACCGCAAAGGAATTCCAAATCGATCACGCAATGGGCTACTAAGTAAACCAAGTCTTGTGGTCGCCCCTACCAAAGTAAAATGCGGCAAGTTAATTCTTACTGATCTAGCTGTTGTACCTTCACCAATAATGATATCTAAAGCAAAATCTTCCATTGCGGAATATAATATTTCTTCAACATTAGTATTTAAGCGATGAATTTCATCGATAAACAAAACATCATTTTCTTGTAAATTGGTTAATATTGCCGCTAAATCAGCAGCTTTGGATAGAGCAGGACCAGAAACTGATTTTAAATTAACCCCCATTTCTTTAGCTATAATAGCGGCCAGTGTAGTCTTACCAAGACCTGGAGGACCATAAAACAAAGTATGATCTAATGATTCCTTACGACTCCTGGCTGCTTGAATAAATATTGATAAATTCTCTTTAATTTTTTGCTGCCCAACAAAATCTTTTAAATAACTAGGTCTTAAAGATGATTCTTGATCATTTGGCTGTGATTCTGTCGACAAAATATTATTATTAGACACTAGTATGTTACTCCGTAATCCATTACGAGTTTTAGTTGAATAGACGAAGGTCAAAATCAAGCGAGAATGTTCAAAGAACCATACACACCAAGTTTAAGGGAAATTGATGCTCAATCGTCATTGCGAGGGAGCGCAGCTGCCGTAGCACTCCAGTTAAATAGTCTTTCACATTTTCTGGATTGCCACGGGAGCAAAGCTCCCTCGCAATGACGACATAGGTGCTAAGCAAAACTGTTTATATTGTCTCTTTTTCCTTAACTACGCGTATGGTTCAAAGAACTGTAAATCTAATACAACACCGCTAATTCGATAAGCTTAACGAGTATATTTAAAAGCTAATCTAATCAACTCATCTATCGAAACATCAGGCTGTGAAACTAAAACTGTACTTACTATATTTTGGGCTTCGGTTTTGTTAATTCCTAAATTTACTAAAGCTGATATCGCATCCATCGCAATATTATTGTTACCATTACCACTTATATCCTCAAGTGATATAGGCATACCTGGCAATTTATCCTTTAATTCAATAATAATTCTTTCAGCCATTTTTGCACCTACTCCTGTAACGGCCTTAAATATATCTTTATCTCGCGCACTAATTGAAATACTAATTTGATAAGGAGTAAGATGAGATAGAATAGCTAATGCTAACCTTGGCCCTATGCCATTAACTGACAATAGCATATTAAAAGTATGTTTTTCATCTATCGATAAAAATCCGTAAAGATTTATGTGATCTTCCCTAACATGAGTCTCAATAAAAAATTGATAATATTCATTCTCAATTAAATTAGATAAATTTTTTGTTGAACAATATACTAAATACCCTACCCCGCTTACATCTACTATTACATGATCATCAGCACATGATACTTTACCGCGTAATCTGCCTATCATTTAGTCAACTATTGTTATTAATGCATATACTCAAGCAATGATAATAGCAACCAATCATACTTAAAGCAACTAAACATACAACTTTTTAAAGTATATTAAAATATAAAATGTACTAGCTAGTTACGTTATAGCTTTCCAGTAATTTTAAAGTAACGCGAGTTGCCAATTAAAATACTTTTTAAACACTACAGAGGCCAGTTCCAGTAGTCTGAGCTGCGTTCCCTCGCAATTGTAAAAAAAGAATATGGTATAATGAAGATAAGAGGGAAAGAACTTCTCTAAGATTAAGAGAGGAGTTCGCGGGCGTAAGCGACCGTTTCGCAATAGGTTGTTATAACCGTGTCGTCATCAAGGTACTTTAGCCCTTTCCCTCGAAACGTTTGAATAGTTGCTAGGGTTATAACGCCAGGTTACAATCGAAAACAAACTCAAAAATCTCGAGGTACTTATGACTCACTCGCTAAAATTACTTTTATGCAATAGATCGTACACAACGTAAAATGCCAATTTTAAGTTATTCTTACAATAGAACATAGGGACAAAAAATTGAAACTAATGTCTGTGAATCTCACAATTTTGGTAACATGATCAGCATGGCTTTAGCTGCTCCATTCCTTCCATTTCTACATATGTTACCACTACAGCTTCTTATTAACAACCTTTTATACGACATCTCAGAAATTCCTCTTCCTTTTGATAATGTTGAAGAAGATTATCTAAAAAAATCACATCAGCTTAAAATAAAATCAATATATAAATTTAGGTAATTATCCCTTGACAACAAGTAAGAAAAAATCTATACCTGATTAAGTACAAAAAGTATAGATGATTATGGATAAAATCAAAAAAGAAAAATTTACAATAAAACAATTCAATGAGAAATATATTGATGATAACGCTTGTTTGCATCAAATATTTTTAAACAGATATTCTTATTTAGAAAATTGCCCTAAATGCAATGATAAATTTAGTTATCATAAGGTAACAGATCGTAAATGTTATGCTTGTGCTTATTGTGGGAATCAGTTGCATCCTCTAGCAGACACAATATTTCATAAATCATCTACAAGCTTGAAAAACTGGTTTTATGCTATATTTCTTTTTTCTACTTCTAAAAACGGAGTATCAGCAAAAGAATTAGAAAGACAATTAGGTGTTACTTATAAATGTGCTTATCGTATCGCTAAGCAAATCAGAAAGTTATTTGATGAGAATGTAAGTATGCTAACCAATATTGTTGAAATAGATGAAACTTATGTGGGGGGTAAAGAAATAAATAAACATAAGCATAAAAAAACACCTAGCAATCAAGGTCGTTCACTTAAGACTAAATCCGCAGTTCTTGGAGCAGTTGAAAGACAAGGTAATATTATCGCCAAAGTAGTAAACCATACACAAAGCTCAATTGTAAAGCCTTTTGTTCGTGACAATATTTGTATTACTGCGGAAGTAAAAACAGATGAATACAAAGTTTATAACTCACTTAAGTTTATGGGTTATAGCCACGATACAGTTGACCATGGTAAGAAAGAGTACGTCAACGGCGATACCCACACCAATAATCTTGAGGGCTTTTGGTCGCAATTAAAGCGTTCTATTAACGGAACTTATCACTCTGTTAGCCCTAAATATTTACAAACTTATGTAAATGAGTTTGCTTATAGATACAACAGAAGAAATGATATTACGCCTTTATTTAAGTCTATGATTAAAAAGGTCTTGATGCTTGTTTAATCAAGGTATCAAAAACCGATTTGTCAGCTACCGGCTTAATTTCTTCTTCCAATTGCCAGATTTTGTTAATCTCTTGATTTATAAACTGTTTGTTTTCTTTAATTTTATCTTTTAACATTTGAATTTCTTTTTCTTTTTGTTGGATTGATTTTACTATTTTTTGTTGTTCTTCAAGAGAAGGAAGAGGGATATTTATATCTTGTAAACGCTGAATCCTAATTGATGGATACCCATCATTTAAACTAATATCCTTTGCATCTATACTTGATAATATATAATAAAGATATTCACATAATACTTTATTTTCATCAGGTTGAATAACTGCTAAATGTGAAGCTACATAACCATCGCATCCCATAATTGCACGATGGTTCAATAGGGTTGAAGCTCCGCTCTTTGGAAAAAGAATAGAATTTTTAGAAAATAACTTCAATCCTTTAGTTCCTTTATTATTTAATTTATCGCGAGTGCTAATTAAATTAGTAGATAAGTGTTCTTTAGCAACATCTGAGACTCTAAAAAATGGATATGTACCACCTTCAAATAATGAACTTTCTTGTGGAGCCGAGTTGCCGCTTTCAATTACGGCAATCTGTTGTAGCTTAACAAGAACAAAGTTAGCTTTGCTGTTATTATCTCTATAAACGTTTCCAACTAAGTTATAACCATTATTCTTAACCTTCTCTAAATCTATAATTTCAAAGCCTATTTCGAGCATATTGTCTTGTAAATCCAGCGTTTTATCTGGCTTTTTAATGTCTGAGCTTTCTATCTTCTTTAAATCATTATTTCCCTTAATTTTTCTTTTATGATTATCAAGAGTAACCCCTATATTTTTAGCTTCGAAAAACCAATAATTCTTTTGGTTATTAGGTCTGTGAGCATCGGTAAAATAAAGAATGTCCGTTTTTACTCCCGTATAAGGCAAGAAAGTTCCTTGAGGTAAAGAAAGGACACTCTGTAGCCTTGCTTTTGATAATAAAAACTTGCGCACGTTAGCGGTATCTTTCCTAAATAAAAAACCCTCTGGCACTACTAAAGCCATTCTACCACCATCTTTTAAGGCTCTAAGACAGTGTAAAACACAGGCAGCATCACCATTGTTTTTAGCAATTCCGTTGTAATAAAGAGGTGATATATTATTCTCTGTTTTAATTTTACCGTTTATACTAACCTTTCTTGTAATAGTTTGAGAAAAAGGCATATTTGTAACTATTACATCAAATTTTTTTATTTCTCCGTTTGGCAAAATATAATCAGGATTTATAAGAGTATTAATTTGTTGTATTCCACTATGTCCGTCTCCATGCAAAACCATATTCATCTTAGCAATTCTTGCGGTTGTAGTTATTTCTCTGCCGTAAAGTGTATTATATTTTAATCTTTTTAAATCTTCTTCACTTTCAATAATATTGTTTTCTTTTATGTAGTTAAATGCTTCTGTTAAAAATCCTCCTGTACCGCAAAATGGATCATAGACCGATTCCTTAAATTTAGGCTCAACAAGGCTGATTATAGTTTTTACAACATTTCTAGGCGTAAAATATTCACCTAGGTCATTTTCGGTCGAGGTTGTTTTTTCCAGAAAATATTCAAAAGCGTCGCCTTTTATATCCGTGTCTATTGTTGATAAAATTAGCGGGTCAATAGCGTCAATGATATGTCTAAGTGTTTGAGGATTTTTTATTGAAATAGGAGTAAAAACATCGCCTCCGTATTTATCCTGAATTTGCTCTATTACATAGCTGTTCACATATCCTATTATATCCTCGTTTGATTGTGATTTTATGGAATTCCACCAAGACTTTTTGTTGTCTTCGCTTAGCAATTTCAAAAACAGGATATTTGCAAATTCACTAAATCTTTCAATTCCAGCTCTCAATCCTTCACTTCTTAAAACATCGTTTAGATTTCTAAATTGAGATATTAGTTCATCTCTTGAAACTTTTACCTCTTGAGGAATTGTCCAAGTTTCGTTACTGTTAGCATTTAAGAATGCTAAAGCTTCCCTTTCTCTTAGTAATTCTCTTACCTCTTCACCATTTAAAATCAGCTCCTTATTATTTGGAACAAAACGAGTTTCACAATAAGCTCCATTCATCGCAAAAACTAAAGGAACATTTAAGGCCTTTGCGTATTCTGTACCTTGATTAAGAGCTGGCTCAAGATTTATTCCGCTTTTTTTAGCCTCTATTATTGCTATCGGTCTATTTGTACCTGTTTGGTAAAGTATGTAATCAGGCTTCTTACCTTTTAACTTCTTTTGCTGATCTGGATAAGGTGGTTTTTGGAAATATACATTTTTAAGTTTTGAATCTCCATCTATATGCCAACCTTTATTTATTAGATTATTATTTATTATCCATTCAGTTTGTTGTTCTGCAAGGGGTGACATTGTTGTTTTACCTTTTTTATCTTATTGAATAAGTTTTTTACTTCTAAAGTAAATAGAAATCCAATAAGATTACTAAATAAGAGCTAGATTAGTGCGATATTTTTATTATATCTTTTGATTACTTGTTGTCAAGGGATAATTACCTTTAATTTAACTGCTCCTTCAGTTAAAGTACCGGTTTTATCAGTACATAATATATTCATACTTCCTATATTTTGCATGGCTATTAATTTTTTAACTATCATCTGCTCTTTAGCCATGTTTCTTACCCCTACAGCCATAGTAACAGTTGAAATCATTGGTAATAATTCGGGGGTAAGGCCGACAGCTAAAGCAATAGCAAAGATAAATGATTCTAGTAATGTTTTATGAAGAATGAAGTTAACCAACAATACTAATAGAGTACCCAAAGTACTAATACGCATTAAAAACAACCCTAAATCTTTTATCCCAATCTCAAATGCTGTAGTATGAGTTCTAGAAGTAACGGTTCGAGCTATTTTGCCAAATTCTGTAGCAAGTCCTATACGACATACTATTGCTTTGGCTGTACCTGAGATAGCAACACTACCCATAAGTAACATATCAGCAAAATTTATAGTATTATTGCTATAATTAAGGTCTAAATCATATGCTTCTCCTGTAAAAGTAGATTTATTTACCGATAAATTTCTTGACTCAATTACTCTACAATCTGCAGGCACGATATCTCCTGCAACCAATAAAATAATATCTCCTGGCACCAATTGATCAGCATAAATTTCCTGTTTTTCATTATCTCTTATTACTGTACACTTTAAAGCAACAAGTTTTTTTAAGGATTCAATAGTATTAAAAGCTTTATATTCCTGATAAAAATCAAGAGTTACACTTACAAATGTAATTAAGGAAATAACAATAAAACTAGGAGTGTCTTTTAAATAGACCTCTTTCGAAACTGGACTAAATATGTTATAAAGTCGAATTTACTTAATTTAGAACTATATGAGATATAAAAATTTAAGCATTTTATCGGAAGAGCATTTTAGAAGATTAACAGGGGTAAGAAATAGTACATTTGAAAAGATGGTAGGGATTTTAAAGACAGAGAAACAAATAAATAGGAGGTACCAAGGTGGCAGAAGAGCTAGTCTTAGTATGGAAGACAGCCTATTAATGACACTTGAATATTTAAGGGAATACCGTACCTATTTTCATATAGCTAAGAATTATGGAGTTAGCGAAAGCAGTGCATTTAAAACAATTCGTTTTGTTGAAGACACTCTAATAAAACATCCGGATTTTGCTCTTCCAGGTAAGAAGGCTCTAGTTAAAAGCGGTATGGAGTATGAATTAGTTTTAATAGATGCTACAGAAAGCCCTATAGAGCGACCCCAAAAAAACAGAAATACTATTACTCAGGTAAAAAGAAAAGACATACGTTAAAGACTCAAATAGTAGTAGATAAGAAAAGCAAACGAGTCATATGCACTTCTTTTTCCAATGGTAAGCGTCATGATTTTAAATTATTTAAAGAATCAAGAACCCATATACTGCCTGAGGTTAAAGTGATTACTGATACTGGTTATCAAGGCTTACAGAAGATTCATACAAATTCTGAGCTACCAAAGAAAAAGAGTAAAAAGAATGCTTTAACTAAAGAAGATAAGAAAAATAATAGAAGTTTAGCAAGTGACAGAGTATTAAATGAAAATGTTATCGGTATGTTAAAGCGTTTTAAAATAATTGCTGATAAATATCGAAATAGACGCAAAAGATTTGGTCTTAGGTTCAATTTAATTGCTGGTTTATATAATTGGGAGCTTGGTAAATGAGTTTCGAAAGAGGTCTAATATAGAGAGATAACTCCAACTATTAATAATAGTAGTATTAATGGATTCTTAAAACGCGATAAGAACTGAATAATCAATATATATTTTTTGGAGCTTTTAATTATATTAGAACCAAATCTCTGAGCTAACTCTTTGACTTCATTAGTGCTTAACCCATTGTAATTATTAGTATTAATAAATTGCTTTAACTCGTCCATAGACATTTCCCACCAAGAAATATCAATCATATAGCCTTATCTCCCATATTATACTTCTAAGCTTATTAGATTTAGGTTTAGCTTAAACTAATAATAACTAACTTGATATATAAGCTTCAGGCATTAGTAGGCATCGTCAAATTGTTTGTAATTCACCGTTTAGAAAAATTTATAGTCAATTGGAAAATGTTATGCCTAGAATCTAGTAATTTACCACAACTTGATGGTATAGATTGCTTTCTATAAATAACTTAGTTAAAATAAATTAATACAACTTATGTCTTAACAATAAATATAAACTAAATAAGTATGCTTAGTCATTTGTTAAATTTATTGCTAGTAGTGAAGAAGGAAGAACTTACAAAATTCATCCTGATGGCAGCTTTGATTTTCTTTATTTTATTTAATTATAGCTGCATTTATTCTTTGAAAGAAAGTTTAATTGTATCGAGCTTTGGTGCTGAAGCTATAAGTTTTATAGAGTTATGGGTAGTATTGCCTACGATATTTATATTTACTCTAATTTATATTAAAATAAGCACTATGATCCAAGATAAAGAAAAATTATTTTACTTGATTTGTAGTTTCTTTCTTATTTTCTTTACCACCTTTTCTTTTCTATTATATCCAAATCTTGAGTATATTAGACCTGATCTTAATTTTACTAAAAAATTAATTAATGACTTTCCTCATTTAAAATGGTTTATCATTATCTATGGTAATTGGCCTCTAGCGTTATTTAATATTTTCTCTGATCTTTGGATCAATGTAATGTTAATGTTATCATTCTGGCAATATGCTAATAGCATAACTCCTACCGAACAAGCTAAGCGTTTCTACCCGATGTTTGGTCTTATAGGTAATCTTTCTTTTATCGGCAGTGGAATGATTTTAAAACAAATTGCCTTAAATAATGTCACTATTAAATCTATTTCTTATATTACTGTTTTAATAGTAATAGTAGGCTTGATATGTATGATATTATTTAAGTATTTACATATACTCTCCAAAAAAGAAAACTCTCTATTTGCAGGATCTGCTATAACACCCATAAGGAAACGACAACTTTCTTTTAGAGAAAGTTTAAAATTAGTATTTAGTTCTAAATATTTATGGCTTCTTGCAATAGCTGTTATGTCTTATGGTATTATTATAACTTTAAGCCAAGGATTATGGAAAGCACAAGTTGTAAGTTTATATCCTTCAACAAATGAGTATATTTTATTTATGGCTGATTACCAAAAATGGATTGGTATAGTTTCAGTAGTAATGATGTTAATTGGAAGTATAATGATAAGAAAACTGCCTTGGTTAACTTCTGCTATTATTCCTCCAATCATAGCGTTGATCACAAGTAGCATATTCTTTTGTTGGATTTTTCTAGATAAATTCTTAACTCAATTTATATCAGAGCATTTATATCTGGTATGGGCTGTTTTAATTGGTTCGATACATTTAATATTAATAAAGGCAACAAAATTTGCATTGTTTGATACAACCAAAGAACTTGCTTACATACCATTAAAAGAAGATTTAAAAGACAAAGGTAAAACAGCGGTAGATTTACTTGGTGAACGCATAGGAAAATCTGGCGGGGCTTTGCTGCAATCAACATTATTTATAATGATTCCCGGTGCCTGTTATAACCAATTTTCATTACTTTTTTTATTAATATCCATGTGTGTAGGAGGTTTTTGGGTAATTGCTATTATATTATTAAATAAACAATATATAGCAAAAACCCAAGGGTAAGTGTAGCGGTTTGCTTTCACAATGACATTGGATTATCTTACAATTACTTCGATTATAAACGGTCTCAAGCAAGATGGGTTATTCTTCATTTCCTTAACTTAACGCCTATGGTTTGTTGAACGTTCTCTACTGATATTTTGCCTTCATTCAACAATAGTGTTATTATGCATCTTAAGGATCTTATTAACCAACTTACTAATTCCCCTATGTATTTGAGTTAACGAGGCGTTTAACATAAAAGCAGGAGTAGTGACTAGTTTATTTTCTTTATCTATAACTATATCTTCAGCTAAACAAATTTCTTCTATTGCATCCAATTTAGTAATAAGTTCATTTTTGTCACCAAGAGTAATTCTAATTTTAGCCTGATTTTTTAATACCGCTGCTAAAATCGTAGGGGCAATACATATTCCTCCAATAGGCTTTGAGGATCTATGAAACTCGATAATGATCTTTTTCAAGTCTTCGATTACTGTAGCGTTTTCATTTTTAAAGGCTAAATCAGATAAATTTGTTGCTGCTCCAAAGCCGCCTGGCAATATTAAAGCATCAAAATCTTGTACCTGCAATTTATTTAGTGCTTCAATTTTTCCACGAGCAATGCGTGCCGATTCAACAAGTACATTCCGCTCTTCAGCAATTTCTTCTTTAGTTAAGTGGTTGATAACAGAATGTTGTTTTTGATCTGGAGCAAAAATCTTAGTATCTACATTATTTTTATCTAGCTCAAGTAACGTAAATACTGTCTCAAAAATTTCGGCTCCATCCAAAGCACCACAGCCTGAAATTACTACAGCAACTCTTATCATAATTTCCTCAACCAATTATTATATTCTTAAATGTGATTTTTTAGTATGCATTACTAGTGTAGTTAATATAGGCATAATTCCTAGTCTTATCGCAATATAGTACCGTTTAATTTACAGGTAATATTTAGGACATCTTGCTTATAGCCGTCCAATAATTTTTTACTAATATATAACTTGAGTAAGGATGAATCTTTGCTCCTATTAATATTCCTCCTGTTATAAGCCCTGAGGTGTAATTAGCAATTTTTTCCCTGGCAATACCCCATCTACGCAAGGCTTCCTCTAAGCTACTAGTATTATGAGTAATTCCTGGAGTAGTTAAATCTGCTGCCAATGGCCCTATCACCACTAAGCCTCCAATTCCAGGTAGAAGTAAAGTAGTTCCTACAGTCATTACAGCTATAGCAAATAAGCCTATAGCCGTGCTCCGAGCACCTTCCAATCCTTTACCCCTCATAGTTTTATTGTTATCAATTTTTATTGAGTTTTTACCGTTTAAGAAATATTTATCTCGAGTTTTCTCTAATAAAAAAACACTAATTTCCTTTTCTTTACATCCATTCTCAACTGCAAACTGATAGGCTTGTTCTGCTTCTTCACGACCTTTAAAAAGTGAAGTTAACAGTTCTCCATCAATATTTATTAATTCTGTGCTACTAGGTTTCATTGCCATTGAATTCCCCATTAACAGTTTAAATGGCATACTTCTTTTGCTTAATTCTGATAAGTAGGCCTTCTAGCCACAAACACTTTGTCGGAAATTTGGAGGGTTTGTGGCTAGAAGGCCTGACAGCAAAAATTTGAAAACGACATTTATGGTGCTTCTTCCATTTGACCCCTATAGGGATTAAGTAACGTTACTTCCGATACTTGATCATCAGCTCCTACGATTGAATTTATTAAAGAAATAAGTAGATCCTTGTTTTCTTCAACACCGAAGATTTTTTTGAAGGCTATATCTATTCTAGGAGAAATTCTTTCTGTCATTTGAAATGCAATATACTAATTATTGAAATTAATTATATAATTAGAGCAATTAATATACAAAACATTTACTCGATGGAAAAATGTATATTTTGGATATGCTGTCGATGATTTTTGTATATTAGACCTCTTTCGAAACTCATTTACCAAGCTCCCAATTATATAAACCAGCAATTAAATTGAACCTAAGACCAAATCTTTTGCGTCTATTTCGATGCAATTATTTTAAAACGCTTTAACATAATTTATCACCGATAACATTTTCATTTAATACTCTGTCACTTGCTAAACTTCTATTATTTTTCTTATCTTCTTTAGTTAAAGCATTCTTTTTACTCTTTTTCTTTGGTAGCTCAGAATTTGTATGAATCTTCTGTAAGCCTTGATAACCAGTATCAGTAATCACTTTAACCTCAGGCAGTATATGGGTTCTTGATTCTTTAAATAATTTAAAATCATGACGCTTACCATTGGAAAAAGAAGTGCATATGACTCGTTTGCTTTTCTTATCTACTACTATTTGAGTCTTTAACGTATGTCTTTTCTTTTTACCTGAGTAATAGTATTTCTGTTTTTTTGGGGTCGCTCTATAGGGCTTTCTGTAGCATCTATTAAAACTAATTCATACTCCATACCGCTTTTAACTAGAGCCTTCTTACCTGGAAGAGCAAAATCCGGATGTTTTATTAGAGTGTCTTCAACAAAACGAATTGTTTTAAATGCACTGCTTTCGCTAACTCCATAATTCTTAGCTATATGAAAATAGGTACGGTATTCCCTTAAATATTCAAGTGTCATTAATAGGCTGTCTTCCATACTAAGACTAGCTCTTCTGCCACCTTGGTACCTCCTATTTATTTGTTTCTCTGTCTTTAAAATCCCTACCATCTTTTCAAATGTACTATTTCTTACCCCTGTTAATCTTCTAAAATGCTCTTCCGATAAAATGCTTAAATTTTTATATCTCATATAGTTCTAAATTAAGTAAATTCGACTTTATAACATATTTAGTCCAGTTTCGAAAGAGGTCTATTAACGAAAATTAGACTTAAAATGAACAGTTATTTTGCCGAATTCTGTTCATTAAGTGATGTATTTTTTGGATATACCCAAAATATACATTTTATGACAAAAATCGGTTACGCACGCACATCAACTGTGGAACAAAATCTAGACTCTCAAATTATCGCACTTAAAGCAGCAAATTGTGAAATTATCCGAACCGAACAAAAAAGCGGAAATAATTTAGCAGATCGAAAAGAGCTAAATAATATATTGGATTTTATTCATAAAGATGAATACTTAGTAGTAACACGTATAGATCGTCTTGCACGTTCGTTAAAAGATTTACAAATTATAGTAGATCTACTCAAAGCAAAAGGCGCTCACCTCATTACCATAGAGCAACCGGTTGATACCTCAACTGCAACAGGCAAAGCATTCTTTGATATGCTCGGCGTCTTCGCCGAGTTTGAAACTAACTTACGCCGTGAACGACAAGCTGACGGTATTGCTGCGGCAAAAAGCAAGGGTATTTATAAGGGGAGGCCGCAGTCCATTGATCAGTACAAGATAAGCCACCTATCGGTGGCAGCTTAGCTTTTTACATCTCTTGCCAACTTCTGTTATCAAAGGTAATATGCAAGTCATTACAAATAATCAGAGTAAAAGATGGAAATAATCGGTAAAGGAATCTCTATAAAACATATTTTTCTTGATCGGGGTAATTGGCGTCGATTTCACTGAAAAATATAGCGAGCTGAGGTATGGTATTATCTTTAACGTTACTAAAGTTATATTGTGCGGAACGAAATATTTAGGATTTAAGAGTTATAGCTGCCCTACATGTGATCACGGTAAATCAGTAGTATTTAGTTGTAAAGGTAGATTTTGTTCTCGTTGCGGTAAGAAGCAAACAGATCAATGGATAAGTAAAGCTACCAATGTTCTACCAAAGACACGTTGGCAGCACATTACATTTACAATGCCCGACTCATTATGGCCAATATTTTGGCTTAATCGCAATCTGTTTGGATTAATTTCTGCTGTTGCCGCCGGAATTATTAAGGAAATAGCAACAAAGAAAAAGATTGTAGTCGCTATATTTACTGCCCTGCACACCTTCGGTAGAGATTTAAAACGTAATGTTCATATCCATTTATCGGTTACTTGCGGCGGTATAGATAGCAAGGGTAATTGGCGTAAATTATTTTTCCCTGCCGAGCCTATTAAAAAAATGTGGAGACATAGAATTCTTGAGTTATTTCGCTCAGAATACGCCTCAAGTAATTTGAAATTACCGTCGAAATATCAAAATGATGGCGATTTTAACAACTGGATGATCGGCCTATATGAAATCAGTTGGTATGTTTATTTGCAAAAACCATCAGACGATCATAAACGCAACATAAACTATTTAGGGCGATATATAAAACGACCTCCTATTTCTGAGGCAAGAATAGAGGAATATGATGGACTGCAAGTAACGTTTAGATTTCTTGACCACTACAATAACACGATTGATCACGTCACAATGCCTGTACTGCAGTTTATATCTAGCCTGATTATGCACATACCCGATCGTTATTTTCGAATAATAAGGTACTACGGCTTTTTATCTAACAGAACTAGAGGAATACAACTACCTATTGTATATAAGGCGATAAACCAAATTATACCTAAGAAAATCAAGTCATTGAACTGGAGATTAATGATTTGGTTAAACTTTAAAAAAGATCCGTTATCTTGTCCAAACTGTAATCAATTTATGAGCCTGAGACAGGTTTATTACGGTTTATCTCCACCCTTGTTATTAGTGAAGATCAATGAATTATTGTGAACGCCTCGGTGATATTCATATGGTGAACCGTTGCTTCACGCCACGTTAATATAATTTTAAAAAATTGGCCTATTTTGAGATAGATTTTAAGAGAAGATTTTTATACAAGTGTCAATAATTTCTAATATCACAATTTAACAACCAAATTTTTAAAGAAAATTTTAAAATTTTCAAAAAAATATTTTTGGTAAAATTTTTGAAATTCCTATACTATAAAATAGCACTATATGATTTTGGATGTCCCTCACAATGCAATATTTGATCCTTCTTTGCGCCTACTACTGCTATTACTGCTTTAGCAATGCCAATACTCAAATGCCCGTCAGTAGAATAAGTTCTAACTAAACTATTAATTATACTTTGACGTTGTGATGATTTTTCATTTTTATAAGCATGATAAGCATCACTAATCATTACATCGATCAGCTTGATTGCTCCACCTAACAAAGGAACTCCTTCAATTAATTTAGTACCATAATTTGCTGCCTTAGTTGCTAGCGTACTGATGCTAGTGACTACACCAAGTGCAGCACTACTAACTGCCTTTGCTTGCTCGACTCGGTCGCTACCTGCGTCACCTTGAATTAATCCGGTTTCCAAATTTCGGTAAGCACCAATATAATTGAGTAATACCCAATAGGCAGTAGTATAATAATTGTACAGTTTTGGTTCTGCTTTAAGTGACCCAAGCATTTGATTGACCGCTGCCATTTCTCTGACACCAGCGGCATCTAATACCTCGTGTATCTTTTTAACCTCAGTCTCTAATTCGCTGTTTTTAGTCATTAGTGCTTCAAGCTGACGCTGCATTACTACAAATCTCTCAGTCAATTCATCAAGACGGTCTGCGTCTAACGCAATTTGCGCTGCAGTATGTGGCTTTGGATCCATTGCCTCAACTGCATCATTAATAGCTTGTGTTTTTTCTGCTTTAGCTTGGTCAAATTCTTGAGTGATCTTATTGATATTTTCCTGTACGACCCTATCACTTATATTAAACGTTTTAAATCTACGCAATTTTTGTTCAACCTCAATCGAACTTTCTTGCAACTCTGTCAATTTTTTTAGTAATAGATTACGATCATGATCTAATGTTTCATTAATATGGGTAATGTTGCCTTTGGTTAGGTGGTTTAATTTACCCTCTTGTGCCAAACGATAGGCTTGATTAAAATCATCTAAAGCTCTTGCACTATCACCTAAACTATTGAAAGCTTTACCACGATTGCAGTAATATAACGCATTTTCAGGACTTAGGTTGATTGCCATATTGCAGCACTCAAGTGCTTCTTCTAACTTACCTAAAACCTTGAGAGCATTACCTTTGTTATTGTAATACGCTACATTGCTAGGATCTAAATTAATAGCAATATCATAACATTTTATTGCTTCTTTTTCTCTTCCTAACCTAGATAAAACAACACCTTTGTTGTAATAATAACTCGATTTATTATCATCTAGATCAATTGCATGATCATAACATTCTATTGCTTCATCAAAATTACCTAAATCATGGAGAGCATTACCTTTATTGTTATAGTTATTAGGATCATTAGGATAAAGTTTAATTACTGTATCGAAACACCGCTTCCCTTCTTCATACCTACCTGACTTAAACAAAGCCACACCTTTTACACTGTAAGTATCAGCGTCATTAGGGTCTAAATTAAGCACTTGATCATAACATAACACCGCCTCTGCGTACTTACCTGTCTCAGATAGAGCAGCACCCTTTTTGTAGTGATACATTGGGTGATTAGGCTTCAGCCTGATCGCCTCACTATAACAACTGATCGCTTCATCGAATTTACCTAGTTCAGATAAAGTAAAACCCTTATTATGATGAGCAGCGTCATTACTAGGGTTTAGCCTAATTGCTTCAGTATAAAGAGTGATTGCTTGATCAAGCTTCCCTAACTCAAAGAAAACCGCCCCCAAATTGGTGTAAGCATCAGCATAATTATTATCGAGTCTGATTGCAGTAATGTAACAATTGGCAGCTTCTTCTTTTTTACCTACAGTGTAGCACTTATTACCCTTACCAAACCAAAATTTCGGATCTTGTTCATTCTCCTCAATCATCCCACCGTGAAGACGTGGTTGGAGATCCAAGCTAAAATCACCGTTACTTAAAATGCTGACTCTGGCATAGGTGGTTGCAGCTGCAGTAATATGGTTAAATTCTTTTATATTAGTTACACTTCTTAGTACTGATGGCCAGTTTTCTCGCTTAAGATCATAACACATATCCTGCTCTCTATCGTATAGATATGTGGCGGCAACCTTCGCTGGCAAGTAAGTGAGTACTACTTGTTGCTGCTCACTTACAGGTAATATCCGCGTAATATCTTGCGGCAATGATGTTTTGGCCGAAAGCGGTGGTTGTGGTCTTAGCTGTCTAGAAAAATAGTTATTATAATTTTTATGATCAAATATTAGATTTAGCTTACTCATAACCCCTCCTGATTTAACAACAAAACCAGCATTCTCTAACAAAGATAATATTTTACCCTAAAGTATGCTTTTGTTAGATTTAATATACTATAAGTTGTATTTTTAGCAATTATTAATATATGAAAATATAACACATGAATTACATTTTTATATATTAATAATATTTATACCAATAATGTCGTCTCAGACACATTAAACGTCATCCCGAATACCTAATGTCATCCCGAACACGCAGTCGATAAAAATAATATTAATAAGACAAATAATACCGATTGCAATAATTAACACGGTGTATTTATCCAGTCTCTATACATAATTGATTTTACTAAATCTACATTCTGAGCAAGTTGATTCCAAGCGTAACAAGCCATAGTGACAATATCTTCATATGCACCGTAACATTGGTTAGACAAGAAATGATTTTTGATCCACTCCCAAACTTGTTCCATTGCATTAAGTTCTGGTGCATAAGGCGGAAGCGGTATCAAAGTGATATTGCTTGGAACAGTTAGTTTTTTGGCTGTGTGCCAACCTGCATTATCCATTAGTAAAGCTATATGTCGGTTGCTTTGAGTAGTGAGAGAAAGGTCTTCTAAGAATTTATTCATTGCCCGTGTGTTGGCATATGGTAAAATTAATGCAAAAGATTCTCCCGTATCATGGCAAGCAGCTCCGTAAATGTATGTTGAAATGAATTGCTGTTGCCGAACTTTACGGGGTCTAGTGCCGCGTTTAGCCCATATACGAGTTAAGCTACCTTGTTGCCCAACTCGAGTTTCATCCTGAGACCATATATCAACGTTACATCTATCGATATTTTTTGGTAATAATTCTGTTAACATGTCTGGGAAGTTTTTTTATATGTATTTTGAGTCTCTTGATTTGACTTTGGATGCATTGAACGAGAAGTAATCCAGCTAAAACCAAGGCGATGCATAGTATTGTAGACTGTTTTTAAAGCGCATTTAGCGCCATATTCCTCAAGCAACATGTTATGTAGCTCCTTTGCGGTTATATACCCGCCAGTTTCACTTTCACTGAGCATATTGATTTTATCAAAAAGAGCAGATTCTTGTAGAGTGTTAATCTTCCTAGGAGCGCCGCTTCTTTGTGATTCAAATAAACCTTCAAAACCATGATTTCTAAATCTTCTGAGCCATGATTGCACGGTTTTCCAGTGCAACTTCACTATTGCAGATATGGCTTTAAAAGATTTGCCTAATTGAAGGTGATACATCGCCAATAAACGTATGCGATTCCGACCATGCGGCTCATGTTTCATCATTTTTATAAAATCATGATCATGAAAACCTAGCGGCAATATTAACTTAGCTATTTGAGTACCTTTTATCCGTTAAAAATCCATTTTAGGCCACCGCGTTAATTATTGCAATTGGTATAATAATATTGACAAAATGTTAAAAAAATGTGATTATATATTAATATAAATAACATTAAATTAAACATATGAAACCATTTACTTCAGCTGCTCAAGCTATAGGTTATAGTAGCTTTTTTGTTGCTTTATCTGCTCTAATGAGCTACCTAACATATGATAATATTACTTCTAACGAACCAGAATATTATACTTATCCTGTTGCCACAACAGGAGCAGTAATAATTACCATAGGTACCATAGGTAACGCTATTGACTATTTTACTGGTGCTGGAGAGATAAAAAATTCGCTTCTAGATTCGGAATAGAAGGTTAAGTTTTTGCACATAATATATGTTCTATAAACATATTTCTAGCGACTGACTGCGGCTGACCATTATGAGAAAAATATCGATTGAAGAAATAGCTGGTGAGCTCTAGAGCTTGCCTCTTTGATTGTTCATCTATAACAAGTGGTATAGATGAAGATAAAAATCTTGGTAAAGGCAACAACTTGTCAGCATATTTTGCTCCTGAGCTAGTTGACACGGCTTTACCTGACTTTGGCGAAACATAAGTAAGATCATGGTTAACATTGGTCACTGCACAACGCTCTAATTGTAGCTCATAGCCTGAATGTTTTAATATCTCCAATTCAATTTTTATATATTCTAAAAAACTAAAGCTGGTTGCCAAATTATCTAAATATTGCTTTAATGGTAGAAAGAAATTATTATGTGGTTCACGCTCATGAAAAGCAAAGGTGATGATATTAATTATTGAATTAAAAGCATAGAGCTTGGTTTTATCAGCTATAAAATAATTACTATACGATTTTATTAATTCACATTTTGAGTTACCTATATGTTCTATCAATCTTGCTTTCCAGTAAAAATCCACCAAATTTCCTATTTGATAGATAGAACGTGATCTATACGAAGCCTCATTGATTACCCCTGAGTATAGACCATGCCCTTTAGTAAATAATAAAATAATACTACTACGCTCTTTCAAAGGCTTTTTTGCAATGATTATACCGATATCTTGAAAATTCATATCATCCGTAAAATACTCCCTTAAAACTTGGTAAACAAGAAATTAGCAAAGTATATGAGGATTCCCTGCTTAATTTTTCTAACAAAATTGCCTCTCAGAGTAAGTTTTGTTAGAAGATTATTGAACCTCTATACCTTTTATCCTACTATAGCTTACTTAAAAGATAACTTACTGTATATTTTTCACTAAGACAAGAAGTTTGGTACCATGACTATTAATGTCGTAAAATCTATCAGTATGCTACAAGTACCATTGTATATGTATAGTATTGTGAAGTTAATAATAGAGCTCATACATAACCTCATTCTAAGTAGTTACGCAAGAAATCTACTCATAATTTGTATAGTAGTTTTTATTACACCTATTAACAGAGCTGTGGCCGAAATGCCTACTATAATATTAGCTTCCGATCATCGTTGTCCTTATAGTTGTAATCCTCATGATCAAAATCCTGGATATCTAGTTGAAATGGCACAAAAGATTTTTGAGATTTATGGAATCAAGGTAGAATATAAACTAATGCCTTGGGCTGATGCCTTAAAGGCCGTAGAAGAAGGTAAAATAGATGGAGTGATAGGAATTAACGATATTGGAGGTAGAGATTTAATTATCTCAACTACCCCTCAAGCACTTACCGTAACTAGTGTATTCACTAGAGTTGGCGCTGATTGGGTGTATGATGAACCAGAATCGTTAACTGGCAAAAAAATTGCTATGGTGCTTGATTATGATATAAAAAATGCTTCCATACAGCAGTATATTACTACCAATTACTTACGTGATCCTTGGTCATTTGTAGTAGAAAGCGGAATTGATGCGGTAGCTGACTCTATAAATAGTATAGTCGATAAAACTTCTGATGTGTATATCGGATGCCAGGAAGTAGTAAATTATTATTTGGATAGTAACAACTTAAACTCAAAGATTAAAAACTGTGGTAGAATAGAAGAAAATTCCGTACCAATATATATTGCTTTCTCAGCTAGCTCGGCTAAAGCTATTGAATATATCAAAATGCTGGAAGACGGCATGATCTCAATTGATACTATAGGTGACCTTACCAGTTTAAAAAACAAATACCAAATTGCTCAATAATAGACCTTTTGCATAATCTAAAAATGGTTGAGGATTGTTGTTTAGACAAAATGTAGACGCGAATCGCCTACTGCGCCTTGAGTCAAATTTTGATAACAAAATTATAAATCAAATAAGCTATACAAAAGGTTCAATCTTTTTATGTCATTTAAAATTATCCCATATCAAAAAATCACTCCTAATATAGATCAAGAAGCGTATATTGCTGATGGGTGTGTAATAATCGGCACAGTAACTATTGGAACAAAATCAAGCATTTGGTTTAACAGTGTATTACGTGGTGATGTTGCCCCGATAGCAATAGGAAAAAACACTAATGTTCAAGATGGCAGTGTGATTCATACTTCCAGATTTAATGGCTCAGTAAAAATCGGTGATTTTGTTACTATAGGACATATGGCTCTTATCCACGCTTGCACTATACAAAACAATGCTTTCATTGGCATGCGCGCAACCGTAATGGATAACGTAGTAATAGAAGAGTACGGCTTTGTAGCGGCAGGTGCATTAATTACACCTAATAAATTAGTCAAATCAAAAGAATTATGGGCAGGAGTTCCTGCTAAATTTATTCGCTATATTACTGAAATAGAAATAGAACATATGCAAGCTACTAATGAGAATTATGTCAAACTTGCTAGCCTATACCAGAATACAGCAAGCACTCAATAATTATCTGAGAATTTAATTTATGAGTTGTTTGATTTATACACCTTATTATAATCCAATTGTTCAAAAAAGTTAAAACTAGCCGTTAGAAATCATTTGAAAACTTTCAAGAATCGAGAACGCTTGCCCCATGATTTAGATCACCAACAAGGTTAAGTGTTGATTCTTTTGGTAATTGTCCGTCTTGATTTCTATTACCATGGTATCCTGTACATTTTGTTGCTCATACTCAATCTCTCTGATTAAAGCATTGACTACCTTGCGATAATTTTTTGAATTAATTTGCATAGCTTTGTCGTAGGCTTGAATCACTTTTATTATCGAAATAATATTGAGCATCTTTTGGGTTGATCTCTGTTATTTTCATTCTAATACAATTAAATATTTTAAATCTGCACAGCACTCAAATGTAACGCAAGTTGCCATTAAACCAATTCACCCGGAGTATAAAACAAGCCTTAATATTTGCACGAAACCTTTGATACTCATAGAACTTACATTCTAATAAACTCTAGGAACGGCCCAAGGATAACCAAAGGTAAAAATGCTATTGCTCCAACCAACAATACAATAATTATCAGAAAAATACTTAGCTCACCACCAAACTGGCTTTCTTCTTGTCGCAGATTAACAATCTTTTTTTTGTTAGCAAAAGATCCACTTAATGCTAAAGAATAATATATTACTGGATAACGTCCAATTAACATTGCTATTGCTGTGGTATAATTAAAGTAATCATTAGCAATATTAATACCAGTGAGTACAGAGCCGTTATTAGTAAAAGTAGAAGCAAAATTATAAGTAATATCTGTTACTGCTTGCGAAGCGGGGTAAGTAATTAAAGCTTTACTTATAGGCAACAACAATGTGATACCAGTAAAAAATAATATACCAACTGGCACTAATAAAAATACGACTACCACATAATTTATTTCACGAATGCTAATTTTTTTGCCAAAAAAATTGGCATTATTACCAGTAATTAATCCGCGTAAAAATATTGCCACTACTAAATAAGCAAGCATTGCAAAGAAACCCGAACCCACCCCTTCCAGAACAAATTTACTTAATACTAAACTGGCAAACATTACTAATGTACTTAATGGCGAATAATTCTCCAAACAAGCATTAGCTGATCCTGAAGAACTGGTAGTAATCGATAATATCCACATTAAAGACGGAAATTTGTCATAGATCAATTCTTTACCAGTATAATTAAAAGTATCCTGCAGACTCTCCTTTGATAAAACCAGTGGTACACCATATTCATTTTCTCCAAGATTAATTAGCCACAAAGAAATAACCATGATAAATAACACTACTGCATATAATGACCAACTTAACTTAGGTTCTTTTAAAAGATAACCATAGGTAAATATTAAAGCTACAGGTAGCCATAACACTAAAAATAAGGAAAATATGACTACCACTCGATTCGGCGCTTCAAAAGGATGCGCTGAAGCACTGGCAAATAAAGAACCGCCATTAGCAACCAAATTTTTAATAGCCACCTGCCCGGCTACCGGTCCAATAAATAACTGCTGTTGATTACCAGTTAAATCTATATAATTTAACTGACCTACAAAATCAAAAGGGACTGACTGGCTAACTAAAAATAACGATATAACTAAAGAGATTGGTAATAATATTAAAAATATTGATTTAAAGAAATCTTCATAAAAATTTCCAAGCAGAGGGTTGTTATTGTTAATAATTCCTCTAGTGAAAGCGATAAACACAGCGATACCAGTCCCACCAGATAAAAAATTCTGTAAGGTTAACGCAAATAATTGGCTAAACATACTTAACTGGGTTTCAGGATTATGACTTTGCCAAAAGGTTCCGGTAGTAAATGAAACTGCTGCATTTAAACTTGCAGCTAACCCTAGCCCTTCTTGTAAATTACTATTTAATGGTAGATATTCTTGAAAATAGATAATAATAAAGGTAACCACAGTACATATGATATTAAAACACATTAAACTTCTGAAATATTGATCCCAAGTTTGCGGCTTTATATTCAATAGTGGAATTCTTAAATTATTAATTAGAGAATTAGCTTCATCTCTATAAACATAAGCTACATATTTACCTAGCAGAATAGCCAACCATGTTAATATAATAAAAAAAATTATGGCGGCCATTAGCATTCAGATTTCCTTGTAAACTTTGTCAATTTATGTACAAACTCAATCTTTCAACATATCTATTGGTAATATTTGGCTCTTCCAGAGGTTTTTTGATACCACATCCACAAATCATAAAACCTAGTAAGCACATCAGTAATTTTTGCTGCATATATATCAAATTTATTTATTAACAATATTCGAGAGTGTCCAGTCTTTAAGGTACGCTCCCCCCCCTTTACTCGAGCTTACTTCGATCACCATGGAGTCTAAGAGCTCCCGATGATGACGCCTTGTATAGTGGATTTTGCTACAGGCATTAGTAAGAATCAAGAACCAAAAAACACCTCGCCAGCCGATAGACTATATATTTGACCACAAGCAAGTTTAATTCGTATATTACCTGTAAGATCTATGTCCTGAAATCTACCGGAAATTCTGTTTTTACCGTCATCAATTGTAATTACTTTATTTAATTTATCAGCTTTCTTGAGCCATAATTGTCTAATCGGCATAAATCCTTGCTGTTGCCACATGGAAAAATACTTTTCAAAAAAACTTATAAACAAATGTAAGGTTTGATCAGAGCCTACTTTATCAATGCCAAAATTAAATAAATTTGTAGCTGGTTGATCAATATCTGATGGGTTAGATCGCAGATTAATCCCTACTCCTATGATTAAATAACCACTATTTGATAACTTGATTGATTCAAGTAAGATTCCAGCTATTTTTTTGCTATCAACTAAGACATCATTAGGCCACTTTAATCCAATTGTTAAAGTAAGATTTGCACTCTTAGCTATGGCTATAACAGTATCATAAACAGCTAATGCTGTGGCAAATGATAATTGTGGTTGTATTTCGATAGGAATATTTTTTTCAAGTAGTATACTGGCATAAAAATTACCAGGCTCTGAATACCATTTTTTAGAATATTTACCACGTCCGGCTGTCTGACTTTGAGCCCAGATGACAAAATTACCAGTTACTCCTGCTTTAGCTAACCTGATTGCCTCAGAATTTGTACTATCAATTTCATCAAAAATCAGTAAATTATATTTTTTAAGCCATGGCAGATGCATTATTCATCTCTTACTGTCTAGTATAATAATATGCTGTAGACTGGAATTACAACAACATAATTCCAAAGGAAGATTAAATAAAGTATACATTTAAGCTGTTAGTAATTCTAAATAATTAGCAGCAAATAATGAAAATAATAATAGGAAAGTTACCACAAGACAGGTAATAAATAATAAACCGTTACTAGTTGGTATTATTTCTATTTGCTTAATATTGTCAGCAAAATACATTGACCTAACAATCTTCAAATAATAATAACTAGCGATAATACTACTCATCATCCCAATAACAGCAAGCATTATTTCTTGTTGTTTGATTGCCTGGTAAAAAATATAATATTTACCAAAAAATCCTGCTAATGGCGGTAAGCCTATCATAGAAAACATCATCACTGCAATTGCTGCCGCAATCGCTTTTCTGTTTGTAGCAATACCGCTAATATCATCAAAAGTTGCTTCTTCAGCATTTTTTCCAAGCAACGCAATAAGACAAGCAAAAAAACCTAACGCTGCAATAATATAAATAACCATATAAACTATGGCTGATAAAATTCCAGCAACATTATGCAAAGATAAAGATATTCCCATTAAGACATAACCAACATTTAAAATTGTACTATATGCCATTAATCTTTTTATAGATTTTTGCATAATGGCTCCAAGTGAACCAATAACCATCGAAAATATAGCAACAATTTTAATTAAAGACACGGTAATTTGTGGATATTCTCCAATCATTAAAGTAAGTATATTCAGTAAAACAAATAGTACTCCTATTTTTTGCGCTGTTACAAAATAGGTAACAGTAGTTACTGATGACCCCTCATATACATCAGGAGTCCACATATGCAGCGGTGCCGCAGAAAATTTAAATAACAAACCACTTAACATTAATACAGCACCAATAATAATCCCTATATTAGGAAGCTGTGCTGCGTTATTAAACATCTCAAAGATTACTTTAAAGTCCAAACTGCCAGCAAAACCATATAAAAACGACATCCCTAGCAAAGTGATACAGCTAAGTAATGCTCCTAATACAAAATATTTTACTGCGGCTTCTGCAGATTTTATATCTAGGTTAAACCCTGCTAAAGCGTATCCAGCCAACGCAGTTAATTCTAATCCACAGAATAATAATAATAAATTACGTGATGAGATCGATAAAAAAACTCCAACTGTTGAAAATAATAACAAGGTTATATATTCCATTCTGATATTCACAGCAGATATTTTACAAAATTCATAATATATTACTATGCTCATTATTGTAAAGCCAAGTACCAGTAATTTGTAAAACGATGTACCAAAGTTACTAACAAATGATCCGTTACATCCCATACCATGAGAGCCTAATAATAGCACTAGTACTAACATCAAAAACATTAGTACCATAATCGTAATCTTAACAATTAAGTTTACACGTTCACGACAAAATACAGCCGCCAGCTGCGCCAATAGCGCAAGAACTGTCAATATAAACTCTGGCATTATTATCATAAAATGCGTTAACACAAATGTACTTCAATTAAATTCAACAATTCCAGTTTTTTACACTCATACAAGTGAAACTAGATAGCACGCATTAAAATATTTTATCAACACCCCAAAGGCCAGTTCCAGCTATCTTGCCTGAGGAAGCGCGAGTTTTTCGGCAATTTTAATTGGCAACTCGCGTTAGTATACCAGTGTAGATTTGTGTAAGATTATGCACTGGTAATTCTAGCGCTTCCATTATCCCACCAGGTATAATCCCAAAATAAATAATACAAATAATTAACGGCAGCAAAGCAAGAGTTTCATACCATCTCAGATCTTTAAAATCTACAATTCTTTGTCCAACAATCCCCAACATCACTTCCTTGTATAATTTTAACATATATACTGCACCAAATATTACTCCAGTTGCAGCAAAAATCGCTGCTATGATATTTATTTTCAAAATACCTACTAAACTAAAAAATTCTCCGATAAAACCACTAGTACCTGGTAATCCCACTGCCCCAAGCATACTAATCATAAATAACACTGCCAAGAGTGGCATTTTATGTGCAACACCACCATATTGATCAATCATCTTGGTATGATTTCTTTCATATAATACGCCAACAATCAAGAATAAAGCAGCAGACACAATACCATGACTGATCATCTGAAATATTGCCCCATTAATGCCAGCTTCAGTAAAAGTAAAAATACCAGCGGTAACATATCCCATATGAGCAACCGATGAATAAGCAATCATTTTTTTCATGTCCTGTTGTGCAAGCGCTGTAAATGAAGCATAAATTATAGCAAAGACACTAATGATCACCACATATATTGAAAATTCAGCTGAAGCGAGTGGTAGCATTGGTAAAGAAATTCTCAAGAAAGCATAAGCCCCTAATTTTAATAGAATACCCGCTAACATTACTGATCCTGCTGTCGGAGCTTGAACGTGAGCATCAGGCAACCATGTATGAAATGGCGGCATAGGCACTTTCACCGCAAAAGCAATAAAAGTTGCGATCCATAAGATTTTTTGTGTTGAATCACTAAATCCTGGAACAATATTGGCTAAAGCTGGAATACTAAAAGTGTGAGCATTGGCATAAATATAAATCAAGGCTAACAAGAAAAATACCGAACCAAAAAAAGTATATAAGAAAAACTTAAAGGCTGCATATATCCTGTTATCTCCACCCCATACTCCAATAATGAGATACATTGGTATTAAGATAACCTCAAAAAATAAATAAAATAATAATAAATTAAGCGAGCTAAATGCACCTATACAAAACGATTCTAGTAATAAAAAACATAATAAATATTCTTTTATTTGTTTCTTTATAGTAAAAACACTTGATATAATGCAGATCAAAGTAAGTAAGGCTGTTAGAAAGACAAAATATATCGATATACCATCAATACCTACATAAAATTCAAGCCCAATAGCATTAATCCAACTATACTGCTCAACAAATTGATAGTCAGGATTACTAGTATCAAACATCACTAGTATATATATAGTGGAAATTAAAGTTAGAATTGAGCTTAAAGTCGCCACATACATAGCATATAATTGCTTGTTAGCAGTTTGACTTTGGCTAATAAAAAAAGCAATATATAGCGCACTAGCTAATGGCAACAAAACACTAATGGATAATACTGGCAATTCTAACATTCCTAAAAGCTCTACAATACTTGTATGAAATTTATTACAAAAAATGTAACACACACCGTGATAGTCAGAATTATAACAAAAGCATAATTAAAAATATATCCAGTTTGTAATTTACTTACCACCCAACCACAACCATTAGTCAGTTTTGCAACAGCTCCTGGCCCTCCACAATCAATTACTCGCGAATCAAAAATAGCAGATATTCTAGCCAAGCAATTTACCGACTTGATAAGTGCATAATCATATAGCTCATCCACATAATACTTATTTTGTAAAATACGGTTTATAAAGCTAAATTGCTCTGCAATAGCTACAAACAGCTTGTTTTTATATATATAAATTCCTACTACAATACCTAATATTCCAACTAATAATGGCAATAGCTGAATCACTGAAGCAATGGAATCAGCAGGCGTATCATGAGGTAAATTGTAAATACTATCCAGAAAATAACCAGGTATTTTACCAATATCTAAAATATAATCACCAGCAGCTCCAGCACATATCGCACAAGCAACTAATATTATCAATGGTATGTTCATTATACCACTTGCTTCATGAGTATGAGCAAAAGCTTTTGCCGATAAATTAGTATTGCCGTGAAAAACCAAAATAATAATCTTCATCGAATAAATTGCAGTGAGAATAGCTGCAATAATTCCCAGAGCAAATACAATTTCGCCTGTACTGCCTGCCTCATAGGCAGATTCAAGAATCAAATCTTTGGAGTAATAACCAGCTAACGGGAAAATACCGATAATGGCTAATGAGCCGATTAAAAAATAAGCATAAGTAATTGGCATCTTGCTCCGCAGGTTCCCCATCTTAAAAATATCCTGTTCATGACAAGCATGAATTACATTGCCGGCGCATAAAAATAATAAAGCTTTGAATGCAGCGTGAGTAGCTAAGTGAAATATTCCTGCTTGATATGCAGAAACTCCACAAGCAACAAACATATAACCAAGCTGGCTGCAAGTAGAATAAGCAATGATTTTTTTAATATCACTTTGTGTTACCGCAATTGTCGCTGCAAATAAACAAGTAATGCCACCAATAATGGCAATAAACTGCAATATTGCTGGACTATATTCAAACAGATAAGAACATCTTGCCAATAAGAATACCCCGGCAGTTACCATGGTAGCCGCATGGATCAAAGCTGAAACCGGTGTTGGACCTTCCATAGCGTCCGGTAGCCATACGTGCAATCCAAGCTGTGCAGATTTACCCATACAACCAATAAATAGCATTGCACATATCACATCCAGTACCACAAACTGTAATCCAGCAATATTAATAAACATCTGAGATAAGGATTTTGCTTGGGCGAAAACATTGTTAAAATCAGCACTATCTGTATAAATAATGATTATTATCACTCCCAGAATAAATGCACAGTCACTAACTCTATTGGTAATAAAAGCTTTCACTGCCGCACTATTTGCTGAATCCTTATGAAACCAGTAACCAATTAACAAATATGAACATAATCCAACTCCTTCCCAACCAAAGAATAATTGAATAAAATTATCTGCCGCCACCAATGCCAGCATAAAGAAGGTAAATAACGACAAAAAACAAAGAAATTTTGGTAAATGCTGATCATCGTGCATATAGCCAAGAGAGTAAATATGGACAATGGTTGATACACCAAGAACCACTAAAAACATTATACTAGTAAGCTGATCAACGTAGATTGCCCAATTAACTTTAAACACTCCGAGTTCTATCCATCGCAACAATATTACATGGTGTATATTACCTTTAATTCCAACATCAAAAAATATAATACAAGCACAAATTGTAGCGGTTACCATTAGCAAACAGGCTATGGCACCAGCGCTTTTATGGCTAATATTACGACAGCACAAACCATTAATGATTCCAGAGAATAACGGTAAAGCTACTATCAAAATTGCTAATATCTGCACTCGCTTAACCTTTCATTTGACTAATTTCTGTTAATTGTACAGAACGCTTATTCCTAAAATACACTACTATTATTGCCAAACCAATTGAGGTTTCAGCAGCAGCAATTGTAAGAATAATGATACTAAAAATTTGTCCGGACAAATCTTGCAAATACACAGAAAACGCGACAAAATTGATATTAATGGATAATAACATTAGTTCTACTGACATTAAAATTGTAATTAGATTTTTACGATTCATGAATAGACCAGTAATACCGATGGTAAAAATCAAAGCCGCCAAAATCAGGTAATGCTCTAAGGTAATTATGTTAGTCATATTGTATTTCCTGAACTCCTTGTTTTACACCTAGCTTAGTAACATTCATACCACTATCTTTATTACGTTTTAATTGCTGGTGGATGTTTTGACGTTTTACAGTTGTTGATGGTCTTAAAGTCAGAGCGATACAAGCAACCATTGCCACAAACAGAATCAGACCAGCTGCTTGAAACGGCAATACAAAATCAGTATATAGTATTTTTCCAATAGCTAGAGTATTACTAATATTAGTTGGAGTTGTATATGCAACATTAGATATATTTATTGATTTAGTGCCCAATAAAATAATTAGTATAAGATCAGCAAACATAATAACAGCGATTATCGATGCAATTGATAAATTCTTTTTTAACTCCCCTTGCACTTCAGCAAATTTAATATCCAGCATCATTACCACAAACAAAAATAATACCGCTACCGCCCCAACATAAATAACTATTAACATCATTGCCAAAAATTCTGCACCTAATAGAATCATTAATCCCGAACCATTACAGAAGGCAAAAATAAGCCACAATACCGCAATAACCGGATTACGACTAGTCACTACGCAAATGCTGCTGATAATTATTAGACTGGCAAATAAATAAAAGAATATCATTGTAATTTAACCGATTTTATTGAGAGTGTTCAATGAACCGAAACGAAGTCCAGTCATTGCGAGGCGGCTTAGCCGCCGCGGCAATCCAGTAAAACGAGTTATATAACTGGATTGCTTCAAAACCTGACGGTTCCTCGCAATGACGACTTGACACAGTTTATTGAACACTCTCATTTTATAACTTTATATATTTAGTGCACTTGAATAGACGAAGGTCAAAATCAAGGAGTGCTAGGAGTCACGGAGCGCAGCGTATTTAAATACGTGAGCACCGCAGATCTCTAGTTGACGACACCGCAATCCACAGATTTTCACCGAGTATTCATCTGTATTGGTAATCTTTCTTCAACTTCAACGCCAATTCCTGTTCCCAAATATCACCATTACGAAGTAAACGTTCTTTATCATAAAGAAGTTCTTCATGAGTTTCAGTAGCAAATTCAAAATTAGAACCCTCTACAATTGCATCTACTGGGCACGCTTCCTGACATAAGCCACAATAAATACATTTCGTCATATCAATATCATATCTAGTAGTACGTCTACTACCATCATCTCTTTCTTCTGCTTCGATTAAAATTGCCTGAGCAGGACAAATTGCTTCACATAATTTACAAGCTATACATCTTTCTTCTCCATTTTCATAGCGCCTTAGCGCGTGCTCTCCTTTGAACCTAGGGCTTACCTTACTTTTTTCATATGGATAATTTATCGTAACTTTCGGCTTAAATAAATATTTAAGAGTTAAAGCTAGCCCAGCTATTATTTCAAACAGAAAAAATGACTTTAGATAATTATACATATTACAGCTCTTCTCTTAATATTAGTCATGCTGAACCTATCAGATATAACTGACAACACGAATCATCTTGTTTGAGACCTTTTATAGGCGTCTCCACCTAACTAACCGACGCTAATCGGTAAATTATCAGTATACATCAATACTGACGAAACTAACACCACCCAAAACAATGTTAATGGTAAAAATACTTTCCAACCAAGTCTCATCAACTGATCATAACGATATCGTGGCAAGGTCGCACGAATCCATAAAAAACAAAATAGCAATATAGTTACTTTAAAAATAAACCACACTACTCCTGGAATAACTCGTAAAATATCCAGATCAAACGGTGGTAAATAACCACCTAAAAAGAAAGTGGTAGTCATTCCACTAACCAAAATCATATTTGCATATTCACCTAAAAAGAATAAAGCAAAAGCCATTGAGGAATATTCAACATTATAGCCGGCTACAAGCTCTGATTCTGCTTCTGGCAAATCAAATGGTAAGCGATTAGTTTCTGCCAGTACTGAAATAAAGAATACTACCGCCATTGGTGCCAGCAATAAGTGCAGCCACCACGGAAAACCGCGCTGCACTTCAACAATTTCAGATAAATTCAAGGTGCCGGTAGTAAGTAATACCGTAATAATTACCAACCCCATCGATACTTCATATGAAATCATCTGTGCTGACGAACGAATTGCACCTAGAAAAGCATATTTTGAATTACTGGCCCATCCAGCCATAATAATACCATAGACGCCAAGCGATGATATAGCTAAAATGTAAAGTACACCGACATTAATATTTGCCAGCACCAGATCAGCATCAAAAGGTATTACCGCCCACCCAATAAGACTTAAAACAAAAGTAATCATCGGCGCTAATATAAAGATTGCTTTATTAGCTGGAGTTGGAACAATGATCTCTTTGAACATTAACTTGACAGCATCGGCAATAGGCTGCAATAGCCCAAAAGGCCCGACTATATTAGGACCTAACCTCATTTGCATGAGGCCAATAATTCGACGTTCTGCAAGAGTCAAATAGGCAACACATAATAGTAAAGGTATGGTAATACATACTATACGCACCACTATCATGAGAATAGGAACTATATACTCATAAAATAACTCCATCATGCAACGATCTCCTTATATTGTTGCAATGCTTGCGTACATTTCGCCATCGTTATTGAAGCACGACTAATAGTATCAGTCATGTAATAATTACCTTTGATCTTTAAAATAGAATTATTTGATAATTTATCCTTTTTAGAAAATTTTATTACTTTATTTGTAAGCAACTGATCAATATTTGCAAATACTGGACACTGCTCTGCTATCTGTTTTCTAATTTCACCTAAATCAGCATGTGCTTGATGAACACCAAGTTGCTCAGCTAGTGCTTGAATAATCACCCAATCGAATTTAGCTTGATACGGTGGCTGCACTGCTGCTCTAGCTAGTTGCACCCTGCCCTCCAAATTAACGTAAATCGCATCTTGTTCCGTATAGGCAGCTGACGGTAAAATTACATCAGCCCTGTTCGCTCCAGCGTCACCATGATGCCCTTGATATACTACAAAAGCCTCTCCCAGCTCTTTCATATCAATCTCATCAGCACCTAGCAAATAAACCAACCGAATCTCTCCAGTTTTTGCTTTTTGTAAAATTTCTTCAACATTATTACCTTTATTGCCTGGAGTAAAACCAATATCTAAGCTTCCTACCATCCCAGCATGATTATGCAATATATTAAAACCATTCCAATCTTGACGAACTAATTTATATTGCTCAACAATATCATGAATTATACTCAACAATGCATAGCCATCATTTCTAGAATAAATGGCGTCTCCGACAATAATCATTGGATATTTTGCATTCTTTAATATTTCAGAAAATTCATGCTTACCAGTAGCAAGCAATTTTAGAATATTCGGTTGATTACCAAGCTCCTGAATTTTATAAGTCTGATCATCTACCTCTCCTATTCGAGCTACAACCAACGCTCCTTGTCTTTGCATTTTACCGATACGTGCGTTTAAAACCGGAGCTGATTGTCTAGGGTTAGCGCCGATCAATAAACAGACATCAGCCTGTTCTATACCTTTGATCGTAGTGTTAAATAGATAATTTCCTCTGCTAGAAGCATCAAGCTTATAGCCATATTGATTAGCATCAATATTAAAACAGTTAAACTGCTGTAATAAATTCTTTAATAAAAACATTGGCTCAACTGCCGTTAGCGTGCCAGCTATCGCTGCTATTTTTTCTCCACTAACCATTTTAAAAAATTTCGCCACATGGGATAGCGCCTCATCCCACGAAGCTTCAACTAATTTGCCTTGTTTTTTAACATATGGACGATCAAGCCTCATATTCTTTAGGCCATCACAAGCAAATCTTGCTTTGTCTGATAGCCATTCTTCATTAATATCTTCATTTAATTTCGGTAATATTCTCATTACCTCCATCCCTCTGGAATCTATTCTAATATTAGATCCTAAAGCATCAAACACATCAATGGATTCAGTTTTTGCAAGTTCCCAACTACGAGCTTTAAAAGCATAGGGCTTTGATGTCAGCGCACCGACTGGACAAAGATCAATAATATTGCCCGATAACTCCGAAGTTAAAGTGCGTTCCAGATAACTAGTGACTTCCATATGTTCACCACGATACAACGCCCCTATTTCTGGTACGCCGGCTACTTCAGTGGCAAATCTTATACATCTAGTACAATGTATACATCTGGTCATGCTGGTTTTGACCAACGGCCCCATATTTTTATCCTGCACCGACCGCTTATTATCACTGAACCTGTTACCGCCACCACGCCCATATTTAAAAGCCTGATCTTGCAAATCACATTCCCCACCCTGATCACAAATAGGACAATCAAGAGGATGATTGATCAGCAGCAGCTCCATCACTCCTTCTCTTGCCTTTTTTACTTTTGGAGTATTGGTATGGACAACTATACCTTCACTTACTGGCATAGCACATGAAGCAACCAGCTTAGGCGATTTTTCCATTTCTACTAAGCACATACGGCAATTACCGGCAATATTTAATCTTTCATGAAAACAGAAATGCGGTATTTCTTTGCCAGCAATTTCACAAGCCTGCAAAACAGTTATACCATCTTCAACTTCAAGCGCGACGCCGTCAATGACTAGCTTTGGCATGGTTATTCCTTAAATTCTTTTTAAGTAACAATGCACAGAATGTTACATACTTATCTAATATATTAATGATTAACTCAAATTACTCCTATTTTCAAGCACAACCTGTTGCTGCTTATGGTGATTTCTAAATACTATTCGATAAACTGTGTAAAATTGTTATTTAGCACTTAATGGCATTATTGCTACCTCGTTTGTAGTAAATATCTTTTTGGCTCCTAGACATTCCGAGTTAGTATCAAGTTAACGTGAGTTGCTAATTAAAATACTTTTTAAACACCACCAGAGGCCAGTTCTAGCCGTCTGAGCTGAAGGAGTGCAAGCTCCACTCGCAATGACATAAAAACGGGAGTTTCTGACAATTTTAATTGGCAACTCGCGTAAGTTAAAATGAAGAATTAAAATAGATCACCAAATTAGTTTATAAAATACTTATATTTTTGTACTACGCTCACCGCATTAAGTTATTTTCATAAGTTAAAGATCTTAAAATATAAGATTAATTAAATTTAATTAACTAATATTAAATTTAATTTAATATTAGTTAATACAGCTTAGGTAAAGCTGTATTTTCTCAACGAATTATAGAATAATTGAATTTATTATGAAAGAAAAACAACTACCACCACACATACAAAAAGCACTAGACAGTCTTTACGCTCCCACTACCCTCCATTTTAATACTCCTCGCACTATCTTCCTTTTTAATAATAATAATAATCGTATAGACAATTTTTATATTGACAGGACTTACGCAAATCGCACGACAGGGCTCTTTAATTCCTGGATTAAATAGTTCCTTAATAACCCGCTCTTTAGCTGATATACGGTGCTAGAAGCAGCATTTGCAGCTTTTTTCAAACAATTCCAGACCATGATAGCGCAAGCTATATGATTTCTCTGTATTCTTCCTATTCTACATTGGCACTTTTCAATACCGGTGACTTGCTTGACTTCACGATGAAATTCCTCAATCTTCCACCTGAAGCCATACTCTTGTTGTACAGCATCAAGCGAATTTTGAGCCATGTCGTTTGTGACGACATAGTCAGTTCTGTTGGTAGAAACAGTTACTCTGAATAATTTCACTTTATGATCTTTAGGAAATTTATGAATCTTGATAATCTTACCGTTGCTAATATCATCAGTACTCCAATCCAAAGAATCAACTCTACAGTAAGCCTTATTACCGTTGCTATCGTCTACTAAACGATTACTTTTGATAGGACAATAGTAATATTTACCGATAGTTTCTATTTGAAGTAGAATCGAGGTTGTCGCATACCAACTATCCATAAGTACTGTGTTAAATGCAACCTTTTTGCTATAATGAGCATTACGCAGCATTTCTTTAACGTGATCTATTTTAGTTAAACCGTCTTTATCGGGATTGAATATCCTATAATCTATTATCCAAAACTTATTCTCTTCAGGATTAACATAAACACAGGTCACAATACCTATGCCTTTTATTACTTCCTTGGCATTGCCGCTATATTGATACCTGACTTCATCTATATTATTCGAGTAACTTTTATCTAATACGCTATCGTCAAATAGCAACTTGCCGTTAGCGCTGAAGATAATCTCTTCTTTACCGTGTTCCCATATTAATCTTGGTGATAATTTAGCATTCGCTAGATATCTTCTGACCCTGTCGTCGCTTAAACCTTCTACATGATCAGCAAAATTTGTAATAGTATAATTTGTCTGGCTCGATAATAAATACTGACAATAATCTATTCTTGTAGTCATCTTATACTCACAATCTAAATTACATTATACTCCCATAATATCTCGATTCTTATCTAATTTCATTAGTCTTGCGGAAGTCCTGATTGAAAACAATTTTTATAAAACACTAAAATTATTTAGATCTGAATTTTTCTCAGAAATCACAAAATTCATACAAACTGAACCACAAGACAAAGATATTGATATTACTAGTTTAGCTTTTCGTCAAAAGTTTATAAAATTCTACATCGTTTCTAAGTTTGATCTTAATAAACTTTTACAGTTCTTTTTATCAATCCCAAACACTGCTGATGTAATATCACATAAGGAAATAAATTTATTGATACTCAATGGAGCTTCATACGATCATCTTCCACAGATACAACAAGATAAAGCCTGTAGTTTACTACTAAAACTAATAGATTCAGATTCTTATACAATTGACCATTTGACTCAAAAAGAACAAATTACTTTGAGCAAAGAGATTATACAATTTCACAACGCCATCAACTCTGACCACTTAAACCTTGAGTTAGTAGAAGTAATGTTACAGCAAATGGATACCCAATATTGTGATTATGATATTAGTTTTTATGTAATTTTAGACAAACTAGCAGCAAAGAAAAACCAACAGCTACAGAAATTAGTATTTAATAATCTTGAACTAGCTGCTGAAAGAGAGGATTATCAATTAACAAAGAAAATCTTGCTTAGCACAGAAGACAAAGAGTTAACTCAAACTTCATATATTATAACACTAAATACTGCTATCACAGAAGGAAATATTATCTTACTGCGATTGATAAAGGCTCTCAATCCAGAAGGTTTAATTAATCTTTTAAATGGCACTAATAAAATTGGTAAACAGCAAGAAGAAAGTCCTTCCTTCTTAATAAATGCTGTAATAAATTCAGATAAATCTAACAAACATTTAAAATTTTTAAAAAAGTTCTTAATCTATAGAAGATATAGATGTAAATAAAGGTATTGTTGATATCGATGATGATACCATTACACCACTATTATTCAGTATTCCTCAGTCTAAGGTGGAAGCCTTTAAACTACTCTTGCAATGCCCCAATATTAAAGCTGATCCTAAAGAAGTACTTAGTACAATCGCCAAGGTATCTGATGAAAATATTCAAAAATCCATGTTTGATATATTTTTAGAAAATGATCAATATATAAGCAGCAAGTTTGAATTATCTATTAACAATGAAGTTGCAATAAAGTTTTTAGGACAAGATACTAATTATAATGACATGGCAGAGTGATTGAGTTAAAATAATACTTCTATTTTTTATAATTTAACTTTATAAATACAAATGCTATTCTAGACGGCATTGAGTTGGATATAATAAATAGGAATCAATGACAACATCAACATATAAGCGAGTATTACTAAAAGTTTCCGGTGAAGCCTTAATGGGTACCAAGCAATTTGGTCATGATTACAATACCATTAGAGCAATTGCCGATGATATTAAAGCGGTAGTACAGCTTGGTGTTGAGGTATGTATAGTTGCCGGCGGAGGAAATATCTATCGTGGCAGCGATGCTTCACTACTTGGTATGGAACGAGCTGCAGCTGATTACATGGGCATGCTAGCCACCATCATTAATGCTTTGGCTTTGCAAAGTATTATGGAAAGCATTAATATTCATACCAGAGTACTTTCTGCCATACCAATGGCCAGTATTTGCGAGCCCTATATCAGACGTAAAGCCAAACGTCATATGGAAAAAAAACGAGTAGTAATTTTTGCAGCAGGTACCGGTAATCCATTCTTCACTACTGATAGTGCCGCAGTATTACGAGCAATAGAAATGAATTGCGATTTATTGTTAAAAGGAACACAAGTCGACGGTATATACGATTCTGATCCTCTAAAAAATCCTGATGCTATAAAATATGATCGCATCACCTACTCTGATATTCTGAAAGATAATTTACAAGTAATGGATATGGCAGCAATTGCTTTAGCCAGAGAAAATAAGTTGCCAATTAAAGTGTTTTCCATCAAAGAAAAAGGTAATTTTTTAAAAGTGTTGCAAGGTCAAGGTGACTATACTAAAATTCAGTAATCTATACGAGACTAGTCTAATAATTTAATACCTATACCACATATTAGGGGATAAAAATCATGGATAAAACAACTATACGCAAAGAATTGACCACCAGGATGGAAGGAGCAATGAAAGTACTAGATCATGAATTAAAAGGTCTACGTACCGGTAGAGCATCAATAAATCTATTAGATCCGGTAGTTATTGAAGCTTATGGTAATAGAATGCCAATATCTCAGGTAGCAACGGTATCTACTCCCGATGCAAAAACCATTACTGTGCAGGTTTGGGATAAAACCATGGTCAAAGCAGTGGAAAAAGCTATTACTGAAGCCAATTTAGGGTTAAACCCATCATCAGACGGGCAGTTGGTACGGATGAGTCTTCCGCCATTAACAGAAGAACGTCGTAAAGAATTGGTTAAGCTTGCGCATAAATATGGAGAAAACACTAAAGTATCATTACGTAATGTAAGACGGGATGGTAATGAGGAGCTAAAAAAGCTAGAGAAAAATAGCGAAATTTCTAAAGATGAACATCATAATTTATCTGATGATATTCAGAAACTAACTGATGAGTTTAGCAATAAAATTGACTCGTCTATCAAGCAAAAAGAACAGGAAATTTTAACTATTTAATGAATATACAAAAGATGATATAATAATATTTATAGGATTGTTAAAAAAGAATAAAAATTATGGGAATAGCAGGTGCACATAGCTTAGTTAACAAATTAATGACAATTGGGCTTACAAACAATCAAGTGGAGTTGGTTACTGAGGTTGTAGATCAGTTTGTTACCAAAAGCGAATTTAACGATATAAGTAAAGTCTTGGTAACAAAAGCAGATTTAACTATAGCTACTGCTGAACTTAAGACGGAATTCAAAAGTGATATGGCTGATCTCAGGGCTGAGTTCAAAAGCGATATTGCTGAACTTAAGACTGAAATTAAAGGCGATATTGCTAATCTTAGAGCCGAATTAAAAAGTGATATGGCTGAACTTAAAACTGAAATTAAAGGAGATATCTCTAATCTCAGAACTGAATTAAAAAGCGATATTGCTACAATAAAGATTGATATGTTAAAATGGCTATTACCTTTTTTACTAACCATAATTGGATTAGTTATGTCTGTATTCATAAAATTAATTGTATAAATTAATCATATACAAATATGTCAATCCAAAATATTGAATTCACTAACGCTCTATCAGAACGTTACTTATCGTATGCCTTATCTACCATCATGTCACGCTCATTGCCTGATGTACGAGATGGCCTAAAGCCAGTGCATCGCAGACTATTATATGCGATGCTCCAATTAAAATTAAATCCAGATTCTGCCTATAAAAAATGTGCACGTGTAGTTGGTGATGTTATTGGTAAATATCATCCTCACGGTGACGTTGCGGTATATGATACTCTAGTACGATTAGCACAAAATTTTTCTCTACGCTATCCACTAATTGATGGTCAAGGAAATTTTGGTTCAATCGATGGCGATAATCCGGCAGCAATGCGTTATACCGAATCACGGATGACTGAAATTTGCACTTTCTTAATGGCCAATATTGATCAAGACACTGTTGATTTTCGCCTAACATATGACGATTCTGACCTTGAGCCAGTATTAATGCCAGCAATGTTTCCGAACCTATTGGCTAATGGCTCTGAGGGCATTGCGGTAGGCATGGCAACATCCATCCCCTCACATAATCTTCATGAGTTATGCGATGCGATGCTACATCTGATCGATAACCCTAAAGCTACTGTACTAGATATTTTAGAGTTTGTGCAAGGACCTGATTTCCCTACCGGTGGCATCATTATTGACGATGCTAACTCAATTAAACAAAGCTATGCTCTCGGTCGCGGTAGTTTTAAGGTTAGGGCACGTTTTCATACTGAAGCAATTAAAGACGGCAATTATAAAATAATAATTAATGAAATTCCTTATCAAGTTCTAAAATCCAAAATTTTAGAACAAATTGCTGCTTTACTTAAAGACAAAAAATTACCGTTAATCACTACTATACGTGATGAATCAGCAGAAGAAATCAGGATTGTTATTGAAACTAAAGCAAGCTACCCTGCTGAAGCGGTAATGGAGTCGTTATTTAAACTTACTAATCTAGAATCAAGAATTCAACTAAACATGAATGTCATCGGTGCTAATCAAATTCCACGAGTAATGAATCTACTCGAAGTATTACAGGAATTTCTAGCCCATCGACAAAATATTATTACCCGCAAATCCAAATTTTTAATTGCTAAAATTGAACATCGATTGGAGATTCTGCAAGGTCTAAAAATTGCCTACCTCAACTTAGATGAGATTATTACCATTATCAGAGAAGAAGATGAACCGAAACAGATAATGATTGATAAGTTTAATCTAACTGATATTCAAGTCGAGGCCATATTAAATATTAGATTACGTTCTTTAAGAAAATTAGACGAATATGAGATAATTAATGAATATAATAGTCTGCAAAAACAACATGCAGAACTGACAGAGATTCTAGCTAACCCAAAACAATTATGGAAAATAGTAAAATCAGAAATAAAAACTATCCAAAGCAAATTTGGCATTAGTACCACTCTTGGTAAGCGCCGAACCAGTTTCTCAGAATTATCCACTATCCCACCAATAATTGATGTTGATACTATATTGCGTGAACCAATAACTATTTTTTGCTCTAAAATGGGTTGGATTCGTTGCTTAAAAGGACATACTCATACTCAAGACTTATCTGTAATCAAATACAAGGAAGGTGATGCTGAGCAATTTATCTTAGAAATTTATTCAACTGATAAGATTATTTTTTGCAGTACCGAAGGACGAGTTTTTACCATTGCCGCCAATACTATCTATCAAGGAAAAGGACATGGAGAAGCGATAAAACTAATTGTGGATATTGGCAATCATTCCATCACTAACATGTTTATTTATACGCCGAACCAACAAATATTATTGGCATCTAGTTCAGGGAAAGGATTTATTGTACTGTCAAACGATTTACTCGCGCAAACCAGATTAGGCAAACAAATTATGACACTAGCTGATAACCATCAATGTATTGCTTGCTTACCAGTTATTGGAGATACTGTGGCTTGTACTGGATCAAATCGTAAACTGTTAATTTTCAGCTTAAACGAAATCCCGATCATGAAACGAGGGCACGGGGTAGTGTTACAAAAATTTAAAGATGCTTTATTAACTGATATCACTGTTTTTGATGCAGCGAGTGGCCTTAGCTGGCGTCACAACAACAAAATAAAAACAGAAAAAGACCTTGTAAACTGGCGTGCAAAACGCAGCAGCAGCGGCAAATTACCACCAACTGGATTTCCTAAAGATGGCAAGCCTTTTACAATTATTTAATAACCGCTCTAATTATTGCTTCCTCAAGATCGAGAATTCTTTTCTTGGATTCAATATAATTATTAGATACTATCACAAAACTATAAGGAGTATTATCACGATCAAATACATAACCGGCTAAAGAAGAAACCCCAGACATACCTCCAGTTTTTGCAAAAATTTGCACTCCCTTAAATCTATTAATTAGCGAACCATCTTCACCTGCCCTAGCCAACATCATCATTAATGATTTAAAATTATTCTGACGATAGAGCGCTGTTAAAAAACTATCAAATTGGGTAACTGTCAACATATTATAACGAGAAAGTCCTGAACCATCGACTATTACCGAATTTTTCAGATCAACTTTAAATTTATCAAATACTAATTGTTTTAATAAAACTCCAGTATCTCGCCAATCATCTTTAGCAAAGTCAGTAGCATATTCTGCAAATAAATAATCTGTTATATAATTATCAGAATTTTTTAGTGCACTGGATGCTATTTGAGCAAAATTTTTACTACGCTTCACCAGCTCTTGGCCGGTAGCTGGAGTATGACCCAACAAAATTTCACCAGTTACAGTGATATTATATTGATTCAATATTTTAGCTAACATCAGCCTTACATGAGCCAAATTATCGTTAACTACCGCTCCTATAGTAATTTTTCCACTAGCCTGATTAAGTGTGCCATCAACTATAAGTTGATCTTGAACAATATTAATATTAACCTTTGCTTTATGCTGGTCTAAAACTGTAACTGCTTTATTAATTAAATTATATGGAATCAACTCCTGTGTTGTCAGCTTGATTAAGTTACCTTGGGTATCAGCTGCATTTGCTACTATTCTTGTACAATTTTTATTCACATGTACTTTCGTTACCGGTGCACCATAGCAATAAATACCATCTATCACCATTTTATTTACAGTCACTGCTGGGATAGTGAATGTATGATTGATAATATAAAAATTGCCTTGAATCTCATTAACACCAGTTTGTTTTACCATAGATATTAAAAAATCTAGATCATTAATTAAAAAATCTGGGTCTTGGATATCAAGATAATAATCATTATTATCTTTAATAATTCTACTGACAAAATTATGATCAATTCCAAAATATTGTTGTAATGATAGAATAGTAATTAACTTTAAACTGCTGGCAAAGGTATAATATCGATCAACATTCTGAGCATATATTACTTTATTGTTCTTAAGATTCCTGATTTTTATTCCGATATTGAGGTGTGGCGCAACTTTGTTAATCTCTTCCTGAATGACGTGTGTGATATTAGCTTGAGCAGAGCTCCAATAACATAGGATAGATATTACAATGATAATAATTCTTGGCATCAGCCCTCTTATATGTACTCGCTGGTATAATTCTCACCTAGCGCATCAAGATGATAGATGAACAACTCTTGCAGTGGTTGAGAAAGTAATTCTATGACATTTGATGTGGCAGCAATCATAAACCCTGTTAATGGCACTTTAACCACAATGTTCTGATTTTTATCAGCATGACTCAATATAGTATCTATAGATTTATTTACTCTGATTATTTCTAAACGCCCTCCTGGAGGAATGGTAATCTCAACAAAACCGAAATCTGGAGCAAAAATATACTTTTCAGTACCTCCATCGCAATCAGGATGACTTATAATGAAAGCTTTTTTTTCATTATTTATCTTAGTTTCAAAAATAGTAAGTAATCCTTTAAGCTTTATCTCATCATCGCGATAATATGTCTCTTGCGCATTAGATTTGATAAGTTTTTCTAACAATTTAATTAATAATACTAACATACTATAACTTTGGGACAAGGTTAATCCATTATGATATCTGGTTTTTGTATCAAATCGCTATAAAATTCAATAATCTTTTGTTGTACTTGTACATAATCATTTGAACAATTTATAGCTCCTCGAAATTCGCCAGAATTAGCTAACCCCCCACTATACCAACCTATATGTTTACGGGCTAACTTCATACCAATATCATAACCATAATAATTTAGCATAGCCTCATAATGCTCTAAGATTATCTCAAGTTGAACGCTAAGTGCTGGTGGTGGTGTTTCTTCACCAGTCTTTAAATAATGAACAACAGCGGCAATAAACCATGGCTTACCATAAGCGCCACGACCAATCATAATACCATCAGCATTAGAGACAGATAAACAATCTTTGGCTTTTGCAAGAGAGGTGATGTCACCATTAGCAATTACCGGTATTTTTACCGCTTCTTTCACCTGCCTGATAAACGCCCAATCTGCACTACCACTATAAAATTGGCATCTAGTTCTGCCATGAACTGTAATCATCTGAATTCCAGCATTTTCAGCAATTTTTGCTAATTGTGGCGCATTCTTACTTTGGTCATCCCAACCCATACGCATTTTTAAAGTAACTGGAATTTTTACTGCCTTAACTGTTGCTGCCAAAATTTTAGCAGCAAGCTCCTCATCTCGCATTAATGCAGAACCTGCATATCCTCCAACTACTTTTTTTGCCGGACAACCAAAATTTAAATCAATAATTTTAGCTCCCATATCTTCATTCATTTTTGCTGATTCAGCAATTACATCTGGTTCACAACCAGCTAATTGTACACAAGAACCAGTATCATCATCATGGATAATTGCACTCTTCTTTAAAGATTGTCTAGTCTCCATAATCATTGCACGACTGGCTACCATTTCTGATACTACCAAACCAGCCCCCAACTTTTTAACTAATTTTCGAAAAGGAAGATCGGTAACGCCTGACATAGGAGCTAGTATTACTGAATGTGGCAATGTAATATTACCGATTTGTATGGTCATAGATTTTATTTTTATAATTATCATATTAAGCTCTTTCGCGTGAAAGAACCTAGATTCTGGGAACAAACCAATGTTCACCTATGTCAAGGGGCTTAAAAACTTTCAAGTCAATGCTATGCTTCTTTGCATGTTCAAAAAATGTTAGCAAGGCTTCCTCATAACCATCATCTGCTAAAGGAAAAGTTGAATGATGAGAAGGAACTGCATAAGGCATATTAAGATCCTTGAAAGCTAAAATTGCCTCTTCAGGATCCATATGACTATAACTCATAAACCACTTAGGTTTAAATGCTCCTATTGGCAATAAAGCTAAGCGAAAACTACCATGTTCTGCTAAAGAATTTCTAAAATACTTTCCTCCAGCATAACCAGTATCACCAGCAAAATAGATATTCCCTGAACTTGTTTTGATAATAAAAGAAGCCCACAGCGCCCTATTTGTATCATTCATACCACGCGCAGACCAATGTTGGGCAGGGTCTAAAATAATCTCAATATCCTTATTTATTTTTACCGATTCGAACCAGTCTCTAGCTGTTACTTGTATATTTCTATTATAATTTTTTATTATAGTATCATTACCGAGTGGAACAATGATTTTTGGTTTATCTCTTATCCATAAATCACCTAAAGTTTTAAGGTCTAAATGATCATAATGATTATGAGTAATTAATATGATATCTATTGGCGGTAGGTGCTCAAGTTGAATACCCGGCGCACATACACGCTTGGGGCCAGCCCAATTGAATGGACTAGCTCTCTCTGACCAAACAGGATCAGTTAGGATGTTTAGCTTAGTGGTTTGTAATAAGAAAGTAAGATGTCCAACCCAAGATACTCTTAACTCCCCGTTAGAAACTTGCCTAGGTGGCACATCTGTAAATTTATTAACTATTTCTTTTGGCCAAGCTTCTGCTTTTCTTGTGAGTCTCCATTTTAAAAAATTAGGAAATTTATTTGATGGTAAGATCCCTGGATTAAAAAAACGTTGGCCATTAAAGTGATCCGATACAGAACCTGAATAATATTGATTATAGTTTTTCATATTTAGCTAAACTTCAAAAATTGGTATTGTTAAGTATTTTAAGATCTGATCTTGATAAAAATTAGATATCACTTCACAATATTTAATAACATATTAACCATTAAATATCACTAATATACCTATGCACCCTAGAGACGAGTATGAATATCAAGCGTTAATTCAACTGATCTACATTAAGAGAAGTCTATTAGTTAATTCATTTGTCGGCTTTAACATTGATATTGGTACGCCAGATTATAGCTATGAATAATCCTTTAGCACGTGGCAAGATAATAATGGCCAAAATTAGCGCTAATCCTGGCCATACTATCATAGAAACCCATTCTGGCCAGGTTGTTCTTGGTGCAACAGTAAGTAAAATGGGAATAAGAATATGTCCAACCATAAATATAGTTAACCATGCTGGTCCATCATCAGCTTTAATTCGTCCAAAACACTCATTGCACGACATGCAATGCTCTACCTGTTTTAAATAAGTCGTAAACAAACGTCCTTTGCCACAACTTGGACAAAAACCAAACAACGCACGCCCTACTATAAGCCAAAAATTTTGTGAAGTTGGATTATTTGTTGATTTCATAAAATTTTTCTAGGCTTTTGCATAAACTTAAGGCTCTTGCGAACATTTTTCTATTTAAAAAAAATTATACTGATGCCCGTGGAGTGTTGTTCACGGATTTTTAAAAACCGTGAACGCTCACAATTATATAGCATCATAAATTGCGATCATTTCCTGTAAATGACCGCTACCATGTAATACAAAATGACAACCAGCAGCAAAAGATTGATGAGTAACTTCTATTAAGCTGCTAATAAATGTTTGATGTAAATGTTTATGCTGTTCATGAGTTAGCTCTTCAAGGTTTTTATGAGTAATAGTTTTGATACCAAGGTGGCTATGTAAAGCAAACATACAAATATCATCTGATACCAGCTTTCCAGTAAAACCTATTTCCTGTTTAATAAATTCTATTGCTGTATGAGATAATGTTACCGGTGTCTTAGGATCAAGAGCGTGAAATATTATATGAGCGGTCATTGCCCATTCTATTTTTGGATGTTTAGATAATTGTTGGAATACCGCAAAATCAGTAATCATTAAATCTTTGAGTGTTGCTGTAACAATTGGCAATTCCTGGTGGCTATCACAAGTGGCTCTGCCGTGACCTGGTATATGTTTAATTATTGCTATACCACCGGCGCTAGCAATACCATCGATTGCTGCCGAACATAAATCCACCAGCTGTTGTACGTCGCCACCAAAGCTGCGATCTCCAATTACGGCATCAGTATATGTATAACGCAGGTCAGCTACAGGAGCACAAGGAGAATCAATGCCTAAGCGTTTAAGATCTTGCATTAATATAGTGTAATTAGCTTGTACCGTCTGTAGCGCTAGAGCTTTATTATGGTGGTACAGCTTAGCAAAATATTCTGCTGCCGGATATTTTGTATCAATGATTGGTGGTTGTAGTCTAGCTACTCTTCCACCTTCCTGATCAATAAAAATTATTGGCTTGTAATCAGAATATAAATTTTTTAATTCAGTAATTAGTGATATTAACTGGGTGGTAGATACTATATTACGTTTAAATAAAATAAATCCTGAAATGGGGTGGCTACTCAAAAATTCTTTTTCTTGTTGAGTTAATATAGGGCCAGAAATACCAAATATTAGCGGTTTTTTTTGCATTAAGACCTATGTAATTTATCCAGGTTACTAAATTTGGAATAATGGCTATCGTAATAAATACGGACATTACCAATGGATCCATTACGATGTTTGGCTACTATAATTTCGGTAACATTTTTTATCTGCTCAAGTTTGCTTTGCCAGTCAATATATTTCTCACTTCCAGGAGTTGGTTCCTGTCTAGTCAAATAATACTCTTCTCGATAAAGAAACATTACGATATCGGCGTCTTGTTCAATACTGCCTGATTCTCTGAGATCTGAAAGCATTGGTTTTTTGTCTTCGCGTTGTTCTACAGCTCTTGATAATTGGGATAAGGCAATTACCGGTATATTGAGTTCTTTGGCAATTGCTTTTAAACCTTGAGTAATTTCTGAAACTTCAAGCACCCGGTTTTCAATTTTAGCCGAACCTCTGATTAATTGTAAATAATCTATAAATAATATAGCGAGATTATGTTTGCGTTTTAGCCGTCTTGCTCGAGTACGAATTGCTGAAATTGTTAAAGCTGGTGTATCATCAATAAAGAATGGTAACTCGGATAGTGCAATGGCAGCTTTGCGTATATCATTATACTGTTCTTCTTTGATAAATCCAGAACGTAAGCTTGCGGAATCAATAGCAGTATAACTTGAGAGTAAACGGTTAGCCAGTTGTTCTGAAGACATTTCCAGAGAAAAGAAGCCAACAGCTGCTGAAGCGCTCGGATCATTAGCTTTACTGTTCATAGCTTTACAAGCATTAATAGCTAGGTTAATTGCAAATGCGGTTTTACCCATTGACGGCCTACCAGCTATAATAACCAGATCTGAATTATGAAAGCCAGAAAGTTTCATATCAAGATCAAGTAAACCGGTGGTAATTCCGGTAACATGACTGGCATTTTTCATCGCACGATTGATGCTAGCTAATGAATCTGACACCGAATTTGCAATTTTAACAAAACTACGCTCATTAAAGCCTTCGGTCGCTAGATGATACAAGTTGTTTTCGGCTTGCTCAATTTGGCTGCTAGCTTCATTGGTGATAGCCTGGTCGTAGGCGGTATTAACTATATCTTCACCAATTTTTATTAAATTACGTTTTATGGCTAGATCGTAGATTAGTCGACCATAATCATATGGATTAATCACCATAATGGCTAGTGTTGCCAATTTAGTCAGATATTCTGATCCTCCTGAGGTTTGAAAATCTTCTTCACGATCAAGTATAGTTCTGATCGCTAATTGAGTAGGAGTTAAGCTTTTATCAGTAATAGCTATAATGGCTTTATAAATCTTTTGATGTAATATTTCAAAAAAATGTTCTGTTTTTAAAAACTCTATGACTTGGTTAAGCAAATCTGGGTTAATTAAAATAGCCCCAAGTAGCATTTGTTCTGCTTGTAAATTATAAGGTAAAGCACGATGGAGAACTTGCTTGTCTGATATTTCGTTTGTCATTTTATATGTACGATTATGCTGAATTTTTATAGATAAGTGAGTATCGTTCACTCAAATTGACAAAATTTGCAAAACCTGTGTCTCAAATTAAGGCAATTGGAGTAAATGTAAACCGTCATTACGAGCATAAGCGAAGCAATCCAGGAAACATTTACCGGATTTACCACGCCCGAAATGTGCTCAAGCAAGAAGGTGTAGAGTAGTTCAAGGATTCTCGCTCGTAGTGACAATTGAGCGTTAACTGTCCTTAATTGGAAATGCCTTAACCATTGTGAAGTCCACTTAGATATTTCTCGGCCTCAAGAGCAGCCATGCAACCAGTGCCGGCTGCAGTTACTGCTTGTCTAAATATTTTATCCTGTACATCACCAGCGGCAAACACACCTTCAATATTGGTTCTTGTTGAATCATGTTGGGTAATAATATAGCCCTCATTATCAATGGTAAGCTGCCCTTTAAATAAATCAGTGTTTGGTTTATGTCCGATGGCAATAAAAATACCATCACAGTTGAGTTCGCTAATCGCACCACTAATAGTATCCTGAATTTTTGCTCCAGTTAATATTTTAGGATTGGTATTACCTATAGCTTCAATTAGGGTATGATTCCAGATTACAGAAATTTTAGGATGCTTAAATAAGCGTTCTTGTAAAATCTTTTCAGCTCTAAAACTATCTCTTCGATGAATGATCGTAACCTTACTGGCATGATTTGTTAGGTACAATGCTTCTTCAACTGCACTATTGCCACCACCAACAACCAACACCTCTTTACCTTTAAAAAAGAATCCATCACAAGTTGCACAACCAGAAACACCATGACCTTGAAAAAACTTTTCTGATTCCATACCCAACCATTTTGCTGATGCTCCGGTGCAAATAATAATACTCTCTGCCTGGTAATGCTCACCTGATTCAGTAATAGCAATGAAAGGTTTCTTTGATAAATCAATGGTAGTTATGTGTTCATATGTAACTTTCGTGCCGACATGTTCTGCCTGCTTAGTCATTTGTTCCATTAACCATGGTCCTTGAATAATGTCTGCAAAACCGGGGTAATTTTCTACATCAGTAGTGATGGTAAGTTGTCCACCAGGTTGTGATCCTTGGAATAATATTGGTTCAAGTCCTGCTCTTGCCGCATAAATTGCTGCGCTAAGTCCTGCTGGACCGGAGCCAATAATAAGTACTTTAGTCGAAATGGTCATATATTTTGTTTTATAATTGTTGGTAATAAAGAATTAAATAGACGAAGGTCAAAATTGAAGAAGTGCTAGGAGTATCAAAGTCGAGGAGCGCAGCGTACTTTAGTACGTGAGCACCGCAGATCTTTGGATACGACAACGCAATTCTCAATTTTGACCGAGTATTATAGTATTGTTTTAATCCATGATCTTATAACCAATATCTGGTCATTTGTCATTAATGCTGGTGCATGCCCAGCATAATCCACTATATAAAGGTCAAAATCACGTGATTTTTGCATCTCTTTGATAGTACTATCTTGTAGAATATTTGATAGTGCGCCGCGAATAACCAGCAAAGGACATTCGATATTGCGCCATATTGGCCACATACTAACGTCTTTTAGTTTGGTGGGATCGGCAGCTACTCCATGTACTATCATGGGATCATAGTTCATTTGGTATTTGCCATCTATATTTAGTTTGAAACTATGTTGAGTTAAATAATCCCAATCTGCTTCATCAGAAATACCAAATTGGTTATAAATCATTTTTAAATGCTGTTTTGCACTACCAAGATCGTCAAGATAAATCACTTGACCAGCATATTTAATAATCCTGAGTAAAGCTTCTACTGGCAAAAAAGGTCCAATATCGTTAAGAATCATTCCTTTAAAAATATCTTTATATTTACTTGCTAGAGTCATCCCTATAATACCACCCATGGAAGTGCCAAGCCATATAGTATTATGAAGATTGTTTTTAATATTAAGTTTTTCTAGAACTAATAAAGTATCTTGCATATATACTTGGTAATTATAATGGTTCTTATCAGCAAAAAAATCACTGTCACCACGTCCTGGATAGCAGAGAGCAATTACTCGGTAAGTATCTCCTAAAGCAGTTCCTAATTTAGCAAAGTCATGGGCATTCCTGGTTAAACCATGAGCGCAAATTAAAATATTATGGTTATTCGGATCACCAAATTCAAGGTAAGATATTTGGTGTTTAGGAATTGATTGCGGATTGAGCCAAGTAGTGTATGGATCAATTTCAATTGAGTGTTTTTGTAATTTCATCAAATTATTAAAATTTTTTTTTACAGAGCTTACTACCAAATAGTGTTATTAAAATTCAATTTAATTAATTGATCTTTACTGATCAGGTTATATCCCAACACGCTAGCATGTGCTACGATTATACGATCAAACGGATCTCTAGTCCAATTTAGCATTAAAGCTTCCTTAATAATCCTACTCCACAATGTTTCATGATCAATTCTTAGTCCTATTCTAAAATGTAAGTCATTATATATTGTTTCCGAATCAACAGAGATTTTACCGATTTCGAAAAGATATTGAAGCTCAAGTAATATAATAGGACTAATCAATAATTCATTAGATTCTATGTGTTTTTGAGCCTTTGTAGAGACTTCTTCAATTGTGCCTGCATATAGCCATATTACTATATGAGTATCAATCATTATTTTTTTCATATTTCCACTCTTTAGCCCAATTGTTATATATCAGTTCTTTGGTAGAACAGTTAATAACATTGTTTCTTTTTACTAAAGATGATAATTTTGATTTTTTGCTTTCAAGAATTATTTTTAGTTTATGTCCATTTCGTTCAATTTCTATAGGTTGTCCTGTTTCGATTACTTTATCAATTTCGCCAAAAATCTTTTGTCTTAAATTAGTAACAGTTGTAACCATATTTTCCTCAAATATATGTACGTGCTATAGTAGTATAATGTACGTACAATCAGAAGTCAAATTCGATGTTTATTAGTTTAAATCATTTAAGAATATACTAACCATTACCGGCATGTATATTAATACAAATAATAATGAAAGTAGCACAGTGGCAGCAACTCTTTCGGGATGAAATTTTTGTAAACTAGCAATTACAATTATATTGGCAGCCATTGGCGCTGTTGATAGCAACTGCAAAGCAGTATAATAGTTTTCATCATACCACTTCATTATAAATCGATCTAAAAAAATAAAAATATTGATCGCAATTGGATAAAAAACAAATTTTGCAGTAAAAGTAGCCAGGGTAAATTTTAAATCTATTTCAAATTTATGCAATTTTGAAATACCTAGTCCTACCATAATCATTCCTAATATTGAATATGCGCCACGCATACTATAGATAAAATCATCAAGGAAGTCCGGTAATTCAAAATCAGCAAAGCTAAAGCAACATCCCAGAAAAAAGCTGTTTAAAGTAGGTAGTTTAAATATTTTTATAATACTGTCTTTAGTTGAGCTGAAACTTCTGGCGCAAAAATAATAACCTACAGAGGATTCATAAATAGTTATACCGATGATAGCCATCATATAAATACTTAAGGTATAATCGTCAAAAAGTGCTGCAGCAATTGGTAACATAAAATATCCAACATTGGCATTACCAGCTGAGAATGCAATGATGTTTCTAGTATGATCTTGCCAATATCTGCCAAAGAAATAATAAGAAAATATAGAGAGGCCGCTAGCTATCAGGAATGTTACTAAAGTTATGCTTAAAGCAGAAAAAGTAAGGGTGGTGCTTGCTGGAATTGCAAAAAATACTATTGGTGAGATAAAGTAAAATAAAAGTGAAGCTATGCTTTCTTTTTCAACATTGGAATACCTTCCTGCCAAAAATCCTATAACTACGCTTAGTAATACAGAAACAGTTTTTAAGAAAACTATGCTTATGATTGACATGAAATAGGCAGCTTTGCAAAAATGTTAAAGTAGACCTCTTGCATAAGCTAGAAACGGTTGCGAAACTTTTAGGAAAAATGCAGATGAGGATCGCAAGAGAACCGGAGTCAAATTTTGACGATAAAATTATGCAAGAGGTCTATTGCTAATTAATCTATTTAATATGTTTGTGCCAAAATAGCAATCAAATTCTTTTTGAGGTAATTTTTATGATTAAATTTTAAGAAATCAATCTCATGTTCGCTTAGTTTTGACAACAAAATCACCTCTCAAGATCAGTAAGGAAAGAAGTCTATTGAACTTAGTATAATTTAATATTATAATGCGCTTTTAAAACTGGAGAAAAATGATGAGCGAGATCTTAACTCTCCCAGCTGAAACCCGAGAACAACTTGGTACTGGTGCAGCTAGGGCTTTGCGTAGAAACGGAATGGTTCCTGCGATTATTTATGGTGTTGGTAAAAAAAATCTAGCAATAGCAATTCTAGAAAAAGAAATTACTAAACTTTACCGAAAACCTAATTTTATCTCAACGGTTATTCAGCTTGAGGTAGGTGGTAAAAAACATAAAATTTTACCTAAAGCAATTGAACTGCATCCTGTAACTGATATGGTTAGGCATGTGGATTTTATCTACCTGGATAGCAAAGTACAAAAATTAGAAGTGCCAATAGTATTTGAAGGAAAAGAACGCTCTGTAGGTGTTAAGCGTGGAGGATTTTTTAATATAGTTAAAAGAACAATTACCTTGGAGTGTGAAGTAAATCATATCCCAGCTTGTGTTACTATTGATGTAAGCGAGATGAGGGTGGGGAATTCTTTGAAAGCCAAGAATATTGAATTACCAAAAGGATGTAAGTTGTTTTGTAAGCCAGACCTGATCATAGCTTCGATAATTGGTAATAGAGGTGGTAAGGCCGATGATGAGAATGCTGCTGCCGCCAAGGCATAGTCTAAAATGCAGCTAATTGTAGGGCTTGGCAATTGTGGTAAAGAGTATTTAAATACTCGTCATAATGTGGGTTTTGCAGTAGTTGATTATTTAAGTAATAGTTTAGGGCTTTCTTGGAATAGCGATAAAAAAATGCAAGCTAATATAGCTTGTGGCATACTGGATAATAGTAAGTTAATTTTTTGTAAGCCTAATACTTATATGAATTGTTCCGGTATTGCAGTACTTGCTATTGTAAGCTACTACAAGATTAGGCCAGAGGACATATTAGTGATTCATGATGATATAGACCTGGAGTTAGGGAAGATCAAGGTAAAATTTGCTGGTGGTAATGGTGGCCATAATGGATTAAGATCGATAGATCATTTGTTAGGTAAAGATTATTATCGCTTACGAATAGGCATAGATCGACCAGTTAATAGCGAATTTTCAGTATCTGATTATGTATTAGGTAGCTTTACTGATGATGAATATAATTGTATTCTTAATTCTATAAAAATAGTTAGCGATAATTTTAGTCTATTAGCGCATGGTCAGATCGAGGATTTTAAACAGAAGATTTGATGATATACACGTTATATACATGCCAATTTTATGCTGATTTTAAGTTCTCCATTTTTTTACCAAAATTTGTTGTTATCCTGAACTAGCGATAGTCATCCCGAACTTGTTTCTGGATCTCGTCAAAATTGCACAAGATCCTGAAGTAAATTCAGGATGACTAAGATCTATCAAAAATATCTGAGAATAAACTTATGACATTAAAATGTGGTATTGTTGGACTACCAAATGTGGGTAAATCAACTTTGTTTAATGCCTTAACTGCTAGTCAGGCAGCTGCAGCAGCTAATTACCCATTTTGTACCATCGAACCGAACACTGGTATTACAGCTGTTCCAGATGAGCGCTTGGAGCAACTAGCCTCTATTGCTGGCTCAGGCAAGATAATTCCTGCTTATATAGAATTTGTTGATATTGCGGGACTGGTTGCAGGTGCTAGCAAAGGAGAGGGACTAGGTAATAAGTTTTTATCTCATATTAGGGAGGTCGATGCAATTTTACATGTACTACGTTGTTTTAAGGACGACGATATTACTCATGTACACGGTGCGATTGATCCGTTGCATGATGCAGAAATAATAGAAACAGAGCTTATACTTGCTGACCTTGAATCAGTCGAGCGTCGTTTAGCTGCTACCAAAAAACGTTTAAAAACAGGTGACAAGGCTTTGAATGCAGAACTAGATTTACTGCAAGCTATATACCAGCTTTTAAGTGCAGGAAAGCCAGCACGAGATTTGGTAGGGGCATATGACAAGAGTGAGATCAGTAAATTACAACTATTAACTGCAAAACCAGTGTTGTATGTCTGTAATGTTTTGGAACAGGAAGCATGTGATGGTAATGAATTTACCAATAATATTGCTGATAAAGCTAAAAAAGAACAAGCGGAATCTATTATTATTTCATCAAAAATTGAAGCAGAAATAGCTAACCTTGCTAGCGTACAAGAAAAAATTGAATTTTTAGATAGCATAGGATTAGCTGAAACAGGATTAAGCAAGATTATCAAATCTTCGTATAATCTACTGGATTTACAAAGTTTTTTTACCGTCGGTCCAAAAGAGGTGCATGCTTGGACTTTCAAGGTTGGTACGCTTGCGCCAGAAGCTGCTGGTATTATTCATACTGATTTTGAAAAAGGTTTTATCCGTGCTGAGGTGATATCATATAATGACTACATCTCTTGCAGAGGAGAGGTAAGAGCTAAAGAAATAGGTAAAATGCGTCTAGAGGGTAAAGAATATAGAGTACAGGGTGGTGATATAATGCATTTCAGATTCAACCTCTAATATACTCGGTGAAAATCTGCGTATTGCGGCGTCATGTCTAAAGATCTGCGCTCCTTGCTTATTTAAGATACGCTACGGTGCTCGACTTTGACATTCCTAGCACTCCTTGATTTTGACCTTCGTCTATCTCGAACCCAAACTCGTTCAATGAACTAATTAAAGTAAGATTCGTCATTGCAAGACTACGATAGTAGTCGAAACAATCCAGTAAAACATGTTCGTTTATTCACGGAATATATATGAAAATTATTGGGCAGATTCCACTTTGGATGCTACTTTGTTTATTTGCGTTATCGCATACTACTGAACTGGTGTATACGGCTGCGCTTCCAGATATTTCCAGTTACTTCAATATTAGCGGTGGAGTAGCGCAAGTTAGCTCGAGTATATATTTTTTAGGTTTTGCCTTAGGTATATTATCGTTAGGTAGGGTGTCTGATATTTTTGGTAGGAGACCTGTGGTACTGGGTGGTATGACCTTATATTTGATGTCGATAATTTGTAGTATTTTTGTAAGTGATATTCAGACATTAATGATATTACGATTTACTGCCGCATTTGGAGCAAGTGTTGGTTCGGTAATAGGTCAGGCCATGGCCAGAGATTCCTACGAAGGAGCAGCTTTGTCGTATGTTTATGCTAGTGTATCAATGTGGCTAGCATTAGCACCATCACTTGGTTCTGCCATTGGTGGATATGTGGTAGAATATTTTGGTTGGCGCTATATTTTTGTATTTTTGAGCGTAATATCTTCTTCATTATTATTAGCTTATATCAAATATTTACCGGAAACCAACCCTTATATTGGAGTTGCACAACGTAGTAAATATTCAATGGTGTTTAAGGTAGTTATAAGAGATCGAATAGTATTATTATACGCTTTTATTATTGGTGCTTTTAATGGTATGGCTTTTGGTTTTTATATGGAAGCACCGTTTGTATTTATCAATAAAATTGGTATGTTGCCATCACAATATGGCTGTTTAGCATTCTCACTTAGTTTTGCGATGGCATTTGGTAGTTTTAATGGTAGATATTGGATCAATAAAGGAGTTAGCGGTACCAAAATTATGGTTATCGGTTTATTGTTAAGTATTGTTGGTTGTGCATTACTGGTAATATCGTCTTATTTAATTTTAGATAAAACCACAAAGTATTTTGTAATAATCATAATCTTTGTGCCAATGGTACTACATATGATAGGTCATGGATTACTTATGCCAATGACTTTGCGATATGCTTTAGAGGATTACGCCAAAGTTACAGGAACAGCTGGTTCGATCTTTGGTTCGCTATATTACTTGCTTGTAGCGATAATTAGTTTTACAGTATCAAAATTACATAGTGAAGATATTAATAAATTTAGTATATTACTATTTAGTTTGAGTGCTTGTTGTAGTTTATCTTTTTATCTAATTCAAAGATGGAGTTTGAGTAAACAGAAATATAACTTTAACTAGGCGGCTTGTGAACATTTCTCTCTAATGGCTGATTTCTTCGTTGTTTTCGTCCTCGAATCCTCACGTACTTAAGTACGCTGCGGATCGAGAGGGCGAAAACTCCTATAAATCTGCTTATCATAGAGAATGTTCACAAGCCGCCTAGTTTAGGCCGGTATAGCTCAGTTGGTAGAGCGGCACATTCGTAATGTGTAGGTCGGGGGTTCGAGTCCTCTTACCGGCACCATTTGGAAAGCATTTTGTAAATTATTTTTTAAGTAAACAGGAGTCTTATTATGATCTATTCAACACATTCTAATCAAAATTCATATCCGTTTATTTTGCCGGAATTACCTTTTAATCGTGAAGATTTTCTTCCACATTTTACTGCAGAAACGTTCGAATATCATCACGGTAAACATCATCAGGCTTATGTAACAAATTTAAACAATTTACTGCAGAATAATCAGGAATTACAAGATAAGAGCTTGGAAGAATTAATAAAACTGACTCATTCTAAAAATCAGGCTTTATTTAATAATGCTGCTCAGATATGGAATCATAGTTTTTTTTGGCATTCAATTAAACCAAATGGCGGCAAGATTCCTGGTGAGAAGATGTTAAATCACATTAACAAAGATTTTGGTAGTTTTGAGAATTTTGTCACTGAATTTAAAACTGCAGCAGTAAGTCAATTTGGTAGTGGATGGGCTTGGCTTGTGTGTGAACAAGGAAAGCTAAAGATAATTAAAACTGCTAATGCTGATACGCCAATTACTCAAGATATTCAGCCTTTACTTGCTTGTGATGTTTGGGAACATGCTTACTATGTTGATTATCGCAATAAGCGCCCTGATTATGTTACAACCTATATTGAACATATGATTAATTGGGAATTTGCCGAACTTAATTGTAATGAATTACTAAAATAAAGTTATTATTATTAATGTTTGTAAATAAAATATTGCTATATTTGCAAATAAATGCTAATATAATATTATAAATATAAACATGGGTATAAGTTTATGAAAAGCATTTATGATTATAATCAGGAGATAGTTCAGAAGGTACAAGCTGACTTACAGATACAAAAAGCTCAGTTGATAAAAGGTGCTTCTCATGATGACAAGAGAGACAAAGGATCTTTACCATTAGATTTTCTAAGTATAAGATATGGTTTAGATGGAGAAGCAGGGCAGAATAACTTTAATCCATATAATTCCCAAGGGTTTACAAATTTTGAGTTTAAAAAACCTGAGGCTCCAAAGCAATTTGTTCCACAACCATTAAGTCAAGTAAATAGTGGATTACTGCAAATTGTTGCCGATTCTTATAGAAGAGGAGATGAGTCAATAAAGTTAACAGAAGGTACTTTAAATCAAATAAGAATTGCGCTTCAAGATTCTTCAACACTAGCAGCGCAGGACGCAATTTTTATCATAAATAAAGCTGTTGAAAAGGGAGAAAATGTTCCTGCAGATTTAATGAACGTAGCATTAATTACTAATAAACTAAATTATGGCAGTAATATAATCCCAACGCAAAAGCCAAGCTATAATTCACAGATCATTGCGGCAATAGCTAGTGGTTTTCAAGGTAATGAAATTGGTGTTACTAAATTCAATGAAATAACTCTTAATCAACTAAGAGCGGTGTTAACTGATCCATTTGCTGGTGCTAAAGTAAAGCAAGATGCTATTTTTATTGTTACTGAAGCTTTAAAGAAAGCAGGAACACTAGGTGCAGAAGAATTAGTAGTGCCTAATGATTTGGTTAAATTAGCTGGCTCGAGTAAGGAAATAGTCAAAACTCATTAAAGTTCTTTCGTTCATAATACGATTATTATAATTCCAATTGCTTCATAAATTTTAACCATTCCCTTCTCATCTCACTGTACGTTCAGTTTTCCCGAATACAGCGAACCGATAGTGTATTCATCTTAAATCATTCACAGGCTTTCGGATGTGTTCCAGCATTCCACTACCGATGTATATTATACCTTTGGTATATAGTTTGCTATTTGGATAGTGTTGCCATCCATAACCGTGGCCTTTTCTTCTACGGTGTAAATATCTCCGAAAACGTATATTGATGAACCTCTGTAGTTTCCTGAATGCTTGACTAGCATTAGTATGAAGATAGTAATTGCTCCATCCTCTTACCATTGTATTAATTTGTTCTACAAACTCTTCGGGTTGTATAGGGGCTCGCCATGATGTTTTATATTTTATACTATTTCTAATCTTTTGTTCAGACGACTTCGCTGGAAATATATATATGGTATTCTTTCCACTAGTAGGACTTTGTCGTTTTATAAAATTAAATCCTACAAAATCAAAACCTTCTATTAATCTTGTAACTTTTGTTTTACTTTGATTTAATTTTAGGCTTAATCTTTCGGTAATTTCCTGAAATTTCTTTAAAGCTTTATAACCATCTCGTTGGCACACTAAAACTACATCATCGGCGAAACGATGTAATTTCCAGGGGTATTGCATTTTATGCCATATTTGATCTATTAGATTTAGATAAATATTGCTATATAAAGGTGAAATAGGTGAGCCCTGTGGCACGCCTATCTTCACTCTTTTCTGATTACCAGACTTATCTATGTCAACTTTCAGGCTTTGCTTTATCAACCTCAACATAGCTCCATCACTTATTCTCTGCTTAATTAGTATTAGCAGGTTACCGTGAGGAATACTGTCAAAATATGATTCAAAATCTATTTCTACTACCGTAGCGGCTCGATCATATAAATCTTCTCTAATTGCTAGAGAAGCTTGTTTAGCATTTCGTTTCGGCCTATAACCGTAGGAGCAATCATGAAAATCAGCTTCGAATATTGGTTCAATGACTATCTTCATTGCTGTTTGCACTATTCGATCTTTTACCGTTGCAATTCCTAATAAACGTGTGCCGCCTTTAGGTTTTGGTATTGCTACTTGTCTTATAGATGAAAACTTGTAACTTTGATCTTTTAGCCCTTGCTGCAATTCCCTGATCATTTCTTCTTCATATCCTGTGGTTATGATCTGTTCAATCGTAACACCATCATTTCCTGCCGCACCTTTGTTAGCCTTAACTTGTCTCCAAGCTTCTTGCAATACATCTGTACGATAGACTTTATCATATAAACTATAAAATTTGTAATTTACCTCCTGCTTGGATTTAAGATATAGAATTCTCTGAAGTTGACTAACTTTACTTATTCCATTCCTAGCTTTTATGCAATTGGACACTCTCAACTCTTTTAAATTCAGCTACTAAAGTAGAGCCCCTTTTCTCTCAATATGTTTCCATATCGATACAAACGATACTATGGGCTCAGCGGACTTCTTGTATAACCGCTATGGATTTCGGCGTTACCTTATACTATAGCGTTCTTTCTGGCCAAGAAAATTATACAAGATCTCCCGACCTACGACGAAATACATTCCCAACGTGCAACCTCTTCTACTCCGGCACCCACAAGATAGTTCATATAACCATTTATCCCTATCCTTTACTAGCCTTCCCGTGACTACGATACAGTCGGCAAGTGCATTAATTCTTTTACGAAGCTAATTTGAGTTCACTTTTGTTGCAGCCCGTTGTTTTGCATACAGATCACTTAAGCCTATAAATCACTCTATAAACTCGACCCTTGCTAGACTCCCAAACGGTCAATTGGAGTCAGGAAGACTTTCACTTCCCTTGTAATTCGCCTGCATCGGCGTGCCATAGTCCAACCACAAGAACAAAATATTTAAGTACCAATTAATATATATAAGAATTTAGAATCTATAGCAAAGCTATTTGAAAGTGGTAAAAACATCAAATTAACTGCTCAAACCGTGGGGTTAATAACGTCTGCATTACAGCAAAATGCTCTACCGCAAGCTAAACAATATGCAGCTGATATAGTATTTGATACGGTAACGAAGGACAAGGGCTAATTACAGAGGAACTGCTAGAACTTGCTCAAGATATTGCATAAAAAGCATTTTTGACTATTTTTCATCAAGTTGGATTGATAAACCTTCTTATCATGAGTGTTCACGGTTTTTGAAAATACCCTGGTCACTCCCGATCCCTCGATGTCATCCCGGCGGGGGTCGGGATCCAGTTTTTTCTACTTGAAATCTTAAGCTAAGCAAAAATGTAGAACCCCAACTCTGGATTAGAATAAAATTTGGCGTAGAAGGATAAGAAAATAGGCAAAAATTCAATTAACGTTTTGTTTACATCTACCCTCTAAGAACCGTGAACAACGCTCACCCATCATTTATCACTTCAATAGCCGCAAAAGCGGCAATTTTGAGAATTTGGCTCGCACTGGATCCCATTGGCACTATTTGCACGGAATACTCAAACCCATTCAGTATTGGACCAATAAATACCCCAGCTCCCAGTTCTTGCAATAATTGAGTAGCAATGGCTGCCGAATGTAGATCTGGCATTATCAATACGTTAGCTGAACCAGATAAACGACAGAAAGGATAAATTTTATGTAACTCTGGATTTAAGGCAATATCTGCCGACATTTCTCCATCATATTCAAAATCTACTTTCATATTATCAAGTATTTTAACCGCTTCTTGGATACGACTAGCCTCTTCACGCATAGGATTGCCAAAATTTGAGAATGATAATAAAGCAACTCGTGGATAATAACCCATGTTCTTGGCAATTCCAGCCATTTGTATAGCAAGCTCTACCAATTCTTGAGAAGACGGCAGCTCATTAACAGCATTATCAGCAATCAATACTTGGTGTTCTTTAGCAAGCATTATTGAATAACTCAGGATTCTGTTGCCAACTTTTGGCTGTATTACTTTGGCAATATCTTCAAAATTATTAAAATAACTCTTATTGAGGCCAGTAACCACTGCGTCTGCATCACCACTAGCTACCATACATGCAGCAAACACATTACGATCAGTTTTAACTAATCTGGCGCAATCACGATATAAAAACCCTTTACGTTGTAATTTACTATACAGAGCATCAATATATTTTTTGAGATTTGGGTTAATTGCCGCATTCATTATGGCAATGCCTTCCAAATTATGTTCTACTCCCATATTATTGATCATGGGAGTGATTTTATGAGAACGTCCAACTAAAATGGGGTAACCAAGAGCATCATCACGCATCATCATTGCTGCCTTAATTACTTCTTCTTCCTCACCTTCAGCAAAAACAATTCTTTTCGGATGCTTATGAATTTTTTCAAATAAAAAATTCATATAGCTGGATGTCGGATTTAGTCTACTCATTAATTCAGCTTTATAAGCCTTACAATCAAGATTAGTAATCTTTGTCGCTCCACTGGCTATAGCAGCAACAGCCACTGCAACAGGGATAGTGCTAATTAATCGTGGGTCAAATGGTACCGGAATAATATATTCCGAGCCAAAACACATTTTACGATCAGGATAAGCTTTATATACTTCATCTGGAACAGGAGATCTGGCTAATTCAGCTAGCGCTTGACTTGCTGCAATTTTCATTTCTTGATTAATGGTAGTAGCACGTACATCTAATGCTCCACGAAAAATATAAGGAAACCCCATCACATTATTGACCTGATTATTATAATCAGAACGACCAGTTGCAATAATGGCATCACTGCGCACTGCCTTGATACTTTCTGGCGAAATTTCAGGTTCAGGATTGGCTAGAGCAAAAATAATAGGATTTAATGCCATAGCAGCAACCATTTCTTTTGTGACCGCTCCACGCGCAGACAAACCAAGAAAAACATCAGCACCATTCATTGCTTCAGTTAAAGTACGCAATTTAGTCTCAATAGCATATTTTTCTTTCCATTTATTCATTCCTTCAGTTCGCCCTTGATAAACCACTCCATTAGTATCACAAAGTGTAATATTCTGGCTGACAGCACCTAACGCTATTAATAATTCTATGCAAGCAAGTGCAGCAGCCCCTGCACCATTAACTACTATCTTCATCTCAGCAAAAGTACGATTTGTCAGATAAGCAGCATTGATTAATCCTGCACTAGCGATAATTGCAGTACCATGTTGGTCATCATGAAATACTGGTATCTGCATACAATTATTTAAACGCTCCTCAATAATAAAACATTCAGGAGCTTTAATATCTTCTAGATTGATACCACCAAAACTATAGCCCAAATATTTCACTACATTGATAAATTCTTCCGGATCAGTAGTATCAACTTCAAGATCAATTGCATCAATATCAGCAAAATTTTTGAATAGTACAGCTTTACCTTCCATGACTGGTTTTGAAGCAGCAGCACCTAAATTACCTAAACCAAGTACCGCTGTACCATTAGATATAACCGCAACTATATTACCACGAGCAGTATATTTATAAATATTATCCAGATTTTTTGCAATTTCAAGACAAGGAGCTGCTACTCCTGGCGTATAAGCAAGCGACAAATCCTGTTGGGTAACCAAAGGCTTAGTAGGAACAACAGCAATTTTACCAGGTCTATCTTGAGCATGATATTTTAGAGCTTTTTCATATTCTGACTTATTAATTTTATCCATATGCTGTACCTCTTATATTTTTCGATGCCGCAATAAATTCTCTATAATATACTAAAGAAAGTATTAATTCTTACTTTTATTAAATATAAAATCAACCTAAAATATACATTAAAATAGATAACGATACTACTGAAAAAATAGTCATAAATGTAATAATTGATGCCATTGACTCTGGGTCTCCGCCTAGTTGTCGAGATAAAGCATAAGCTGTACTAGCACAAGGTATACAACTATATAATATGCCAATTGACCGTTCCAAGTCATTAACAGACATTAACCACAGCACAACAAAAGTAACTATGGGTAGTAGCACCAATTTGATTAAGCTGGTATACAATATTTGTCGATAGTATTTTCTATATGCTATAAATTTTAAGCTAGCACCAACATTTAACATTCCAATAGCTAATGCTGAATCAGAAAGACTAGATATGGTTTTTTGTACCCCAAGATTTAGCTCTACCTCAGCATAATTGAAGATAAAACCTAAAATACTGGAGATAATAAGAGGATTAGTGAAAATAAGCTTTAATGATAATGTTACAAAATGTAAACCATGATGTTTTTCATTTTTCTGATTGGAAACAAAGCTGGCAAACACTAGTATAGATAACAAGTTAGTAAAAACAATCATATATGAAGAAATAACCGCAACTATCGTCAGACCAAAAGCATCAAACAACGCATTACTTACACTAAAAAAGATATAGTTATTATAACGTATTGAACCCTGAAAAATTGAAGTAAATTGTATTTTATCGCCATTAGTGTGCCTACGATGCAGGATTAAGGCGATAGATATAATACTTGTAGAGATAACCAATCCTAATATTAACTTGAATAGTGAGACTGATTTTAAATCAGCTGTTGAAATGTAATTAAACAATAATGCAGGAAACAATAAAAAATAAGATAGCTTCTCCAAACCTCGCCAAAACTCCTCTGAAACCAGCCATTTTCTTTTGATGATACTGCCAATAAGGGTAATCAAAAAAATTGGCAAAGTGCTGAAGAGTATGTCTTGCATTGTAAGATGTTTTAGAATTGCGCTGAATTTTGACTATTCGAAGAGTGTTCAATGAACTGTGTCAAATCGTCATTGCGAGGGCTCTGTCTGAAGCAATCCAGAAAAAACTCAGAATAATTGACTGAATTGCTTCGGCAACGCCTCGCAATGACGAATCTTACTTTAATTGACACAGTTCATTGAGCACTCTCACTATTCGACATAATATCACAATTTTGATATTTAAGCAAAGTCCTGCTTAAATAGACTTATCATTAAGCCAGTATTTACTGAAAGCAAGAAAATGATGATTTTCAAAATTATGCTTTCCGTATGTCAGCTGCTGCCCATGGAGATCGGTAATATTACCACCACTAGATATTATTAAAGCGTGCCCTGCTGCAATATCCCATTCCATCGTTTGTTCAAATTTTGGGTATATATCAGCACTTCCTTCTGCGATTAAACATAATTTGATTGAACTTGAAATATTTATTACTTTGCTAATATCATGGTTTTGTAAAAAAGTACTAGTATTTTTATCTAAATCCTGAGCGCCAACAACAGCAATATATTTATCGTTTCCTGGTAAGCGCTCATTTTGTTTTAGCAACAGTTGATTTTGCTCAATACATAAACCGTGATTACTATCAGTATAATAGAGCTTAGAGGTAGCTGGTTGATAAATTAGGCCAATAATAGGAATATTATCCTTAATTAGAGCGATATTCACAGTATAGCTCTCCTCTCTTCTGATATAACTTCTAGTACCATCTATAGGGTCTACCAACCAGAAAATATTAGTAGTTAATTGTTGCTTGAATCGCTCTTCACAAATAACCGTTATTTCTGGGGCAATCATTTGCAAACCCTGATAAATAAACTGGCTAATCTCCTGGTCAGCATTAGTAACTGGAGAATTATCTGCTTTATAATTAACAATAATACCAGAATCTTTTACCTTTAAAGCTATTTGACCAGCTTCGGTGATAAGTGTCTTGAGAGCATTGATTGAATTATACATATAAATCAGTAAGATGATGCTGCCTGCAACAAGCTTTTAAGGTGTTTGAGAGTAAGAAAGCAATGGTCATCGGACCAACTCCTCCAGGAACCGGTGTAATAAAACGTACTTTATCATACACATTAAAAAAATCGACGTCACCAACTATCTTTGGATTATCAGCAGATAGTCTGGTAATACCAACATCAATTACGATCGCAGTAGGATTAAAATACTTAGCAGATAACTTCGCAGGAATTCCGATTGCAGAGATAACTATATCGGCTTGAGAGGTGATATTTTGTAAATTCTTGGTTTTAGAATGACAGATTGTAACCGTACAATCCTCTTTAAGTAAGAGCGCAGCCAGCGGCCTTCCTACTATATTTGAGCGACCGATAATTACAGCATGTGCTTCTGCTAAAACAACATCACATTTTTTTATTAAGGCAAGACAGCCCAAAGCAGTAGGAGGAATAAAACCATCAAAAATTGCATTATTGTATAAACAACCAACATTTAATGGATGAAACCCATCAATGTCTTTATCCGGATTTATTGCTAAAGCAATATTTTTCTGATTAATATGAGCTGGCAACGGTAATTGCACAATTATACCTGATATAGTATGATTGTCATTTAATGCTGTAATACAATTTAGCAGTTCTACACTAGTAACCGTTGACGGCAAATTTACGGTAGTTGCGTTCATACCACAATCAGCTGCCGCTTTTAATTTACCACGAACATAAATTATACTTGCTGGATTATCACCAACTAAAATAACTGCAATTGTTGGAACAATATTAAACGAGAGCTTCAACAACTTAACTTTTTCTGCCAATTCTTTTAATATTGTAACTGCACACTGCTTACCATCAATAATATTAGATGGATATTGCTTCATCTTGGCAACCCCTTGGTTGTTGAGTACTCAAAATGCAATGCTTTACCATCAAACACCCGTGCATATGCATGATGCACTGCCTGCGCCGCATCTGAGAAACCAGTGAGAATCAATTTGAGCTTACCAGGAAACGTCGCAATATCACCTATCGCATAAATTCCATTAATATTAGTCATACAGTGCGGCGATGTTACTGCTATATGATGAGATTTTAACTGCAACTGCCATTCAGCAATTGGCCCAAGCGTTTGTAATAAGCCAAAAAATGGGCATAATATGTCCGCTTCAATGGTCTTAAGATTACCATCAAGGTCTTTGACCACTACCGCCTCCAGGTAACCATCGCTACCAATTAACTGATCAAGTTGATACCCAGTGATAATTGTAATTTTACCTGCATCAGCCAATTGTTTAATTTGCCTTAAGCTCTCCGGCGCTGCTCTGAATTTATCACGTCGATGCAACAAATAAACTTTGTCGGCAATCTCAGCAAGAGTTATTGCCCAATCTACCGCAGAATCCCCTCCTCCAGCAATTATAATTTTTTTATTAATAAAATCATTGCGACTTTTTATGAAATAAAATACTGATTTATTTTCAAACAATTCAATTCCCGCCAGCGGTGGCTTGTTAAAATCAAATGCACCAGCTCCTGCTGCAATTATTATAACGGTGGCTTGTATGGTTAACTCTTGAGAAGTTTTGATGATAAAATTATTATTTTCTGTGGTAATAAGCTCTATAACTCGTTGATTGAAATGATATACAGGATTAAATGGCGCCGCTTGATCCACCAATTGTTTAACTAGATCCGCTGCTAAAATTTTAGGATAGCCTGGGATATCATAAATAGGTTTTTCTGGATATAGCGCATAACATTGCCCCCCTGGTTGCTCCAGCGCATCAATAATATGACAACGCATACCTAGCATACCAGCCTGAAAGGCTGCAAACAACCCTACAGGTCCTGCTCCAATAATAACAACATCAGTGTGCATAGCTCATATCTCGATAAAATATAGAACAAGCACTATACATAACAAATTATTTATTTTGTGTAAAGAACGATAAAGCACTAATTAACTTTAAGGATCTTTTGTTGATCATCAGAGATTATTAGATTATATTGCTGGTTAAAAGTTTAATAAATGCCAGATTATATTATTCTCGAGCAACATGGTGAAGCCTTAAAAGTTCCAGTCCGACGAAGTCAGAAAGCAAAAAGAATTGGCATCAGGATTACTTACAAATCATCAGTAGAATTAGTGCTACCATCCGGAGTAAAACCGGAAATAGGTCATAAGTTCTTATTAAGTAAAGAACATTGGATTAGAAAAAAACTACAAAAAGCTATTATATCGTCACAAATTCCTAGTAATATTATTCCAATTCTTGGCAAATCATATAATATGCTTTGTCATCAAGCTGATGATAATTCAGTGAAGCTGCAGCATGAGTGCATTGAGGTATATTCTAGAGATAACAACTATCATGATGTTTTAAAAAATTTCTTAAAAGGCATATTATTACAAAAAATAATAATATTAGCAGCACCGATAATCACTGAATATAAACTACGCTACAATAAAATCAGAATTACGTCTAATGTCAGTAAATGGGGAAGCTGTTCCAGTAAAGGCAATTTATCCTTTAATTGGCGGCTTGTCTTTGCTCCTGAAGAAGTTCTGCAATACGTAGTAATCCATGAAATATGTCATCTTAAGGAAATGAATCATAGCAAAAATTTTTGGCATCTCGTATCCATCATTGAGCCTGATTATTTATTACCCAAACTATGGCTGAGAAAAAATGGACATTTATTGAATTACCACTTAAATGCAGCAATATCGTTATAAAATAACTATAGAATATTTAGGAACTGGACTAGCTGGATGGCAACGTCAGGCTAATAGTTTATCTATTCAACAAATATTAGAAGAGGCCATTTACTGCCTGACTAAAACAACCACTATCGTTGTTGCCGCCGGTAGAACAGATGCCGGGGTTCATGCATTAGGCCAAGTAGCTCATTTCGACCTGAGCCGCTACCTTGATCCATACCATATCATGCGTTCCTTAAATTATTTTATGAGACCACATTCAGTCGCAATTATAGATTGTCAAAATGTGACAAATGATTTTCATGCCCGATTTTCAGCAATAAAACGCCACTATATCTATAAAATTGTCAATAGACCTGGACAAGTAATACTAGACGCAGAACGATCTTGGTGGATTAGGTCTAGATTAGATATACCAGCAATGCAACAAGGAGCTTCTTATTTATTAGGTCACCATGATTTTACTTCTTTCAGAGCCAGACATTGTCAGGCGCAATCACCAATTAAAACCTTATCTAAACTTGAGATAATTAAATGTGATCAAGAACAGATTAATTTTTATTTATCAGCTCCATCTTTTCTGCATCATATGGTACGCAATATTGTTGGTAGCTTAGTATTGGTAGGGTTACAAAAATGGCAACCGGAAAATATTAAAGCAGCTTTGGATTCCAAAAAGAGAGAAGCAGCTGGTACTACTGCTCCAGCTAAGGGATTATATTTTGTTAAGGTTGATTATTGAACATCTTTAAATTACTATCTTGGTTATACAATAATAATTATTATTGACATATAATAATATCATTTGTATAACTTAATAAACAATTATGCGTCAAGTTAAAGAAAAAGAGTCAATATAATAGACCTCTCTCACAAACTCTACTTCTGTGGATGATTTGTACTTTGACGCGGTACTCGAATCCGAAACAAACCAAAAGTACGCTGCGGGTCAAGGTTCCGTGTCTCCTTCAAATCCTCTCTCTCTTCGCTGAGTTTCGAAAGAGGTCTAATGATCGTCATTGCGAGGGCGTTGTCGAAGCAATCCAGAATAGTTAAAAAATCTTAGCTTTTAACTAGATTGCTTCGATTTCTAATAAAATCTCGCAATGACGGCTGTGGAAAGACGAGACACAAGGATCACGCTTAAATAACATCTCAAAAAGCACGTTATTATCACTACAAATCATGAATTATGAAAATCAGTCAAGCTATTGCTTATGCTAATCAAAAACTGCAACAGGTAGGGATAAAGTCATTTTACCTAGAGAGCAGAATTTTGCTTAAGCACTCGATAAATAAACCGTTAGAATATCTGCTTGCAGCAGCTGACCTGGAATTGTCAAATACAGAGTTAACAATATTTCTTAATGCAATAGAAAGACGCCTCAAACTTGAACCTATAGCATATATTGTGGGTTATAAAGAGTTTTATGGTTATAAATTTGCTGTTGACAATAAAGTATTAATACCTAGAGCAGATACTGAAGTTCTAATCGATGCAACACTAACGTTAATGGACTCAAAAACATCATGCAGAATACTTGATCTTGGTACAGGTAGTGGCTGTATAATCATTACGTTACTATTACAAATACCACTAACAACTGCAACAGCCATAGATATAAGTATCGATGCTATCAAAATCGCTACCATCAATGCTGAAATTCATAATGTACTTCACAGATTGAAGTTAATTCACGGCGACTGGTTTAACAACATTGCTCCACAAAAATTTGATTTGATAGTCAGTAATCCTCCTTATATAGCTGATCACGAAACTTCCATTATGACTCCTGAAACCATACTTCATGAACCAACACTAGCTTTATTTGCTGAAAATGATGGCTATTCCAGCTATAATACAATTGCAGAAGTTGCAAAACATTTTTTAGCTCCAGGAGGCAAATTATTACTTGAGGTAGGTTATTCGCAAGCTGAGCAGGTTATTAAAATATTTACTCTGGCCGGTGGTTATAACCTATATCAAACTTATCAGGATCTTGCTGGTCATACACGAGTAATCTGCTTTAATTAAATCATCTCTCAAAAACACTATTATTTTCATGATTCTAGTATATAATCCGATGCAATAATGTTGATATATACTCGATGAACTTCAAAAACTGGCGTTGTCGCCTTTGAATATCTACGGTGCGAAACAAACTTAAGACTGCTTGCGCTCCTTGAATTCAAAGCTCCTAGCCCTTTTTGAAGTTGATCTTCGTATACCGACTCTTCATTTGCACGGAATATATAAAAGTGTTAAAAAATATGTCAAATAACGACCACGAAATAGATAAAGCAGATAATTATAGTGCCGACTCGATTAAGGTACTTAGAGGCCTGGATGCTGTCAGAAAAAGACCAGGAATGTATATTGGTGATACTGACGATGGTTCAGGGCTACACCACATGGTTTATGAAGTTGTCGATAATGCCATTGATGAAGCGTTGGCAGGTCACTGTGATGCTATTGTAGTCATCTTAAATAGTAACGGTTCTGTAACGGTACGAGACAATGGTCGTGGTATCCCAGTAGATATTCACGAGGAAGAAGGAATATCCGCTGCCGAAGTAATCATGACTCAATTGCATGCCGGCGGGAAATTTGATCAAAATTCATACAAAATTTCAGGTGGCTTACATGGTGTTGGCGTATCAGTAGTCAATGCGTTATCAGAGTGGTTGGAATTACGTGTTTGGCGGTCAAATCAAGAATATTTCATGCGTTTTAAAAACGGTGTAGCTGAGGCTCCGCTTAGTATTACTGGTGTTACTGTTGATAAAAAAGGAACGGAAATCACATTTTACCCATCAAAAGATACTTTTAGTACTTTGGATTTTAATTTTACCACTCTTGAGCATCGCTTAAAGGAATTAGCCTTCCTAAATTCCGGGGTGCAAATTTTATTGAGTGATCACCGTAGTAGCGAACCAAAACAAGTTGAGTTTGCTTCATCAGGTGGGATTACTGCTTATGTCAAATATATAGATCGAGCAAAAGTAGCGCTACATCATTGTATATCAGTAACCACATATACTCCTGAGACCGGCATTACCGTAGAGCTTGCCATGCAATGGAATGATTCCTATCATGACAATATCCTATGCTTTACTAATAATATCAGACAGCGCGACGGCGGTACTCACCTTATAGGATTTAAAGCAGGATTAACCAGAGTTTTAAGTGGATATATAGAAAATAATGGTCTGAATAAAAAAAATAAAATAAATTTTTCTGGTGACGATATTAGAGAAGGTCTATCTTGCGTATTGTCAGTTAAAGTGCCGGATCCTAAATTTTCATCACAAACAAAAGATAAGTTAGTTAGCTCAGAAGTGCGAACAGCTGTTGAAAATGCCACATATAGCAAAGTGCTACAATGGCTGGAAGAGCATCCTAATGATGCCAAAATTGTTATTAATAAAGTAATTGAAGCCGCTGTTGCTCGTGAAGCCGCCAGAAAAGCAAGAGAATTAACCAGACGAAAATCTGCACTTGAAATATCAAGTTTACCAGGAAAATTAGCTGACTGCCAAGAAAAAGATCCGGCAAAATCAGAATTATTTATCGTAGAGGGAGATTCAGCTGGTGGCACCGCAAAGCAAGGCCGTGATCGAAAATATCAAGCTATCTTACCGCTAAGAGGAAAAATCCTTAATATTGAACGAGCAAGATTTGATAAAATGCTTGGCTCTGAACAGATTGGCACCTTAATTACTGCGCTTGGAACTAGTGTCGGCAATGATGATTTCAATATTGCAAAACTTAGGTACCATAAAATAGTAATTATGACTGATGCTGATGTTGATGGTTCGCACATCAGGACGTTATTATTAACTTTCTTTTATCGTCACATGCGAGAATTAATGGATAGAGGTTATTTATATATAGCCCAACCACCATTATACAAAGCAAAAAGAGGCAGTGCTGAGTATTATTTAAAAAATGAGCAAGCACTACAAGAATATTTAATTAAGTCAGTAATTAATGATTCTGCTTTATTATTAGCCGACGGTAACCGGGTACAGGATCAGGAATTACAACAAATAATTGCTCAAATAGAAAAATTTGTTACAGCATTAGATCAAGTTAATATCAAATTCCCTAAAAATATTCTGGAATGTTTGGCTATAAATAATTTGCTGGATAATAATTTATTTGATGCAAGCAACAAAGAACAGGTTATGGCTCGCGTCAGCACTTTAAACCTTGGAGAATTTGAGCCAGGTAAGACAGATTGGCAAGTGGTGATGGGAGATAATTATATTGAATTTTTCCGCTTGGTTAGAGGATTAAAAGAAAGTAGAACTTTATCGAGCGAACAAGTTAATTCAGTGGAATTTAGGAAGATTAGAAACTCTGCCATAGCTTTACATGATATTTTTACTAAACCAGTACAATTGATAATAAAATCACAAGAATATAAGAATATTATTTTACCGACAATATTACTACATACCCTTCTCGGTCATAGTAAGCGTGGTATAACTATACAACGTTTCAAAGGGCTTGGTGAAATGAATTCCGAGCAATTATGGGAAACTACTTTAGATCCAATCCGTCGCACCTTATTACAGGTAAAAGTAGGTGAAACAGATGATGCTGAAGAAATCATCTCAACTTTGATGGGTAGTGTAGTAGAACCTAGACGTGAATTTATTCAAGAAAATGCTTTGAATGTAGTGAATTTAGATGTTTAGGCATACAGCACATAATAAGATATAAAGGAAAAATTATGCATCAATTACAATATAAAAATATTTTTTCAGTTATAGATGATTACGACGTATTTTTATTTGATCTATGGGGAGTCATTATTGAAGGTGATCAACTATATCCAGGAGTAGTTGATGTTATTAACGCTGTTTCTTCTGCTAATAAACAGGTATTTTTTGTCTCCAATGCCCCACGTTCAAAATTGTGGTCACATAAAATAGTAACTTCATGGGGCATTAAAACAACTCCAGAAATGGTAATAACCTCAGGAGAAGTTGCCAGACAAGTAATAAAAAATAGCGCCACAACACTTGGAATAGAGCTACCGGTAATTTATCACTTAGGAGCAGATCGTAACGATGATATTACTCAAGAACTGAATTGCCAGCTTACAACAGAAATAAATGATGCCAATATTTTATTATTAACTATATACCGCGATGAAGGCGAGGATACAAATCAATTTGATCAAATATTGGAGAGCGCAGTATCACGTAAAATAATAAATATCTGTGCTAACCCAGATATTATAATTCCAAGGCAGGAATCATATAGATATTGCGCTGGATATTTTGCTCAAAAACTAGAACAGCTGGGCGGCAAGGTAATATATACCGGAAAACCCTACACTGAAATATATGATCAAGTAACACTGCAATTACCATTAGTGCCTAAGAATCGTATTCTAATGATTGGCGATACTTTTGAAACCGATATTTTAGGAGCTAACAAAATTTGCATAAATTCGGCCTTAGTCTTGACCGGTAATGCCAAAAAATTCCATCAATCACATACTACTATAGAAGATAAATTGCATAGTATCTATCTGGGCGCAGTTAAGTTCGAAGCTCAACCAGATTTCGTTATTGATCTTACAGAATAATATACTCCATGAAGATTAATTTAATAATTTAATATAAAATTCTTCTTGAATATTGATATTATATTAAATATAGTTAAGTTTCAATTTTTATAATTAGGAGGCTATATATTTATGAAAACTCAAGAAGAAACTACAACTTTCAGTATGTTAGTCAATGGAGAATGTACTGATCAGAACTTATTAAATCAACATCTTTTTATTGAAAAGCCTGACTCTCAAATATTGAATATAAAATTTGTAGGACCAGGATTATTAATGATTGACTCTATGTACTCTCCTATCAATAAACAAGCACTACAACAAGAAAGCTCTACATTAGTTTTTGGACATAATTGGTATGGATGGAATGATATAGAAAATATATCTACTATTGCTACTCCATATATAGCGCAACATAATATAACTAAACTTAATATAATATTGCAAATGCATGGATTTGTGGAAGATAACTCTTACTATTTAGGCATGGAATACGACCCTACGGCAATTTGTGGAGCTCCAAAAAAGGTACTATCTAATCAGTTTATTAATGAGTTATCAAAATTAACTAACCTTGTTGAGAGTACCGACCTAATATCCATTGCTTGTTATGGTAAAAAAATGATAGAGCTAGGCGATCCAGAGATTATTCAACAGTTTAGTAACACAACATTTTGTTTTTTTTCTAAAGATGACGTGACTTGGCAAGGTGATATTTGCAATGGTTCACACCAATTAGATAGTTTTTTTCAATCCTGGCGTCCGAAGCACAAATCCCCGCCAATAAACCAAAATGCCCTGTATACTTTATATCTCTAGGTGTATAAGGTTGTTTTTAGGTTCTTTTGTAACTGTGCAATTATATCCTCAATATTTATTGTACTTTTCCCTTGTAGGAATACATATTTGCCAATAAAGTTTATGTGTTCCCACCTTACTGGTGATATGCTGTTTAAATAGTTTATTCCTTCTATATTTCCTTGTGCAATGCACTCTGCAAGTAGTTTATCTAGTATAATTGCATTGTATAATATTATAGAGTTTGCTAGTAATCTAGAGCATTGATTCCAGACCTCGTTCTCTAAAATGGTCTGTCCTCTGAACTTTCCACTATGCACTTTTGCTATAGCTCTACGTAGCTGGTGGTAAGACTCAACCCTGTTTAAAGCTTTACGAATTTGACTACGTAAAATATCATCATCTATGAAATCCAGTAAATAGATGCTTTTCAGTATTGAATCATATTCCCAAAGAGCTGTTTTAATTCTGCTATATCTTTTATGAGATGACAACTTACTTATGATTGTAGCTTGTGTTGATTCTTGGGTAGCGAGTGATACAAAAATTCTTTGAATATTTTCCCATTCCTCTGTGATAAGTTTTCTATTGGCCAGTTTAGTAGGTTTGATAAAGCAGTCTTTATAAAGGACCAGAGGTTTCATGCTCCTGAGACTTTTGACTTGTTCTTCTGGATCAGAAAAATTTGGCATAAATAATTTGCTTATGGAATCAAGCACAGCAAAATTGACTCTGTTGATTGAATGCATGTCTCCCGATACAGCGTCTGGATCAACGTCAGAAGTATTATTATATATAATGTCGTAGGTATAATGGCTCTCATGTTCATTGGCGCCAATAATCTTGCAATTGATCGGTACATGGTTGAGTACCATACTAAATGGGACAATACCTTTTTTTAAGCCAAAATATTTTGGAGAGTATCTAGCTTGCATAGTATCTAGCCTTGTTTCAAACTTTTGACCATCTACTGCAGCCAGTAACTTATCTGGTAAAATGTTCCACGAATTAAAAACCTTCAGACTTGCTATTTTGTTACTGATAATATCGTTAGCTTCTCGTAAATTCTCTAGGCTCAAAAAGTTTTTTTCTATATTACTCAGAGTGCTATAGCTTATATCACAACTTCGCGACATGCGATAAGTACCAAAGCTAAACCCGTTTGCTACAATGCATGCAATGATTCCTTCGTAATCAGCTTTTTGCTTAGAATAACGTGGTTTAATATGATCAAAAGCTTCACAGAAGTTGGTTTGTTCGTTGATAAAATATAGTAATTCGCTGATATTGATATTTGGCACTCCAGCAAAGAAATTGTCATCTTTCTCCTCTGTAGTAGGGTTGATTAAATGCCATTTGTGCTGTGTTTTCCCATCCTTATCAACTTTGTCATCTTTAGTCTTGCTCTCTTTTATTTTAATGTGACTGTTTTCTTTACTGGCAATTTTTCTATTCACTTCTAGAATTTTTGTATGAAGTTTTACCTCTAACTCATTAAGTCTTTGTTCTATGTTGACTGCGATATTAGGATAGTTCAGTTTTTGTAGGAGTTCGTCTTTATTTTGCCATACCTTATCAGAGACAAGATCTGCACTCAGGCTTTTGTATTTGATACTTTCGTTACAAAAAATATTTCCTTTATCAATTTCTTTCGCAATAGATTGATATAGATAAAACTCATATTTATCAGGATGATAAGCATTGATCTTGGTAGCTTTGTCTGAGTTTGTTCTTGCTTGCTTTGTACTTTCAGATTTAGCAGTACTATCATTTTTTGCAATATGTAGATACTTTCTGATATTTTTTGGGATAAATTTATCAGGAAATTTATCTGTAACTACTTTGCTCAAGGGCAAGTCTTTATCAAACACATCCTTCAAGAATGATATGGCTTGCATTAAATCATCATCCTTTTTAATGCTACAAAGCTCTATCGATCTGAATAGCATACGGAGATTGCCTTTGATACGCTTAGCCTTATTAACATAGAATTCCCATTTAGCAGACTCAAAATCAAAGGATTGTCCTGCAATATAGTCAGCGGTTGGTAGATATTGAGTTTTAGGAAGAATATTGTACGCAGATTTCCAAAAATTTGTATGGTCTATTTGCTCTGCATCTTCTCCCATAAATCTTAATAAGCTACTTACTTTTGGTAAATTGTTGTTATAATGGATTGTATGGAGTAAGAGTTGCTGATTAGCATATTCATTGGCTTCTTGAATGAAGTTGTTATTATAATAGACCTCTTTCGAAACTCATTTACCAAGCTCCCAATTATATAAACCAGCAATTAAATTGAACCTAAGACCAAATCTTTTGCGTCTATTTCGATGCAATTATTTTAAAACGCTTTAACATAATTTATCACCGATAACATTTTCATTTAATACTCTGTCACTTGCTAAACTTCTATTATTTTTCTTATCTTCTTTAGTTAAAGCATTCTTTTTACTCTTTTTCTTTGGTAGCTCAGAATTTGTATGAATCTTCTGTAAGCCTTGATAACCAGTATCAGTAATCACTTTAACCTCAGGCAGTATATGGGTTCTTGATTCTTTAAATAATTTAAAATCATGACGCTTACCATTGGAAAAAGAAGTGCATATGACTCGTTTGCTTTTCTTATCTACTACTATTTGAGTCTTTAACGTATGTCTTTTCTTTTTACCTGAGTAATAGTATTTCTGTTTTTTTGGGGTCGCTCTATAGGGCTTTCTGTAGCATCTATTAAAACTAATTCATACTCCATACCGCTTTTAACTAGAGCCTTCTTACCTGGAAGAGCAAAATCCGGATGTTTTATTAGAGTGTCTTCAACAAAACGAATTGTTTTAAATGCACTGCTTTCGCTAACTCCATAATTCTTAGCTATATGAAAATAGGTACGGTATTCCCTTAAATATTCAAGTGTCATTAATAGGCTGTCTTCCATACTAAGACTAGCTCTTCTGCCACCTTGGTACCTCCTATTTATTTGTTTCTCTGTCTTTAAAATCCCTACCATCTTTTCAAATGTACTATTTCTTACCCCTGTTAATCTTCTAAAATGCTCTTCCGATAAAATGCTTAAATTTTTATATCTCATATAGTTCTAAATTAAGTAAATTCGACTTTATAACATATTTAGTCCAGTTTCGAAAGAGGTCTAATAGATAAAACTGGTAATTAAATTATTGATGATTTCTTTGTATCTCTGATTAATGTAGCATAGCAAACATAGTTTTCTAAGAGACCTGCTAAGTTTTTCTAATCTGTAAATATTGTATTCATCTGCAATACCAGCGTAGTACCTAATACATTTAGGTGATATTTCAAGTTTATCTATTAGCTGTTTAGATAGTTTATAATATTCTGAATACGTAAGAGACTTAGCACATTCTGCTTTGAGCTCTAAATATTTAAAATTCTTTGGTTCTATCTTGAGTATTGATAAATTTACTGTAGAACCTGATTGAGTCATATTTGACAAAAAGGTCTCAAAGGCTTGAGATATATTACTCGTAAGGATATTGTCTATACGTTTAAATTCGATGCTGATTGCTAAACTTATGATGCCCTGTAATATAGTATAACTTGGCAATGTGATTTGTCTTATCTGAATCTGAGACAATAGTTCCCTAAAAATATCTAGATGATTTGCATGAATACGAGCTAAAAGTAGAGCTTGTTCTACAAGCTCTTTGTGTGCCTTATCGTTGAAATCTCGAAAATTCAGTAAAGCAAGAATCTTCTTATTGGTTTCGTCTTTTTTTGCCTTCAGCAATATACTTTTGTGTTTATTTTGGATAGTAAAATACTGAGTCAATACATAATCTAAGTCTTGTTGGACATCTTCGTAATTAAAAGAAAATAACCGACCTTTGGCTTTAAAATAGCCAAGTTGTAATATTGCATAAACTTTAGAAGAAATATCAGGAATTTTTTCAACAAACTGTCTCTCTTTCTTATTTAAAGTAAAGAAAACAATCTTTTCTTCTAATGTAAATTTTGGCAAAGAATAAAGATCATTGATTTCAGCTTCGCTTAAAATTTTGATACGTTTATAACCTGTAACCATAAAATTATAACTTTTTGTATAGGATAAAACGGCCGTTAAGAGAATGCTGTTTTGTAGGTGCGTTATATGTTATATAGTATATATACTATGTATAGTTTTCTTCTAATACTAGAGTTAAAACTTAACGGGCTAAAAAATGACCAAAATTATTGCTTATATTCGTACCTCAACAGATAAACAGGAATTAAATAATCAAAAACTTGCAATATTGGAATATGCACAAAAAAATAATTTAAAAATAAATGAGTTTGTTGAGATTCAAATGTCTTCTAGAAAAACTCCTAAACAGAGGAGAATCGAAGACGTCTTAGAAAGACTCTCTAGTTCTGATATGTTGATTGTAACAGAGCTTAGTAGACTTGGTAGAAGTACTCCTGAAGTTATAGAACTGGTCAATGCGCTAGTTGCAAGAAATGTCAGGGTGGTAATACTTAAACAAAACCTTGATATCAGCAAGCAGGATATGAATTCCAAAGTTACAATTACCTTGTTTGCATTATTTTCGGATCTTGAACGCGATCTGATTAGCTTACGTACCAAAGATGCCCTTGCACTCAAAAAGTCTCAAGGACAAATACTAGGTAAGCCAATTGGAACTCTACAAAAAAGTAAGTTTGACAAAGATGCCAGCAAAATTATAGAACTCTTAAAACTTGGACTTTCAATAAGAAAAATAGCAAAATTCTTTGGTTACAAGAATCATATCTCACTCAACACTTATATTAACAAAAGACATTTAAAAGACGGAACTTTAAATGATCAGAGCGGGGGCTTGAAAACAGCCTGAAACTCTATATCTCAAAGGGTGTAGAGAGTAGTTGGTTTATCGGCGGGGATTTGTGCTTCGGACGCCATCCTATAACATGAGTGTTATGGAACGTTGTTTACTTACATATGCTATGAATGTTAAAGAAAAATTGCATGTGCCGCATGTAATAAAAGCAGAGTTAGAAGTAAATTTCTCTGAAATATTAAGTACGTTATATATTTCAGAAAATATAGCCAACAATCCATTTATACAGACACTAATTAGCACAGATATTATAAATAGTGGAAAGACAGAAGAGTTATTAGGTAATGAAATTATTAGTGCTTTTCCTGATATTTCAGCATCGAGTTTTGGAGCAATATTAGGCGCATGTATATTTGATTATTTTCACCATGAGGCTTGAGGCAATACGAGCCACCAATAAAACAAGATATAGAATTGAGATAAGCGTTGTTCACGGTTTTTAGAAAAACCGTCATTGCGAAGAGCCTTAGCTCTGAAGCAATCCAGAAAATCTAACGTAAAGAAACTGGATTGCTTCGGCTAAAAGCCTCGCAATGACGATGGTTGTAACTTTGTAAGTCGTATATTGACGTTCAATTTTAAAAACCGTGAATGCTCACTTCAGAGATCTTTGGTAAAGGGATCCAAATAATATAAGCAATTGACACTATACCTAAAATATAACAATAATATACATGTGGTATAATACTAACTGGTGATAAATTGGCCAATGAGCTTACTAATAATATTTGCGCGCCATATGGTATTATCCCTTGAAATACTATTGAAAAAATATCTAACCAAGTAGCACTATAATGCGGAGGGATTTTGTACTTCTCCGCTATATCTTTTGCTATTTCTCCACTAAAAATAATTGCCACAGTATTATTGGCAAATAGCAAATCAAAGACCGAAACTATTTTAGCAATTACAAACTGTGCTGCCCGTTTATTGCCTCTCTTACGAATGACCTCAGATAAATAAAGAGCTATATCTTTACTACTTTTGCTGGCAAAGCCTGATAGTCCACCAACCATTAAAGAAAGCAACATAATTTCTTGCATATGGGCAAAACCCTTTACTATATCATTACTAAAATTAATTATGCTATAATCTTGATTTATATAGCCAATAATCCAGGTGAATAGTAAAGAAACCACCAGGCAAACAAATACATTTGTACCAAATAAAGGTAATGCTATTAATAAAATATAAGGCATAATTAA